>JBAZNI010000005.1:0-4773 GCA_041649295.1 Candidatus Pacearchaeota archaeon | reverse complement strand
TAGATTGTTTTGAGTAATTTCTTAATTCTAATTCATTTTTTAACTTAATCAAGAGACCATTCATTACTTCGTATAATCCCTCAAATATATAAATTTTACGATAAAGATTTCGTTTAATCTGTAGTTCCCAGCGTCGATAAATCGACCAAATTTAAAATTTCATTTTTTACCCACCCGAGATAGGAGAAAAAAGCCTGCGTCCTACGGACAGATAGCTGAAAACTTTATTTTCAGAGAAAAACTTCTTTTACCCGACCGAAGAGAAAACCCACAAAATGCTTCGCACTTTGCATAACAAGGGGTAAAAGGTTTCACTTCGTTACACCCAAATTTTTCATTTACTTTGAGGGGTTCTTAGTCTTTCGGACAATTTGTCGGCTCACGCCGAAATGATTAAGTTTTTAAATTACACTTTCTTTATTTATTTTAAGATGTCTAAAAAGAAAAATCCAGAAAACAAATTTAAGAAATTAGTTTTAACTTGGTGGGTATGGGTAATTATTGCAATAGTTTCTTATTTTATTTTTGCATCTATCCCCATTCAATGGACAGGAAATGGATTAGAAGAAGTTGCAGGAACTGGAGGTCTTAAAACATTTTTCGCTTATTTTACGCAAATAGCTTGGATAGTTGCTGTTTCTTTGTTGATTTTTGCAGGAATAAAAAAGATACAAAAAACAAAAATAAATGACTATTGGAAAATTTCTTTAACAATCTTGGGAATTGTCATAATCGTTGCCTATGTGATTTATTCTATTTCGAGCTTTGGTATCTTTCATCAATCTAATCCAGATGCAAGAGTGAAAGAAATGCTAGAAGAAGATGGATATGATGTTATTTCCAATTATTATTCAGAAATGTCTGCGTTAAATGAGACTTGGGCTTCTGTTAATATGAAATCTTTAGGTAATATAAACGACCAAGTTTGGAATGCTTTAATTGTCTTGGGCGTGCATTATAAAGATGCTACCAATTATATAATTACAATCTCCACACCAACATCAGAATGTTTTTACAATATAAATGGAAATATTTATAGGGCATATCAAAAGGCTTCAAGAGAAGGAAAAATTTTAGTTAATGGAACGGAAATTGACGATTTAACTTTGTATAATTACATCGCAACACAAATAGAAGAAGAAACTAAAACATGTTCTTAATCTTCTTTTAGAAAAAGAAGCAAAATAAGAACCCCTCATTTTCTTTTTTTCTAAAAAAGAAACAAAAAAGGGCAGGCTTTTTTCTCTAATAAATTGGTCGTCGGAAACAACCATCCTCCTCCCCCACCCTAAAATGAAATTTTAAACTCACGAGGAAACTTTTTGTTTCAGCTCGTGCCCTTCGGGTCTGGGAACAGCAGATTAAACAGAAAAATGTTTTCGCTTTGCTCACCCTCTTTTTTCGGGACACATTTTTCCCATATTTTTGCTACGCAAAAACACTCGAGCGTTCCGAAATTTTTCCAGCTCTGTTTCACGAGGGAAAAATTTCTACATCTCGAGCCCTACGGGTTGTTTAATCGCGATGTTCAACGAAATTTTTTGCTATGCAAAAAACTCTATGCGAGATTAATTTTAGTTATTTCCATCCCCCCCAGACGGGAAAGCCGAAAGATAGCTGAAACTTCGTTTCAGGATTATTAAATCGAGAGGAGGGCAGACGACTTGAAAGAATAATCTGCTTAGCAGAAAATTAATATCTCAATTTCAACCATTTATTTGACACAAACTTTCTAATTTGAGGTTCTCTTCTAACTGAATTCATCAAATTCCAATAACAACTTCTTGCAAAACTTTCCTTAATTTTTTCGGGATATTCATAATTATAACGAAATCTATCCGAAGAGTCTTTTTTATAGGCACGATTAAATTCAGGTATTAAATATGCTTGAATGCCCCACCTAATATTGTTTAACATTTCAGCAATATTACTTGCATGATAAATTAGTATGTCATCATGAAACCGCTCATAAAAATCTTCCAATATCAATAAGGAATCATGAAGAGAAATATTAATTTCACTTCTTTTTAAAATCTCCACTAATTTTTTAGAGACAATAGTCAAAGAGGTAAAATTATGTTTTGAAATATTTGAACAAATATAAATAAATTCTTCTCTTTTCAATTTTAAATCGCCTTCTTTGTCAATTGTTGGAAGATAAGTGTTTATAATAACTTCTTCATTCAGCCAAGACTCAAAAGTGTTCGTAGCACTCTTTAATTCTGATACAGAATTATTCATATTAAAATTCGGATTTTCTTTAATTTTATTTAGGAGATTTAAACAAGTAAGTTTTTCTCCAAAAAGAGAATTATCTGCCTTGCTATGTATAAAATCAAGTAGCAATATATAAAAATATTTTTGATGTGCCTTTTGATGAAAATATACTTCCGAATTTGGATTACTACCTCTTAATTCCAGCAATTCTGAATTAAGCATAGAATCTAAGGAATCAATAATTGCTTTTAGATAGATTGCTTCAAATTCCTGTTCATTAAATAATTTATCGGGCATACACTCTTAAAATAGTTATAGTTAATAAATATTAAGGATTAATTTATATAATCTTTATTTTTCAAATAATAAGCAAGGATTAATTTTAAATTGCAACATTTTTGCAGATTCTCTCCCACCATCTCCGCCTTTTCTTTGCATTGTAATTTTACCAATCCTTAAACTTCCCCTATCCGTTACAATAACATCTCCTTGACCAAAAATATTCATAACAGAATTAATGTCTTTCAAAACCCATTCATAACTATCTTTATTTTTCTTTAAGATAACTAGCATCCAATCTGCTGAAAATTTATCTCTCCCCTTCAAAATGTCCGAAATAATTAAAATCTTATTTTTAGAAAAGAAGTTTAGTAATTCATCCCTTTCTTTTTCAGTCATTTCTGTTAGAAACATTCTTCTAGAATCTTTTAATTCAACATCTTTTCTTGGAGATATTTTTCCAGTAAATAATCTTAAAATTTCTTCAACATCTTTAGGAATCTTCCACATTTCAACATATTTATCAACTTCTCTTTTATCTATCTGATTAAATCCTTGAGGATTACTTACTAATTTTATTGAAAGATTTTCACAATCAATCTCTTCTTTCAATTTTATTGTAACTTGAACTTGAACATCTGTTTTATAATTCCCAGAAATCTTAACTGCTTTAACAAATTCAATTTCTTTTATAATATAGCCCATTTTAATCAACCAATCTTGAGCTATTTTTTCATTTTTCCAATTATTGAATTTATCGATAACATCATCTTCATTCCTAAAACCGCCCTTCGCTGTTTCAGAACCCAATAAAACTTTGTCTTCCATTTTAAGCATTTATTAATTTTGTTTGAATTGCATAATCTCTTTCTCTTTCAAATTCAAGAGATTTTATCGTTACACTTTCTTTTATTTTTTCTTGAGATAACGATTCTTTTATTTTTTTAAAAATCGATTCAACAACAGGAACAGAAACACTATTTCCAAATTGTTTATATGCTTGATATTTATTAACTGGAATTTTAAAATCTTCTGGGAATCCTTGAACTCTCGCACATTCTCGCGGAGTTAATCTTCTTATTTTACCATTTACTAAATATGCTCCTGTTTTTCCTGCGACTCCTCCACCATAAGCAGAAAGAGTAACTGCATGACCATTTATGCTATAAATTCTTTCTCCCTGTCCTCCGTTATTAATTTGACCAATTTGAATTAATTTTAATGAAGGGGTTTCGTCTCTTTTCCAAAATTTTAAATCTGTTCTATTTACAATACAATCTTTAGCTTTTTCTTCATCCTCAAGAATATCTTTAACAAATATTCTCTTATAAGTTGGTTTTGGAAACTGAAAATTTGTTATGCCCAAATCTTTTCTAAACCCAACAATATAAATTCTTTCTCTTTGTTGAGGAACTCCATAATGGCTTGCAACTAAAACTTGGTAGAAAACATCGTATCCCAAATCTTCCAAAGTCCTTAAAATAATTTTTAATGTATTTCCATGATAATGTTTTGTTAGATTTTTTACATTTTCCAAATAAATTACTTTCGGTTTATGGTGTTCTGCAATTCTTGCTATATCAAAAAACAATGTTCCCCTAGTATCTTTAAATCCTCTTTGTTTTCCAGAAATACTAAACGCCTGACAAGGAAAGCCCCCACATAAGACATCATGTTTTGGGATATTTTTTTCATTAATTTTAGTTATATCTCCTTTTGGAATTTCTCCAAAATTTTCATAATATGTATTTTGTGCATCTTTATCCCATTCAGAAGAAAAAACACATTCCGCCCCTTGTCTTTCTAAAGCTATACGAAAACCCCCTATTCCTGCAAACAAATCGATAAAAGTTAGATTATTCACCATCTTAATATAAGTAATTTATTCAAATTCTTAAACCTTACTATTCTTTTAATGCAACTTTAAACTAATAACACAAAACTAACTGCCCTCCTCTCGAAACTTCTTTTAGAAAAAGAAGCAAAACGGCTTTCCCGTCCCCCGCCCTTAAAATTAGTCTAAAATTAATCTCGCTTGCCCCTCTGCGTTCTCGCCCTGCTGGGCTCGGGTCGTTGAACAGCACTTTAACAGGAAATGCCTCAGCTCGGCATTTCCCCAAATTTTTCGGAAATTATTATTTTTAGTTAGTCCGAAAAACTTTGTTAAAGTGCGATGTTCAACTCAATCGTGAGCCAAAGATAAAGAGTAAAAGTTAGTAAAGAGGACACTTTAAAACCCCCGACCACCCTGCCCCTAAATTGTAGAAATTGTTGTAA
>JBAZNI010000004.1:0-13296 GCA_041649295.1 Candidatus Pacearchaeota archaeon | reverse complement strand
GTTATAAAATAAAGGTTTAAAAATTTATCTAAACCCTTATCAGTGATAAAATTGTCCAAATTCAAAATCTTTAAATATCGTATATAATTGATTGGAGCATGAGCCTGTAGCTCAGCCAGGTTAGAGCACTGGTCTTATATGACGTTAGTTCGTTAGAACTGATGCTTCCCTAGGAAAGCCAGGGGTCCCCGGTTCGAATCCGGGTAGGCTCACTTATCTTTTAATATAAAGAAAACCCTTAGGTTAATAATCAATATTTTTACCTAACTTTATAGTTTATTATTGCTTTAGTTAAATTAGTAAAAACAGCATAACTCCTGTTAAGTTAAGCCAATATAATATGATTAATAAATATTTGTTATACAATAAGCATACTATAAAAATAATATATTCTTTCATCATTAACCCCCTATACACATCAGATTTTGTCCGTAAGATTTAAATATTAAAAACTATTTTAAGTTATGAAATGCCAAAAGAAAACATTAAAAAAATTGAGGAGATATTGCTAAAAATTTCCATTGAAATTGCAAAATCTGGTGAAGGGGCACTCTTTGTTATAGGAAACAAGGTGGAATATTCTAACCTTATAAAACATAAATTTGGCAAACTAAATGTTTTTCAAAAAGGTGCTGAAAAAATTTTAAAGGGATTGGCAGTTATAGATGGGGCAGTAATAATTAATACAAAAGGTGAATTAATTGCCTATGGAGTTATGATTAAAAAGGCAAGGCCTTTTGTTGGATATGGAACAAGACACGCAGCAGGAATTTCTGCTTCTAGAAAGGGGAATATTTCAATTCTTGCTTCAGAAGAAGAAAGAAAAGTTAAGATTTTTAAAAATGGGAAATATATAATGCAAATTGATGCTCTTGAAAAAAATGTTGAAAAAAGAATCTCAATAATCTCCAAGGTTTTAGAAAGTGCAGGAGCAGGAGTTATAGGGACAATTGGAACTGTTGCTCTAATTCCTACCTTGGGCATAACTCTTATTCCAGGAATAATAATTTTCGGTGGGAGCTATTATGCAATAAAATCCTTTATTGATAGGCAGTCTACAAAAAAGTGACTAAAAAGATTTAAAAACATAAATATCCTTATTATAATATGGCAAAAAAGAAGGTGAAAAAAGAAGCAGGTAGTTTAAAATTAAATGAGAATGCTAAACTATATGCTTTTTTAGCTACATTCCTAAGCATAGTTGGTTTTATAATTGCAATTTTAGCTTGGAAAAAAGATAAATATGTTATGCACTATGCAAAACAAAGCCTGATTATATTTGTTGTTTATTTAATTGGGGCGGTAGTTATTATTATCCCATTTGTTGGATGGGTTATTTCTCCAATTATATACCTCTTTGGATTTATTCTTTGGATAATCAGCTGGGTTTATGCTTTATCTGGAGAAATAAAAGAAATTCCAATTCTCGGACAGTATGCTAAAAAACTAAATATATAATTCTTATTACGATTTAACCCTCAATAGTTAGGTTTAAAAACTAATTTTAGTATTTTTAAACATGCAGTAAGCTCCTGTGGTGTAGAGGCCAAGCATAAAGCCCTTTCGAGGCTTTGACCCGGGTTCGAATCCCGGCAGGAGCATTTTATAATATTGAGCAAAGCGAGGTATTAAGCTACTGACGGCACTAAAATTTTCGTGATTTTTCAGTTGCGAGGAGCATATCATACTTTTTGTTACATAGATTGTTATAGAACTTATAATATGATTTATAGCAAAAAAGATGATGAATTTTATGATAAAAAACTATATACCATCATTATCATTTGAATGTTTAGTATGAGACTGAAGAACATAGTAATCTTGTCTTATTTGTTCATACTCTGCTTTTTCAAATTCAGTAGCATTTAATCCAAGACCTACGGGTTCTGAAGCTGGATCTGGATGACATACTCTATGAATATTTTCATAAGTTTGAGTTTTTATTCTTAATAATTCCATTTCTCTATCTATTTTTTTATGTTTTGTCATTTTACTTTCATTTACATAACTAAGGGTCCAGAGTTTTCTCTATTATGACTAAAACCTATAGTAGGCGAATTTTCTGTGGATTCATAATCATTGATAATTTCTAATATAGAACTATGAGATCTAGAAATTTCACTATCAGATAATCTCTCTATAACCGGCAATTTTGAGTTATTCATTCTAACTTGATAGTAGGTTGAAAGTTCGGAATTATTAGGATTTATAGTTCCAATATGGTTAGTTTTACCATTATGATGATCTTTAAAAAAAAGATAAATGAAACCTCCATCTAGATTACATGTAAACCATTTAGGATAATTTGGCCCAAATGTTTTTGACGCTCTTTTTCCAAGAATTGATTTTAAAATAGGTAAATTAGAAACATTTCCATAAATACCTTTTGATGTCCTTGGATACTTTCTAATATCCATAAAACCTTGAATTGCTGGAATTCTAATTAATGTTATATTATCTTGTTTTTTTCTTAATCTATCTTCTAATTCATCTTCACTAGGAGTATGATCCAAAAATGGATCTTCTAGAATATAAATTCCTTCCTTAGAAACCTGAATCCAGGTTGAAGACTGAAGAGATTGATCCCAGGAATCAATAATATTTCTTGCAATTACTCCTGTTTCTGATTTTAATCTTTGCTGTATATCCCAATCACTAGATACGCATTCTCCTGCAGAGTATAATAAATTCCATAACTCTCTAGCTGTAGGTATTCTCGACCCTCTTTTTTGAAAATCTTTACTTACCCCAAAATAATTTGGAGTCTTTACTGGAGGATATAGAAAAGTAGTTGTATACCCATCTAAAGTTACATCTATTGGAGTATATTTAACATTGCCTACTTTAAATCTTTCTTCTAAATATTGTTCCGGTTGTTTCATTTTCTTCATTTAAATAGGGTTTTAGGTAGGTATTTATACATTTGTTGTTATAATATAACAACAACAGAAAAGGTTAAAAGCATAGGAATATTAATTTTATTATGGTAAATACAGATATATTAAAAGAGATTGGATTATTAGAAGAAGAAATTAAAGTTTATATGACATTATTAAAAATTGACTCCTCTTTAGCCAGCAATGTTGCAAAAAAATCGGATTTAGAACGTTCATTAACTTATAAGATACTAGGTAACTTAATCAAAAAAGGATTTGTAAGTTACGTTATAAAAAATAATGTAAAATATTTTAGTCCCGTTTCGCCAAATAAGATCATTGATATACTAAAAGATAAACAAGAAAAATTAGAAGAAATAATACCTGAATTAAATAGTCTTTTTGAACCAAAAGAGGAAAAACCCATTGTAGAAATTTTTGAGGGAATAGAAGGAATAAAAACAATATTAAAGGATATCCTTAAAATAAAACAAGAATGGTTCGCTTTTGGTAGTGGAAAAGGACCAGAAACATTATCTTATTATGTTGAACATTGGGAAAAAGAAAGGGTAAAAAATAAGATTTTAATGAAAGCAATATTAGATAGTTCAGAACAAGGATTAAAAAGAGGTAAGAACCTTTCTAAATTAAATTTCACAGAAGTGAAATACTCAGATGAAAAGAATAGTAGTCCTTCTTCAATCTGGATTTATGGTAATAGAGTTGCAGTTATAACATGGACAAAAGAATATCCCTTTGCTATAAGAACAATAAGTAAAGAGGTTTCAACAAGTTATAAAAACTATTTTAATGCTCTCTGGAAAGCTGCAAAAAAATAATTTCCAATCCAGGGCCTTTAACTCCTAAAAGTTAGAAGACTTTGACCAAAAATCAGATTAAAATTTCAAAAACTCTTATCGACGATAACCATTACAATTATGGTGAGATAAGTCAACTTAGGTTTAAGCTACAGCGTGGAGCATAATATTACTGAATGTAATAAGGGCTAGAATGGATAATCTTCGTATTTTTCAATAAGAACATTTATAAATATTGGAATACCAATAATATTATTGGAAAAACAATAATATAAAAAATGGCAAATATCAATAAATTATCAGAAAATGAGTTGAAAGTCTTAAGTGGCTTTTTTCCAGAAGGAAAAGAGATTACATTAAAGATAATTCAAGAAAGAACTAAATTATCTTATGAACCTGTTCACAGGATAGTAAATCAGCTAGTTAGCAGGAAATTACTTATTGAAAATAAATTTGGAAAAACTTTTGTGTACTCATTAGATTTTACAAAAGAAAAAATTAGGATTGCATTTATTTTTTATACAGATGAAAGAAAAGAAGAATTTAACGAGAAATATGGAGCAATTTACAGAGCATTATTAAATGTTGATGAAGAAAACATTGATTTTTTAGCAGTATTTGGCAGTTATGCAAAAGGAAGTCCAACAAAAAAAAGCGATATTGATGTGATTTGTGTTAGTTCTAATAGAAGCAAAGTTGAAAATAAAATAAAAGGATTAAGATATGAAACAAATCTTGAATTTACCCCAATAATTATGTTAAAAACAGAGTTTGCAAAAATTAAAGAAGAAAATAAGCAATTTTGGGACGATTTAGTAAATTATGGCATAATACTTAAGGGTTATGAACTTTTTTACTATTATGCTTATATAAAATGAAAAGATTAATAACCTTTTACATAAAAAGGGGGCTTTTGATTAAAGATGAAAGTGCTAAAAGATTAGCCGGCGAATATTTATCTAAAGCAAAAAATAATCTTATTACTTTAAAAATATTAGATGAACTTCAAAAAGATAAAAAATTTAGAAAAGAATTAAATATTCCTGAAGGTTATTCAACTTATGAATGGGTTGTTATAACTGGATATTATGCAATGTATACTGCTGCAATTTCATTATTAGCTAAGATAGGTTATAGAAGTAAGAATCATACAGCAACTTTATGTATTTTAGAGGAGTTATTTGTTAAAAATAAGATTTTAGATGAACACAATTTAATGCTGCTTAGATTAGCAATGTTTCATAAAGAAGAAATTGAAAAAATAGCTGATGCAAAACATAAAAGAGAGATAGCACAATACAGTATAACAAAACAAACAACAAAAGAAATTGCAGAAAAAATCAAAAAAGATGCGTATAATTTTGTCAATAAATGTGAAGAGATAATTAAGGGGTAGAAAATAAGATTTTATTCTTTTATTGGTTTTTAATCTTCATCTTACTCCTTAAATAATCTCACAAGCATAGACTTAACTTTTTTATGGAATAAAATAAGAATTAACAAGAGGGCTATTCCAATTAATCCAAGTATAACCCATACTTGTGTTGAAATATCTCCGAAATAAGTCAGCACAAAAGTAATTGGAGCATACCCAATTAATGTTGCCAAAGTATATTTTTTAAGGTTAATTTTAGTAAACAAACTAATTGCATAACTCATTATATCAAAAGGGATAAATAACCGGATGATTAAAACACCTAAAAACAAATTTTTTTCAGGAATCAATCTTCTAACTCTTTCAAAATCATGAAGATACACAATTTTTTCAAGCAAAGGAACTCCAACTCCTCTTGCAATTAAAAACGCAATTATAGAGCCAAAAGTCCATCCAATCCATGTAAGCATAAATGCAGTAAAACTTCCCCAAATAGCAGAAGCAATAGGAATAAATGGAACAAGCGATGTAGGAGCTATAATAATTTCTAAACTAACTAATAAAAAATAAATTAGCATTCCTAAATAACTTTCTGAAATGCTATTCTTAAGATAATCAATATTTTTATTTGCATAATAAGAAGCTAAAATAAAAAGAACAACAATTAATAAGATGCCGATATACGCTCTAATCCTGCCTCTTTTCATATTCTATAATAAAATCATTGATTTAAATAATTAAGGGTTACTAAATCACCCCGAAAGAAACAACATGCGCTCCAGGAAACGCCACAGAATAATCTGAATATCCAAGAACTATTGCTTTTTCCTGCACTCTTAAAACCTCAAGAAGTTTTCCAAAGGCATTATATACTTTAGCTACCGGGGTTCCTTTTTCAATAATATCCCCTGGTTTAACCAAAAATCTTATAACCCCGCTTGAATGGCTCACAGGATTTGATGAATATTTAAGTATTTTCCCTTTGACAGATTCATTTAAATTATATCCAGACAAACATTCTACTGGGTTTACCATCCCCAGATAAGATAAAACATTCCAAATTGCATTAACCCCATATCCGACATTTTTCTCATTTACAACAAAAGACTCCCCCAATTCCATTACAAATGCAGGAATATTATGTTTGACAAGACTTTCAGTTAAAGTTTTTTCAACATCATCAGTATCTAAAATAACTGGGAAACCTGTTTTATGCGCAAAAAAATTATTTTTATTATAAATTTCTTTGCTCTGCCCTACATTATCCAGTACAACATAAGGAATTGATTTTCTCCAGTCATTATGCAAATCTAAAACTAAATCTGGATTTGTTTTTGTTATTGTTGTAAAAATTCTGTCAGCCATTCTTTCAGCTAAAGAACCGTCTTTATCTCCTGGAAAAGAACGATTTAAATCTTCTTCACTCTGGACAATTACTCTTGATGAAGTTTCAAACCCAATAGGATCTGCTAGTGGCAATGCGTAAACCTCGCCTCTTAATAAATTATTTTTTAGTTTTTTGAAAATTTCCTGAATTACAACCATTCCCCCCACCTCTTCTCCATGAACCCCTGCAGTAAGCCAAATAGTTGGCCCACTATTAATGCTCTTAACAGACATAATTGGTAATCTCCTGCTCGACAAATCAGAACCAGTTAATACTTTAACAAAAGAATATTCTATCTTAATATTAGTATCTCTTATTTTCTTCCTCATCATTTTCCTTATTTTGTTTCCCATAAGATATTAAGTAAATCTCCTATTAAATAAGTTTCCATAGGTTATAGCAAGATTTATAATCTTTTTTTTGTTGTTTATCTTATGGATAAAGAAAGTGAGAAAAGAGTGCTCAAAAAAGATATTAAGAGATTAGAAGAAAAAAAAGAAAGATTATCTATCTCAATTGCCAGGGAAAGAGCAAAATCTCATGCAGCTAAATTTAAAAGAGAATTCAAAATATCATTAAAAAGTGCAATAGTTGCCGCATTTGGATTTTTAATTGCTTTAGTTTGGAAAGATTTGATTACAGAGTATGTGAATAAAATTTCTGAATCTGCTCCTGTTCAGGGAAAATTAATAAGCGCATTTATAGTTACCTTAATTTGTGTTTTAGGGATAGTAATTGTCTCAGGTTTCTTAGATGAAAAAGATTAATACTTTCTTGCTTCAACTACATTTTTAATCTTAAGAGACATAAGAAACATTATAAACATAAATCCTCCAAACAAAAGAAATAGGTATTTAAATGGAAGGGCTAGCAAAACAAGAGAAGCGCAGATTTTTCCAATAAATTGGCTGGAATCTACTGAAGTATTATATGGGCCATAAAATCTTGATTCCTGCTCTTTGGTGATTACATCAAAAAAATAAGCTTCCGATGTTGCCTCTAATAAAGCCAGCCCGATACTTGCTAAAACAAGCATCATTAAAATTATATAGATGTTAGTTATAAAAAAACAGGAAGATGAAATAACTGCAACATAAAGGAATCCAAATTTAAATATTCTTTTAAATCCCCACTTTCCAGCAAGAATAGAAAATCTATACCCAAATATAATTAATGGAACAGCAACAGCAAATAAAAAATATCCTATCCATAAATCATTAAGCCCGCTTCTTATTATATGTAAGGGGATAAACAAATAAATAAGCACCCACCATAAATAAACACCTCCGCGAATTACATATGCCAATGCCCTGTTCCGATTGTTAAAAAACTTAACAAAGTTTTTCACAATGCCTTCATCAGTCCTCTTCTTTATATTCGCATCATTTACCCTCAAAATGATAAAAAAAGAAAACGCAATAAAGACAAAAACAGCTGCAAGGGCGAATATAATATTAATGCCATATTTTTCAGCAGTATATCCTGCGATTAAAGGCCCCAAAACCCATGCAATATTAGTAAAAGTATAAATTAATCCTTCATTTCTTGAAAGCTTTGTCTCTTCAGATTTATCTCGGACAATAATGCCAAAGCTGGTTATTCTAAAAGTGTGCAAAATCATTAGGATAAATGCTAATATAACAAAAATGTAAAAGTTTTTATTAATTGCAAACAGGATATAGGTGATTATAAAGGAAAATAAAGTATAAACATATATTCTTGACTTGCTTGTCTTTTCTATAAATGGAATAAATAAAAAATACGAAATAAATGAAACTACTGTTAATGCTGCTGAAAAAAAACCAACTATTGATTCGCTGTGAAAAAAACTGTCGAGATAAACTGCCCAAATAGTATCGATAAGTGCAGAAGATATAGTTGCAAAAAATATAATTATGCTTAATTTTGCAATCCCAGTTAATCTAGGTATCCCCTCATGCCTTCTTATTAAGACCCCCATCTAAATCTCTATTGTATAATGAAATGCTTTATCATATGGAATAAACCACTTTGTCATTTCATTTACTTGTTTTTTCTCCCATATTTTCCTAAATAATCTTATTGAATTCCCATGTGCAGAAATGGCAACATTTACCTGTTCTTTACTCATAAATTTTTTAAGATGCTTGATAAATCTGCCAACTCTTCTCTCCACCATTTTAAAGCTTTCTCCTCCTGGAGGAGAAATATTATATCCTCTATGAATTAAATCAAATTTTTCTTTTCCAGTTTTATTGATAAAAACTTCATGAGAAATTCCTTCAAGTTTCCCATATCCTCTTTCAATCATTTCATTTGCAGTAATTATCTCCCGGCATTCTGGATGGAATTTTAATACTTCTTTTAAAGTGTCTTTGCTTCTTGACAACTGGGTTTGAAAAGCAACATCAATTTTTTTATTTTTTAATTTTCCAGAAATAATTTTTGCCTGCTTAATTCCCAAGGGAGTTAACTTAGAATCTTTCCATCCGGTAAATATCTTATCCCTATTATAATATGTCTGTCCGTGCCTGAAAAGATAAATATTAAGTTTCATCCCAGTTTTACCTCTTGTTTTAAACAAGAATAAAAAGCATCTGGCGACCCATATGGATCACCAGGGAACATTCTATTAACATAATACTTACTTAAATTATAAAGTTTTTGGTTCATAATTCCACCTTTCTCAAATTATCAAATTCCTTAAAATTAATTTTGTTTTTGTTCATAAATTTAATAAAATTAGATACAAATTTATCAACTAAAATTATTAATTTATCTAAGTTATCTTCTTTAATTATAGCATTAATATCTTTTGCATAATTTTTTGGTTTTTTTCTTAATTTGTAAATCCATTTAAAACTTCTGTATCCGCTTCCGGCTATGGGGGATTTATTTAATAAAGCAATTAGTGAATTTGTTTTATTAACTAGATGGAATTTAATGCTATTAACTTCGTATAAATTCATACCTGCCCTACTTCTAATTGATTTAAATTTATCTCTATCTTCTAAAATCGCGGGCAGATTATTTTCTATACATCTATTAAGCTTTTTTTGAGAAATTTTATTTATTTCATTATGAATTTTCTTTATTATTGACTTATCTCCTTCGATAATCTTAATTATTTTAAAATGTCCTATTTCAGCAGGCCAATCAATATTTATTTCCTTACACCCCTGTATAATGCCATCTAAATCTCCATACCAAATATGGATATATTTATTATTATACACAAAATGTAAATCTTTATCTATGTTTTTGCCTTTTAAAATACAGATAGCTTCAATGTCCGAAAATTCTGTTTGATCTCCAGTCGCCATACTCCCAAGTAATCCAAAGGCAACAAACTTTTTTTTATATTTTATGTTGAGCAAATTAGCTATATCCTTAACTAAATCTTCAGAAGATTTCTCTTTCATCTCGCCCTCCTTTTCATAATCAATAAAAGAACAAAGGATTTATAAATTATGCACTCATTAAAAATGATATGAGGGGTGTGGGTTTTATTTTAGCATTAATAGTTGTTATAGGTTCTTTGTTTTTAGCTTCAGGAGTTTATACATATTATGCAGAGCATTCTTATTGGGATAATCATAAGGCCGGCTTTACAACAGGGGTTATTCACGGAGTCATTGCTCCTATAATGCTTATTGTTGGAATTTTAAAAGATTATGGAATTTATGAAATAAATAATAAAGGCTGGTTCTATGATTTCGGATTTGTCCTCGGAATAATGCTTGCATGGGCAGGAGGAAGCGGAGGGACAAAAAATGTAATAAAAAATTACTACAGCTCTGCGAGAGATATGCAGGATAAAAACCCCCTAAAAAAAATAAAAGAAAAAATTGAAGGGGTAGTCAGTAAAAAAAACCCAGAAAATTCAGAGCCATTAGAAGAAAAAAAGGCAAAGAAAAAATAAATTCTGCAAAATATTTAAAGGAAATAACTTTAAAAACTAATAAAATATATATTTTGATAAAATTATCAACAAAAATTCCCAAGGAAAGTGAAACATAAAAGATTTGAACCAGAAATAAAAAACGAATACCAAAAAGGATTTTTATTTGGAAACAGAATACCTAAAGATTATTTTATTGCAAAAGGAAAAGGTGAAAGCAACATAACAATACATGCAGGCTCCTATCATTTAGCATTAAAAAATGCAGGTATTGAAATGTGCAATATCATGACTTACTCTTCTATTTTACCAAGCATTGCAAGGGAAATAAAACGCCCAAAAAAACTAATCCATGGAAGTGTTATGGAAACAATTATGGCAGTTGCAAATTCTTCAAAAGGGGAAAGGGCAACTGCAGGAATTATCTTCGGAATGTTATATAACAAAATCAGCGGGGAAAAATACGGCGGGCTTGTTTGCGAATATAACGGCAGCTTAACTGAGGCAGAATGTAAAAAACAGTTATCTATGAGTCTTAATGAATTATACATAAATGGCTACTCAAAAAAATTTAACCTAAAAAATATTAAATGTATAACAAAGACAATAACACCAAGAAAAAAATACGGAACTTCTATTGTTGCATTATGCTTTCTGAATTACCTTTTTAAAATTGAAAAAACCAGATAAGGATAAAAAGGCTAAAGAAACAATTTGTGTAAAAGATTATATCAAAAAAGATATACTTTGTAAAATAAAGATAAATTAAAAAATGTCCCTAACCAGAATCAAACTGGTGTATGCCCTAATCATAAACTTTATCTCTTTTATCAATCTTATTAATTAAAACTATTTTTTGAACTTCCTTAATCTTATACAAAGCCCTAAATCTACCAATCCTATACCTAAAAATCATTTCACCATTATCTCTTCCAATAAACTTTGCGTCGCTTGGAATAGGATTACTTTCAAGATTTTTTAATCTCTTTTCAATTCTTTATTTTATATTACTATCCAATTTATTTAAGAATTCTTGAGCTCTTACTGAAAGCTCTACAAAATACATTTTATAACCTCTTTGTTCTTCCCTTTTTTAAATCCTCTTCAGATCCGTATATAGAATCAATATCATCTTGAGTCAGAGTTACATCTATTATATGTTCTTTTATAAAATCAATTTCTTGTTTTAATACATCTAGTTTATTTATAATTAACTCTTCGTTTTCCATATTAATATGTAAAAAAATAGCTATATAATCTTTTTGGTGAATATGACTCTAACCAGAATCAAACTGGTGTATGCTCGGTGTAAAAGAGCTTGTGTTAAATCTGGTTAATAAGCACTATATCCGACTTCTTTTTCAAATAATTCCCTAAACTTCTGAATATTTTCTACCATCATTCTCGCACCTGTTGCATGTTTATGCCCTCCTCCACTCGCGCCATCAATTTCCTTAAGAACATTAAGAGTTGCACTTCTTATGTCAATATTGCCTCTTATTGATGCATTAACCATTCTTCCTTTAACATAAAATACAATAATAATCTTGCTTGGAAATCTATATGAAAGTTCATTGGCTAATTCTGCACTTAAACTTAATTCTCCGCCATACTGAAAAAATATGGTTTTTTTTGAATTTCTGCCGATTTTTTTTGCCTTATCAGCAATTTTCAAATAAACTCTATTAACCTGCCTGTATCTTTCCAATATTAAAAAATTCTTATTGTCTTCTTTTAAAAGCTCGATAGGAAACCGGACATTGAATAAAAAGTTCATCATTGAAACAACCTTGCTTGTCCTATCCTTAAGTGAAAAACTAAGAACCTTTACCAAATTTCCAAATTCGCTTTCATAAAGAATCTCAAAAGCAGAATCTGGTTTCTTTCTGCATAAATCAGGATATTCTTTTTCAAAATCTGAATAAAAATCCGGCACGAAATTATCCGAAATGCATCCAATAACTGCAAGCCACAAATCCTGTTTTTTATCAGCTATTTTCTGGGCGATATAACTCGTAGGAACATTCTGTTTGTTTTTTGAAAAAATAGGGTTATAATAGTTTAGTAAAGTAAATTGTGTGTTGGAAACCCTCCGGTTATCTTCAACCTCGTGATGGTCTATCCAGATAATAGGGATATTCTTGACCACTACCTCTTCTATAAACTCTCTTGAAATCTCTGGCTTGTCTAAAACAAAAACATAATCTGCATTAAATTCCTCAACTCTTTTAACATACTCTTTATTAAGTTCAGGGAAACTCTTTATAGCAACTCCTCTCCCGCGTCCGATATATCGTCTAAGCAAAATAAAGCTGATTAATCCATCAACATCATTATCAAAAAAAAATATAGGATTCTGTGCTTTTTCAAGATGTTCCCTTATCTCATTTATTTGCTCTTTTGACAGCATAAAAACTTTAGAAAGCAGATGCTTATAAAACTATCTGAAAATCGTTTTATAGTTATTCTGCAGGCGTCGTGCCTTCGGCGTCGACAACAACCACCCTGCCCCTATCGCCGGGATCACGAAGATTGTAGCAGTAGGAGTTGGCATTGCCATTGTTGTTAAGGTAGAACCTCGACAAACGGGAACCACTAGTAATATAACTTGTTCTTTTTCCTTTTACATCTAAAATTGGAATTCCTTTGTCACTAAATCTGTTAAACTTTCCATCTAAAACAAGTTTAGGAGCATCAATAACTTCTGCATTATCTTCTAAATCATAAACTAATCCAAATTCTGAATTTGAATCTCTTCTTAGGTTTAATCCTGAAAAATAAATTACTTGGGGAGTTGGCAAAACTATATTTCTTTTTTTAAGCTGGTTTTCTAATCTGCCTGCTAATGGTTCAGTTAATTGATAAACATTTGCTTTAGCTCTAAAACAAACTCCTGTGTCTGCATAACAACCTCTTAAAAAATCTTGTTCTGGATTTTCTGTTAATGCACTTCCAATATC
>JBAZNI010000003.1:0-21715 GCA_041649295.1 Candidatus Pacearchaeota archaeon | reverse complement strand
ACAAATTTAATTTAAAAGAAATCTTTAAAAAGCAATTCTAACATATTTTCTCATGCCTCAATAGTATAGTGGTTAGTACACGGCCCTGTCGCGGCCGGGATCCGGGTTCAATCCCCGGTTGGGGCGTAGTATCTTCTTGGCACCTGCAAGGGTGTTGCATTATTATTAAAAAAGAATTTCCGTCAAGGTGCCACAATAAGCCCCTATCCGGCACGGGCGTAATACCTTTGTGGCACCAAGCAGAGCGTCGGGTTTTACAAAAAACAGATTCTCTCTCCGGTGCCACACTAGGACACTTTTCGGTGCGGGCGTTGTATCAAGATGGCACCGGAGTGGGCGTCGGAAGCCAATTCTCACCAAAGTGCCAAGATAATACACACTGCGGTTCGGGCGTGTTACCAAATTGGCACCAGCCAGAGCGTCTAATTTTTTCAGAAATTACAATTTCCGTTCAGGTGCCAATGTTATGCACCCTGCGGTGTGGGCGTAATACTCTTCTGGCACCGGTGAGAGAATTACTTGTTCTGAATTTATCCAAGAGCTATTTAAAAATGGAGGATTCTATCTTAATATGAAAATTGATCCTTACAAACATAAAGAGAAATACTTAACTTGGAAATCTTTAACTAAGGACAAAATTGAAAATCTTTCTGAAGAGAATTCTAGAATAGTTTTAGATTATTTATTTGATATGGAACAAGGACTAAATGTTGCAAGCGGTAGCAAAAAAGGAGCAAGAAGCTATATTCGACTTAATAATCTAAAACAAAGAGTAATTTTTTTAATAAAACAATTTGAAGAAAAATATGGAGTTATTAATGTGACTAAAATAAGCGAAAGACATCTCCATGAATTTTTTACTGGAATGAAAAATGGATCTATTACTCGATTGGATGGCGAATTGTATAGATCTCCAACAGATTATGTCAAGGTGTTCAAGGCTTTCTGGCACTGGCATCAGAAAATAAACAGAAAACGAGGCATTGAAATTCAAGACATAACTTTAGACTTAGACACCAGTAAAGATAAACCTGAATGGGTATATTTGACTGAAGAACAAGTTAAGAAACTTGTAGATAATTCAATTTATGATTATAAATTATTAATGATGTTCTTATATGATTCTGGGATTCGTGCTCCGACTGAGCTGGTGAATATCAAAGTTTCTGATTTTTATAATAATTTTAAAGAACTAAACATAAGAGATGAAGTGAGTAAAACTTTTGGTAGAAGAATAAAATTAATGCTTTGCTCGGATATAATAAAAGAATATGTTACTAATAAGGGGCTAAAGCCGGAGGATTATATTTTTTCTAAGCATCCAAGAGTTATGAACAGATATCTCAAAAGACTTGCCAAAAGAATACTGGGAGATGCAGTTAGTCCGGCAGGACAGAAATATTCAGAATTAACTATGTATGATTTTAGGCACTGCTCATGCTGTTATTGGTTGCCAAGATATAAATCAGAATCTGCCCTTAAATTTAGATTTGGCTGGAAAAAATCAGACAAAATCCATTATTATAGCGAGATGTTGGGCATGAGAGATACCATAAGCGAAGAAGACCTTTTAGTAGATATTACAAAGACTGAGATTGAACACAGACTAGTAAAATCTGAGAATGAAAAGGAAATGCTTAGCGATAGAGTACAAATCCTTGAAGCTCAGATGAATCAGATTCTAGAATTAGTAAATACTCAACGAGAAAAAGTTAGGTTATTATAAGTTTAAATTATTTTAGAAGATATCAATTTTAGATATTTTAATTTAGGAGGTATCCTTAGATTTAGCTTTCATAAGTTTTTCCTTTCTTAAATTTAATTTTTCTTTTAGAAAATTATATTTTAATCTTAAATCAGAGATGATATCTGTCCATCTCATTACATAAAGTTTTATATTTGCAGATTCTATTTCTTCCATTAGATATTCTTGTTTTTTTTGATAACGAACTTCAAAAAAATCATCCTTAAAATCGTGTCCCACTAATAAAAAGTGCCACTCATGTTTTGTAGGGTCATTAAATTCGGGTCTTTTTCTAATTATTTCAGCATATTCAAGTAGTTGTTCATTATAAATTTCCTTAGATAGTTTTATACTTGGTTTTTTAATCTCGACTATGAGATTTTTATTTAATTTATCAATTTCAACAAATCCATGAATAAATAAATCCACTTGCTTTTGAGAAACTTTATCTTTAAAGTTATTTGGATCTTCCTTAAGAATTTCTTTAATATATATATTTCTCATTTTAGTAAAATCATCTTCTTCTGAACATATGAGTGAACTATAATTATCCCCAAAAATCCAAAAATTATCATTTAATATTTCCTGTAATTGGTCTTCACTATATTCTTTGTTATTATCATTATGATGCATTAAATCAATTTTTTGAATTATTTGAAGTCTTTTTTCAATCTCATGTATCAAAGATATAACTCCCCCTACCTTATATTTCTCTAAAATATTCTTGAGGTCTAATAAGGATTCCTCATTTTCCGTATTGAGCAATATTTTCAAAATATCTAAAAGAGTATCTTTATCATCATCCATTAATTTATTTATTAAATTTAGAAATACCAATGTTTGTTCCTTATTCAATCTCTCAATAATTTTTGGAGCAAACTTAATTACTGCAGTCGTTGTTTCTTTAATAATTGGTTTCTTAAACTCTTTGTCAAGCTTGCTTTTTAGGATCTTATCAAAGTATCCTTTTTTGTCTAGGCTATCTACTTCTAATTTCGCAAATTGTTCATTAAACGGCTCCCTTGTTTTATTAATAAAATTGTTTGTTATTTCAATTAATTTAGAATATATTTCAAATTTTTCCTTATCAAAAAGACTTTCTTGCTTTGAGTCATTTTTTCTTAATTCTGATGCTGGGCAGAAGTCATTAAATAATTTTCCAGTTATATAACAAGAATGTAAAAATTTTGAATCGTATTTTGAAATTGAAGACTTTTTATGATAAATTTCTTCTCCCCCCTCATTTAAAAAATGATAACTAAAATCATTACAAAAGTCTTTTTCCCAATTCACAAGAGTCATTTCAAATTCGTTATCCTTAATCTTAATTTTCTTTTTATATTCTTTTTTTATAATATCATTAATCTTTATTTCCTGCTTATTTAAGGAGATTTTAATTCCATATAGCCTCATAACCTGATAAAATTCTTGGAATAAATAGTTTCTAATACTTTCTAGGGGGTTTTTTTCATTTTTAATTAGGTCTTGGCTTGCATCAATCCGACTAATCTTTACTTCGGTTCCAGTTTCTTTATGAGTCTTTTCCTTATCTTTAATCTTTTGAACATTATTTAGAGAGTTACTTTCTATTGCAATCTCATAGTTAAAATTACCTTCTCCGTTTTTGTAAGTGGTATTCCAATTTACTTGATGGGCAAACTGAACAAAAGAAAATCGTCCAGTACCATATTTTCCATGAGGAAGAGTTAAATATTCTTTGTGTATTTTTGCTTTTGGAGTATCGCTAAGAAATTTAAATAAGCTTTTTTGTATTTCATCATAATTAATACCACTTCCATCATCGGTTATTTTTAATGATTGAAGGGTATTGCCGGAAAGGTTTATATTAATTTCTATGTTTTTAGCTTTAGAATCAATAGCATTCCAAATATATTCACTAAGTGCCTGAAGAGAATTTTTAATCTTTTCTTTGATTTGATTTTTAACCGTTTCATTAGATGTAGATATTTTGAAAAAGACTTCTTGAGACATGAAAATTAGATATTATCCGTATTTATATTTGTTATGTTTTCAGCTTATTCTCTTCCTAGCCATCTCCACATACTTTTCATCTAATTCAATCCCAATCCAATTTCTGTCAGTTTCCTGACAAGCTACACATACAGATCCGCTCCCGCAAAAAGGATCTAGGATTAAATCTCCTTTCTTAGAGCTATGTTCAATCATCTTTTTTATCAAATCAACGGGCTTTTCATGGGGATGATTTTCTTTATTATGATTAATGTGACTGCAAGCTTGGACATCTGAAAAATTTGTTAAATTATATTTTGGTTTTCCTTTTTCTAAAATGAGAATTAATTCATATTGATGTCTAAATGCCCAGCCCAATCCAAAATTGTGTTTTTTCCATACAACTAGATGTCTAATGCTGAATTGAGTATATCTAAGAATAAATTCCGTAAGGAAAGGATAATGTTTCCAGTTTGTAAATAAATAAAGCGAACTATTTCTTTTTAACACCCGATACATTTCAACCAATGCAGAACAATTAATCAGAGGATTTTCATCATTTTTTATTCTTTTATTATTCCAGCCATATTTTACATTGTTCCCGTAAGGAGGATCTGTAATAATCAAATCAATATAATTATTGGGGAAACTTTTCATAACTTCAATACAATCTCCCTGAATGATTTTATTGGTGTGAATTGATTCATTCATTTTAATTCACACCCTTTGGAATTTTCATAAAACAAAACCAATGTGTTGGGATTTTACTCCCATTAGGATGACCAAATAAAGGTTCCTTTTGTAAAAGTTCTAATATCTCTTTCTTTTTTACACTGACTTCATTCCATTTAAATATCAAAATGCCATAATCCTTTAAAACTCTCCAACATTCTTCAAAGCCCTGTTTAATATCTGCTTTCCACGTTTCTCTATTAAGCCAGCCATAATCTTTAACCATTCTAAAAGTTTCGCCTTTAGAAAAGATATGGGGAGGATCCATAACAATTAGTTTAAATGATTTATCTAAAAATGGCAAATGTCTAAAATCTGCAACGATATCCGGGTTTATCTCTCTATTTTTTCTGTAATCATTATATCCTTTTTCTCTTTTTCTATTATCTAAATAAAGGGTATTTGGGTGTTGCTTATTAAACCAAAACAATTTAGGACCACAACATACATCTAGAATAAATTTATTTTTATTTTGCTCCATTTTTCATAATTTTTTCTAATTTATATTCAATCCTGTCTAACTGAAGACTTGTCCGCAATTTTAATCTACAAAATTCAGAGAGAGTTAGCATTTTTTCTCTAGCATCTTGCTTAAGAGAATTAAGAAACTCTGTTTCCACAACTAGATGAATGTGGGCGTTTTTTGTCATTATCTCTCTCCTGTTTTATTTTTTCAAGAATTAATGTGAGTTCTTTCAGCTTTGATATGATTTGTTCCCCGATATCTTCGGAATATTTTTCGTTCATAAAAAACTAGAATTTTCTTTGTTTAAGTAATCATAACTGAATTTTATTGTATAAAAAATTGTACAATTTTTCTCAGTTATGGATATATAAAATCCCGCTAGGACAAGACATTCATGAAAAAATTGCAGGAGGTCAAAATGAGTGATTGTATAATTTGCGGTAAGGAGCTTGAAGAATTAGAAAGGGATGTATGTAATTCCTGCTTTAAGGTTTTGACTGCAAAATATCCTAGAACTAAATGTCTACAGGAGGTTATAAAATGTCACAAGAAAAACGCCAAAAAGCTAAAGCAATAATTATACCTGTACTCCTTTTGTCTATTTGCTTATTGCAAATAATAATGGTTAGTGCAGCAGATACGGCAACTTATGACGAGATTCTGAAGCCAGTTCAGGCAATATATGATCTTGTCAAATATGCTGTAACAATTATTGCGGGATTAGTTTTGCTTTTTGCAGGCATTACATACATACTTAGTGGTGCAGACGCAGGAAAGCGTGAGAAGGCAAAGAACATGATTATGTATGTCTTGATTGGTTTGGCATTAATTTGGGCAGCACCATTTATTGTCAAATTAGTACTTGGCACGTAAAATGAAAAAACAAATCCTTATATGTTTGGCTTTAGCATTGCTCCTGCCCCCAACTCTTGCATTTAACTGCAATAGTTTTGGGGGCGGAGACCTTTTTATTTGTAATTCCATTCAAAGCACAAATTTAAGTTCTGCAGAAAAGGATTTATTGATATCCGACATTTTTAATAAAAATAAAACGCTTCCTAATTTTGACTTTGTTTATCAATGGAATACTAATTTAAATGTTCAAAATAGTCCGGACGGTAAGGTTTATTCTTCAGGAGTTATAAATAATGCATGGCTAAAAATATTATCAGTAATGCCTTCTATAATTGAGGATAATACATTATATGTTTCCCAAAATGGGAAACTTCAGACAGAATATAATTACAAATATTCCTTACCTTCTGCAAGATATAAGAAAGATTGCAAAACAAGATATTATTTAGAATCAAATACAGCAACATTAACAATTTATCTTAATGGAAAGAATATTGGAAACAGCAAATTAACAAGTTTTAATTTAAATCAGGAAAATGCCAATTTTATAGCGGTTCTTGATATAAGAGTAAGATACAGAATAAAACATTATCGGGATTATGGGGATGGATGTGAATATTACAATTCTGATTATGTAACTGATACTTTAACACGATCTGATGCTCTTAATGCACAAGTATACAAAAGCCAGCTAAACAGCTCATTCAAAATAACAGACAAATATCTTAATATTACAAAGGGCGTTTTGACTGCAGACAATTTTACAAGCCTAGTTTTAGAGTTTAATAATTCTCAGTTTCAAAACAGCAAATATGTTTATTCATTAAATTATACCCTGCCTTATTATGTTTTAACATTAAAAGCAGAAAAGATAGAGAATACCAAGTTAAATAATATTCATATAGAAAAATATGAAAATATCTTTTATTTTAATGTAAGAGATAACTCAAACTGCAAAATAAAACTTTATGATCACTTCAATTCTTTAATAAGAAATTGTGATTTATCTTTTAACAAGACAGAATTTTCAATAAAAACCGACAAGACCAATTATTATGAAAATGACACAATAAAGGTTTACATTACCCCAAACAATATTGTTGTAAATCTAACTTACGGAAACCAGACTAAAATAGCCAAGAATTATACAGAGTTTAAGGCAATTCTTTATGAAAATAAAATAAGTGCTAGATTAAATGCAGACAATTCCTACTGGCTTGTAAATGTAAAAAAGAAGGAAAATACAATCATTTTGTATAATCTGGGAATTCTGTCTTTCTTGGGATATTTCTTTTATAAGGGAATTAAAATTTGTTGCATAAACTTGGGGATCTAAAATGAAAAATAAATATTTTATTTTATTTCTTCCAATATTTTTTATTTCATTAGTCAGTGCTCAAGAGTGTGGGATCACGAATCTTGCATCATGCATTTCTGAAAGCCTGTTTAATTTTTTACTCGGAATACTAAATGCCCCAATCCAGCCACTTTTAGACTTGGTTTATTATTTATTAACTCAACCAGTTAATATTGACATCTTCTCTCCTATTTGGTCGATTATTGTTTATATCTTGTCTTTGTTTTATGGTATGCTCTTAATGTATGTAGGATTTAGATTCTTAATCTCTGGACACTCCGTTGAGCAAAGGGAAAAATCAAAGGCAATGCTTGCAAACATCCTGATAATGATGGTTTTAGTCCAGTCCAGTTTTTATCTTTACTCTTTGGCAATAGAAGTGACGTCTTCTGTAACAACCGCAGTATTAAACATGGTTCAACAAAATTTCTTTCTTTTAACAATCGATAATATTGCAAATATTGGACTTCAATTTGTTTTTCTAGTGCCTTATCTGACCAGTGTTCTAATTACTCTAATTCTTTTAACATTAAGATATATGATTGTTAGTGCAGGAGTTATTTTATTTGCCGTAGGAGTTTTCTTTTATTTTATTGAGCCATTAAAAGAATATGGAAAATTAATCATAAACTTTTTGTTCGCAACAATGTCCCTAACATTTTTTTATGCAATTGTTTTCTTAACTTCGTCAAAACTTCTGGAGCTGGTTGCTTTTCAAAATACAAAAATATTGATTATGATTGGGGCATTTAGTTTTGTGAATCTTGCTACAATCTTTCTTATTTTATTTGTTGTAATTAAATCCGCTTTGAAAGTCGCCTCACCAATTATGCAGGTCGTTTCAGTAGTTGGGGCAGTTGCAGGAGCTTAAAATGTATGAAATCCCCCAGCAACTAGAATATAAGGAAAAGATTGTTTTTGGTTTAACATTTGGGCAGTTAATATATGGACTAATCTTTTTCCCATTTGCATTTGCTTTTTTCTTCAGACTAAACGCAAGTATGCCTGTCCGAGTTTTTCTGACTTTTATCCCTATCTCTCTAGCTTCAGGCTTTATGTTTTTCAATCTATCTTCCAGAATCAAGGACTGGATTAATTGGTATAAATATAGAGAAGTAAAAACTCCTGAAAAAATGAATAGAATATTTGGCATTGAAGAAATTAAAGAGAATCTGGTGTATGCAAAATGAAAATAAAGAAAACGAGAAAAATAGCAATACTAAAAGTTGAATCTATTAATTACTCAATAAAGCCAGATGAAGAAAAGAAGGCAATAATTTATGCTTTTCAGAAATTCCTAAACTCCCTCGACTTTCCTGTTCAAATTATAATGCATACAGACGCCTTGGATTTGGATGAATATTTTAAATTTCTTGATCAAAAAATACAAACAGATAAAATGTTTCAGGAAACTTATGTTGAATACAAGGCATTTATGAAGAAAATAGTATGGGAAAACAGCATATTAAACAAAAGTTTCTACATTGCAATTCCTGAAACAACAAACATCGATATTCAGATAAAAATTTGTGAAGATAGGTTGGGAAGTTTAAATTTAAGATCAGTTAGATTAAAGGACAATGAATTAAAGTCTGTGATGTCAAAATTCTTTAATTCTTTTAAGCTTCCTAAAAAAATAAATAATTTTATTGATCATGCAGAGATTGATGGTATTTTTCACAGAATAATTTATGCTTATGGATATCCCCGAATGGTAGAATCTGGATTTTTAGACAAGCTAGTCAGTTGTTCAGGTAATTTTGATTTGTCTTTGCATATTCAGCCATCTTCTGTTGAAAATACATTGATTATGTTAAATAAGGAGTTACAAAAGCAAAGAGCTGATCTTTATGCTGCAAAAATTAAGGGGCAATTAAATCCTAGTTTGGAAATAAAATATGCAGACACTCATAAAATTTTGGAAGAGTTGCAGAAAGGAAATGAAAAGCTGTTTAACATAAGTTTGTATATTGACTGCAAAGCAAATACTTTAGATGACTTAAATCTTTTAACTAGAAAGATAGAGTCTGAATTAAATTCTTTATTGATTATCCCGAGACAAGCTAGCTTTAGAATAATTAAAGGTTTTAAGTCATGCTTGCCTTTGGCTTTAGATGAGCTTGCTGTAAAAAGAAATATTACAACTTCTGCACTTTCTGCATTTTTCCCATTTACTTCAAGTTTCTTTAAATTTGACAGCACAGGAATTTGGTTAGGACTAAATAAAAATAATATTCCAATCATAAGGGATATTTTCAAACTTTCAAATGCAAATGGGATTTGTCTTGCTACATCGGGTTCAGGAAAAAGCTACATGGCTAAACTTCTTATCTCTAGATATTTGCTAAATGGCACAAAAGTTATGGTTATTGACCCGCAGGGAGAATATGCCGGACTTGTTGAGAAGTTTAATGGACAAAGAATTGATTTATCACGAACTTCTGAAACAATGATTAATCCCTTGGATTTAATGGGGCATGATTATAATGAAAAGCGTCTTGCACTAATGGACTTAATGCCGGTTATGTTAGGCGAACTTTCTGAGCCACAAAAGGCTTTTTTAGATGTTGCACTAAACAGAGCATATCAGTCCAAGGGAATAGGGGAAATCTGCGAAACGTGGGGCAACGAGCCCCCGATTCTAGAGGATGTCGTAGAAATACTCAAGAAAATGGAAAAAACTGCCACAAGCCTTGAAAAAACCTCAATCCGCAGTTTAATTAATAGAATGAATATGTATGTTGAAGGAGTTTTCTCTTTTCTTAACAAACATACTAACATAAATTTTGATAATAGATTTGTATGTTTTGATATTGGAAATCTACCCAAACAAGTAAAGCCGGTTTTAATGTTCCTTGTTTTAGATTATATTTACACAAAAATGAAAAGTTCCTTGGAAAGAAAGCTCTTGGTTATTGATGAGGCATGGAGTTTGCTTTCAAGAACAGCAGATGCATCATATATTTTAGAGATTGTTAAAACTTGCAGAAAATTTAATCTTGGATTGTTTTTGATTAATCAAGAAGTTGAGAATATGTTAGATTCGCAAGCGGGGAGAAGTGTCTTGGCAAATACATCTTACACATTATTATTAAGACAAAAACCCGCAATGATAAAAAGCGTGCAAAATGTTTTTCATTTAAGCGAAGCAGAGAAAATACTTCTTTTGACAGCTAGACCCGGAGAAGGGCTTTTGCTTATGGAAGAGGACCATTCTGAATTAAAGATAATGGCATCTGACAAAGAACATAAAATTATCACAACGAATCCTGACGAAATATTAAATCAAAAGAAACAAGACACAACTAAAAATATTAAACCAATAAAAAGCAAAATAAATTTAGATCAAAGAGTTCATCTTAAAAAAGGATTAAATGATGCAGACGTCAAATTTTTGAAGGCAAGAAAATATGGAGAATATAATCTAAACGATGCCTTTGGAAAAAAGCAGTCTTATCTTGTAAAAATCAACAGAAATGAAACACCTTATCATGCAACAACAATTTTTGAGATTGCGGAATTTATAAAAAAGTTTACTCAGGAAATTAGAACATATCAAAGCGTTAAGCCAGATATTATTTTCAAAGTAAATGATAAGGAGTATGCGATTGAAGTTGAAACAGGAATTATTTATAAAAAAAACAGAAAGCAGTTGCTTGAAAAATTGGAATTATTAAAAAAGAATTTTGGAGATAACTGGTTTTTTGTTGTTTCAAACAAGAACATAAAAAAGTTTTATAAGAAATATGGAGAAACCTATGACAAAAATATCGCAATAAGAAAAATCTCCAAGATGTTCACGAATTCCTCCAGTGCCGAAAAATCCAACTTGCACATTTCAGCCGAAAACCTCAAAATTCCGACGAACAAAAAGAAAAAATAGCGATTTCGCCCACCAATGAATATACTATCTTCTGGGAGGTGGGCAAAAATATCTGCGGAAGGAACTAGTGGAGTATAGCCCTTCCGCTTAATCGAACTCGATAAATTAATAAAATATGTTTTTGTTTATATTACTAATTGAATAAAATGAAATTTAAAAAATCATTACAACTATGGATGAAATAATTACTAAGGGATTGCTAAAAGAAGGATCATTGTCAGCGAGAATATATTTTTTATTGCTTAATGATCCAATCACCCAATCAGAATTATCTAGACTGATTTATGGGGGGAAGGTACAGTTAGATAATATAAAGAAAAATCTTGACGATTTAGAGAATGAAGGTTATGTTAAGAAATTAGATCGGGAGTTTGGGGCAGGCAAGAATTACAATCAAATTAAATATACCTCAACATTAAAGCCTTTAATTGATTTTATCATAAACTCCGTAACTTCTAGAAAAAATACAAGCAAATCCACTAAAAAAGAAGAGATAACAAAAGAGGATATAGATTTTATGAATAAATTTTTTAATTCTAAATGGTTTAAAAGATTCTATTCTCAAGAGTATATGAATGTAGATTTAGAATGTAGTGGAAAAATCAACAACCGATTTTGTTCCTGTCCAATAAGATTTTTGGCAAGACTGATAGAAGAGGTTTTTGTTATAACCGAAAGTTTTGGACATTTCAAATTCTTATTTAACAAACAAGAGTTAGACATAGAAGACTTTGATAAATTTATAATAGAAAATCAACTTTCAATTTCGGAAACGGACAAGAAAAGAATTAAACGAATTGTAAAATGGGCCAAATCTTATTTGGGGAGTTATGATGGAACTAATAAAACCATTGATCTTTATTTTTATAACTATGGGATTTTATTTTTGCCTTACTCCCTTTCAAAAAAACTATCTTCAATAGGAAGAGTGCCACTTACTGTTTCAATTGCATTTACTGATGCTCTTAAAAGAGAGTTTTTATATTAGTAACTTTATTAAATCCTAAAATTCTCTTATAGTTATGAAAAAAGAGGACTTCATGCGTTCTGCAATTGCTGATGCAAAAAAGAACAAACATCATTTTGGGGCAGTTGTTGTAAAAGGAAACAAGATAATTTCTAAAGCAGGAAAACGCCCTGTTGGAGATCCGAGATTTCATGCAGAAAGTCAAGCGATAATTAAGGCAACTAATAAATTAAAAACTCTTGATTTGAAAGGTTGCACTTTATACTCAACCTGCGAGCCTTGCCCAATGTGTTTCTACATGGCTTGGATAACTCATGTCTCTGAAATTGTTTATGGTGCAAGCATTAAAGATGCGATTAAATGGGGGTCTGATGAAATAAAGATTTCAGATAAATTACTTAATCGGAAGGGTGGAAAAAGAATAAAGATTACTGGCGGGTTTTTGAGGGGGGAGTGTTTGGGGTTGTTTGGCGGGTAATCCCGAAAGAAATAAATAGCATATTTTCATACATTTTCTATGAATGAGAAGAAAGATATTGTTATTGAGTCTAAAGATCTCCCAAAAATGTTAGAACAATTAGAAGAAGGCTTTTATGCTATTCCTATATTCCAAAGAGATTTTGTCTGGGATCAGAATAATATCAAGTCCTTATGGGATAGTATCTATAGATATTATCCCATCGGCTCTTTCTTAATTTGGGAAACCGAAGAAAAGCTGCCAAAACATCGAGATCTTTTGGGAATTGAACTTAAACAAAATGAGAGAGGAAACTATAACTATATTTTAGACGGACAGCAAAGAATAACTTCTTTATTGGGCTCGATAAAAGGAGTTAAAAGAGGAAAAAAAATTATTAGACTATTTTTTAATATTAGGAAGGGAGCACAGGAAGATTTAGAATCAACAAGTAATGAGCTTGAAGATTCTCCTTTTATTTTCGAAGACGAGTTAAATGAATTATCTGCTGAGGAAAAATCTTTTGTTGTTCCAATTAGCGACCTATTAAATTTTAATACGGAGATATATAGAAATTTACTAAAAGTAGATGAATCGCTTGCCGAATTTTATAGGGAAGTTTCTGACAAATTAAGAACTCGCTATAAACTATCTATAATAAAACTTAACAAAATCCCTATAGAAGAAGTTTGCGAAATATTTACTCGAGTGAATCAAAAGGGTAAAAAACTCACTCTGGTAGAATTGATGACTGCTAAAACATTTAAAGCAAAAACCAGCACCACAGAGGAATTTTACTTAAGAAAAATATTAGATGATTTTAATGATCATATCGAAGAATCCTATCGTGGCTATAAAGAAAATATAGATGAAACATTATTTTTAAGATTTTTATCTATAATTGAATTTAGAACTTGTAGGGAGAAGGATTTGTTAAGTTTAAGTGCCGAAAAAATTCAGAGTTTTTGGAAGAACTCATCAACGGCTTATGGAAAAGCCATACTTTATCTTAAGGAAGATCTGAAAGTAAGCTCTCCTGTTATAATGCCCTACCCTCCAATGCTAGTTGCCCTTTCTTATTTTTTTCATAAGCTGGGAAAAACGGTTTTAGATGACAAGCTAAGAGAAACGATAAATCGCTGGTTTTGGGTAAATTCTTTTTCGGCTGCATATCAAGGTGCAACGAATGAAAAAATTAGACAAGATTGCGAGTGGTTCGATAAAGTTTTGCTGGGAGACACTAAGCTAAATATTAAACTCAAAAAAATCATTGAGCCAGAAGATATAATCGGTCAAGAATTGGTATTGGGAAATGCCTTTTGCAAATCTCTCCTTTGTATGTTAAACAATTTGAATCCAATTGATTTTCGAGATCATAGTAAGATACACATTAATCAAATTTTAGTTAAAACCAAAAAAGATGAATTGCACCATATATTCCCCATTAAATCGGAGATTGGTAAACGCAATAAAGATTCATTAATAAACAGTATAGTAAATGTGTGCTTTCTACCAAAAGATACTAATAGTAGCATAAGCAATAAAAATCCCAAGGATTATTTAAAAGAATTTAGATCTAAGAATGAACATTTTGACGAAGACATAAAGACTCATTTGTTATCTATAGAGGAAGCATTAAACAACGATTTTGAAGGATTTATTAGGAAAAGAGCCGAGCTAATGAAGGACGAAGTTTATTCTTTAATGGGCATAACTTCAGACATAGCACAACAGCTTAAAAAATCTCCAGACGAACTTTGGAATAAATATGAATTAGAACTCAGAGGCAGAATAGATGACTTATTAAAAGAAAAGTATGGTGAATCCTACTGGAGTATAGGAACCATTCCTCAAGACATTCACGATAAGATAAACGAAAAAGTAAAAAAAGAAATAAAAATTAGACCCGACTTAAAGGAACAAATTTTATCATCTCGAGGAAAGCTTGAAAATTGTGATGTCATGGATTACTTAAAAATTATCCAGAAAAATTGGGATTTGTTTGAGTCCCTTTTTGGATCCAAGGAAGAAACAGAAAATCAATTCAAAAATCTTCAAGTCTTTAGAAATCAACTAAAGCATGTAAAAAATTATCAAAATTCAACAGAGATGGACGAATTGACTAGAAAAAAAGGAGAACTGGCATTGCTTTGGTTACAAAAATTACTAAGAATAGACTTAGAAAACCAATCTTCCTTAATAGATTTTACAAGCATAGATGATCTGTATAAGTATCTCATAGAGGGCATTTTAAGAATAGATCCAAAAATTGAACAGCACAATAAGAAGCATTATACTGCTTTTAGAAAACTTAGTAATTTTGCTTCATTAAAATTACAAAATCAACAGATCAAGGTAGCTATTAGAATTCCTTCAGATAAATTAAAAGATAGTAGAAATTTTGCCAGAGATGTCACAAATGTAGGTCACTTAGGAACAGGAAACTATGAGATAAAGCTAACTTCTAAGGACGACTTAGTTTATGTTTTGGATTTAATAAAACAAGCCTATGAAAATAATTATGTAAAAGGATCAGATCAAGAGTACGATCTAAAATATCACTTTTCAAAGTTAGAAGATGCACAAATGTTGTTAAAATTAAAAGAACTTATGAAAAAGATAAAAAATATTTCTAAAAATGTTAAAGAGATTTGCTCAAAAAATCATATAACTTACGATAACCATCACGCATTTACGGCTCTTTACATTCAAAAAGAACAATTTTGGACAGACATTAAATTATCTAAAAATAAAATCACTGATTCAAAATTAGACCTAAGACCTCACAAAGATAAAATTTGGAGTCACATAAGAATTGATCATGAAACTGATTTGGACAGGCTTATGCCATTTATCAAGCAAGCTTATGATAATAACTAGCTAATCATCTCATCAACTTCAATTTTATATTGCTCTAAGATCGCTTTTCCGAGAAGTTTGTGGATTTTTTGATTTATTTCACTTAATTCATATCTGTCTTTTACGAGGAAGGCATAATATAAATTAACATAACCTACTGCCTTAATTACAATAACAAACCTCGGATCCTTCTCGGTAAATTTGATAAATTCTTCTAATTTTTTATGATGAGATGGATCGATTCTTGAAATAAAAGTATATTCAGTATAGCCAAGCTTTTTCATGTCAAGAATAGGATAAAATCTCTCAATAATTCCTTTTTTCTTTAGCTCGTTTATTTTTTTAATTACGGAATTAGTATTTAGTTTTAATTCATGGGCAAGTTTTACAACAGGAATTTTTGAATTTGATTTTAATTTATTTATTAATTTCCAGTCAGAATCTTTTATCTCAAGATGTTCTGGATTTCCTTTAACATCAACAAGTGCTTTTTTATTAGGATTTAATCTTCTTGCAAAATATGTGAACGATTTTACACTTTGAAAAGACAAGTAGTTATTTATCTTGTTCTTGAACTTGCTTATTATTTTTGTCTGAATTTCATCATATCTCTCAATTGTTTTTGTCCATACAGAAACATATAACTTCCATTCGCTTACTTCGTGAAGCATATAGCAACATGAAACTTCGTTAATGCTTGTTATTTGCTGAAGATACTTATCTACTTCCTGTGCTGAAACCCCCTTGACATCTAAATATAGAGAATGCCGGCTGAATCCAAGTTTGGGATAATTAATATTTACTGCATATTTTTTTATTATTTTAGAATCTTCCAATTTCTTTATTCTATAACTAACGGTCTGTTGGGGGAGTTTTACAGCTTTTGCTATCTTTGCAGTTGGCTGTCTGCAATCCTGCAGGAGCTCGAATAAAATAAGTCTGTCCTTATCATCCGGCATGTATTCCATAATGTTAGTAAAAATACTAACTATTTAAGATTTTTGTAGTAGATTTACCAACTTTTTCCCAAAAGGGTTTAAGTAGAGATTTGCAAGTCAAATCTAAAGCGGTGGTGGGGTGATGCTATTAAAATGGAAGCACAAACCCTACGACCACAAAAAAAGGAAATTAACCTAAAAGGAAAGTTGTCTTATAGTTGGGAAGTTAGAGCATGGAATACTATTCGCCTTAAAAAAGAGATTGTAAATGAATTCCCCCAATTAAAAGAAAGGCTTTCTGCTTTTGGTTATAATCTGGTTTTCTTTCAGGATTATAATGATTTTGAAAAAGCAACACGCAAGATAAAAAAGAATAAAGAGGCTTTGCCCATCTTACTATGGCTTGTTAAAGAAAAAACATTATAAAGTCTAGTTTAGTCTATTTACCATGGCGACATATAGTCATTCAAGAATTTCTACTTATGAAAATTGCCCAAGAAAATATAAGTTCCAATATATTGAACACGAAGAGCAGGATATTCAGGAGACCATAGAAGTTTTTATGGGAAAAAGAGTCCACGAAACCCTTGAAAAGCTGTACAAAGATAAGAAATTCAAAAAATTGGTTTCTAAAGCCACCTTATTAAGATTTTATAAGGAACAATGGGAGAAAGAATATTCTTCTGATGTTTTAATTGTTAAAGAGGGATTAACTGCTGAAAACTATAAAAAAATGGGTGCTAAGTTTATTGAAGATTACTATAATCGTTATAAGCCATTTGACCAATTAACAATTCTTGATCTTGAAACCGAAGATAGGATGACACTAAAAGATGGAAGTCAGTGGCATGTGAGAATAGATAAATTTGCCTGTGATAAAGAAGGTAACTATTATGTTTGTGATTATAAAACAAATGCAGGAATGAAAGATCAAGACGAAGCAGATGCTGATAGGCAACTTGCAATGTATTCTATATGGGTTAAAGACAAATTCAAAGATGCGAAATCTGTAAAGCTTGTTTGGCATATGCTTGCATTTGACAAAGATGTTTATTCAGAGAGAACAGAAGAGCAATTAGAGAAGCTTGAACAGGGAACTATAAACACTATAAAGAAAATAGAAGAGGCAACAAAAAAAGATAATTTCTCGACAAGTGTAAATGCCTTATGTAGTTATTGTGGATTTAAATCAAAATGCCCATCTTTTAAACATCAAGTTGAGTTGGAAACAAAAAAAGAAGTTAAGGAGTTTAAAGAAGATGATGGCGTAAAGCTAGTAGATGAATTTTCCGAAGTTAAATTAAAAAAGAAAGAAATTGAAGAAAGAGAAGAAAAATTAAAAGACGAATTAATTGAATTTGCAAAACAAAAGAAAATTGATATTGTCTATGGATCAAATACAAAGGCATCAATAAAAGAATTTGATAAATTGGTTTTACCCGAGGATAAAGAAGACTATCAGAAGTTTATAGAACTTCTAAAAAATAAAGGTTTCTGGGAAGAGTGCTCAATGATATGCTATCCCAAAATTCAGAGCAAGGTAATCAAAGAAGAGCTTCATCCCGATTTGATTGAAAGAGTAAAATTAGAGAAAGATAAGAGAATCATTCTGAGCAAAAGGAAGGATATTGAAGAGGAAGAATAAGTAAATTGGATTTAATCTATATGGGTGCAAATTTCCAAAAGTCTATAAATGTTATATCCCTTAATCTAAAATGAAGAATCTATGGATTTTAACTGAGGAACGACCAAAAAAAGAGGTTCTTAAAAAGATTATAGAAAAGTTTTGCCTTGATAACAATTTTAAAGTTGCCTTTTCAAATCTATCTATTAAGCCCCTTATGCAGGGCGAAAAGTTTTGCTTTACCTATCAACTGACAGGTTTAGAGTCAAAGGAAATAAGTAATGTTTATATAAAAACTGTAAGTGGAAGTGGAAGTTTTGTGGATTTTTTAGTATTTTTTCAGGAAAAAGAACCAGTAGAAAACGAACAACCTCTTTATGCTATTGAAGAGACAAAAACCGATGATAGTGAATCAAGAAATACAGGGGTTTATCAAAGATGTTCTAAGTTTGTTTATCTAAATTTCTTTTATCCAAATTGTAAGAAGATCATGTTATATAATTTAAGTATTATACAAAAAGAAGAGCCAACACAAACGAATATCTTTGGAACTAGAATGTTATTAACATTGGGAGTAGAGATACTTGGCAAAAAGTTAGACCCGGAGGTATTTAAGAAATTTGACAATCTTGATGATTTAATTAGTTTTAAAAAAGCTATGAGAAAAGCCCCCAAGGGAAATGTTCCTATTTCTATAATTAAAACTTTAAACAGTATTTCTATTTCAGGTAGATTGTTTAAGTCAGGAGGACTAAGTCATGATCCGAATATTGGTGCTTTGTCCTTAATTTCTCAAACAATTAGAAATTTGGGATGGGATAAGGAGATAAAAATAACTCTTCATGGTTTATCACAAAAAAATTTGGCTAGTAAAAATAAGTTTGTTAAAATTGCAAATAAACTGGGGATTAAAATTGATGGACTAAATTTACCTCCAAGCGATTTGTCTGAGAAATATTGGCACTATGAAAAAAATTCTGAAAAAGTTGGAACAATCTTTGTCCATTTAATTTTGGAAGAATTGAAGGGAATAAAATCAATTTATGAAAACCATGCGGGTTGTGAAAGAGGTTACTTATATTGTCCAAAGGGCATTTGCATTGCAATACATAAATATGTTGAGAATCAAAAGAAAAATGGAGCAATACCTAAATTACCAGATCTAATCATTCTTAATGAACCTGAAGCAAAATTATATGAATTTGAAGGCAAAACTAGTGAAAATGTTAGTGATGGAATTGCAGAAATAAAACTTTTCGGGGCTATTGAAAAAGAATATCTAAAAAAATATTATCCTAAATACTCTGTTGAGAGGGGAGTAATTCTTTTTGGTGGGGAAGAAAAAAGAATAACAGAAAAGGAAGTAATATTTTTAATGAATTCAGATGGGGAGATTATTGTATCAGCTAAAACTCCTAAGGTTATTCTAAATGCTCTGAAAAATATCAATTAGTGATTCTTACAAAAAATAAAAGCTCTTTAAGATTCTCTTTGAGCAAATCTCCATTAGAGTTACTTTTATATCTCCGATAATCTTGATGATAAATAGTTACCTTTCCCTTTTTTGAAAGAATTCTCATTATTTCATTTTGAGGTATAATTCCCTCAGTATTATAGCTCATTAAAATGAATTCACACCTTGCATTGTTTATTAATTCTTCAAAAGCAGTTATACATTTATTTTTATAACAATAATCAGATTTTTTATCTTCATAAGGTCTAAGACCTGTTTTTGAATCAGAGATCTGCTTATCCCAAATTGCAACAGATTCAAGAATGTGGTAATTAGAGGCATATTGTCTTTCATTATATGGAGGATCAAGATATAAAATTGAGGGAGAAATTTCTTTGATTAATTTATTAGCATCTTCTTGATAACATTCATGTTCTGAATAACTCTCAACTAGGGTTGGGACTTCTAAAAGTAATGGCTTAAACATTCTAGGATCATTTATTTTTAAAAATGCCCCATAAGTCCCAGAAATATTTGAGACTGAGGGGATAACTTCTAGCAATGCACAGAGCAAGATATAAAATTCGTTTTCGGTTATTTTTCTATTATCTTTCCAATTTTGTATTTTTTCTCTTATAGAATCTATTTTCATTGCATTTTCTTTAGAGAAATAATTTCTAATAAATTTTTTATCTCTTGTTCCATCAGAACAATAGTTTTCATAAATAAATCCCTTTTTACCCTCTTGATTATTTAGAAAAGTAATGACCTTAAATATATCGGGTTCTTTTATTTCATTAGATAGTCCAGAAAATGAAGGCATTTTATTATTACAAATATATGCTCTTGAGAAAACATAAGAGTAAGTCATAATATCATTAGAAATTATTTCAAATCCCTTGCTTTTAAAGAACTTTGCTACATTTGCAGTTCCAGCAAAAATATCACAAAATGTAGCTACGGGTAATTTGTTTTCTATAACTACTGAATAAATAAATTCAAGTAAGTTTTTTTTATTCCCAATGTATCTCATTGTTCTTTAGGCTCCAAAAGAGTATCCCCTTCATAATTTAAAATTAATAGTTCTCCTATTTCTTGATTTCTTTGTGAAGACTTACTACTAAGTAACCTTTTCTTAGAAAATTCTATAATTTTATACCCGGAGTATAATTTTCTTATAAAATCACAATCCGAGTTTGATAACATCACAAAACATTTTTTTTTCGTTAGTTCATCAATGGATTCTTTTAGTCTCTTTTGGTCTTTTTCATAAAATTTCTCTTTAGTATATCTTGTAAAATCAGAATATTTTGAGATGGGGGAATATGGAGGATCAAGATAAACAAAGTCTCCCTCACTAGCAATTTTTATTGCTTCAGAGAAATCAGAACAGGCAATAGTTGTATTCTTAAGTATATTGCTTGCTTGTTTTATCCGGTTAGAATCACAAATTGTCCTATTAAGAGAACTTCCAATAGGAACATTGAATTGCCCCTTTTTATTTACTCTGTAGATTCCATTAAAACCTGTTTGATTTAGATAAATCATTCTTGCTGCAATTTCAAAATCTTCAAATTCTTTAATTATATTTTCGTTTCTATCTAAATTTCTAATAAATAAGTATAATTCTTTTGAATGCCTTTTTCTTAATTCACTTAATAAAAAGACTACTTCATCTGGCTTTTCTTTTACGGCTTTAAATGTTCTTATTAGTTCTAAATTATTGTCTCCTAAATAGGCTTTATCAGGTTTTAATTTGAAAAACATAGCACCGCCCCCCAAAAAAGGTTCAAAATATTGATTAAAACTTTTAGGAAAATAAGATTTATAGTTTTCTATTAATCCTCTTTTTCCTCCCACCCACTGAAGAAATGGAGAACCCTCTTCACCATTTGCTTCTTTTTTAACATTTTTAGTTTCTGGAAAGTCTTTAATAAATTCCATAAAACTTTTTTTAATCTCTTTTTCCATATTATTCAAAATATCCCCCATTTAATAAATTTATTTAGTCCATAATAAAAAGACATTCATCCACCTTTGTCTTCTTATACGCTTTTTTAGGTTCTTAATATCTTCCGTTTGCTTTTTTATTGTTCTTTTTAGTTCCTTCATCGATGTGATGTTTATACCTTTAATTTTTAAATCTTGTCCCATATACTCCATCTCGACAATATTTATAAATCATCTCCATCGCACACAACAGCGATGGAAACTATTAAGAATAAAACAAATAATAACCCCCAGTATATATTCTCATCAAGGTGCCAAAATGGTGACGTGTGCGGTTGGGGCGTCTTACCTTTTTGGCATCCGCTAGGGACTGCATTTGATATATTATCCATACAGATTATTTTTAAAAATAGTCTGCCTCGATAAAATATGAAGAGAGACCCGTACAAACATCAAGAA
>JBAZNI010000002.1:0-206804 GCA_041649295.1 Candidatus Pacearchaeota archaeon | reverse complement strand
ATCTGCCTGCTAATGGTTCAGTTAATTGATAAACATTTGCTTTAGCTCTAAAACAAACTCCTGTGTCTGCATAACAACCTCTTAAAAAATCTTGTTCTGGATTTTCTGTTAATGCACTTCCAATATCCGCCATTGTTGCAAGTTTTAATGTTTTAGGGAGAACTTTTTTTAAAAGTATACCTGCAAAAGCATTGCTTCCTGTTAAATCTCCTTCTGAATTTTCTCCAAGAACATCTAAAGAAGCCCTAACTCTATCTCTGTAATCTGTAGGTGTATCTCTTATGTATTTTTTTGCTATTTTTTTGCTATTTCTTTGTAAGCGGGTAAAACTTCACTTGTAGCTAAAGTTCTGACTCTTGGAACATTTCTTAGAATTATTGGTGCTGACTTAATTGCCATAGTTTTGTATAATTAAATAGTTTTTAAACAATTCATTAATTGAATATATATAATACAAAGTATATAATGAGTTATCTATCTAAACCATTTTATTCTTGTAAGAATAAGCAGGATAACCAAAGCAAAAATTCCTCCTGCTAAAAACCACATCCACAAATCAGGGGTATTGACAATAGCACTTCTAATTGTTTCTTCAGCAGCATCTTTAGAAGCAGACAAAACTCCGCTGCTTTCTGCAAAGTCTATATTCCCTGCAGGAATCTGGACAACTTTATCTGAATAATAAACTTTAATTAAAAAAGCTCCGACAGCAGTTGCAAAAAAAGCTCCAGTAATTCCTTTTAGCTTAGAACTTATTTTTGGGGATATAATTATTCTCTTGTTCGCAACTCTGTACATTGGTATTTTCTTTCCTTTAACACTCCAAAAAAATGCTTTTGATTTTTCAATTAAACCGCTTTTCATTAGCTTTCTAATATTATAATTTACAGTATTTGCAGGAAGTTTTAATGCCTGGACAATATCTGTCTCACTTGCTTCCTTATCAGACAAATAATCTAAGATTTTTTTAGAAGTTTTATTTGAAATAACATCTGCTAAATCTGCAGTTCTAGGGTCATTCAAATCAAGCATTACATATTTACTTGTCATTTTACTATTTCATTTCGACATCTGAAGATGCTACAAAAATTTCATCTATTCCCTCCTCTCCATAATAACGATAATAAACATCTTCATAAGGAATCTCAACTTTATTTATCTCACTTAAGTCGTCCAAATCACTTGCTTTAACCATTCTGCTTGATATTGTATATAAAACATCATCCATATACAAAGCTCTTTGAACATAATCCCCATAGTAATAATACAGCTGAGATTCATTAATTTCATGAGCTACTTTTCCTCTTAAAGAAATTCCCTCTTCAAGATTAATGTCAAATACAAAAACTCCTTGCCATTGTTTATAATTATATTCTCCAGCTTCTTCTGAATATGAAATAGGTAGTACTAATAGTTCTTTTTCTCTATCAAATAAAAATGCTTTGTGGTCATATAACGCAGGCGAATAACTCCACACCCCTTCAACTTCATATTTGCTCATTTCCTTTGGATTTTCAAAATCAGAAACATCAAACAAAGCGATTTTCATCCCTTGAGTTCTTCCCTGTTCATTTGCCTCCATTCCCACACCAATTATATGATTTTCGTCATAAGGATGAAGATAACTCGAATATCCTGTTACCTTAAGATAACCCAAAACTTCAGGGTTTTCAGAATCAGATAAATCAATTACGTATAAAGGGTCCACCTGCCTAAATGTAACCATATATGCCTTGCTTCCCAAGAAACGAACAGAATAAATTCTTTCACCTTTAGCTAAATCTTCAATTTTTCCAATTATCTTTAAATCTTCATCTAAAACATAGAGGTGGTTATAGCTTGTTTCGCTCCAAGTATTGCCAGTAGTAGTTGCAATTCTAAAATTTCCCCGGTACTCGTCCATTGAAAACTGATTCAAAACTTGCCCAGGAACTTCTCCACTTCCTTTATAATTAATCTCACTTCCATCAATGCTTACTTTATGCACAATTGTCTTTTCTAATTCTTTAGAAATTTTAATCTGAAATTCTTCTATTTTATCCTTTAAGTCAGAATCAAATTTATCTTTTTCCTCTCCAGTTAATGAATTAGAATATTCATATATAATTTCCTCAATTTTATTGTATTTTTTATAATCTTCTTCATCTGAATCAAGAATATTTTTTATTTCTGATATTTCAGAGTTGGGAAGTATTTCAAAATAAACTTCTTCAATCCTCTTATCTATAATCTCATGATAACCTATAGATTTAATAGTAGTAAAATAAATACTATTTTCAGAAACATACAAAGAAGTTGAACCCCCTGTGAGATAGACTTTGCTTTCATACTCTCCATTATCTAAGTTTATTGCCATAATTGAATTAAATACATAATTATTATCTGAATATCCAAAATAGTACACATCACTTGCAGAAACAGTTTCTTTAATACCATTAGCTGAAAAACTTGGCATAAAAATATTGTCTGTATAAATGTATTTTGAAGAAATTAAGTAAACATATTTATCAATCATTCTTGCATCAACATAATAACCATCTGAAGAAAATTCATCTTCAAGTTCTGGATTTTCTTTGTCAGATATATCATAAACAGAGGCAATAGTTGAAGACTCTGAATAACCTCCGCAGTCCTTCATCATTCCAGCACTATCAACAGCACAATCTGCAACATAAGGAATATAATTATGCCCATTTGAAAAAATCACTAATTTATTTCCATTAATAAATATATTACTAACACTTTTGTTTAAATTTATTTCAGAAATAATTTCCATAGATTCTGCAGGATAAGCATTAATAATGAATACTTTATTTCCAGAAACAGCATAAATATATTTTCCGTCATTTTTTACAATATCTGGCTCATCAACACCCTCTACTTGTATATTAGTGGCAGAATAATCCCCTGCTCCGCCAGATTCAGAACTGCTGTCTTTCTCCTCCATAACTGCATTAGGTATTTCCATGCCTCCTATACCTTCTCTGCCATAATAGCTATAATAAGAAGAACTCGATTTATTCACAAATTCAGCCAGCTCTTTATAAGAATTAAATTTATTGATTTTCTCAGTTCCAGAATCAGGTTGTTGCTGAAAAATGCTAAATACAAGAATTGCAAATATTGCTATACAAACAATCAGCAATACATTAAGCAATTGTAATTTTTTCATACAAACCAATAGCAAACCACCTTTATAAATAATTTGAAGACTTCAATACTCTTTGAAGTTAATTGCTAGATTATATACATTAAAGGGTCTGCAATGCCAAAGCAATCCAAGACAACATACAGTTTATACAAGATTTCATAACAGTTATATAAACTAAAAAATGAGAAAAAAAAGGGTTGCTAAATAAATTAAAAAGTAAATGAAATATCTTGTCTATTATAAATATCTTTTTAAATGCAGAAAATAATAATATTATATGAATAAATGGCTTGAAATTTTGGCAGGACTGATTTTGATTGTAGTTGCAATATTTTTATGGGCATACACTCAAAATCTGGGATTCTGGAATTTTGGAACAGCAGCATGGGAATTCCTTAAAGGGGGAATAGTCTGGTTCATAATAATGATAGGACTTTTATTTCTAATGCTTGGAATAAGTGATTTAAAGAATTAGTTCCATAAAATACCTAAATCTAATGAAAAAAAGTGTATTAACGCTTTAGATATTTTTGAATAAAAGAAAACAGATATAAAATCATAATAATATTTATGGAAGAATTTCTTAACAAAAAACAATTTAAAGGAAGCACTCCTCCAGAGATATTTATAGGGAGAGAAGGGTACCCAAAAGTTTATGCAGGAATATTGTCCCCTGTTAAATCTGGAGATACAGAAGATTTTTCCTCTCCTGAAAAATGGTATGAAAAAAATGCTTCTATGAAAGAAATTATTAATTACAGAAAACAACTGCTTTATGCAAGATTTAAAGCAGATATAAAGCCAAAAAAAATTACTAAACTAACTTCTGCATTAAACCAAGTAGCACTTGCAAGAAAATCTGTTTCTGCAGAATTTTTCCTCCAAAAATCTCCAGCAAGTTATGAGATAAAAGAGTTTTCTGTCCCAATTATTGGAAATCCTGCACCATTAGAAGATATAAACTTAGAGGAAAACCCCAAAATACATCCAAAAGCAGACTATATTTCATCAGATACAAAACTAAAATCAGCAGAGGGGATAAAAGAATTGTATAATTATAAATTAGAGGTAAGCAATATCATAAAGATTCTTTCAGCAGGACTCTTAGGTTTAAAAGAAAACAGAAAACTAGTTCCAACAAAATGGGCAATAACTGCTGTTGATGATACTCTTTCAAAAGAAATGCTTAAAAAAATTCGCTTTTTTAATGAGATTAACGATTTTCAGGTGTTTAATTCAGAATACTTGGGAAATCATTATGAAATCCTGCTATTACCTGATAAATTTTCATTTGAAGTTATAGAAATTTCTACAAAAGATTTAGGAATATGGAAAGATTATGAAGGTTTTTACAGAAGAAAAAACTACGCAGCAAATGTTACAGGAGCTTATTATGCAAACCGCCTTGCATTGTGTGAATATCTAATAAAAATAAATCGCCAGTGTTCCTGTATATTTTTCAGAGAAGTTCTTCCAACTTATGATGTTCCGTTAGGGGTAGGAATCTTGAGAGAAAATGCAAGAGGCGCGTTTAAACAGCCCTTTAGTAAATTTCAAACACTAAAAGAAGCTCTCAACGACATCCAAAAACGATTAACTATCCCAATAGAACATTACACAAATAATTCAGTTTTATTAAGTCAGTTTGGAAAGCAAAAAAGACTAAAAGAGTGGTTTTAATCTTTTAGTCCACGTTCAAATGTAGGAATTTCATTGTCATTTGAAGTTCTAATTCCCTTCATATTTGATCCTTGAGGAATTCTAACCGATGATTCATCTACACAAACATAAAATTGTTCTCCATTAACAGTTACTAATGTATACCCATACGATCTTTTATAAAAACAACGTCTAAACATTTTCTCTACTTGAGGCACAATTTGTTTTACTTCTTCTCTAGTAAATCCCTCCTCAGACACACCACCATTTTTAAAGTCACGTGCTAATAAAATAGTATGATTAGTGTCTAATTGATAAGGATTTTTTACCATCCACCATAATCCAGATTCTCTAATCTCCATAATTTCTCCTGGATTTAATCATTTATAAATATTATTGTACTAAAAATAAAAGGTTAATGTGAAGAAAATCTATCATTAATGTTTAGGGTTAAGAATAAATAATAAACTAAAATAAAAAGTAAATATTCTCCTATCAGTATTAAAAAACATAAACAAGGTTGTTATGGATTATTACATAAATTATTTGTTAACTCCAAAAGACAATCAAGGCGCTTTCAATTATTGCTGCAATTATAAATAAAGGGGCAACAATAAGAAAAAATACTTGAATTGAGCTTGCTAAATCATGAAGAAATTTTTTTCTTAAACTAAAGTTATTCATAGTAAACACAGCAGCAATAATAAATAAAGGAAGACTAAAAATAACAATCAGCGGAAACAGCAAAATAAAAAAGAGCGCAATTAAAAAATCATCTGCATTTTTATAATATGTCTTAATAAGCCTTAAAATTGGGGAGTATCCCAGCTTAATTCCCAAAGCAAACGAAATAAGTATTGCTGGAATTTCAAATACCCCGTGAGGAAGCAAAGTTAATAAGCTTATCAGATTTTCTTCATTAGCAACAATTCCTGAAACAAACCCAATACCTGCTCCGTTAAAAAAGAGAAAAAACAAAGTAGGTATCCCTAAGAAAATTCCTAAAAACGCTGAAAAAAAACCTATACTAAGATTATTCGCAAATATGTACCACCACATTTCAAAAAATCCCTTTCCTTCTGTCTGTTCTAACAGTTCTTTAATCCATTTCGAAACAAACTCAAGAAGATAATTTAAAATAGAATCAGGCAGTATAAAAAACGCCAAAAACCCAAAAGCAAATAAAAATAAAAACAGCGCAAAAGACATTGCAAGATAGTTATCAATTGATTTTAAAAATTTAAAACTTTCAAAATACTTTTTTCTGATGCCAAAAAAATCTTTGCCTCTTTCAATGCGCTTCTTTCTTCTTATCATCCAATATACCTGTTTAATATTTTAATTTTTTTTGAATATTTTTTTCTAAGATAAACTCCGTAAATAACCCCGGTTAAAAATCCTCCGAAATGGGCTGTATTTCCAACAGGCAGCCCGCTTGCTGCTGAAACCCCCCAAGTTGCAAATAAAACTAAAGGAATCATTACATAAGCAGGAAGTGAAAAAAATGGGAAAAAGATTACTGTAAATTTCAATTTTGGAATTAACACCATAAGCAGTCCAGCAACAGCAAATATTGCTCCACTCGCACCAACTCCTGCAATTTCAGGACTTCCAAAAACTTTTTCCCAAAAAGGAAAATTTGCAAAAAACACAGAAAGTAGAACAAATACTGCTCCCGAGACTAACCCTGCAATAATATAAAACCATAAAAACCTCTTTCTACCAATTATTTTTTCACAAAAACTTCCAAGTGAAATAAGAACAAACATATTAATTAAAAGGTGGAACGAAAGCAGACTGAATGGAAATATTAATGCTGCAGGAGCATGCATAAACATACTTGTTGCAAATGTCCAAAGATATTTTCCCCCAGCAACATCGCTTGGTTTGAGAGCAATATAATCTATAAAACCCGAATTAATAGTCAGCAAAGTAGTAAAAAGTATAAATAAAATAATGTTTGCGGTTATTATCTGTTTTGTTACAGAAAAATTATACAAAAATTTTTCAAAAAAACCATGTTTAAGATTTCTTTTTGTATAGATTCTAAGATTTTCGCCCATTTTTTGATTATTATCTTAATTTTTTATTTTTTTCTCTGCTGTTTTTTGCGGTTTTTAAGGGCAGATTTTTTTGGAGATTTTTTTGCCTTTTTAATAACCTTGTATTTTGTCTGCTTCTTTCTAAAATTTACCTTATGAATCTTTTTAATCTGCACATTTTCCCTTATCTTTTTTGCAGCTCTTTCATCTCTTTTCTGTTTTCTTAGTTCTTTAGCTGCTCTTTCTGCTTTTACTGCACGTTTTACTGCTTTCTTTTCTTTTTCAATTTTTATAATATTAAGCTCAAAATCTATTTTTTCAAGTCTTTTTCGAAGTTTATTAATGCTTGATTCTATCTCGCTGATTGCTGAAGAGCTGTCAGAAGCCCCATAAATCTCTCCACATTCAGGGCATGTAAAATCATGAAGCATGGCATTCTCTTCTGTCAATTCAACATTGCAGGTTTTACAAATATAAAACTGTTTAATTTCCCTGCTTTTTAGCTGACCTTGTAGCCGGGAAATTTCATCCAATAAACTTTTTTTCAGCAAAGAAAGAGATTTATCATCGTCAAATGTCCAAAAATATGTATACCACCCTTTTTTCTTGTCCTTTTTTCTTATAAAAGAAACAAGCCCCTCATCAGATAGTTTATACAGGATATTCCTAACCTGATTTATTGTCAACCCAAGTTTTTTTGCAATAATAAATTCATTCACATTTTCCTTTCCGATAAGCAAATCAACCATTGCCCCTGCATTTTTTCCTGCAATAGATAAAGCAATCTCTCTAAGAAATTCTGTTTTAACATCTTTTACAGAAATATTTGCCTTATCATTAGCCATAAACTATTAACAAAAAATAAGTTTAAAAATTCATCTATTGCATGTAAAAACATATAGATAGATTTTTAAACATAGCGATAGTTTATACAATATTATAATATATAAAAGAGAAATATAATATGGGCTTATTTTGGAAAAAAAAGAGGGGGGATGAAATAGAAACTCTTCCTGCATTGCCAAGTTCAAGAGAATATCCTAAAATTCCTGCATTGCCAAAAGATGAGACAGAATATGAAGAAGATCAGGAACCCTCTGATTATCTTCCTGCATTGCCAAAATTCCCAAAATCAAACTTAGGGGATGAAATTAACCAAAATACAATAAAACAGGCTATAAATGAAGAAAGCGAATTTATAGAATCTCCAAAACCCCCGGAGCAGTTTAAAAAATATTCTGCAATTGGAAGCAGAACAAAAGAAATAGAAGAGTTGCCAAGTCACAAAACAGTTGGTTCTTTAATGATTCACCCAAATCCGGAAAGAAGAATCAGTAATTTTGAATCTGATGGGAATCAAAAAGAAACATTCCAGTTTGCCCAAAAAATAAGGGGGCAAGAACAGCTGTTTGTTAAGCTTGACAAATTTGAAAAAGCAATTTCAAAATTTAACGAAATAAAAATAAAGCTTTCTGAACTAGATTTTACTTTAAAGGGGATTAAAGAGCTTAAATCAAGTGAAGAAAGAGAATTAAGTCAATGGGAAGGGGAATTAGAAATTATTAAATCAAATCTTGAAAAAATAGATCAAGATTTATTCACAAAAGTTTAAGAAAATGGATGAACCTGTTTATGCAAAAATTGGTTATTCTGAAGCAGTGCAAATTAGAAAAGAAATATTGAAAACTGAAGCAGAGATACTTGCAACAATAAAAAGATTAAAGGAATACAGATTATTAAGAAAAAAAGAAATTATGCTTAAGATAAAATTAAAAAATGAAATATCAGAAATAAAAGAAGCAATCTTTGAACTCCTAAAAGAAGTCCCAACAACCCATAAAATTGAAGAAGCAAAAAAAATCCAGGTACAGGTAAAACAAAAAAGGGATTTAAAAGAAGATTCTGACATTGAATCACAGTTAAGAGAAATACAGAGAAAACTTGACGAATTAGGCTAAAATAAAATCTGCAAATTGCTTATATACTTATTTTTTAAAAGATTCTAAAAAACTTTTTTCTCTTTCCTCTCTTTCTTCTTGCAATTGAATTAATTTAGTGTTATATTCCCTCTCAAGTAAACCATCATGGGCACTTAACAAATCAGCGCTTGTGGCTTCGCCACACAAAAAATCCCCCCGACCACAGGAGCCAGAGACGCCTAACTCGTCCAAGCTAGCAAGCCAATCGCCACCCCTGTAGCGACAAACCCCGCACGCCCCAGAATCTCCAACATAATTAGACCTGCTTAAAATTTTCTGCGCTTGTTCTCCTGATTTTAATCCAGAAGGATTATCAACTAAAGAAATTGCAACACCATAAGGGAAATTTCCATCTAGTCTGTGGGTCATATCTTTAAAAGGGATAATTAATGGCAGGTCTCTATTCCCAGATTTACTAATAATTTCATTTGCCACTTTTTGATTAGGTCCCCCATCATTAAAAACAGCTAATCCATAATCTCTGTAAACTCCATTTGTTAATCTTCTTTCTTTATCTAAAAATAATGCTTCTTCTATATCTGGTATCCAAAAACCATCTGCTCTAACTGCTTCATCAAGTCTTAAAGCTAAAAAAGTGCTTGAGCCAGTTATTAATCCTGTTTTATCATCAAATTGCCAGTACTCTTTAAAACCAGCTACGTTTCTTTCTTCTCCATCTGCAAGAGTTTTATCAAAATAGTGTTTTGCAACTTTTCCTTCTAGTGGAAAAGCAAAAACATATTTGCCTTTTGTTCCTGACTTGCCGATTATTACTAAGTCCTCTGCTGTGTTTAAAATTTTATCCAACATAGATTTTCAATAAAGAAAAGATTTTTTAAACATTTATATACTTGAGAATTTAAGGCAATAACATAACAAAAAGATATTTCTAATAAAAACCCGTATCAAATATTTAGTCTTCTTATTGATAAATAAATATATGTAATAAACTGCTCTCCTGTTCGCTTAAATAAATTTTTAAACATCTTATTCTTATCAGAATTATGAAGTACATTAAAACAAGGCAGGAATTAATAAAATCATATCTAAGTTTCTTTAATTCTAAAGGGCATAAAACAATACCATATGCATCCCTAATACCTGAAAATGACCCTACAGTGCTTTTTACAACAGCAGGCATGCATCCATTAGTTCCTTATTTATTGGGGCAAAAACATCCGCTTGGAAAAAAGTTATGCAGTATCCAAAAATGCATAAGAACAGGAGATATTGATGAAGTAGGAGATGAATGCCACCATACTTTCTTTGAAATGCTTGGTAATTGGAGTTTAGGAGATTACTGGAAAAAAGAAGCAATAAGTTATAGTTTTGAGTTTTTAACAAAAATATTAAAAATTAAAAAAGAAAAAATTTCTGTAAGTTGTTTTAAAGGGGATGAAACTGCAGAAAAAGATACTGAAAGTGAAAAAATATGGAAATCTTTGGGAATAAATAAAATAAAATTTCTTGGAAAAAATGACAATTGGTGGGGTCCAGCAGGAGAAACTGGCCCTTGCGGACCAGACACAGAAATATTCGTAAATGAAATAGAAATCTGGAATAATGTATTTATGCAGTATAACAAAGAAAAATCAGGGGAATATAAAGAGCTAAAACAAAAAAATGTTGACACCGGCATGGGTGTTGAAAGGACACTTGCACTTTTAAACAACACAAAGGACAACTATGAAACATCTCTGTTCAAACCGATGATTAGTGAAATAGAAAATATTTCAAAAAAAGAATATAAAGATAATAAAAAAGAAATGAGAATAATTGCAGACCATATAAAAGCATCTGTTTTTATTATTGGAGAAGGGATAACTCCTTCAAATACCGGGCAGGGATATGTATTAAGAAGATTAATACGAAGAGCAGTAGTAAATATTAAAAAGCTGGAAGCTTCTGAAAAAAACCAGATAAAAAGAATTGTTGATAAAGTTTTTGAAATTTACCCGGATTATGTTGAATTAAATCAAAATAGAGAAAAAATTTATGAAGAACTTGAAAAAGAAGAAGTCAAATTCAATCAGACATTAAATTCCGGAATGAAAAAATTCAATGAATTAGCAAAAGATAAGATAATTAATGGAAAAGACGCTTTCCTCCTCTTCCAGAGTTATGGATTTCCAATTGAAATAACAAAAGAATTGGCAATAGAAAAAAAAGTGAAAGTTGATTTAAACGGATATGAAAATGAAGCTAAAAAACACCAAGAATTATCCAGAATAAATCAGGGAACTTTTAAGTCAGGACTGGCGGATAATTCAGAGACAACGACAAAACTGCATACAGCAACCCACCTATTAAATAGGGCGCTTAAAATAGTTCTAAAAGATAAAAATATACATCAAAAAGGCTCAAATATAACTTCAGAAAGATTAAGATTTGACTTTAATTTCCCGCGAGCTATTACAGAAAATGAAATAGCAAAAATAGAAGCATTAGTCAATGAACAAATAAAAAAAGCGATAAATGTTAAAGTAGAGCAGCTACCATTGAAAAAAGCAATAGAGCATGGTGCTCAAGCAGTATTTAGTGCAAAATATCCAGAAATAGTGACAGTTTATACAATTGGAGATTTCAGCAAAGAAATCTGCACAGGCCCGCATGTAAAAAACACTAGAGAAATAGGAAAGTTCAAAATAATCAAAGAAGAATCAGCAGCTGCAGGAATAAGAAGGATAAAAGCAGTTATAAGTTAAATATTCAAACGTACTTGTTCTAATTCTCTGCCAAAAAAATATTCTGCTTCTTCCCTCGCCCGAGCTAAAATACTTCTGGTATAAGCATCTTCTGCTGTGTTCTTAGTCCCATATTCACTAGCATACCATATATCAAATCTTTCATTTTCACATGTTAATCCTTCAAGAAAATCTTTGCTTCTGCAATTATGAATTCGATTGCAACCTCGAGCTACTACATCACAATTTGGTCCAGAAACAAAACATTCTCCGCCTATAGTATGATTTTCGCAAGAATTATATATAAAAAATGCCTTAATCCACATCTGTAAATGAAGAGCTCTATGTGTATTTCCCATAACTGGAATAATTACCCCACTATCTAATCTTCTTTTAATTTCATCATGATATTTCTCAACTTCTACTTTGCCTGCAATAGGGGTATTTGCAATAAGATTCTCTATCTCCTGTTGTTCCATTATCCTATCTAAATTGGGATTATTCATAATAATTATTTAAAATTAAAAGACTAATTAAATCTATCATCTTACTTCTGCACTAATAAAACCCTATCCCCGGGGCGCACTTTCTCATCTACTTTTAACCCAATTGCATCTCCAGAATTTGCTTCTTCAATTTCCTCATGCTCAATTTGCATACTATCTATCTTTTGTATAAAGTCGGTTGTTGAACCTTTTACATGAATAACATCCCCAACCCTGACAGTATGGCTAAGCTCAATCACTGCTACGCTAACTTTATCAAAAAAATGAGTTATTCTTCCTATTTCTTTTTCCATAATAAACCTAGACAATCCACATATATAAATTTTTTCATAATCAAAAAATAAAGATAAGTAAATAAAAATAAAAAGAAGAATATTCAAACCTAAAAAAACAATTGATTAACAACCAAAGCTCCAAGTATTACCCAAATAACAATTGATACCCATGCCTTTTTTAAAAATGCTCTATCTTTAAGCACTTTTCTGCCCATAGCAACCACATCTTTTGAATAAGATGCTAAACTTACCCAGGCTAAAAGAGCAATAAAAAGGACAACTGCAAATATTTGGACAATTGTAATTCCAGCTTCCATTAAGTAGTTAAGAACTATTACAGCTAAAACAAGGGATACAATCATTGTCAATATCGGCCACCTATACGCCTTTTCAACAACAGGCATCCATGCACTTGGTTTTATTAAAAAAGTAATTATTTTTACAGCTCCTAAAATAACAACAATCAGAGCCATAATTTCAACAGCACCTAAAGTCACTTTTATCACCTCCTTTTATAATTTAACCAGCAAAATAACATTAATAAATCTTTTTACCTAACTTTCCATCTCTCTCAACTTCATTCTTATAATTTTACCAGAATTAGTTTTAGGAAGAGATTTAACAAACTCAATAATTTTAGGATAAGAATGCCCTGCATAATATTTTTTTACAAACTCGCTTATCTGCATTTTTAATTTATCACTTTCTTTAACTTTATCTTTCAAAACAATAAATGCTTTCAAAATACTTCCTTTAATTTCATCTGGAACACCAATAACTGCTGCTTCTTTAATACTTTTATAAGATAATAAAACAGACTCAATTTCTATAGGACTCACACGTTCGCCAGAAGTTTTAATTATATCATCACTTCTTGCTATAAAATAAAAATAACCTTTTTTATCCTTTTTTGCAGTATCATTGGTAATAAATAATTTGTTCTTAAAATAACTTCTGTACATTTTTTTATGCTTGTAAATTCCTGTCATCATTGAAGGCCATTTTGGTCTTAGTGCAATAGTCCCCTTATTTATCAAAACTTTTAATCCTGGAATTGCTTTTCCCATTGTAAATTTAGAAGAGTCATAATTGGCAATTACCATAGCACCTGTTTCAGTTTGCCAGTATGTATCTGTTATTCTAATGCCTAATTTTTTATAAGAGTTAAATGTCGATTCTGTAAGTGCTTCTCCAACACTTGCCAAAACTTTAAGATGTTTAAAATCAGATTTTTTCACATTTCCATTAAGCAGTCTAAGTGCAGTAGGAGCAGTGTATAATGTTGTTATATTATTTTTCTTTAAAAAACCAATCCACATTTTTGCATCAAAATGCTCTTCTAAAACATAATTTGTGCATCCTATTGAAAGAGGGGCAATTAATCCGTAAATAGTTCCTGTAACCCATCCTGGGTGGGCAGTACACCAGTAGTTGCTTTGCTTGTTTAGTCTTAAAACTAATTCTGCAGTATAATGCTGTTGAACTAATCCATAATGTGAAATTTCTACACCTGCAACAGGAGTTCCTGCAGTTGAAGAAGTAAACATCATCAAAGCAGTTGATTTTTTATTTTTTAAAACACAATTAAAATAACTGCTCTGTTTTTTCAATTTATTTTTAAATATTTGAGAATCAACAACAAAAACTTTCATTCCCTTAATTTTATGCTTTAATCTTTTTGCTAATAGTTTATTTGTTATCAAAACATCTGCATCTCCTTTTCTTAATCTTAACTCTAAGCCATCTGTCTGAAATGCTTCAAATAAAGGTGCTGCAATGCTTCCTTGTTTTATAACAGCTAAAATAGAAATATACATTTCCGGGACTTTTGGCAAAAACACAAACACGCGGGAATTTTTTTTAACTTTAGAATTTTCAAGCAAATTCGCAAATTGATTAACCTTTTCATAAATCTCTTTGTAAGAATATTTCACAACTTTTCCATATGACTGAAATACAAAAGCAGTTTTATTTGGATTAAAAAGTGCATGCCTATCAACACAACTTTCAATTATATTCATATCGCTCCCATGCATAACAATTTTCCTCTCTTGTTTTTTCCAAAATTTGCTTTCCATTTTCACTCTTTTCAATCATAAAAACAAAAACACGTTTAAATAACTTACCTTCTAAAAACAGACATAATTAATTTTATATACCAACAAAAACATACTTATAGGTTAAAATGAGGCTGACAATTCTTATAGGTGGAAAAGCAGGACAGGGTATAAACAAGCTGTCAGAAATAGTTTCAAAAGTAATGTCAGATTATGGATATTTTACCTTTAATTATAGAGACTATCCGTCCTTAATAAGAGGGGGGCATAACTTCAATGTCCTTTCAATAAGTGATAAGAGAATTGGAAGCATTGAATCAAAAATTGATATAATAGTCGCGCTAGATAAAAAAACTGTTGAAATGCATAAAAAAGAGCTAAAAAAATCAGGAATAATACTTAGTTGTGAAGAATTTTGCGATTTAGGATTAAATGCAAATATTGCTCTCGCAGGAGCACTAATAAAAATTCTTGGAGTAGATAAAAAATTCTTAATAGCAGAAGTAAAAAAACAATTTAATAGTCTGGAAGCATCTGAAGCAGCTGAAAAAGGCTATGACAGTGAAAAAGAAAAATTTAACTTGAAGAAATCACAGAATAAATTAATGATACTAACAGGAAATCAAGGAATTTCACAAGGAGCAATTAATTCAAAATTAGATTTATATTTTTCATACCCAATGACTCCTGCAACAGGAGTTATGCATGAACTCGCTTCTAATCAAATAAAAAATAACTTGCTAGTTTTCCAGCCAGAAAGTGAAATATCTGCTGTAAATGCTGCGTTAGGTGCAAGTTTCACCGGAAGCAGAGTAATGGTTGGAACCAGTGGAGGAGGTTTTGATTTAATGACAGAAGCTTTAAGTTTTCAAGGCATATCTGAAATTCCCTTAACAGTCTATTTAGCAAGCCGTCCTGGTCCAGGAACAGGAGTTCCAACTTACACTTGCCAATCTGATTTAGATGTTGCGCTAAGAGCAGGACATGGAGAATTCCCAAGAGTAGTAATAGCTCCTGGAGACCCTATAGAATGTATAGAAAAAACAAATGAAGCCCTGTATCTTGCTGAAAAATTCAAAACACTTTCGATAATACTAAGTGACAAGCATTTAGCAGAAGGAGAATTTTCAACAAACAGCAAACCTAATAAAATCTTAGATGTAAAAATAAATAGAGCTATTCCAGGCAAAACAATTGTAAGAGCATCAAGTTATGAGCATGATGAATATGGGAATACAAAAGAAGATGCAGAAACTGCAAAAATTGGCGCAGATAACAGAATAAAAAAATACAGGCAGATAAAAAAAGAAGTTGAAAATTTTGAAATGATTAAAATATTTGGAAATAAAAATTCAAAAAATCTTATAATTGGCTGGGGCTCAACAAAAACAGTTGTCCTAGATGCAATTGAAGGCTTAGACTGCAAATTCCTCCAGGTGTTATATTTAAAACCAATATCTGATGAAATAAGAAAAGAAATTGAAAAATCAAAAAATGTTCTGCTTGTTGAACAAAATTCAACAGGACAGCTAGGCAGATTAATAAGAGAAAAAACAGGAATTAAAATAGAAGAAAAAAACAGAATCCTAAAATATGACAGCCGTCCTTTTTACTCAGACGAATTAAATCTTGAAATTGCCAAGAGGCTGAAATGAAAAAAGAAAAAGTATATGCAGAAATTGGAATTGGAAATGACAGCTTTAAGTCAACTGAAATTGAAATTGGAAAAAAAGAATATAGGATAAATAAATTTGTGAAACCTAAACAAATTAATGGATATTATATAAGAATTTGGATTTTTAAAAAAGGTGTAATTATCTCTACTAATGAAGGTATTAAATTTTTTAATAAAGATAAAAATAAATTTAAATTACTATTCGGAATTTCAGGAGTAAAATTAAAATGACCACAAATCTAAAAACAAACAACGAATTCACATGGTGCCCAGGATGTTCTAACTATATGATATTAGAAGCTGTTAAAAAAGCAATTTCTAGTTTAATTCAGAAAGGAGAAAAACAGGAAAACTTTGCAATTGTTACGGGAATTGGATGCCATGCCAAGATGTTTGATTATCTGAATTTAAGCGGAATTTACGGATTGCACGGAAGAGTACTGCCAATAGCAATGGGAATAACTTTAGGAAATCCAAAATTAAAAGTAATTGGATTTGCAGGTGATGGAGATACTTATGCAGAAGGAATGGAGCATTTTATACATGCATTCAGGCATAATCAGGACATGACTTTTATTGTTCATGATAACCAGTCATTTTCACTGACAACAGGGCAGGCAACACCTACATCTCAAATAGGATATAAAACAAAGTCAGAGCCATTAGGAGAATTCAGCCATCCAATTAATCCAATTAAATTAGCTTTGGCATCAGGAGCAACATTTGTAGCAAGAGCAAATGCTATGGACATAAACAGGACAGCAGAAATTATTGAAAAAGCAATGAACCATAAGGGATTTTCATACATAGAGATAATGCAAAGATGTCTTATATTCAACAAAGAAATGAATGATTTAGACAAGTTAATGTATAAAATACCTGATAATAAAGACATAAAAAAAGCAAATGAGTTATCAGATGAATTTGATTACAACTCAAAAAAAGGAAAAATTCCTATTGGAATAATATTTCAAAAAGAAGCTAAAAGTTTAGAAGACAAATGGCCTCAGTTAAAAAAATATCCTAGTTTTTAACAGCAATTTGCTCTATATTAAATAAATAATAATCCCAAACTCTACCATAAAATATCTGCTGAAAAATACCAAGTAAATCTAAACCTTTAAAAAAGTAATCAGATTTATAATAAATGTAAAAAGAAGAAAATGAGAAAGATTAACTTAAAATACTTATTAATAGCAGTTACAGCTGTTTTTTTAACTGCTCTAATAGGAAGTATGTTCACAGAAATCGGGGCATGGTACGAATCTATAAAGCCTTCAATCACCCCTCCAAGTTATGTTTTTCCTATTGCATGGACAATTTTATTTGTTTTAATAGCAGTTTCTATGTATATCTCATTAACAAGAGCAAAAAAGCATCAGAAAAAGGTAGTTGCTGTTATTTTTAGCATAAATCTTGTTCTTAATATTCTCTGGAGCTTTTTATTTTTCAAACTAAAAAGCCCTTTTGCTTCTTTAATTGAAATACTGCTTCTCTGGATTTCTATAGTTCTAATGCTGGCAGTAACTTATAAAATAAATAAAACTTCATTTTATCTTATCATACCTTACTTGCTATGGGTAAGTTTTGCTACCCTTTTAAATTATCTAATTGTTTTTGGATAAAATGACTAAAATTATAATTAATATTGATGAGCAGGAAGAAAAGATTTTAAACAAAAGAGCTAAAAAAAATCTTTTAACCTTGAAAGAACAAGTCGAGGATATTGTAAGAAGAAGCTGTATAACATTTTCTAATTCCCCCTCAACTGCCACATCTAAATGTGATGATGCCCTTGTTGATATTTTTTCAAGGCAGAAAAAAGGAAAAAGAGGTTAAAAATAATATTAAAGAAATGAATAAAAATGATATTTCTAAAATAGAACAAGAATTAAAGAATAATAAACTGATGGTTGCAATGATTGCTCCAAGTTTTGTTTCAGAATTTAATTATCCTAGTATCATCAGTCAGTTAAAAAAGTTAGGTTTTGACAAAGTAACAGAAATTACATTTGGTGCAAAAATGATTAACAGAGAGTATCATAAACAAATTGAAAATTCAAAAAAACTTCTTATTTCATCTACATGCCCGGGAATTAGTGAGTATATAAAAAAAGAATATCCCCAGTATAAAAGCAATCTAATAAAAGTTGACAGCCCTATGATAGCAACTGCAAAAATATGTAAAAAAATTTATCCTGGCCACAAAACAATTTTTATTTCTCCGTGCAATTATAAAAAGTTAGAAGCAGAAAATTCAAAATTTGTTGATTATATTATTGATTACCAGCAACTAAAAGGATTGTTTAAAAAATATAAAATAAAAGAAAATAAAAATAATGAAATTAGATTTGACAGATTTTATAATGATTACACAAAAGTTTATCCGTTATCAGGCGGGTTATCAAAAACAGCTCATCTTAAGGGGATAATTAAAAAAGAAGAATGTGGAATAGTCGACGGAATTAAAAATGTTAAAAAATTCTTAGATAATCCAAATAAAAAAATAAGATTTCTCGATATAACTTTTTGTTATGGAGGATGTATTGGAGGCCCGTGTCTGTCTAATGATTTAACTATAAAACAAAAAAAGAAAAAAGTTCTTGACTATATGAAACTCACAGACAAAGAACCGATTCCAGAAAACAGAGTAGGAATTATTAAAAAAGCAAAGGGGATAAAATTTAGTTATTGAATTTTATAAGTTGAGAGTCAATAGCAAAACAATAAATTATACGTGTTTTACCATTATTCCAAGGATATTACTCCCTAAGGAATTATCTCAGGGCCAAAATACTTTTCATATTCAAAATCATTTTTAGTTGCCGTGTTATTATCAATTAATCTATTAATTTCTGGAATTTTATTTTTTAATTCACTGACTAAATGTTTAATTGTATTGCAGATTAGTCCATCTCCTTTTTTATCCCAGAGTTTAGCTTTTCTCCAATACAAACATCTGCCACCACAAATATCTCTGATATCACATTCAGAACATTCATTAATTGTAAATTTCTTCAATTCATTAAAATTAAAATCTAAATCTCCTGCTTCAAAATCCTTAATACAATTCATAATTGGACATGCAACTATTTCTCCATTAGGACAAATAGCATAACCAGAATGTCCTGCTCCGCAACGAAGCAAAGTTTTTTCATTTTTTAACAAAGAATCTACAATTGCAACAAAAGGATATATTCTGATAAAATTTCCTTTGCTTATTTCATCTATCCAATAACTAATTAATTTGCTGACAGATTTATTATATTCTTCAACAAATCTAGAAAATTTATCTTCGCTAAAATCGCACTTATAAAAACCAGCATCTAACTGCCAGTGTATAGATTTAAATCCTAAATCTACTAAATTTTTAACCTGTTCATAAACATCAGGAAATTCTGAAATTGTCATTCTTGCAATTAACTCTCCTTTATAACCTTCAGATTTTATTTTGTTAATATTAAAAATAACCTTGTCAAATGTTCCGTATCCTCTGTTATAATCTGTTCTTTCCTTACTTCCGTCAAGAGAAATAAGTATCTTGTCAATTTTATTCAGATATTTAATCGGTAACTTATCAAGCAGTTTTCCATTTGTCTGCATCCTAAAAGGAACATTAATTTTATCGATAATCTCTTTAATTTTTTCAATTTGCAATAATGGTTCTCCTCCATAAAAAATAATAACTGCATCTTTGTCATTGTCAATAAATTTTTTTAATTTTTGAATATCTACATCCCATTTATTTGGACAGCTAAAATCAAACTTCCATGTTTTTGAAAGATTATTTTCTTCTTTCATTGATTTTCCATAGCAATACCTGCATTGCGAATCGCAGTCCGGAGTTAAGATTAAATGGTAGTGCATAAATTTTAATTCTAAAGAAACGTTTTAAACCTATCTGTTTTGTTAGATTAATAATTCAGTTAATATTCTTGATATCAATAAGTGTTATATACTACAAATTGAAATATGTAGATTTATTTTTTAATTAACAAACTATTACAAAGATTTTTTTGAAAATATCTGAAAAATGGCAAAATAGGCATTATTTAAAAGAATAATATTAATCAGCAGATATGTCTGCATAAACTGATTTTCTCAAATCATCACAAATATTTCTGCAAAGACTATCTCTTTGAGTTGCGTCAAGATATTTGGGTGTTTCTGTTGCCAAAATTGTTGGTAAATGTGATAAATTAGAGCCTAAATTAAATACTGTCTGCCCAGGTGTTCGTGCATTAAAAAAATTGTTAACATCTCCACCTTGTAAAAAAGGAGTTATATCCCCATATCTCAACCCTTCAACATAAGATTCGCCCCATAAACAATTTTCACCACTACCATATCCCTGCATTAGTGTATGAAGATATGCAAAAAGATCAAAAGCATTGCATCCTCCTCGCCCAACCAAATTAACCCACCCCTCCAAGGCAAGGGTACTTGGAGGAATTCTAAGTTTAAAAATAAGGGGGATACTCTGATCTCCGTGAGTTAGAAGAAACGAAACTCCAGAAGCTATCCTCATTTTTAAGGACTCATGCTCTTCTCTATAATTTTTTATTTGTTCTGGAGACTTAAGATCCTCATCTGTTTTTGGTAACAATGAACGAGTTTCATCTTTTAAAACATAATCCCAGCAAGGATTTCCACCTAAAAAGTGTCTTATAAGTTTAGTTACACCTGTTAATTTTCTTTCTCTATTTCTTTCATCAAGAGAAAGAAATTCTCCACTTTTGTCAATTAAATACGCTAAAGCATCATGGAATTTAACCCTATCTTCTGGACTTCCATTATTATAATAAGCATTTGGGTCAGGATAAACATACTCATAATCAGAATGGGTACCAAGTCTCCCTCCTTTAAAGGGTTCTACTATTGAATCCAGTAAATAAGATGAAAGAAGACTCTCTCCTAATTGTTCTATACTTATTCCATCTGGCAATTTATAACTCATAATTTTTTATATTTAAACAGTTTAAAAACATTTCTATTCCACAAAAATTCCCGGCTTGCCTGGTTTTGCCTTTTTGCTTTTTTCTTCTGGGTCATACTTATTCTTATCATTAACTGCATAAACCTTAACTTCTTTGCCAAACCTCTCATTTAAAAGTTCAGAATCATAATTAATAGTCTCATTTGGAAGAGTATAGATGTATATTTTATCAGGTTCTTTTCCAGTTTTATCTTTAACTAGATTAATAATATTATTAATATCTTGTATTGTTTTTTCAGCAGATTTTTCAGCCAGTTCTAATTTTTCATCAATCTTGCTCTCGTCTGCAACAGGCCATTTTTGTAAAGAAATAAATCCCTTATTGCCAAACTTTTCCCATATTTCTTCTGCTATATGCGGGCAGAAAACAGACAGCAATTTTAAAAAAGACTCTAAATCCTTTTTAGACACGCTCTCTTCTAATTCAATAGTCTCAAACAACTGTCTTAATTTTATAACTGCAATATTATAATTAAACTCTTCTATACCCTGACTTATCTCTTTAATAGTCTTGTTTAATTTACTCTCTAACCTTTTAGAAGATTTTCCTTTATTTGGTTTTTTAAAATAATCCAAAACTTTATTAACAAATTTAAAACTCCCTTTAACTCCTTTATCACTCCATTCAATATCTTTACTTGGAGAAGCTAAAGAAACTAAAAATAACCTTGCAGTATCAATTCCATATGTTTTTGAAATTTCCTCAGGCAGCACAACATTGCCACGGGATTTTGACATAACTGCTCCATCTTCCCCATGCAGCATGCCCTGATTAAATAATTTTATAAATGGCTCATCAAAATCCAAAAAACCCAAATCGCGAAGAACTTTTGTGAAAAATCTAGCATATATTAAATGCATGCACGCATGTTCAGCTCCCCCGATATATTGATCCACAGGCATCCAATATTTTGCTTTTAGTTTTGAAAATGGTTCTTTCCCATTTTTAGAATCACAATACCTTAAAAAATACCATGAAGAATCAAAAAATGTATCCATAGTATCTGTTTCTCTTTTTGCTTTTCCACCGCACTTAGGGCATTTAACATTAACAAATTTATCACTTGTCAAAAGGGGGTTTCCTTTTCCAAATTTTATATCTTCAGGCAGTTTAACCGGAAGTTCTTTTTCAGGAACAGGAACTAACCCGCACTTTTCACAGTAAATAATTGGTATTGGTGTTCCCCAATACCTCTGTCTTGAAACCAGCCAATCTCTTAATTTAAACTGGATTGACTTGCTTCCTAATTTTTTCTTAGCAAAATATTTAGTAATTTCATCAATTGCCTCTCTGTTACTCCATCCATTAAATTCTCCAGAATTAACTAACCTTCCGTCAGAAGTATAAGCTCGCGACATCTTACTGCCATCTAATTCATAAGCATCTGGCTGAATCACAACTTTAATAGGAAGTTTATATTTTTTTGCAAATTCAAAATCTCTTTGGTCATGGGCAGGAACAGCCATAACCATACCACTACCATAATCAGCAACAACAAAATTTCCAGTATAAACTGGGAGCTTATCTCCAGTAACAGGATTAATAGCATAACTGCCTGTAAATGCCCCTTCTTTTTCAAGTTCTTCCATATCTTTTTCACTTGTTGATTTAATCTTTTTTAGAAAAAATTCGACTTTTGATTTTTGTTCTTTAGTAGTTAATTCCATTAATCTCGGGTGTTGTGCAGATATAACCATAAATGTAACTCCATAAATTGTATCTGGGCGTGTTGTAAATATTGCCCATTTTTCTCCGTTTATTTCAAAAAAAATTTCTGTTCCATGAGACCTGCCAATCCAGTTTTTCTGCATTGCCTTGATTCTATCAGGCCATTTTAAATCATCAACTTTATCTAATAATTCGTCTGCATAATCTGTTGTCTTAATAAACCACTGTTCAAGATGTTTTATCTCTACATTAGTATCTTCATGTCTCCAGCATTTTCCATTATGCACTTGCTCATTTGCAAGAACAGTATCGCACTTTCTGCAATAATTAACAGGAGCTTTTTTTCTATATATTAATCCTTTTTCAAGAAATTTCAAAAAGAAATATTGATTCCATTTATAATACTCAGGTTCGCAAGTCCTTATTATTCTGCTCCAGTCATAGCTTAACCCTAATCCTGTTTGTTGTTTAATAAAATTAGCAATTGCTTTATCTGTAAATTTCTTAGGATGTTCTCCTGCTTTTATCGCCGCATTTTCAGCAGGCAACCCTAAAGCATCATATCCCATAGGATAAAGAACATTAAACCCATTTGCTCTTTTAAATCTGGCATATATATCTCCAATAGTATAATTAAAAGCATGTCCCATATGCAACCCGCTCCCAGATGGATATGGAAACATCTCTAGAACATAATACTTTTTTTTGCTGTCTTCTTTAACTTCAAACACCTTTCCAGATTCCCATTTCTTCTGCCACTTTTTCTCAATTGCGTTAAAGTTATATTCTGCCATAATAAACATCATAAACAGAAATATTTAAATCATTTGTTTTGTGAATATATTCCTTAGATTATATGTATCTGCCCACATTGAATATGCCTGCCCACCTTAAAAATTATATAATAACTTTTTAAGCTAATTTGTCCTTTTGTAAATTGTTTAATTTTATTTTCCATATTCCTAACATTTATTTTTCTTAATAATTTAAGATAAACTCAAATAATGTCTTAATAAACTGACGTGTGGCCTAACCAGATGGTTAGGAATATTAATAAAAAAAGAAAACTTAAAAATATTTCTAAAATCTTTTAATGAAATCTCGTGTTAGTTTATCCACCAAATTATCGCTAGAGGTGTCTAATTTTTTTGGCACGACGCCTTTGGTGTCATAACGAACCATCTGACCAACGGAGCCAGAGCTAGGCAAGCCCCCAACAATAGCGTACCAGCTACCATCCCCGTCAAGATAAGCCCCGAACAATCCATCTTTACCAACTCTAGTTCCAAATGGATACGCTGAAACAGCAACAATATTCTCTGCTATGACATCTTCTGCTAATCTATAAGCTAATCCACAATTTTCATCTGCTACTAACCTTAGCTGATTAAAATCTGGAACTCTCCCCTCTCCAACATCTATCCCTCTTGATTTAAAATCTTTTAAAAGTATTTCTGCTTGAATTTGGTTAAATCTTGGTTTGCCATTAATTTGAACACCAAAATCAATATAAACATGTCCAGAAGGATTTTTATTCCCTATTTTTAAATATAGTCTTAAAAGCTGTTGTCCAGTAATTAAAGGAAATTCTGGGAAAAATGTTGCAATAGCAACACCCATATCTGCACTTGAACCAAGAATATCCCCCTCTCCACTTTTTCCAGAAAAGTTATATAATCTGCCTCTAGCAGTTTTAACCCATTCCTCTCCCATAGATAGATTATCTCTTAAAAATCTTTTAACACCCTCAACATAAACTGGAATTAAATCATTAGCCCTAACAGTAGATGCAACTCCTACCCGCGTTTTTATGTCTTGTATTTCTATTACTTCCATATCTTTTCATAAAAATTCGTATTTATAAACCCTTATGTTAAATTAACTCTAAAATAGTGATTGCCTATGCCAGCTTCCTGTAACTAATAAGGCTTTTAAAATAATCTATCCCTTCTATTGCTTTTTTATTTGGCTCTCCTTCTGAAACAAGAAGTATAGGCAGTTTCATTTTCTTTCCAGATTTTAGTAAAGAGTTAATATCAGATTCATTTATTATTTTTTTATCTTTTGCAATAAAAAGGTGCTCCCTGCCATTAAATCTAATAACCCCAATAATCTCTTTTTTCTTATTTTTAAGGTTTTCAGAAATTTCCAATTTACTCTCTTCAATAAACTTGTTAATCTTAATTTCAAAATTAGATTTTGGTTTTGCCCTTGCCTTTCTTATTACTTTAATAATAGGTTTAATTTCCAATTCTTGAATAAACTCTGACTTCTCTTTATCTTTTGCCCCTGCATCAAAAGGGCTGACAAACTCTGCCTGTTTTTTTTCAACTTCAATTCCCTCATGTTTCACTGCAACTTCTCCCTGATAATTAGTTTCAATGCCCCTTTGAATTAAAAAGGCCGGTTTCTGCACTGATATTTGTTCTGATATCTGTTTTAGAACTGTTAATCCAGAATTAATTAATTCAACTGCTTTATCTTCATTAACCTTAAGGTATCTCCAATATGTCTTTCCATTGCAATTAAAAGAAAATGCAAAATCTTTAATAGCTCTTAAGGCAACTCTGATAGCTGGAAGCATTTTTTCATCATCCAGCACTGAATTATCTTTAAGCATTTCAAATGCCTCTCTTTCCTTGCTTGAAAGATACTGGGAGAAATTTTCCAGTTTAAATTCCTGCCCTTTCATGAAATAAATAGGAGAATTTCCAACTCTCATATGGCTTAATACCAGTCTTTTCTCAGATAATAATTCTGAAAGCATTGCAGAAACAATTATAGAATCCACCCGAAGATAATTTGCCATCCTAACTGGAATTGTAGGCCCGCACGTTTCAATAAACTGCATCATCTTCTCTTTTTGGTCTACAACATTCCCTGCATTGGAAAATTCCATAATTATATTTATAGGATATACATTATAAAGTTTATTATAAGAGCGAATAGGTAAAATTAAGGCCTAATCCAAGCAATTTCATAATAAATAATGCTTCCTTCACTATCAACAATTGCTATTAAAAGGTTCTTTTTTGTGCTATGAGCCACACGATTTTTAGCAGAAAACTCGTGCCAGGTTAATTCAGAATTCTCATTAACAGGGTAAAGTATCCATTTAGCATGCTCCTTGCCAGGATAAGCCCCCTTATCATAAACCCTAAAGTCCGCCCCGAACTTAAGCGCAGTTTTCAAAAGATATCCTCTATCTCTCAAATCTTTATAAACAATATACTTAATCTGAATTTTTTTATCAACTTTCTTGCACTTATCCAGTAAGAGGTTAAAACTAATCTTTTTAGTATTATCATAAACTTCAATTTTATTTTTGCCAATAAGGTATAACGCTTCTACAAAAGAATAATGAATTTTGCCATCAATATACTCTCCAAAAAAACTTCTGCTGTATAAATCCCTTGCACCCTTAGAAGAACTTATAACTGAGTCTCCAGAAAACCTTGCAATTATCTTTTCCTTTGTATGATTTTTCGAACTTTTGCAGGATTTATCTTTTAATTTTCCAGTTTTTTTAGCCATAATTAGGAGAATAAGCCAGTATATATAAAACTTCGCAAAATTTAAAAATTTAAGAATATGGAAAAATTTAAATATGCTGAACAAGAGATTAAAACATAATGGGCCGGATAAAATCAAAAGCAATAAAGAAGACTGCAAAAACATTGGTTGCAAGAACTCCTGAATTTAGTGTGAATTTTGAAAAAAACAAAGAACTGCTAAAAATATATAACCTGCCAGATATAGGTACAAGAAATAAAATAGCAGGCTATATATCGAGGATTAAAAGAAATAAAAAAGCAGGATAAAAATGGAAAAAAAGAAGCACAACAAAGAAGCAGGCATAGTTACAAAAACATCTGAAACAAACCGGGTTTTTATAGGAGACAAGCCATTTATGAAATATGTAATTGCAACAATTATGCAATTAAAGGAAAATCCAGAGGTTACAATCAAAGCAAGAGGGAAGTTTATTTCAAGAGGGGTAGATATTGCCGAGGTTACTAAAAAAAGATTCAAAGAGCAGGAAAACATAGAGTTAGAGGATTCTATAAAAATCGGAACTGATAAATTTGAAAATGAAGAAAATAAGAAGATAAATGTTTCTACAATAGATATCACACTCACTAAAAAATAATAATATTATTTCTTAAGTAATTTGCCAAGTTTGGCATTTATTTCTTCTGTATTCTTTAATATATTCTTCAGGGTTTTATTCTTTCTAAAATTAATAAAAAGATTTATTGCCCAGAATATAACATAAATCCCAAAAATACCGCCAATAATTTGCAAAATTGTCGCAATTGAATTAAAACTTTCAGCAAAATCTGGCCCTAAACTTGATGCTACTTCTTCAAAAACCATGTATTATTAAAGAAATCAGAGTTTAAAAGTTATTTTATTATGCAAATCTAATTTTGCCATAAAATGCCTGCGGGGGGAATTTAACCCTCGACCTCCGCCTCATGAGAGCGGCGCTCTAACAACTGAGCTACGCAGGCATATAAAATTGAAACAAGGTTTATTTAAAAAGTTAATTAATTTACAAAAATCAGGCAAATTTAAAAAAAGTAGCATTATCTTTATAAACCTCTATATCCTGTAAAATCTATGCTGAAAAAAAATGCTAATTCTCCGATATTTTTTGATTTAATGGCTGTTGCTTCCTTTCTTTCAACAGGAATCCTAATATTCTTTATTGTCTCAAAAGATATAACCAATATAATAACAAACATAGCAATTGGAATAGTCTCTTTCTTTTGGATTGTAGTTATATTGTTATATTCAATAAAATACAGAAAAAATATAAACAATCTCCACAGCTCAAGTAATAAAGAAACCAAATTAGGTAAAAAAAATAAGGATGATGAAGAGTTCTTCTTAAACTAATATCCAGTAGAGAAGTTTATAAATTCGGAACTTCTATCTAAAATATGAAAGATAAAAAACCTATTATTGCTGTTGCCCAGATAAAATATTTTGATCTTTCTAAAAAAAATAACGTCGAAAAAATAAAAAAATACATAAGATTAGCTAAAGAAGCTGGTGCCGATATTGTTTGCTTTCCAGAATCTTGCGTGCATAAAACAAAAGTGCTTGATTTAAAACATCCATTCATTGTTTCGATAAAAGAAGAATGCAAAAAACATTCAATCTGGTGTGTAATCAGTGAAGATATTATGATTAAAAATAAAACTTATAATCTTGCTATATTAATTGATAGGTGTGGAAAAATAAAGGGGTTCTACAAAAAAATAAACCTCTATGGAGACAAAACATCTGCTGGAAAAAGAATTAGAGTTTTTAAAACAGATTTCGCAAAAATAGGGCTGGCATTATGCTGGGATTTGGCATTTCCAGAACTTTTTAAAAAAATGAAGCAGGCAGGTGCAGAAATAATCTTCTGCCCATCTCAATGGTGGTATGAAACAAAAGCGCATGACCAGGAGCATAAAGAAAGAGAAATAAAACTGCTTGAATCTTTAATCATGGCAAGAGCTTTTGAAAATATCTGTTATGTTGCACTCTGCAATCCAGTTATGGATTCGAAATTTCAAGTTTCTTATTCTGCAATAGCTGATCCGCACAGAATACTAAGCAAAATAGTCCACAAAGAGGGGATAATAACTGCTGAAATAAATCTAAAAACCCTTAAAAAACTTCATAAAATTTATAGATGATTAACGCCTAGATTCTTTTTTTAAAAAATTAATTGTTTCATTAACGAGCATTTCTTCGTCATTTAAGAAAAAATCAAATGCCGGCTCTGAATTAACTTCAAGAAGAATCCACCTTCCATTTTGTTTCAAAAAGTCCATTCCACATATGTCTATTTTTACGATTTTTTTTGTTTTCTTTATAATGCTATTAAGTTCTTTATCCACCTCAAATCGCTTAAACTTGCTTGCATAAACTCCTGTTGATTTCCATCCTTTATTCTCTTTTAAAGCTGTTTGAACAATTTTATCCCCAATAGTTGTGACTCTATATGAAGGAGAACTAATAAACTCTTGGGCAATAATCGGCAGTCTTTCGCTTCCCTTAATCCAAAATTTTTTTATTATTTTTTCAGATTCAGAAAGATTGTCTGCTTTTTCAACAAACTGCCCCATTGTCCCAGAAACCCTTTTTAATATTACTGGCCATTGGCCAAAATTTTTCAATTCTTTTTTGGCAGTGGGAATATGCTCTGATAAAAGAATTGTCTCGGGAACAGGAATTTTATGCTCTCTGCACTTAAGAAATAGCATCCATTTATCCTCGCAGTAATAATAAGCTTCTGAACTGGGGATAACCTTTTTGCCAATTTCCTCTATAGTTTTTATAAACTCAACAACAAAATCTTCTGCAGTGCTGCTATAGAATATATCACATTTCTTAACCTTCTCCTCAAGCTGTTTTTCATCCAAATCTTCATAAATATTAAATCTCACTAATTCAATTCCTTTTTCTTTAGCAAGTTTAAAGAAAATTTTATCCTCTTTTTCCATTCCCGATATCGAGGTTATATATCCCACGACAATGTTTTTCATTATAAAAATAAGTTTTATCCATATTTAAAGATTGCCAAATATGTAAGGTTCACTTTACACAAATATAAGTTTAAAATGGCAAATTAATCTTTCTACCCCCATTTCTTATCGGCAGAAGATGAAAATGGGCGTGCATTACAATCTGCCCTGCAGCTTTCCCATTATTTTGGAGAATATTAAACCCATCAGCCCCCTGCTTAATCCTTATTTCAGCTGTGTTCTTAATTGCATCAAGAAGCTCTTCACCTAATGACGACGGAATATCAATACAGGTTTCAAAATGCTTTTTTGGTATAATTAAAGTATGCCCTTCTACCTTGGGATTAACATCTGGGAAGGAAATAAAGCTGTTGTTTTCATAAATAATTTCAGCAGGAATCTCTTTTAAGGCTATTTTGCAAAAAATGCATTCAGATTTTTTACTTGCCATAATTATTTCTAGGATTTATACTTTTTAATTTTTTCTGTTATTTAATAAAAAAAATAAAAAAAATTTAGAATTTTAGCGACGGAAGAAATTGTTAAAGGCATAAATTTATAAAGAAGAAGTGCTTAAAATATAAAATAAAAGGAGGAAAAAAATAATTAAAATTAGTTTTATTAGTATCAATTTAATTGATTCTATATTAACATTTATCTAAGGAGGTAAAACAATGGCTAAGAAAAAAGCTGCTAAGAAAAAAAAGAAGTAAGAATTTACTTCATATTTTATTATTTATTTTTATATATTATCAAATTTTATTTTTCTTTTTGATTTTTATCTTTTTCTTTTTTATTTTATTATTACAAATTTCTATAAGAGCAATATTATGATTATCAAATTCAAGTCAATTATTTCTTTCTAGTATCCACTCTTTTTCCAAAATTAAAGATATCCTCGCCATTAATTACTCTTCTCATCATCTCTCTTAAATCTTTTATTTTCACCCTTATCTGCTCGGCATTATCTCTCCATCTTACTGTGACAGATTTGTCTTCAGAACTTTGCTCATCAATTGTTATGCACATTGGAGTTCCAATTTCATCATTTCGCGCATATCTTCTCCCAATACTACCAGATTTATCATAAGCGACATTCCACTCTTCTTTTAAATCTTTGACAATATCCTCGCATATTTTCTCATATTCTGGTTTTTTAATTATAGGAAAAACAGCTGCTTTTACAGGAGATAATTTAGCAGGAATTTTAAGGACAACATTTCCTCTTTCTTTGTCAAAATTATATGCTTTTGTCAAAACAGCTAAAAATACTCTCTCTATTCCAAATGTAGGTTCAATAACTTTAGGAATAACTTTAGTTTTAGTTTTATCGTCGAATATTTCCATGCTTTCCTTGCTTTCTTTCTGATGCTGTGTTAAATCATACTGCCCTCTGTTTGCAATTCCTCCAAGTTCTTTGCTGCCAAAAGGATATGCATAATCAACATCAAAAGTTGCAGAACTATAATGGCTAAGCTCTTCTTTTGTATGCTCTCTGATTTTTATCTCATATAACCCTAAAGAATAAAACCATTTAATCTGCTCTGCTAACCAGTAAGCATGCCATTCGTCTAACTTGCCTTTTTTTAAAATATCTCCAATTTCAACTTGTTTCAATTTATCACTTCCAGATTTCTGTGTTTCATCATCTAAAAAATTAAATTTAAGTTTCAATTGTTCTTTAGTTAATAAATCGCATTTTTTATCTTCTGGATTAATAAAAAATTCAAATTCTCCAATATTAAATTCTCGTGAACGAAATAAAAAATCTCGCGGAGCAATTTCATTTCTAAAACATTTTCCTATTTGCGCAATTCCAAATGGTAGCTGTTGTCTTGAGGTTTGCTGTATAAGTTTAAAATCCAAAAACATCCCTTGTGCAGTTTCTCCTCGAAGATACGCTTCCATAGGCTCTAAAGCTCCTATTGAAGTTTTAAACATTAAATTAAACTCTCCTTTAACATCATAATCTCCCCCACAATCACAACTAGCTTTTCCAACTTCGCTTTTATCTAACTTAGTTGATTTTCCGCATTTCTTGCATATAACTGCAACATCAGAAAAACTTGCCAAATGTCCAGAAGCTTTCCATGTCCTTGGATGAGAAATGATAGAACCGTCCATTCCAACCATATTCTCTCGCTCCCTTACAAAGAAATTCCACCAATCTTGTTTTATATTATTAAATAATTCTACACCAAGTGGCCCAAAATCCCAAAATCCAGACAAACCTCCGTAAATATCTGAACTTCTGAAAATAAACCCCTTAGCTTTGCAAAAATTAGCAAGCTCATCAATTGTTAAGTTTTTCTCATTCATTGTTGGTTCATTGAATTCTTTGTTTTTAATCCTTTCTCCTTCCAATTCCTTCAGCTTTTTCTCTGCATCTTCTTTTGTTTTGCCACCATAACAAACAAGTTTAGATTTAACTTTGTCCCCCTCCCTAACACTCCTCCGAATATAATAATACTCTCCGCCATTAATAACCTGCTTAACAATATACATGCACTTAGTAACTACAAGAAGTTTTTAAATTTTTACAAGTTCTTGTAATACACAAATGTTTATTAATAAACAAGCATAAAAAATAAAATGAAAAGAATAGTTAGAGCAGTTATGAAAACAGTTGTGGATACTTGCTATGTTATCCGGCATCCTGTAGAATCGTATCAAACATATCAAAGTTCATTCCAAAAACCCGCATCTCATAAGCAACACAAAATTGATTTAAAATCAATGCAAGAAAGAACTATTGATTAAGTTTGTACAGAAACTAAAAATAAATGGGAATGTTAATGCTACAAAAATAAGTCAATTAAAAATAAATTATAGTTGCCTTGCATTTCCCCCCGAAATTATTTATTACATTCTACACACTAAAAAACTAATGCTTTTTCCTTTTTCTATAGCCCCTTATATGCCCAGCTCTTTTTCTAAAGTTATAAATCCTTATAATTAAGATAGTTGCAAAAATTAAGAAGATAACTGCAAAAACAACACTAAGGGTTATACCTCTTCCAGATGCTCTTGAAAAAATTGCAAAACCACTTATAGGAGAGCCTATCATAACATTTTCCTGGACAAAACTAGAGTAAATTTCCGAATTAAAATTAATAAGCAGGCTTACAGAACCCTCAATATCACTGTTTATAGGGATTAAAGATTCAAACTCATTTTCTGAACCAGCGGCGATGAACTTATCATCATAATACTCTGTAATTTTTTGATTTTCAGAATCATAAAATAAAAACTGGATTTTAACCTCCTGATTAATACCAGAAGATTCTTTCATTATATACTTAACTTTAATATTTCCTTTATCAATTCTTCTTGCTTCAACTAAATCAAACTCTAATTTTTTATCAAGAACATTAATTACAAATTCTGTTGATTCTGATGATTTCTCACATTCAACCACAATTCTTGGATAATATTCTCCAGGAGAAGTTGATTCTGGAATATTTAAATTAAATATGAATTCATAAGATTGTCCGCTGTTTATATTCCCCAATTCATTAGAAGTTATCCATGAATTATATGCCCCTGTCCCTTTTAATTTGCAAAGATTAAGATAGTTCTCTCCGGTATTTCTAGCAATCAACCTTAATTCTTTAGATTCTCCAGGATTTACAAGCACACTGGGAATATTTACAAAACTTAAATTACTAATTATTAAATCCTCCAAACTGCTGTTTATCACACTCTCATCAAAGTTATTTCCCAAATTTCCGTCACTACTTCCGCCACCACTACTTCCGCCACCGCTGCCCCCCCCTCCTCCGCTTAAATCTCTAGTAATAGGGATTGCAACAGGTATGCTTACTGAAAAATTGACAGAATTATTTGCTTCCTCGCCATAACTGTCATTAGCATACAAAAAAAGAACATGATTGCCCTCGGAAAGATTAAATGTAATATTTTGGCAGTTAACTAAACTAATATTTTCTTCGCCCTCTAGATTATACCAGCAACTATCAAGATTGTTATCTTCATCACTAACGCTAAAATTCAAACTTAAAGACTCATTATACTCATAAATTCTTTCTTCTGGAGAATAAATATAAATAATTGGCGGAAAATTAATAATTGTATAATTAAATTCAATTCCTTGAAAATAAGGAGTTATAGTTTTATCCGGACTTTCAAAAAATATTATATATTGAAAATATCTGCCGGATAATTGAATATTAGAAAAATTAATCTCTTGCCATATGCTATCAGAGCAATTATCTTGAGAACAGTTTCTTGCCAAAAGTGTTATATTTGTTCCGGGAACTTCTGCAAAAATATAATCAAAGTCATCTTTTGGATTTTTTTCACTTTTACTTCCCTCTCCAATCCAAATATTACTTGTAGGGCTTGATATATTCAATGTTATATTATACCACTCGCCAGACACAGAAGTAATAGAAAGATTCCCAAGAGCGGTGCTTCCAGATGGATCATCCTGTGAATAAATCCCAATAGTTAATCCCTTGCTTTTCTTAGCATAAAACTTAATCACTGAATTATCCAGTAAAGTGGCTGAAAAATTAAGGTAAAGATTTTTATTTAAGTCCCTCATATCTGCTGAATAATAAATGTTATCGAGGTTAAAAACCTCAGATCTATTTCTTCTTGAATGAAAAACTGAAGTTAATGAAGAATTATAAGGGTTGTAACTCTTTTTTTGCCAGGCTAAATCCTTCCAGATAGACCCAACTTCTGCATCAAAAATTTTGCTTGTATAAGTTCCGGATAAATTTCCAGGACATAAAATAATCGCACTCCCATTATATTCTGTATTATTATAAATTCCAAAGCTGAAATTCTCCTGACCAGTATCTGTAAAAGAAAGTGCACAAACAACCCCCAGCAACATAATACTGATAATAAGTGCAGCCCCCTCCTTTCCCATTGTTAAATAAAGAAAAGTTTGATTTAAATAGTTTATTAAAAGTTTAAGAAATGTTTATATAATGTTCCCATTTTATTTAAATATGGATAAAAAATTATCAGTAGTTATATTTGCTATGATTATTCTATTGCCTGCAGTATTTGCAGATTTATCTAAAATAGAAATTTTTACAATGGGTGAAGAATTTGGAGCAGGAAATAATATAACATTAAAAGTATCTCTTCTTGATGAAAATAGCAATCCAATTAATAAACAGATATTTGTTGTTTTTGAAGATTCTATAAAAAACCAAATAACTAAAGACATTCAAACAAATGAGTTTGTTGAAGTTTCTCTTGGTGAAAATACTCTTGGGGGAATGTGGAAAATAATCGCAGAAGAAGAAGAAGGGGAAAAAGCAACGACTATCTTTAGTATAAAAGAAAAAGAAATGGTTAATTTTGAATTAAATGAAGATATATTAAAAATAACAAATACTGGGAATACCTTTTACAATGAAAAAATTCAAGTTGCTATTGGAGATACAATAGGAGAAAAAACAATTGAATTAAATATCGGAGAGTCAGCAGAATTAAGATTAATTGCTCCCAATGGTGTTTATAATGTTAAAGTAAGTGATGGCAAAACAACCGGAGCATGGGGAGAAGTGAGTTTGACTGGGGGCGCTATTGGTATCTTAAACAAAAAAACCAATGGTGGCTCTTTAATAACAAGCATTAGCCCTGAAAATGTAAATGCTGGAGCATATAGTTTTACAAAAAGCAGTAGTTTTCTCTATATCTTTGTTTTTTGTGTTATTTCAACCACAATTCTTTTGGCAATTGAGCGGCATTATAGGAAAAAATTAAATAATTAGCCATTTTTAAAATGTTCATAAATCTCTCTCAATAACCCCTCATTTCCGGGGATTAATTTTAAATCAAAACTATCTTCAATTCGAATTATTTCTGCTCTTCCATCAACACATTTAAACTCATCTAAAGAAGGCATCAAAGCAAGAAAAACAAACCGTTCAAGTTGAGTGTCTAAGCATGCTACGTATTTGCTGACATAATTAAACAACCTAAATTGTTTTAAATTATACCCCAATTCCTCTTTAACTTCCCGGATTATTGCTTCATCCGGAGTTTCCCCTTCCAAAATTTTACCTCCAAATAAATTATAATCTTCTCCGAATTTACTATTCTCTCTCCTATCCTGAATCAATATATTCCCCTTACAATCATAAAAGAGAACCAGTGAGATTGACTTTTGTTTCATTTTAAAAAAGCGCGGACTGGGAATCGAACCCAGGAAAATTCGCTCTGCAGGCGAACGCAGTACCATTGTGCCATCCGCGCACAAAATCAAAGAGCCTATCAATTATTTAAATATATTGTTGTTTAATTTTAACAGAAATTATTAAATCACTTTTTACTATTTTTCAAGCAAACCTTGCAGGGGGTATACTTTTTTGAAGTAAAGTATTTTATATCATTGCTGTTTACTTGGTATTTTCTTTTTATTAACTTCCTAAATCTGCATGACCTCTTATGATATACTTTAGTTTCAGAACTTCCGATAAATTCATACTTAGGAATAACTAATTTTTTCCTGGGTACTTCTACAATCTTCTCAACAATCTTTTCGCGAGGAACTTCAACATACCTTATCTGCTCTTTGATAATCGGAGCCTGTTGCTCTTTAACCACTGGTTGGCGTTCTGCAATAATTTGAGAAGGATGGTAAGAAATAACTTTTGTTTTATTTATTTCAGTCAAAAATTCAGGGTCTAAAAGAAAGAATAATGCAACTGCATAACATATAATTAAAAATACTCCAAATATAAGTGCTAATAAAGTGCTTAAATCTAAAAGAAATAAGGCAAAAATTTCAACAAGAATCAATAATATCCCTAAATAAATAGCAACTGCAACATAATTATTATTTAACTGCCTTATTCGAGTAACAACAGGGCTTAATGAATATACTTTAGTATCCTCCCCCTTTTGTTCCATAAAGTACTTAAGAATATCAGCTTTATAAAATATTTGAATTTCCTGATAAATTATAACAAGATGATAACATTTTATTATCTGGTTAGTACCTCTTATAGCTTTTCTTATAATATCAAGCAACCCTATTTAGAATACTCTGGGTTTTTTTATAATTTGGGTCTGCTTCTTTTAACTCTGTTATTTCATCCCGAGCATAAACCCATACACCCGTTACCTTATCAGACCTACCCATCATAGTGCGAATAAATACCCTGTCATCTTCTTCAAAAAGAACATTAAAATAAGACCCCCTCTAACTTCAACTGGGGAACAAGCAATTACTTCAACTTCATCGCGTAATCCAGAGCTCATTTTTCTACCTTCTTGTATTTCTGATAATTTAATAAAAGGAAAACCAGATATACATGGGTGTTTTATTATTTCTTCTGCCATAAAAAATAAAAAAATACTTCCTTTTTAAATTACTATTATCCTTTACTTAATAATCTATAAAGAAGTTTAATTTCTGTAATTAATTCTTTCTACTTTTATAATTGATAAACTAGATATCCTGCAAGATTACTTAGATTCGCAGAATATAAGTTGCCAGGAAGCTTTGCTTCATGAGCACTTCGAATCCGTTAATGCTCCCGACAGGATTACTTAGATTCACAGAATATAAGTTGCCAGGAAGCTTTGCTTCATGAGCACTTCGAATCCGTTAATGCTCCCGACAGGATTCGAACCTGCGACCTATAGCTTTCTTCTCTACCTTAAGGGAAAGGTAGTGTTAGGAAAACCGTAGGTTTTCCCACATCACTAGAAGGCTATCGCTCTATCCAGGCTGAGCTACGGGAGCTCAAAAATACAACCAAAAAATCATATATAAACATTTTGAATTGCTAAACCTCATAAGCTCTGGTTAAACACTATAATTCTCATAAGCTCCGGTTAAACTTTCCCCCCTAGAAGTATTAGTGACAATTGGGGCAGTTTTACTGTGGAATTCCACTATATTTCTATCAGCAACATCCGGATTATTGTCCCTTCTAACATACTCCTTTTCGCCAATAACTACTTGAAAAACAAAACTACGAAGAGGATCATAACTATTATTGCCTGCCATTTTATACCTCTACACTCATTAAATCCTCAGCAACATCTGAATTTTTAAAATGCTTCTTAGCTATTTTAATAAATTCATCTTTATTTTTTTGATGCTTCTGGCTTAAATGAGTTAAAATCAATTTTTTTACTTTTGCTTTTTTTGCAATATTAGCACTTTGTAAAACAGTTAAATGATAATTATCATTTGCAAGTTCTTCTTCATCTAAATAAGTTGATTCTATAACAAGCAAATCTGCATCTTCAGGAATTTTTTCTATGCCGTTAAAATACTTTGTATCTGACATAATGACAATTTTTTTCTCCATCTGTCGATAAGTTAAATCCTTAAATTTTAATTTCTTGCCCTTAATAACCACATCTTTTTCTTCTTTTAACTTTTTAATTAACGGAGAATTTCCAATGTTCAATTTATCTAATTTCTTCTTGTCAATTCTTAAATTGCCTTTTTCAATAAAACTATAAGCTAAACAAGGAGTATTATGTCTTACGGTATGAGATAAAATTTTAAAATCAATTGTTTCAAAAGCAGTTCCTCCATCCAATTCTCTAACTTCAAAATAAATCTTTTTCACAGGCATAAAAATTTTAAATATTTCATCAAGATATTTTTTAGTTCCTTTTGGCCCGTAAATCTGAAGTTTCCTGTTATAATCATTGAAAGCAAGTGTTTGCAATAATCCTGGTATTCCCAAAACATGGTCTCCATGCCAATGTGTTATGAATAATTTTGTTAATTTACAAATACTTATTTTTGCTTTCCTAAACTGCCTTTGAGTTCCTTCTCCGCAATCAAATAAAATATTCTCATTTTTGTATTTTAAAAGCACAGCTGGGTGATTTCTTTCAGCTGTCGGCACAGCACTTCCACTTCCTAAAAAAACAACTTTAATTTTATCTGCCATATTATTTACAAGAAAACAATATTAATAAATTTAATGAAAGCAAAAGAAATCTTGTTCTATATAAGACTTATCTTCCTAACCCAGTATTTAAAACAATTTGAGCTATTGTTCTTTCAAACTCATCTACAAAAAATGGTTTTACAAGAACAGGAATGTTTGTATAAGGACAATCAGTAGCATATCCTGAAATCGGAATAACTGGTTTGCCAGGGAACTTATTGCCAATTAATTGAATCAGAGCATCTCCAGACGAACAACTAAGAGAACCATCTGCTCTTTCCTCACCTCTGTCAACAATAGCAATATCAAATTCCAAACCATCTTCAATAGCGTTTGTTGCATCCTCAAAGTTAGAATAGGAAATCGCATCATAACCCCTGCTTTCTAATACCCCCCTCCATGAATTGACAGCAATATATGAATCATCCACAAACAAAACTGATATTCTCTGTTTTTTTTTCATTTCATTAAATAAATAGCTTGTTTAAAAACATTTCCAATAAAGTTCTCACTATCTATTAGACACCTAGAAACAGGCATCCATAAATTAAAAAAAAGGACAACTAATCAGACTTCCCAACACGCGAAGCTGGAGATATAAACACAATTGTATCTCCTCTTAAAAATGTTAGTCCATAACTTCTTTTTAATTCGCCGTCCTGCATTTCTTTTGCATTATCCAGCACAATATTTATGTGGATATCAAATGCAAGCAAAGTTCCTACGAACTGCTTTTCTCCTTTCAATTGGACCAAAATTTCTTTTCCCTTCGAATTGTTTAAAAGGTCGAGAGGTCTTTCAATTCCATTTGCCATACTCTCATCTAAATTCAAAAGTTTTTAAATCTTTGTATGTATAAAAATTTTTATAAAAACAGCAAATTAATCTCGTATTATCTGATAAATTTCTTGCTAGAAAGATATTTAAATCAACTTTTTGATAAATCAATATGGATTATGGAAGAAAAACAACCGGTGGGAAATATCATAGGAGCAAAAAAAAGAAAAAGTATGAATTAGTCAGACAGCCAAGAATCGTGAAACTAAAAGAAACTAAAAGAAAAACAATAAGAACAAGAGGGGGAAATGAAAAATCAGTTTTACTGGGAGCAAATAAAGTAAATGTCACTGATCCAAAAACACACAAAACAAAAGTATATTCTATAAAAAATGTTATTGAAACACCTTCAAATCGTTTCTTAGCAAGACAAAATGTTCTTACAAAAGGAGCAATTATTGAAACAGAAGACAATAGAAAAGTAAGAATAACAAACCGCCCAAGTCAAGAAGGTTCTGTTCAAGGTATTCTAATTGATTAAAAATAGATTAATGTTTGCCTTTGTATGGACTCCCATTTAACTTTCCATCTATGCACATATTATGGGTATGTTCTAGTTTATTAAATCTCTCTTCTATTCTAAGTAATCTTTCAACACCATTCATTATTTTCCCAAGCTTATATGCGCCCCCAAGCCCTGCTAATCCTGCCCCATAATAAGGCATCATTTCCAACCAAATTGGAGAATTAATAATTCCTAATGTTTTTAATAAAGCCCATCCAAGAATTATAATTACCCCAATAAAAATAAGAAAATCCCAGAAGTCAAATCCTCTTTTCATATATTTAAACTGGTTCTAGGATTTAAATTCTTTTTGTTCTAATTTACTCATTACACAAATCCATCGTAATCCAAACCTTTTTAAACCTTTCTATATTACCTTTATAAAACTATCTACTTAACTTAAAATGCCAAATATAAAGCGATGTCCTGAATGTAACAGCATTAACCTTACTTATGACGACGAAAAAGGAGAGTTGATTTGCAATGATTGTGGACTTCTTATTGAAGAAAAAATGGTTGATACTGGAATTGATTTATCTGGAAAATTTGACAAATCAGAGAAAAAAGGAAGAGGAGGAGCTCCAATGTCAATGCAGAAATTTGACAAAGGATTAACAACAAATGTAGGAGAGATTTCTGATATTTACAAACTAGATACAAAACAAACAAGAAAATTCTTAAGATTAAAAAAATGGCAGGAAAGAGTTTCTACAAGTATTGAAAGAAATTTAAGATTAGCAATGGCAGAGCTTAGAAGAGTTTCAGCTTTCTTAAATCTTCCAAATGTCGTGGGGGATGAGGCTGCAAGAATTTACAATTATGTTCTGCAAAGAGGATTTGTAAGAGGAAGAAGCATGGAATCTGTTATAGCTGCTTGTATTTACGCAGCATGCCGTTCTTACAACATTCCAAGAACATTAGATGAAATTGCACACGCTTCAGATATAGAAAGAAAAGAAATTGGAAGAACATACAGATTCATAATAAGAAGAATGCCAATTAAAGTTGCTGCTTCTGCTCCAAATGACTACATTTCAAGATTCTCAAGTATACTCCATTTATCACCTAAAACACAACAGCACGCTCTTAAAATACTAAAAAAAGCAGATGAAGAAGAATTAACATCTGGAAGAGGCCCTGCAGGAATTGCAGCTGCAGCACTATATGTAGCAGCTCTCCTTAACGACGAGAAAAAAACACAGAGAGAAGTTGCAGATGTAGCAGGGATTACAGAGGTTACAATAAGGAACAGATACAAAGAGCTGTTTGAAAAACTTGGCTTAGATGAAAAAATGAAGATTTCTGAAATAGAGAAAAAAGGCTCAAAAGTAAAAAAATAAACCTATATTTAGGTAATGAAATTAGCAGATTAATTTTATAAAAACCCTTTTAAACCTTTCTATTGTAACCACTAACCAATTACACCAAACATAAGGTTTAAATATCCTGTTTTAGAGGCATTTATGTAGAGTGGCGCTAAAATGATACAAAAAACACTAAAAACAAGCTTACTCTTAACATGCATTGGTTTCTTGCTAGTTTTAACTATAAATTTGAGTTGTGCTAGTATTATATGGAGTGACCCTGTAACTACTAACTTTATTATTGATAGTCCTGAAGATAATGAAAATGAATGCAGGCAGATAAAAGATAAATTATCTGATGAAAATGATTATGAAGAAAACCTAAGAAATAAATATAGTGACTGGGAATGTATAAATAACAGGCTAAGAAGAAGTGTAACTTGGAACGGAATAAAAAGTTATGAATATGGACAAGCTTGTGGTTTAGATTTACCTGCTTCTGAAACAAATAAAAACTTAATCTGGATAATGCCAATAATTCTAGTAATTCTAATTCTGATTATATTGGTTTTGATTGCACTAGTTGTAATCAGAAAAGCTTACTAAATACGCTTCTACAAGCAGGACATTAAAATGATATTTATACTACTAATATTAGAATTTATAAAAAACTTGTTGAAGTTTAATGTGAATAATTAAATTTAGCTTCTATTTAACTATCTGCTCCGAAATCAGCTTCGCCAGATTTCTCCGCTGAAAACTTAAGATATCGTGGGAAAATCGAATTATCTTCTTCACATTAACTTATTTGTTTCTAAGCGAAAAACTTGCCGGAGGCTGTTTTGAGCTGTTTATTATTTTATCAAGAGATAGTTTTTTAAGCATATACACTTTATTTCAATATCCCGCGCGAGGGTGTCGGAGTGGTCAAACGAAGCAGACTCAAGATGAAGGAAACCAAGGTTTCCTCTCACACACCTTCCTTTATAGGAGTAAGAGAAACTTGAGAAATCTGCTGGCTTAGTGCCTACGCAGGTTCGAATCCTGTCCCTCGCATAATTTGGATTCGAACAGGTTTGATTAAGCAATAAGAAAAGGAGTAGATTCTTTTAATACCTTATACTTATTATATTTAGAAATAATATCATCGCAATAATTAACTGTAACTTTTTTCCCGCCAATAGTCTGTTCTGCTGTACAAGCCCCAAAATATCCTTTCGCAGCTTCTTTAATTTCTGCTTCTGTCCAATCAGTAGGACTTCCCGCATCTTTTTTTAATTTTATAGCAGCAGCATATACTGAATGTCGAATAATTAATGGGCTGAGTGCTTCTTCATCAATTTCTAATAATTCTGCTGTGTTAGATACATAACCTTCCCATGTTCCAACATTGGGATTTGGTTTTCCATCAGGAGTAGTTTGATAAATTTCCATACCATGTTCTTTCAAATACGCTTTACCAATCCTAAATTGCATCGGGCCAAATACATTGTATTTATTATTGTAATTACAAATATCTCTGCTTGCAGGAATCTTATCATTATCTATTAAATCAATTATTTTTGTTGGATCTGTTTGAGCATCACCCCAAAGATCACTACACTCTTGATTTGAAATTGCTGCTATTAATGCTGCTGGAACTCCTGTTTTTTCAGAGACTTCTAAGAATAAAGGTTGTAAAACTTCTGGAACTTCGTCATTTAGCCCTGTTTCAACAGGTGTCTCAGGCGTCTCGGGTGTCTCTGGCGTCGCAGGAGCCTCTGGATTTTCTTTTCCAGTCGCTGCATAATCATTAACTCTTTTAACAGCTAATCCTGCCTGAACTTCTTTCCAAAGCTGCTCACTAAGTGCTCTTTTAGTTTTTGCCTTAAGGAATATTATTTCAGCTCTTTGTTTTTCCACAAGTATACTTGGAGAATTTTCAATTGTTTCTAATTCTACAATTAAATCACTAGCTTCTTCTTCTGTTTTTACATTAGGAATTTTATTTCTAACTTCTGTTAGTGCATTTGCTATTTCTAAATCAGTATAGACTCTTCCAGCTTTTTCCTCTTGTTTCTGCTCATCTACAAGTGCCTGAATTTCTGCAAGTGTTGCATCTTTAACACCTACATTTCCAGAAGTTATTGCATTGCTAATAGATTCTGTATCTAACCAGCATCCAACTTTACTATCAGTGCAATAACCTACTTTTTCCCATCGTGAAGGTTCTGTTGTTGAACCAGGATTTTCAGTAGAACAAACTCTTATAATTCCTCTTTCATAAATATTAGTATTAATACTTTCTTCAACACCTGCCTGAATATTTGGAGTTAATAATACAGCTGCTGCATTCGGCGTTCCAGATATGCAGTCATCTTCTTTAGTAATTTGCTCAGTTGCTTCACTCTGAACATATTTATCTCTAAGATAATTAAGTGCAAATGAAGTAGATACTTGTTTAAAACCACAATCATCTTGTCCATTAACTCTAATGCATAATTCCTTGAAACCAGAAGGTGCTGTAAAGTCTTTTGCAATATCAACATACTCTCCCTTGTTTATATATCCCGAAGCAACAACATTAAGATAACCAGTATTATCATAAAATGTCTCTCCAGCTCTGTTTTTCAAATAAACAGAATAGTAAATTCCAGCATCATTTCCTGCATAAATATGATAATAAACTTTATATTGAGAAATTGCAGGTATTGTTGCAGTTGTCTGCTGAATTTCTGTAAACCAAGCACTATATTGTGAAGGCGAGTCAGGCTCTATTAAAGTCTCAAATTTATTTGCATATTTAAATGAAATAAATGACTTGCAAACTTCTGTTCCAACTTCATCTGTTGAACGAGCTCTAAATGCTTTCATTGCATTAACTCCATATTCATTCTTGAAATAATTAATAGAACTCTGCATATTATCCCACGCAGACTGAACACTAAGATATTCTCCTCCTCCTCTAACACTATTTCCAGATAACCTTTCTAATAACTTAGGAATAATATTATTCATTAAAGGAGAAAACTGCTTCCAGAAAAATTCGCATTTGTAAATTGCAGTTATCTCATCACAAATTCCAACATATCTTCCACTATCAATTGATTCTTGCAAACAATCTCTCGACGCACTCATTATTGAAATCCAGTTTTCAATTCCTGCATGAATTCCTGTAAGGCAAACAGGTATGAAAATTCCTTCTTTATAATTTGGAAGGCATAAGAAAATACTCCCAACAATTCCACTCTGAACAACATCATCTACATAATAACTTCCTCCTAAATTACATCTTGAACTTGGACATATAACCGGGTCACAAACATTAAACATTATCTGACAATCTCTAGCAGACATAAAATCAGTACACCTTGTTCCTGAAATAGCAACAGCAGGATCATCTACATCATAAGTTTTACCCCTTATACTTACTTTCTTAAGTCCAGATTTATAATTTCTTGCAGCATCTTCTAGTGCAGCCATTGCCTGTTTAATAATAGAACTTGCATCTGCTTCAGAAAGTCCAGGGAAAGTGCTGAATGACTGTCCTGTTCCAACATTAAACTGCTCACAAACATCATCTCCTAATCCTGAATTAAACTGCTCTCTTCCATTTTCACCAACATTACAAACCCAGAAACTTGAAACTCTTCCAGATTCCTGGAATGTTGTTGAATCTCCAAAACCAGCAAGAACAGGTTTTGTCCCAGCATACCAACCTTTGCTAGCATCAACAGGAACAACAGCAGGCATTCCCTTATACACCCCTGTTTCATAATACCTAACCTTAGGACTGCTCCACTTGTTATTATACGAAGTAGAATCAAACTTCTGAAAAGATAAAGCAATAATCTCATCATAAACAGGGTTATCTGTTTTAATAGCTGAAATAATATTGCCACTATCTCCTATTTCATAAATATGAGCAGTATTATCATCACCTTTAGCAACTTTATATTTATTCTCTCCAGTATTAACTAGTTCAACCATATAGTTAGAAGCTCCAACAGTTACTCCTCCAACAGGTTTTCCTTTTGATATTATAACCCCCCCACTAACTAAATCTTTTTCAGCAACAGAACCAGAATAAGGAATTACTTTTGCACTTTTGTCTGTTTCTATTGTTCCAAAAACAAAATTATCAGTCACACTTCCTGCTTCTAATTTATCTTTAACACTTTCTCTTTTTTGAATAGCTTCTATGCTTTTGAATGTATTCTCTAAAGAAGTTTTAGAAGATAACTTTAAAACCTCACTTGCACTTTCTCTCTGCAGTTTCAAATTAACCCAGATTTCTCTTGCTTCATCATAACTTAATGTTTCTTTATTAAGCATTGCAACTTTATCTTTATAGGTAGCATCATTCCCAAACTCAGACTGAATATTTTTAATTGTTTTATCTAAAGAAGCTTCTGTATCAATTACTTTTGTATTAAGAATTCCGTCTTGTGCAGGCAAATTAGATTCAATTTCTTTTATTGCATTATTTACTTCTTGTATTGCTTTGTATCTTGCTTCAACATCACTTTCAATTTTATCTGCATTATCTTTTATACATTTATCAAAACTTATACTTGGATTTTCAGCAACTATATCAGTGCATTTCTGGTTCCATCCATTATCAGAAGTCATTACAGAATTTCTTGCAATTGCTTTTCCTCCTAAATTTCCAAACAAATTCTTAACTTGCAAAGCAGCTGTTGTTGCAAAGCACGCTGTTTTCATTGTCTTAACAACATCTCCTAAATTCTTGTTAATATTTGTCCATTTTGCTATGCTCTCATTTAATTTTTTAATTCTCTCTGCAGCTTTTTCAGGATTAAGCTCTATTGCTCTTTTTTCAATTCCAATTGAATAACTAATATTAACTTCACTTCCTAATCTTCTTGTTATTGGTTCAAAAGAAATCTTAGCATAAGAATTATAATTAATTTGTTTTACATAAATTATCTTCCCGCATATTTCTTTTGTCTCTGCCAATTTCAATGTCTCGCCAACATCTTTATCAGCACATTTTCCAGTTATTTTAACTTCTTTATTTGTAAAAGAATCAACTTTAATATTATCAAATAATACAGTGCCTTCTCTCTTAACAGGAGGCGCAAGAGCTCCATCAATTTCTATTAAAACAGCGTAATCTTTTTCTTCAGGTTCATCAACAGATTCTAAAGAAATACTATAACTTAAATCATTTACATCAATAACAGAAGCAGATTCAGAATAATCAAAATTAGTTTCTGTTAAAAGAACACTTGAAACAACATTATATTTATCTTTTAATTTTTGCGCAAGTTCTACAGCAGTTTCTTTTTTCCACACGTTGCTTGCAAATGAACTCGCTTCATCTAAAGCAACAACCCCATAAATCTCATAATTTTCATTATCCATAGTTTCAAATTCTCCATAATTATCCTCAACTTCTTCATAATAACCTATTGCAGAAGAAAAAGAATTTTCAAAATCAGGATTATCAGAAACAAAGTTATCTGCAACTTTTAACTCTACAAATTTAATTCCACTATTAATCTGACTTCCACCAATACCCAATTCATCAATTACAAGAACAACATATTTATCTTTATCAGTTAATTCTACACTAGTTCCTTGTTTTTTTATTAAATCAACATTTTTCTGAGCAGTTATTTTTGAAGCAGAATCATAGCTTGCTCCCTTAAATAATAAAACAAATTTTGTATCAAGATAAATGCCAGAACCTGCTAAATAAACTCCTTCTTTTATCTTGCTTCCAACTGCAATTTCTTTTGTAGTGCCATCAACTTCTAATTGAACTGGTTTTTGATTTAACCTTAGTACAAATTGTTTATTATAGCATTTTCCTGTAACACTTCCTGTTCCTAAAACTCCTGGCGAAATCTTATCAACGATACAAACTCCATCTGCAAATTTCTCTCCTTGATAAACATCATATACATCTCCTTGAAAATTAATTTTAGCTTTAGGTCTTGGAGCAATACTATCTCCTACACTTATTGTATAAGCAGCTGCGCAATTAAATCCTGAAAGATATTTCTCAGCAGAAGTTTCTCCTCTTTTAAGATTAATAGTATCAATTTTAGTATTAAAATCCCTATAAACAGAAACTCTTACATTTTCTTCTTCTATTGATTCTACTCTTAAATAAACCTGCCCGTTCATAATTCCATATTTAGGGTAATCTGCCTGCCACTCTTCTAGTGAAAGTGCAGGAGAAATTAACTCGCTCTTTCCCATTCCAAAAGTATTAGACGCATCATACTGAACCTTAATAGTTAAATTTCCAGAAACAGAATCAAGTAATTTTCTTTCATCTGGCTGCTGTTTTATTTTAATAACAGCATACCCAATATTATCCAAAGTAAAAAATCCTTGTTCATTATATCCATTAGTAAGCGCTATTTGAGGGCGGTGATAACCTACACCAGAAACACCTTCAGGAAGATTTCCTCTATGTGTAATAACTAAATTTCTAATAGTAGTAGTATCAATAAATGGGTTTATCTGTAATGCCTGCAATTTACAGAAAACAGCAACATCTTGCTCAGCTAATAAATCACTTCTTACAACTGCAGGAGTGCAGCCTCCAGGAGCAATTTGAATTAAAAAGTCCATTCTTGCCTGGCATGTTTCTCTGTCATATCCAGGATAAAGCCCGTAATAACCTGAATCACTTCCCATAAATCCTGGTTGAGTATATTGTGGAGATGAATAAGTGTAACTGCTTCCTCCAAAACTATTGTATTTATCCCCTTCAAAAGTAGATGCTCCAGATACAATTGTTAAAGTCAAAACTAATAAAAATGCAATTCCTAAAAATAATTTAATTTTCATTTAATATTCCATCCTAAACTATTTGTATTAACTAGTTCATAATTTTTCTGCAACTGCTCTAAACTATTTGGAGTTGGAAGTGCAGGCACATTAATCTCAGCCCTTGTTTTTCCTTTTAGTTCAGATTCAAGTATATACTCATTTAATCTTCCGCCTGCAACAAGAGCATTATCAATATTCTGGCTTGGAAGAGTAATGTCAAAGCAATTTTCTGTAGTTCTTCCAAAAATTCCAGACAACAAACCTGGAGCAGGAACTTCTACACATTGCCTTGTTGAACTTTCAGGAATAAATAACGAAGATTTTCCAAACACCTGAACACTAATATTATAATCTCCTTCAGCTAATTTAACCTTATTTTGATCCGGATAAATAACACTAAATGTATTTGAAGTGCTCTGGAAATTAACAACTACCAAATTATCCCCTGCTTCTCTTCCTCCAATTTCAACATCTAATGTTAATTCATACAGCTTGTCCATTAACAAATCAACCTGTCCGGGCAAATTAGTTGAGAATATCCTTTCACTTGTTAAATACCCATCAGCTCTTGCAATAATTTTTGCATTAACGCACTGCGGGAAGTCTGTTGATAAAATTCCGCCATTTGCAACTTGTGTTTTTCCAATATAACATTTCTGATTCAGGCACTGGAAATCAATAGATGCTTCAACAGGATTAATTTCTGCGTCATAAGTATAAACATCTATTTTACTTTCCTTATAATTGCAGATTTCATCTATTGTTCCTTCTATTTCACTAATTTCACCTAAAGACAACTCATTTCTTGGCTTACTCTTATCAATAAGAACTGCAACAGGAAATTGGAAAATTTCATCATCATCGTATATCTGAATTAAGGTGGGAAAATAAATGTCATAAACAAAATGATAAGGCACATAACAAAATCCCAGTATCCCCATACCTTGTTCTAGTCCAACAGGCTCTGCAATCATTGTTCCAGATTCAACAGGCCATACTTCAATTTTAGTTGGCCAGTCAGGATTATACATAAATGAAACACTATCATCAGTTTTAATATCAACTACAAAATATTTATTCTCTTTATTTTTCAAATCATAATAACTTCCATCTAATTTCAAAGCTCCGATATTTGCAGACAGCCCATTTATTATATCTTCTGTAACCTCTTGCGGATTCCACATCAAAGGCGAGCATGAAATCTCTGTACCTGTAACAGGAGCATAATTATACATAACATCTCTTGCATAATTTTCTAAAAACGCCTCGCTTGTTTCTTTAGAATAAATTTCTCTTGCTAAATTATAAAACTTGCCAAACTTGCTTTTTACATTTACACTATGGTGTTTTCTAACTGAGCTTGTCTCATTATCTGAAACAACTAAATTCCCAGTAATGGAAACAGCAACTTCTGTATCTTTAACTCTTACACTAGGATTCATTTCAGAAACTTCAACAAAAATTCCTCTTTTATTAAAATCTGAAAAATCGCATTCTTTTAATTTATTACTAAGATAATTTTCTAACTGAGATTCAATCTGCGACATAGAAGGAACCTGTTCTTTTACAACCCCGTTACTTGAAAGATAAAACCAGTAAGGCACACCACTTCCAACAAAATCTAGTTGCGAAGAAAATGGTGCATACTCGCTTCCAGGCTTAAATTCAGGGAGTTCTATATATCCTGCCTGATAACCTGATATCGACAACCCCTGCCTTGTTTTTTGCTCTATGCATGAATCAAAAAAGCTATAAACTTCTGCAAATCCAGATTTATTATCTACTGGAAAAATACTATCTCTAAAAACAAAAAAACCAACTATAAGTGCAACAACTACAACTGCCATAATAATAAATATAGTAACTTGCCCCTTTTTATCAAACTCTCCCTTTTTATTCAGCATTTTTCCTCTCTTTTAACACCCTGCTTTTAATTAAATTCATAATTTCACTATTAATATCCTTTTGTATAGTCAGCTTAAATTTCTCCCAAAGTTTCTCATCTTCAATAAGTAGCAAGTATTTTTTCATCATCTCTCAAGGAAAATAAAAAAACCTGATATTTAAATGTTTCTTATTAACTAAATAAATTACTAAGTTACTAAGTAAAATAAAATTAAAAATTTAAATAGTTAGCATTATATACCTTCAAATTTAAATTATAAAATGGCCTTGTGGTCCAGGGGTTAAGACATATCCTTGACGTGGATATAACCCCGGTTCGAGTCCGGGCAGGGCCATCTATCTATAAAGAATAATAAAGCGAATAATAACGTTTAAAAACCTTATTTCAGATACAAATTGATAAATAACTAATCAAAATTTAATATGAAAAAGCCAAAGACAACAAACAGGTTTTGCCCTTTTTGCAATAAGAAAACTCAGCATAAGATAAAATTAACCTCAACAGGAACTAAGAGGGGAACTCTTACAAGGGGTTCGCTAACAAGAATGAAACTAAGAGGGGCAATTCCCGGATTAGGAAACAAAGGCAGAGGCAGCAAGCCTGCAATTAACAAATGGAAAAGAAAAACAAAAAATACAAAGAAACATGTTTTTGTTTACACCTGCCAGGAATGCAAAAAATCACATCAGGCTAAAAAAGGAAAAAGAGCAAGCAAAGTAATTATGGAATAAAAATGGAAAACAAAAATCTAAATAAAGGGAAAGTGTGTGAGAGAAAACCGTAGGTTGTCTTCAAATGGCAAAAACAAAAAAATTAATTAAAAAGAAATTTTTTGATGTTGAAATACCTATAATAAAAAAAGAATTGGAAGTATACAGTGGAACTCTTGAAGAATTAAATGGAAAATATATAAAATTTGATTTATCAAGTATATTAAGAGGGAAGGCCCTTGAATTAAGTTTAAAAATAACTGCTGATGAAAAAACAGCTTCAGCTAATCCGAAAAAAATAACCTTGCAGGAATTCTACATAAGAAGACTAATGAGAAAAAGGACTGATTATGCAGAAGATTCATTTTTAGCTCCATGTTCTGATCATAGGATAAGAATAAAATACCTTATAACAACCAAAAAACCAGTTTCAAGAGCTGTTTTAACCAGTTTGAAAAAATCAGCTAAAGAATTTTTAGGGAATTACATTAAAGAAAAAGAATTTGAATCCCTTGTAAAAGATGTTATAAACAACCAGATTCAAAAGGATTTAAATGGAAAACTTAGAAAATTATATCCTTTGAATATTTGTGAAATAAAACATCTTGGAATTGAAGATTTAAAAGAGCATGAACTTTATGAATTAGAAAGAGCTAAAAAAACAGAAGTTGCTGAAGAATCTAAATCTAAAGAAAAAGAAAATGTTAGTAGCTAGAGAAAAACCTAAACGAGTGAGAAATTGGGAAGACCTAACTGGCTTAGGATATGACAAACCAATTATTCTTGAAACTGAAGAAGGAGTAAGCCAAATTCAAATAAATTATCTTGGAAAATGTGATTTTACTAGAAAGGTAATTATCGGTTATGCTACACCTTACCATCCAATTAGTAAACCTGTTGGTATTGATAATTATTATTCTGCTTCAGAAATATTTCCATGGACTACTAGAATGTTGCAAGTGAGAGCAGATGGTTCTATAAGTAGTGAAGGAGAGATAACGCTCCATGGTAATATTTGGGATGAAGGAAAAGTAGATAAAATGCTTGGAAAATAAAATGATTGAACAAACACTAATTCTTATAAAACCTGATGGAGTCCAAAGAGGGCTTATTGGTGAAATAATTAAAAGATTTGAACAAAGAGGGCTAAAAATTGTTGGCATGAAAATGACCAACCCAACTAAAAGTCAGGCAGAAAAACATTATCAGGAATCAATTGCAGAAAAGCATGGAAAGCATGTCAGAGAATATCTTTTAAACTATATAACTTCTGGCCCGGTAATTGCAATGGTTATACAAGGAAGTAATGCAATTGCAATGGTAAGAAAAATAGTGGGAAATACCTATCCTGGAGAAGCAGATATAGGGACAATAAGAGGAGATTTCTGTCACGCTTCTAAACTCCATGCAAAAGACCTTAAAAAAGCACTTGCAAATCTAATTCATGCTTCTGAAAACAAAGAAGATGCTAAAAGAGAATTAGCCTTGTGGTTTTCTATAGATGAAATCCACGATTATAAATTAAGTATCGAAGAGCATGTTTTCTAAAAAATTAATTCTAATAAGGTTTTTAAACTATTAACATTTCCTTTTCTTAAGCCTCCATAGCTCAATGGTAGAGCGGCAGTTTTGTAAACTGTAGGTTGAGGGTTCAATCCCCTCTGGAGGCTTGGGCTTTTTAGCAAAAACTCAGTTTTAGAAAACCTTAAAACCTTTGAGTTCTTAGTCTTTTTATGAGTCATTATGATTTTAAAGATATTTTATTATGGTTAGCTATCTTTGTGGCAGGTAGTTTAATTGTTACTTTTCTTGTCTATCCTGGAAGTTTTCAATTATTTAAATATAATTTAGGAAATATTGGAGGCAATATTAAAGAGGATATAGATAAGTTGCCTTCAGGAAAAACATTTCCAAATGAGTGTCCTAGTGGAGTTATTCCTGATAAAGTGAAAGTTCGTATTTATTCAACATATCCTGAGAATTCTGGATGGGAAACATTTGAAATAGCTGATACATGGCTAGATGAGCAGAAAATAGAAATGACTTCACTTTACTATGATTGTACTCTAGGAAATCAACAAAATCAAAATGTTAATTATTACTATTGCTTCCCTTCAACTTATAGTTGGCAAGAGCAAATTGAAGATGACGCAGGGGTTATTCTCGGTTGGAACGGAAAACTATATGATATTAGTCTTGTTTTAGCTCCAACAGATGAAGATACTTGGGAAAAACCAAAAACTGGGTCGTATTTAATAGATACATATAAAAATTTCTCAGTAGTTTCTGCTTCTTGCGAAAATAGAGCACAAGAGTTAATTGATGCAGGAATTACTCCAATTTAGTAACCTTTAAATCGTTTGAATTCTTGTATTTTATATGCCAAAAAGTTTATTTGAAATTGGTAATTTAAAAAAGGTTATACCTAGGAAGCGAGATACAATAAGAATGATTGGGGGTCACGTTAGGGAACCTGTTTCTGCTAAGAAAAGGCGTCAACTTATGGAAAGAGCAAAGAATAAATGTGAGTGGAAAGGTTGCAATCATAATAAGCATTTACAAGTTCACCATTTAAATATGAAAAATGATGATAATCGCATATCTAATCTAAAAATATTATGCCCAAATCATCATGCGGATATTCATGATAAATTTAAAAGAAAGGTTAAACGAGATGTGTTAGGTAGAGTAATACATGGAAGAGTAGTCGAAAATAAACTGAAAGATAAAACGAAGAAAAGAAAAAGAAGAAGTCAAGGTTTAAATGGTATGATAAAGTTAAATATGAAGAGCATAAAAATTTAAAATGGTAAATAAAGAAGATAAGAAGTTAAAATCAGATATCAATGTTAAGAAATACAGAAAAATCTTAAGAGAACTGAACTAATCGGCTCAGCTCTCTCTGGAGGCTTGCCGAGTGCCTCTAATGAGTTTTTAACCCATATTAAATTAAAAGTGATTAGATTATGGCAGAGCTCTGCCTATACATCTCTTAATCTATAAGTATTAGAAATAGTCAAATAAGGGCTGAGCAAAAACCTTATAAATGTCTCATTTATAATATTCTTATGAAATTTGACTCAACTAAAATCCGGAGTTGTGCCCATTGTGCAAAGTAGGGCTTTTTTTAGTTGTAACTTTAATCCTGGCAATTTTTCAAATAACATTTTAAGTAATGTTTTTATATCTAATTTATCTAAATTAAATGTATGCCCGTTAATATTTCAAGAGGTTAAGTGCCAAGTTAGCTGTCAAGAAATTGAATGCCAAAAAACATTAGCAACTTACAATGGCGGTTGTGGTCTAACGGCTATGACGTTCGGTTGTGGTCCGAGAAACGGGAGTTCGACTCTCCCCTTCCGCCCTTAAAAATGAGGAATGTAAAAATGGAGTCAGTAAAAGGATTTAAAGATTATACCGGAGAAGAAGCAACTAAAAGAGCAGAAATAATGAAAATTCTAATGGATGTTTTTGAAAGGTATAATTTTGAACCAGCAGAAACACCTGTTGTAGAGTATGAAGAATTTGTTAAAGGTGAAAATTCTAGTGATGAAGCTGTAAGTGATATTTTTAAATTAGAAGACAAAGGCAGTAGAAAATTAGCACTAAGATATGAATTTACTTTTCAGCTTAAAAGAATTGCAAAAGGAAAAAAACTCCCATATAAACGGTATCAAATTGGGCCTGTTTTCAGAGATGAACCTGTAACCGGAAACAGATTCAGGCAGTTTATCCAATGCGATATAGATACAATCGGCAGCACTGTTAAAGACGAAGCAGAAGTTCTTGCTGTTGTAAATGAAATATTTAAAAAAATAGGGATTAAAACAATAATCAATATTAACAGCAGGAAATTGCTTAATGAAATACTAGAAAAAGAAAAAATGCCTGAAAAAAATAAAAATCAGATATTGAGAGAAATAGATAAATTAGACAAGTTGCCAGAGAACGAAGTTAAAAACAACCTGAAAAAATTAAAAGCAGAAAAAATTTTAGATATATTAAGAAATAAAGAGGCATTTTTTGAAAAGTATGAAAGTTATTCTGAAATAAAAAAGCTGAAAAAATACTGCAGGTACTATAATATCAAAGTTAATTTTCAGCCAAGTTTAGTAAGGGGGTTATCATATTATACTAAAACTGTTTTTGAAGTTAAAACAGAAAAAATCAAAGAAACAATTTGCGGAGGCGGAACTTATTTAATTGAGGGTATTGAATCAACAGGAATTTCTTTTGGATTAGACAGGATAGAACCCCTAGCAAACTTAAAACAAAAAAAACAAACTTGCTTGATTGTTTCAATCAATCAGGACGAAAAAGCAATCAGTTTGTCCAACTGGCTTAGAAAAGATAATATCCCCTGCACAATTTTTTATAATAAAGTCAGCAAAGCACTGGAATTTGCAAATTCAAAAAAAATTCCATATGCAGTAATTATTGGAGAAAAAGAAGTTAAAAGCAAAAAATATACCTTAAGAGATATGAAAACAGGGAAAGAAGAGAAGATAGTAGAAAGAAAACTGGTAAATAAGTTAAGTCAATGCAAGGGTATTGCCTATTAGTTTATGCTAGCTAGATAAATTTTTGCGTGATAAGAAGTATAAAAAATGTGTCCGCACTATAAACCATAGATTATTAATAAACTTAATCTTCCACTACAATTTCTGCTTTCTTGTCTTCAATTAAAATATCTGCAATTTTACTGTCAACATTAGATATATCCCCTTTATTAAATGGGCCCTGAGACTCTCCTTTTAATCCAAGAAATTCATCAACATTTTCTAAAAAATGGATTAATTTAAGATTTGACAACTCTAAAACTCCGTTATAATTAAACTGGGAATTAATAGCTTTTTCAGATTCTTTAACAGAGGCTATTACTTTATCAAACATTTCTTTTTCAAAATCCAGCATGTTTTCAAAATCTCTCTTGCTTATCCCGGTTTCAGAAGCAACAAACACAAGATTAAGTAGTTTTTTCTTTCGAAGAAGCATAAGTTCATTAAAGATAGCCATTGAATTTTCAATCTGTTTTTTTACCTTAACAATTTCATCAGAAAACATCTCTGACTGCTGATTTGCTATTTTTTTCTTCTCAGATATATAAGATGAAACATCAGAGATAAATTTCTTTCCAATTGGTTGCAATTGCTCAGAATACCTTTCTTTCCTAAGCAGTTCATAGATATCATTATACGTAATCATTAAACAAAAAACACTTGCTCATTTAAAATAATTATGGTTGTAAGAAATACACTCAAACAGACAAATTTATAAGTTAATAACTACTGGTAAAAGCATGTTTAAATTTCTTAAGGAAAAATTAGGAAAACTCCTTGGAGCAGGAGATAAAGAAGAAAAAGTAGATGAGATAGATATAGTTGAAAGTAAAGAAGAAAAAATAAGTGAAAAAGCTAAAGAAACGACTTCTGAAAGAAAAGAAAGGAAAAAACAGGAAGAATTTAAAGAAGAAAAACAAGAAAATAAAGAAGAAAATAAAGAAGAGATAAAACATGCGATTGAAGAACTGGAAGGGGAAATAAAGGAATTAGAAGAAGAAAAAATTAAATTAAGGGCGCCTGAAATTAAGCCAAACACCCCTTTAAGCATAACAAAAGAGGCGAAACCCGAGGTTAAAATTGAGAAAAAGATTGAAGAAGGGAAACCTGCTGAAAATATCCGGTTTTTCTCAAAATTTAGCCGGGGATTTAGCACAATAAGACTATCTCAAGACATATTTAATGAATTCTTTGAAAAACTAGAATTAGTAATGCTTGAAAATAATGTTTCTTTGCAGGTTGTTGATAAAATAAAAGAAGATATGGAAAAAAAGCTAATAAATATAGAGCTTAAAAAATCAGAACTTGAAAATGAAATAAAAACAGCTTTAAAAGAATCTCTTTCAGAAATACTCATGCCTCCTTTTGATATAGTTAAAAGAATAAAAGAAAAACCTGCTGAAAAAGGCCCGTTTATAATTCTTTTCTTCGGAATTAATGGAAGTGGCAAAACAACTTCAATTGCAAAAGTGGCAAACATGTTAAAAAGTGAAGGGATTATATCTGTTTTAGCAGCAGGGGATACATTCAGAGCAGCCTCAATAGAACAGCTTGAAAATCACGGAGAAAAACTAGGATTAAAGGTAATCCGCCAGTCATATGGGGCAGATCCTGCAGCAGTTGGCTTTGATGCAATACAATATGCAAAATCACATGGAATAAAAGCAGTTTTAATTGATACTGCAGGAAGAATGCATACACAAAGCAATTTGCTAAAAGAAATGGAAAAAATAGTTCGCGTTACTTCTCCTGACTTAAAGATATTTGTAGCAGAATCAATTACTGGAAACGATGCAACAGAACAGGCTAAATCATTTGATGAAGCATTTAAAATTGACGGAACTATTCTAACAAAAGCCGATGTAGATGAAAAAGGCGGAACAGCTGTGTCAATTGGATATGTAACAAAAAAGCCAGTTCTATTTTTAGGAACAGGTCAAACATACGACAATCTAGAAGTTTTCTCTCCAAAAGAAGTTATTGCTAATTTAGGGCTGGATTAAAAGATTCGCGGGGGGGTATTTATTATATAAACGAAAGATATATAAATACATAACTTTTGTAGATATCATGGTAAAAATACCTTTGCAAACGAAACTGAAACGAGAAATTCATAGAAAGATAGCTTATGCTCAGGATTTAATTATAAAGGAAGTTTATTCTGTTTTTGATAAAGCAGTTTTGCATGGCGGAACAGCCATTTGGAGATGTTATAATGGAAATAGATTCTCTGAAGATTTAGATTTTTATCTTCCTAATGATAAGAAAAAGCTTGGAAGTTTATTTGAAAATTTAAACAAGGCGGGATTTGATATAAAAAAAGAGAAGATTTCAGAAAATAGTGTTTATGCTGAATTAGAACTTGAAAGAGTTTCGGTTAGATTAGAAGCAACTTTTCAGAAAATTTCAGGCATAATTTGCGATTATGAAATGTCTGATGGCAATGTTTTTTTAATATACAGCTTAACCCCAGAATCTTTTTTAATTGAAAAGTCAAATACTTATTTGAAAAGATTTAAAATTAGAGATTTATGGGATATTTTCTTTTTGCTAAGGATTGTTGATAATCCCAAAAAAATAAAGGAAATTGGAGGTTTAATTAAAAATTATAAAAAACCGCTTGATGAGGAAAACTTGAAGGTTATCTTACTTGAAGGCATGGTTCCTTCTGCAGACGAAATGATTAGTTATATAAAAAGAAAATGGGAAAACAAATACATTTAGAAAAAATAGAAAGTTTATTTGAAAAGAGCCCTGTTGTAGATTTTAAGTCAATAGAAAGGATAGTTGGGAAAACAAAAAACAGCAATTATGCTAAACTCTTAGTTTATAATCTGCTAAAGAAAGGAAAAATAAAAAAAATAGGAAAAGGATTTTATAGTGTACATAATGAAATATCCTTAGTGGTTTTTTCTTTCAAACCAGCTTATCTTGGACTACAAAGTGCTTTAAGTTACCATAAAATTTGGGGGCAGGAAACAATTCCAGTCGTTATAACTACAAAAAAAGTTCGAAGGGGTGTGAGAAGCTTAATGGGCAGAAATGTTATGATAAGAAACATAGATAAAAAATATTTCTTTGGTTTTGAACACGTTATGGAAGGCGATTTCTATCTGCCTTACTCAGATTTAGAAAAAACTTTTATTGATATGGTCGTTTTTAATCAAAAAATCGATGATGATGCCTTAAAGAATATTCAAAAGGAAATTGATAAGTCAAAATTAAATAATTATTTAAAGAGATACCCTGAAAAAATTAGAAATAGGGTAAAAAGATTGGTTTAACATTTCGTGGGGTAATCTAACCCTAGGAGGTCAAGATTTTTTAAATCTTGAGCACTATCAAGAATAAAAACTTCAAGATTCTTGAAGTTAAATCTTTTACATAAACCGAATAACTATGAGCTATTTTAGTTCAATGCTCCGACAGGGCGTATGACTAAATAGTTAGGTTCTGTTGGGAGGAGTTAAACTTGAAATTATTTTATTCTTCTCTCCAAGTATAATTGCATCTAGTCCAACCGCGATATGGGTCTCTTGAGGATTGTTCTAATTCTAAACCAAAGTCTAATCCTTTTTTACAACCTCTTAGTTTATTTAAGAAAACCACAACTTCTTTTTGGAACATGACAGCTCTTGAAACAATATCTGCTCTATCAAACAACATTCCCATCATTTCAGTAGTTAAATCTCTGAAATAATCCACTTCATTACCCGTATTAATAGTCACTAACATACAACCTCCTTCATTTAACTGATGATACATACGTTCAAACCCTTTTAATGGATCATTTGTATAAAGTAATCCTTTTATACATGTGATAAGATCAGGCTTTAAAGTTTCAAGAACCCCCTCATCCAAATCATGTTGATAAAATACTGTTTGACCTTGAATAAATTGAGGAGTATCTACATATTTTTTACCATCAAATCTTCTTATATCCGCCCCAAGAGATGAAACAAGTCCACCATTTCTTCTATTAAATCTATAAGTACCCTGTGTCAAAGCTGTTCCTCTTCCACAACAATAATCTATCCATTTTATTTCAGGCGATTGAATTCCTGATAATAATTTATCAATATCTTTTATGTGTGCGCAAGTATCTAATAGACAATCATAATCTGAAATTTCTCTATAATCTGGATTACAAAGGGTTGGATTTTTCATCGGGTTATGAAAATAATCTATTAATTCTATTTTTTTAGGATCTATTTTTACCATGGGTAATTAATTTTTAGATCATTTTTAAATTTATCTTAACTCATAGAGGAAAACGTTGGGCACAGAAAGAATATTTAGGATTAAGTAAGGCAAAATTGGGCAAAACCGCAACTTTATTAATCCCTAATTTACTGATAATTATACAATGTTAGAAGCTATCGGAAATGCTTTTAAGAAAAGCGTGGATAAAATAACAAGCGCAATTTTTGTAGATAAGACTTTAGTTGATTCTGTTGTTAAGGACTTGCAAAGGGCGCTAATTATGGCAGATGTTAATGTTCAGTTAGTAAAAGAACTAAGTGACAAAATTAAAAAAGAAGGGGAGAAATATGTTAAAAATATTGATAAAAAAGAGCATCTTATTAAACTTCTGAATGATGAAATTCAGAACATAATTGGGGGGGATAAAAAAGAATTAAAACTTGGCAAAAAAGATAAGATACTATTTGTTGGATTGTATGGAACAGGGAAAACAACAACAATTGCAAAACTTGCAGCATATTACAAAAAAAGGGGCAAGAAAGTTGCTCTTCTTGGATTAGATGTTCATCGTCCAGCAGCATCAGAACAGTTAGAACAATTAGGTAAAAAAGTAGAAGTGCCGGTATTTACAGAAAAAGAGCAAAAAAATCCTGTAACAATTTATAAAAAATATGAAAAAGAAATTGAAAAATATGACTTAGTTTTAATTGACTCTGCTGGAAGAGATGCTTTGGAAAAAAGTTTAACAGATGAAATTAAAAAATTATCAAAAGAGATCAACCCTTCAAATGTTCTTCTTATCATAGCTGCAGATATAGGACAAGCAGCTAAAACACAAGCTCAAGCATTTAAAGAAGCAGCAGGAATAAACGGAGTGATAATTACAAGAATGGATTCTTCAGCAAAAGCAGGAGGAGCTTTAACAGCATGCAAGGAAGTAGATGCCCCTGTTTATTTTATAGGAACAGGAGAACACATAAACGATATTGAGCAGTTTAACCCAAAAACATTTGTATCAAGGCTGTTGGGGATGGGGGACTTGGAATCCCTAATAGAAAGGGTTCGTTCTGTAACAGATGAAAAACAGCAGGAAAAAATGCAAAAAAGATTAGAAGAGGGAAAATTCACAATGGACGATTTTTATCAGCAACTAGATTCTATGAGTAGTATGGGTTCATTAAGCAAAATAACTGAGCTTATACCTGGATTTGGAAAAGCAAAAATTCCAGAAGAATTGCTTGGTGGGCAAGAGGAAAAAATGAAGCATTGGAAACATGCAATTAAAAGCATGACAATCAAAGAAAAGGAAAATCCAGAATTATTAGAAAAACAAACTTCAAGAATAAGCAGAATTTCAAGGGGTTCGGGAGTATCTACATCAGATATAAGGCAGCTAATAAAACAATACAAGATGATAAAAGAATTTGCAACAGGAAGTTTAGGCGACATTTCAGACCCAAGCCAGTTATCTCAAAAGCAAATGATGAAATTAGCAAAGAAGTTCGGAAAAAGAAAAATGATGAAGTTTTAAAAAAATTATACATTGCTTCGCAAAGGGTATATGTATGCCAGATAGTCTATCTCAGAATGAATCTAAACAATATAAAAAAACAAAAATTAGCAAGATATTATATTTTAATAATGAGCAGTTAATAGATAATTATAATCTCCTTCTGCTAACATTTCTTTACTCTCAAAAAACTCAGCATGAATTGCATCAACAACCGCAATATTGCTGTAGGAATTATCTGCTGGTTGTTTATTAGTAACAAGCAGAATAGCTCCTGATTCCCTTACATATCCTTCAATTTCATAATAATCTGGCCCCTTAGAAATGCCTGTAACAATAGCTCCCTTAAGTTCAGTTATTTCCAGGTTTTCAAAAGAGCCACTCACAAAATAATAAGTTAATTTAAACTTGCCTTTATCAGGCGTATTCAAGATTGCAGTATGTACATAGGTTGAATGAATTAATTTTCCAAGGAGCCAATTTCCTGCATAACGCGTATACTTGTCTCCTGTTTTTAAATTAGATAAATCTGAAAAAGAGCTGTCAACACTTCCAAGCCATAAGTTTCCAGAGCTTAAATTTAATTCTAAAGGAAATGAAACTGTTTTACCTTCAAATAAGTATGAATTTGGAAAAGAAGTTGATAATGCTTCTCTGTAAAACTGCATTAAAGTAAAAGAAACATTTGGCTTATGTTTATACTCTTCAGGAACTTTCCTTATCTCAATTGTACTTGTAAAATTCCCGCTGTAAATAGTAGTATTTATTTGGAAGCAGTTTTCAATTAAATTTTCATTAGTAAGTACTTCTTTAAATGAAAGTACATTTCCTGTACTATCGAAATTTTCTTTAGTATAAAAGAAAGTTGCAAATGTTGGGTCAAATAAATGCCATGAATTATTATAATATACTTCAGTCAATGTATGCCCTTGCATGTAGCCAATGTTTTTTACATTAACAATCCTTATAGGAATTCCTGTTTTTTTAATTAAAACCTCAAATGCCTGAGAGTAGCCATAGCAGTCTGCACTTTCACTTTCTAAAGACTGGCTTCCTGTATGGCATAAAGTGCTTCCCAATGGGAGTATTTGAGTTACATAAGATAAAATATTTAATGTAATCTCTTCCCCATTTAGGCCTGCATAACCTGTAGAGTTTCCAAATATCTGCGATAAATGATAGTTAATAATAGTTAAATTTTCCTCTTCACGCAGATTAATAAAAGTCAAAGCATTAATCTCTGTATCAACTTTTGAATTGGTCAACTCCCCAGAAGCAGAATGGCACTTGCCATTTAAATCAACTAAATCAGAATCACTATCACAACAAACAACTCCTGCACTATAGTTTAATGGATACTCATTTGCATCATCTCCGCAACATTCAAATTTACTTTGATTAATATCTGTTAAAGAATATTCCCCATGAATTGCAGTTTCACCTGACTTAACCCCTGAATTTGAACCGCAAACAAGAGGATGTTTACACCAGCCAGAATACCAGATATCACAATCCATCCAGCTTGCATCATCTGCTTCTCCTCCATCTCTTCCTCCACGAGAATAACAATAAGCCCAGTTATCACTGCTCCTTGGGCTAAGCCCTCCTTTCAAATAAAGAAGATTAGCAAAGTTTAAGGTATCTTTCGTGCTTAAATAACATGTCCCATCATCAGAAACACAGGCATTATCTGGGCAACAAACCTCTGTAGTTCTATCTGCCCATAAAATAGAATTATTTGGATTCCAAAAATAAAAATCATCTGTCGAATATAATCCAGTAGTGCAGTTTAATCCACTAACAAGATTAAAACTAAGGAAAACAAGTGTTAATAAAAATAATCCAGACAATAAATATCTTAACCCCCTCTCCTTCAAACACCCCATATAAAATTAATATAAAAAAGATATTTAAAGATTATTATTATTAAACATATACAATGAAACAAAAATTAATTGCCCAGGGTGCAGAAGCAAAAATAATAAAAGAAAATAATTTTATAATAAAAGACAGGATTTCTAAAGGTTATAGATTAAAACAGCTCGACGACAGCATTAGAAAACAAAGAACAAAAAAAGAAGCAAAATTATTAATAAACGCTTCTGAAATAATTAACTCTCCAAAACCCTTTTTTATTCCTGATTTTTACACAATAAAAATGCCTTATGTTGAAGGCAAGAAATTATCAGAGCATTTAGACAATTTAGAAATAAAAAAAGCAGAAAAAATATGCGAGCAAATAGGAGAGTCAATTGCAAAACTGCACGACAATGGAATAATTCACGGAGATTTAACAACCTCAAATATAATACTTGTAAAAAAATCAGAAGGTGAAAAACTAAAAAAAGAAAATTCAAATAACACAAATAACAACTCAAACACAGAATATAAACTTAAAAAAAATATTTTATTAAAGAAATCTAATAAGAGAATTCTGGCAGAGCCGAATTCGAAGCAGCAAAATGCGAGCGATAGCGAGCAGGTATGGTTTATTGATTTTGGATTAGGTTTTCACAGCAGCAGGTTAGAAGACAAAGCAGTAGATTTGCATTTAATTAAACAAGCACTAGAAGCAAAACATTTTCAGAACTGGAAAAAATACTATCAGTCTATTTTAAAAGGTTACAAAATTTCTAAAAATTACAAGCCAGTCTTAGAACAACTTACAAAAGTAGAATTACGGGGAAGATATAAAGGGCACTAACCCTATACAAAAATAAAAAATAAGAAAAAGTAGAAATAAAATAATTAATTAAGCTGTTCTGCAAGCTCCTGCTCTGCAAACTTTCCCATTAGCACATGCAATTCTTCTTGCTTCAAAGTATTCGTTTTCTGGGCTGCTGCAAGAAAATTCAATAACACTATCTCTTCCTGCGCAAATATCTGTTGCAAGATGTGCAGAATTTTTTATTCTAACAATTCCTGCTCTTTCAGTATCAGAACCATCTGAATCTGTGCAATAATCTGATCTACATAACCCCGTGTTAGAATCACATCCTACTTCTCCACAAGGAACCCTCGCTAATTGATATCCTGTGCTGTCTCCATTGCACGAATAATCCCAGCTAGTTGCCCCAACACACTTATCTGAATAACTATACTCATTTCCAAGAGAATCAATTCCAGTTACTGTTTTTTTATCTGCAGATAAATCGCATGATGGCTCAAAATCATGACAATAATATGCATTATGTGAATTTCCATTTCCTGACTGTCCAACAATGCTATAATCGGGTGTAACAGAACCACGAGCCACTCTTGAATTTTCCCCACATGAAATATCCCTTCTTTCAGCTGCATTTGTTTGGGGATTGCAAGTCCATTCAATAACTTTTCCAGCAGGGCCAATATTCCCCTCACGATTATACCCATCATATAATATTTCTCTGCCTGCAGAATTTACTACAATTACATATCCTGCAGTATTTGCAGTTCCAGATTCATCATCTGAATCCTCGCATCGGGGGTTTGTTTTCTTTCGACATTTTGCAGAGGTTCCTGCATATTGGGAATTAGTAATCTCTTCGCTAACACATTCTTCATCTAAAGCACAATCATGCTCTTGATATTTAGCTAATCCATATCCTAAATAAGTCCTAGCTATATATGACTCATGCAAAGTATTGCCTTCACAATAATCATACAAACCTACCTGTCCATTGGTGGTCCTTATTGCTCCAGCAACACCATAATCTAATCCATTATCAAGTTCTTTAAGCCCTTTTACATATTTGTCTACACTTATTGCTTTTCCAGTAATCCCAAACCAACCTGCTGAAACAAAAGTTGCCAGTGATAAAATAAGGAATAAAACAAGAAAAGTAATTGCTAAATTTTTTTTCATCTCTTTTTTTAACCTCCTTTCATTCAATATAACTCTAAATCAGAGTCTATTATTTTAAAGAAATTATATATATACCTTTTGGTAAAAACTCGTAAATTTTAAGAGTTAAAAATCTGTTTATATGTTTAAATCATAAATCTCCGCTTATCCCCTTTGTTTAATAATAAAATAGCCCCGCCAGGATTAATTAGATTCGCAAGAATATAATTTGCCAGGAAGTTCTGCTTCATGAGCACTTCGAATACTGGCAATAGCCCCGCCAGGATTCGAACCTGGGTCACAAGCTCCAAAGGCTCGTAGACTTGACCACTATCCTACAGGGCTATTCTAAAATCAAAAGTCAAATGCTTTAAAAAACTTTGCTGTTAGTTAGCCATTAAAAAAGAATTACAAACCTTTTTAAACCTCTGTTAAGAACAGTATTTATGGAATATAAGCAAACAAAATCTAAAAAACCATTGAAAAAAGTAAATAAGAAAACACCAGAAAGAACAAGTATAGAAAATATAGAAGAGACAATAGTTGAACTTGGAAAAAAAGGAAATACCCCTTCAAAAATCGGGATTATTCTAAAAGAAAAATATGGAATCCAAAAAGCAAAGTTGCTTGGCAAGAAAATAACCAAAATACTTAAAGAACATAAAGTCGTTTATGAAACAGATTTAGACTTAGTTAATAAAAAACTGTCAAAGATAGAAAAACATTATGAAAAAAACAAGCAGGACAAAAGAGCAAACAGAGAAATTGTAAGATTCATTGGTTTAAAGAAAAAAATGGAAAAATATCAGAAAAAGAAAAAGAGGTAAAAATGTTAAATGCAATCAAACAGATTGCTGAACAATTCTATAAAGCAGCAGGAAAAAAAGAAGTGCAAATAATAAGCCATCACGACACAGATGGAATAACATCTGCAGCGATAATAACAATGGCTTTGCAAAGGCTGAACATAAAATTTTCATTAAGAATTGTCAAGCAACTGGAAGAACAAGTAATGTCGAAATTAGACGAAAATAAAATAATCCTATTTTTAGATTTAGCCTCAAACAGCCTCGACAGAATTAAATTGCTTAAAACAGACGTTTTCATTCTTGACCATCATGAAATAATTTCAGAAATACCTGAGAATATAAAAATTATCAACCCCCATTTATTTAACGAGCAGGATATAAGCGGTGCAGGAATAACCTATTTATTTGCAAAATCACTTGATGAACAAAATGCAGACTTGGCTTACTTAGCAGTCATAGGGATGGTTGGAGACTTGCTTGAAAAAAATCTTGGAAAAGTTTATCATGGAATAATAAAAGATTCAAAAGTAATTGTTAAAAAAGGATTAATTCTTTATCCTGCAACGCGCCCAATAGATAAGGTTCTGGAATATAGTTCAGATATTTATATCCCCGGAGTTACCGGAAGCTGGTCAGGAACAAACAAATTCCTAAATGATATAGGCATAGAAAAAATAAACAATAAGCACAAAAGCATAACAGAAATTAACAAAGAAGAGCTTTCCAAACTTATAACTGCGATAACATTGCAAAGAGCTGATGGCGGAGACTCTTCGGACTTAATTGGAAATATTTACTTGACAAATTTTTTTAATAAACTTGAAGATATACGGCAGATAAGTGCTATGATAAACGCCTGTAGCAGATTTGGAGAAAGTGGAACAGCAATCCTATTTTGTCTGCAGAATAAAAAAGCAAAAGAAAAAGCAGAATTGATATACACAAAACATAAACAGGAAATTGTTAAAGCATTAAATTCTCTTCCACTTCTTAAAAAAATAGAAAATAAAAACTACTTAATAATAAATGCAGAAAATAAGATAAAAGATACGATTATTGGAACCATCGCAAGTATTCTTTCAAATTCAAAAGAATATGAAGAAGGAAAAGCAATAATTGCAATGGCATACAATGAAGATAAAATAAAGATTTCTGGCAGAATGGTCGGAAAATCAGGAAAGAACATACGCGAAGTGTTAAATTCTGTGATTGAAATAACTGGCGGAGAAGTCGGCGGGCATCAGGCAGCAGCAGGTTGTTTAATTGAAAAATCAAAAGAAAATGAATTTATAGAACAGCTAAAGAAAAAGCTGGAAATAGAGCTAGTGAAAATTAGTTAAAAAATCTCGCATCAAAACCCTTAAAAACCACTTGCTCATCCTATTTATATGGTAGAATATAATGAAGGAGATTTAGTATTATGTGAAGTAACAGACATAGTTAAAACTACTGTTTTTGTCAAAACTCTTGAAGGATTAAACGGCAGCATTGTATTCAGTGAAATTGCTCCAGGAAGAATAAGAAACATAAGGGAATATGTTGTGCCAAAAAAGATAATTGTCTGTAAAATCCTAAGCATCAGAGATAATCACCTCTTTTTAAGTTTAAGGAGAGTCAAAACAGATGAAAGAAAGGATATGCTTAATGATTATAAACGTGGGCTTACGTTCAAAAGCATAATCAAGAAAATAACAGGAGAAGATTCAGAAGAAATTATTAACAGAATAAAGAAAGACACCTCATTAATTAAATTAGTAGATAATGCAAAAGAAGACAAAAAAGTTCTTGAAAAGTATTTTAATGCTAAACAAATAGAAGAACTTTCAAAAGTCCTGCAAAGCAAAAAAGAAAAGCAAAAAGAGCTTAAAAAAGAATTCTTGCTTTCATGCACAGAACCTGACGGTATAACAAGAATAAAAAGAATATTGTCCATCTACCCAGAAATAACCTATCTTGGAAGCTCAAAATTTCAGATAAAAGTTAAATCAAATGAATTAAAGAAAGCAGGCTCGGAAATATCAAATATCCTGGAAGAAATAGAAAAAAAGGCAAAAAAAGAAAAATGCGAGTTTAGTGTGAAAAAATAAAGAAGATTACTTGCAGCATAAAACCCCTTTTAACATTTCATTCGACTCAATAGAAAAGTTGCCATTTAAACTACCATCGGGAAAAGTAACATTGTTGCAGTTTAAGTTTGTTATCTCACCTAATATCCTATTTGCGTAATTATTGTAATATGGAAGTAAACTATCTTGTCCACTTTCAAATATCTGATAACTTGAAGAACAGTCAACATGATTAAATAATTCCTTGTTGTAATAAGAGACAATCATCTTTGGGGTATAACCATATTGTTTGCATGAATCTAAAACAGTTACTTCCTTATTAAAATCTTTATACCAAACAAATTTACATAGATTGCTTGTCTTACTATCAACCTCTGCCTTAGTATAAACTTGAGTTCCAACTAATGATTGGCGAACTTTTATAACATTACCAGTTATGCCGGCAACTCCTAAAGAAACAACCAAAGCAACAATAACTGTTATCCCAATAATAGTCCAAATTTGTTTATTATCTTTCATTTTATCAACCCCCTTTCAATCAATTTACTCTCGATAAACCGAGACTTAGAATTTAATGGATATATATATATATATACCTTTCGAATTTAATTTGATTATGACTCTACTTAAAAAATGCCCAAAGTGCAACAGCTATACTTTGAAAGATACTTGTCCTAAATGCAATGAAAAAACAAAAGAAGCAGGTGTTAAGTATAGAGAAAGATTTGTGAAGAAAAATTAATGTTTTTCTTGGTTTTCCAAAACAAATTCTAGAATCCTTAAATTCCTAATGATAAAGAGTAGATTTTCTAATATGTTTTCTAATATGTTCAACACAGTAAACTTAAGTTACATAATCTTCATCCCCCAATTAAAGTCAATTAATTTACAATCCAGAGGTATAGAATAAGAAAATTGTTCAAAAAAGAATTCCTTTTTACCATTTAAACTTACCAAATCAAAAGTATGCATAACTTTCTTCATAAAAGACAATTACTCTTAGAGGTTTTGAATATTATTATATTAAATATCTAATCATCTTCGTCAGGTACACAAAATCCTTCAGTATTTCTTTCTTCTTCACTTCCACCACAGACAAGACAAGGTCCTTGACTATGGTCTATACAAAAATATTCTTCATGCCAACAACAAAGACAAGCACAAGGCTTACCATAACAAGGTTTACCAATATTATCACTTAAAGGATATTCACTAACCAACTCTCTATTCGATGTCATTTTAAAACAATTTCTTCTGCTCTTCTATAACTGCCTGCCCGTAAACACCATCATAACCTGGCTTGACTTTAATATTTCCAATTCTGTTTTTGATTATTAACTCAATTAGTTTTTCATTAACTTCTTTTTCCCTAAGTTCGGGTTTTTCCACATTTAATAAAATATTTAATTCAGTTCCAAAAGTTTCTATAAGTTTATTATAAATGTCCCAATTTCCCTTGCTCGATAACCCTGTCCCTGTAAAAAGAGAGATTATTTCATGTAAAGGAAGAACCTTGTAAAACGGACGTGCATTTTTTGACATAAACCCTCCATGCCTGTCTGCCAATTCTTCAACTCTGCTGTCAACACCAATAGTCAACTTTTCATTGCAAACAGGGCAAATGTTATCCAATTCTTTTGACTTAGCAGGAGAACAAGAAAAATTGCAATTCCTATGCCCGTCATAATGATACATTCCATAAGCAGGGTCAACTTCGATTGTTGCTTTTATCTGTTTATTTCTAATTGCACTTATAATTTTATTATAAGACAATTCTTCTTTTTCAATATTAAAAATAGTTGCTTCTCTGCCAATTCTCCACGGCCAAAAAGAATGAGAATCTGAAAAACTTAAAATCGCAAAATCATCTAAATCGCTTAATCTCCAGTTCATATCTGGAGAACTTGACAAACCTGTTTCAATTGCATGGATATTCGGCAATTGATAGCCAAAAGCTTCTTTCATTGAATTAAAACCGGATTTACTTCCAAATGCCCCAAACCACGGCGTCCAAAGATGTGCAGGAATTACTTCTATATCTTCAGAAATCTCCATCATATTTTTAATAAACTCGATAGAAGAAACCCCAAAAATCGGTCTGCCATCATAATCCCTTCTGCCTAAAGTATCTAAATAAGAATTAACTTTTTCAGCAATTTCAACACTTGGAACTAACAAAACTAAATGAACTTTTCTGCTCTGTCCTTGTTTATACATTAAAGAAACTTCTCCACTAATTACAAATGGAAAACCTTGAGTTTGTGTCAAACTTGAGGCACCAAAATTCTTTGAATTTTTAGTGTCCTTATAATAATAAAGTCCATTTTTTTCTTTTAATTTTTTTATCTCTTCAAAATATTTTGGGTGGGTAAAATCTCCTGTTCCAAGAACATCAATCCCTTTAATTTTTGCCCATTTGACTAAATTTTCAAAACTCAAATCTTTAGAAGTAGCACGGGAATATTTTGAATGTATATGTAAGTCCGCAATTACCACCATAATAACTCTAAAAAAACAAGCTATAAAAAGATTACTGCAATATCTTTTAATAAAATAAAATTATTAGGGTAAAACAACACTTCCAAGTGAAGGAGTATCTAAAGAGCTTAATTCTGCCTGATAATATTTCTTTTTCTCAAAACCATAAATCCCTGCAAAAATATTCCCAGGGAATCTCTTTATTGCAACATTATAAGATTGTATTGATTCTATATATCTTCCTCTTGCTGTTGCTATTCTATTTTGTGCCCCTGCAAGCTCGTCTGTTAAAGCAACATATTGCTTATTTGCCTGGAGAGTAGGGTAGTTCTCTGCAACAGCATTTACTAATGCAGTTACCCCATTTGCCATCTGTACTCCTGCTTCATCAGTCTTAGCAGTTTGCCATGAATTTCTTAAAGCAACAACATCTTTAACAAAATTTGTTTCTGTACTTACTGCGCTTGAAACAACCGATACTAAATTTGGTATTAAATCTGCTTGTCTTTGGTATTGATTCTCAACTTCACTCCACTTGCCCTCAATATCTTGATTAAAAGTAACAAATTTATTATAATAACCTATGGACATTAAAGCAATTAAAACAGCTAAAACAACAACTCCAATCAATATCTTTGTTTGTGTTTTCATTTTTATAATCTTATAATCTATTTAAGAACAATTGCTTTAAAAACTTTATCTACTTGCTCCTCCTCCTCCAAATCTTCCACCTCCAAAACCCCTGCCGCCAGCATGTCCAATTCTATGTGGGCTCCAAATTCCTCTCCTCCTATGCACTCTCCCTGTGTTTTTTTTAAATATTGTTTTTAAAATAAAATATATAATTAAAAATATTAGAATAACCAGCAATACCCATTTATAATCCTCAGATAATTTAAAATTTCCTCTGGTATTTCCAGAAATAATTTCTTCTTTATTTGAATTTAATGTATAAACAATCTCTTCTGTAAAATAAATTATTCCCTCTGCTGTTTTTCCTGCATCTCTCAAAGGGACGTATCTTTCATCGAGCAATCTTCCAATCTTCGAATCAGGCAATATTCCTTCTAAACCATAACCGGTTTTAACAACAAGTTTATTTTGAGTTAAACAATAAAGGATTAAGAGCCCATTATCCTTATCTTCTTTCCCTATTTTCCAAGAGGAAGCGAGCCGAATTGCATAATCATCATAATCTCCACCACAATCATTTATACTAACAACAACAACTTCTGCTGTCGTAGTCTGCTCAACCCCAATTAATAAACTTCTTAACTCATCTACTTGTGAAAAATTAAATATTCCGGCAAAGTCATTAACGTAGTTATCTTTATAAGAAGGGATAGAAATCTCTTGCGCAAATACAAAAGAAGAGCTAAATAAAATTATGGTAACAAATAAAAAAACCAAAACAGGTTTATCTCTATCCATATTAAATACACTAAAACAAGCTATTTAAAATTAAGTGATTTTATTCTATTATTCTTTCAACACAACATCTTTCAACCCATCTGTTTCAACTTTAAAAACAGTTTCATTATCTGGCAGATTAGGTGAGTCAATTAATTTTGCAACTCTTGTATCTTTTTTTCCTCTTCTTAAGTAAATTCTATAAGTCGAATTATGAACAACAAATCCATTAGCAATATAATTTTCATGAGAAGGAACAGAAAAATCATAAAATAATTCTTTGTTTTTATTTTCATTGATTTTTATCTCTCTGATTTTTTCAAATCTTAAATCAGAATTCAAGATTTTAAATATAAAATCTATTTTTTGCTTTATCTGCCTATCAGATACAGTATGATTCATTAGATGTTTAAATGCAATTTCTAATTCTTTTCTATTAACCCATTTATAATCTTCACCTCTAGATTTTATAATTTTAGATGGCTTAAAACCAGATTGCTTCAGCAACTCCCATAAGTCTTTTCTTTTAACAGGCGTCATTTCCTTAAAATAAGTTTTCAGATAATACTCTTTATATTTCAACAGCTCAGCTTGTTTGTCCAAAACAGTAAAACCTACCTGCAAATAATTCAAAACATCTTTCCCGTCTATTCTAAGAACACTTATCTTTTTTCTTCCAATATCAAACTTTAAAGTCGCTCTTATTCCAAATCTCAATAAAAACAGCTGGAGATATCTTAAAATTTGTTTTTCTTTCTGGGCAATAGTTATCATTGCTCTTTTCTTGTCAATATGCCCTTCAGCATCAATAAATCCCTTGATAAATCCAGAAACAACTTCATCTTTTGATTTGGCAACATAATTAAAAATATCTGGTATAATTAACCTAAAAAAATCTGCAATTTCCTTGGAATTAATATCTAAATTATAACAGTTTTTTCCATTAATCTTGCTTATTTTTCCAGACACATTAAAAACCTCTTTAAATTTTTGATTATAGCATTCAAGAACACCAACTCTTTCATCTCTGAACCTTAGTCCTCTATTTTCTAAATTCCCGTCACCTAAAAAATAACCACAAATTTGTGAAAGCTGTTGATTCATCACACTTGGAAAAAATAAATCTTTGTGTTTATACGTATAAACAGGAATAACTTGAAGTTGTAATCTGCCAGAAAAGCAATCTTGAAGATTATTCAAAGAATTAACAGATGTTGGAAAATTTTGGTTCAAAACTCTCCTCAACTGCCGGTTAGTAATTCCAATTTTAGAGCATATTTCCTCTCTTGAAATATTCTCTTTCTTAAATTCAATCTTTAGCTTATCAGAAGATTCTTTTGAAAGTTTGCCGATTTTATTAACATTAACTAATGGAAGTTCCTGCTCATTTCCTTCAATTGTAATTTTTCCAGCTTGTGCAATAAAATCACCTTCACTTAAATCTTTAGCTTCTACTTCCTCAATATTGAAATTTTTAATTGTAAAAAATCTGTGTAACTCAGAACAATTTATTTGGCAGTCTGTTTTAATATTGTAAATTTTGTCAATATTAGGGTTAACAAAAAGATTTTCGGATTCTGCTTTTTCAATTTTTAAATTATTAAAATTATTTGATAAAATATCACATTTCCCCATTTCCATTATGTTCTTTATACTTCCATCTGCAAGTTGTATCAAGCTATCTCCTGTCAAACAAGCATGTGCGACTATATTCCCCCCAATAGCAGTTGTAGGATCTCCAAACATCATTGCAGGATTTGCCATTACCTGATTTGTAACAAGAACAGCAATATTTCTTTGTTCAGCTAATTTCATCAAATCGTGTAAATACCTGTTCAACCTCTGCTGTCTGTCAGCTAACTGCCCTCTTCCAGTGTATTCGGCCCGAAAATGCGCAGTTAAAGAATCGACAATCAGCAACTTAATGGGCTCTCCTTTTTTTATCATTTCATTAATTTTATCTATAAGTAAAATCTGGTGGTCAGAATTAAAAGCTCTTGCAACAAAAATATTCTTTAAAACTTTTTCAGGATTTGCGCCAATACCTGTGGCAAATTGCTTTATCCTCTCTGGTCTAAAAGTTCCTTCTGTGTCAATATAAACTGATTTGCCATTAGCACCGCCGTTTTCTTTTGGCAATTGAGCATTAACAGCGAGTGATAATGCTAATTGAGTTTTCCCGCTGCCAAATGCTCCGAACACCTCTGTGATTGCCTTGCTTTCAATTCCTCTTCCTCCCAGTAAATTGTCAATATTCTTGCTTCCTGTTGTAATATGATTGATATCCTCTCTCTTTTTTTCAAACTCTGATGCATCCATAAATCCCAAGTCAAGCATCCCTCTTGTAGCCTGAATTGCTTTTCTTGCTATGCTCTCACTTAAACCAGAAATCTCTGAAAGTATTGGAGGGGATAAAACAGCAATCCCCATTAAATCATAAATCCCTGCAGCTTCAAGTTTTGCAATTGCAGCAGGCCCTATACCTGGAATATCAGACAAAGAAGGTTCGTCATCTTTTTTAACATCTTTTTTATCTGGCATACTAAAACCTCGATATCCTAATTTATAAAGATTATCTCAATAACAAGTATGCTTTGAAAGATATGCTTTAATCTTTATACCCTTTAATAACTCCAAAGTAAATTCCAGCAGATATCATTAAAATTGGCATTCCAGCTTCTAAAAGTTTATTAGGGCCTATTTCTCTTAATAAATGAGGCAAATAATGACGCACATGCTTATAGTGTGAATGGCCTCTATAACTAAGATGATTACCGTTAGTAACTGAACTACCCCCTTTCACTGTCTCAATTCTTTTGCCAATATCTCGCTGTCTTCTATCTATCATGTTAAATAAATATATTAATTAGCCTTTTAATTATTTGCTTATTAAAAAACCTTTGATAGAAACAATAATATATCAACTAAAACAAAAGTGAAAAATATACCTCTTTCAGCAACTCCTCCAGAGTTTAATGTGCCAGCAGCTTTTTTTGAATAAGGCCAAAAAGGAGTTATTCCCATTTTAGTAAAAGAATCTGCTATTAAATGCAGGGAATAACCTAAGAAAAAACCAAATGCAATAACTGGGATAAAAATAGCAAAAAACAGAGAAATAAAAATTGCAAAAGTTAAACTATGTATTACCCCCCTATGATTTGTGAAAACTTGGACAATTTTTGAAAATGCCAGATTCCCAATTTTTGTAAATCTTGTATCTAAATCAGGAATAATTGTGGCGACCAACACCATAACACTAAATATTAATGGATTGTTAACAACAGGAAAAAACAGAATAATTGCAAATACTGCAATTGCCAAATGAGTTTTAAGTAACATTTCCCTATTTGCCCAGCACTTCAATTAACTTATCCAAATCAATTTCTTCTACCTTATTTATCATAAGCTCGGTTGTATTAAAAAGGTTGTTGTTTCTTACATTAGCACAAAAATAAGCTTCTTTGCCAATTAATTCCAATTTCTTATTCATGAAAATATCAGGAGAGTTTATTTCTTCATCACTAAAGCCAATTTCTTTAATCTGCTCTCCAAAAACAACCCCCCGAATACTGCCACTTCCGTCATCCAGCACTATCCCAACTAAAGCTCTTTTTTCAGGAATTACACTTCCATGTTCATGGCAGTTGCCATCAACAACCTTTTTCTTGCATTCAGGGCAAACTTCAAAAAATCTTGGTTCAAAAATCTGAACAATAAATCCTCTTATCTTTACACTTTCGCCAGGTTTTAATTCAGATATATTTTTTTTAGGAATTTTTCTCTCTGTCTGAACATTTTCAACTAATTCCCTGCTTATTTTAATGTCTGAAAAACCTCCAAGATGCAGTTCGTCATTTCTTACAGAAGCATTTGAAATTTCAACAACATCCCCTAAACTTAGTCTATTAGTTTCAAAAAGAGCTATATGATTTGTATCCCATAAAACTGTTCTTATATTGCCTGTATCATCTGCAATAGTCATTGAAAGAACCTTTCCAGTATTCCCGCTTTTAGAAACAAAATCTTTCGGAGAGTTCAGCTGAATTATCTTGCCAATAAGATTCGCCTTTTTCATTCCAGAATAAAGTTCAGAAATTTTTACTTTCTCCTTTTCAAATGATATCCCCAATTCAGAAGCAACTATCTGGGCACTTCCTTCTTTACTTATTAATCCTGAAAGCTTAGCGCATTTAGCTTCTACTTTCCGGATTACTTCTTCTGTTGTCAATCCAGAAGCTCTAGCAATTTTATCAACAAGCTGTTCATAATTTGGCAACATTTTCACTCTTTTTAATCCTCTTATTTTTAGTTATAATTGTTAGAAAAAGATTGTTTTTAAGTATTATGCCACGCCACTAATATCCAAAACCTTTTTAAATAAACTTTGTTATGAAGTGTCATGGGCGCTGCAGCAGTTAAAATAAAGATAATGCCAAATTCTCCAGATGCTGATTTAAACAACATAGAGAGCAAAGCAGTTAAAATTATAGAAGGTAAAAAAGGCAGAATAGCTTCTAAAATACACGAGCCAATAGCTTTTGGCTTAAAGGCAATTCTAATCACATTTGCATGGACAGAAGATGCTGACAGAGATGCGCTGGAAGTGGAGTTAAATAAAATAAAAGATGTCAGCAGCGCAGAAATAATTGATTTCAGACGAGCTTTTGGCTGAGAAGAAACTTATAATATTATAGTGAATCCGAAAGCGGGCAGAGCGTTTGTTAAAAATAGATTAATCGTTAACAAAAAAGGAATATTTATATACTTTAGGTTAATAGTTTACTTATGGTAGATTTAAGTTTAAAGGCAAAAAATTATTTTATAATTGGCAATCTAGCAGAAGAGAGAAAGATGTTTGATGTGGCTTGCACAAATTATTTTAAATCTCTTGCAGCAATTAATGATTTTGTGCTCTCAAAAATAAAGTTATTCCCAAAAGATCACAATGATAGATTTTTAATGCTCAAAGAAAAAGACTCTTTCCTGTATAAACTGACATCCTCTCTTTTTCTTGTTTATAGAAGAGCTTACACAAGTGACTTAGGTAAAGAAGAAGCTGTTTCATTAAGATTAAAATTAATAGAGGCATTTAAATATGCAAAAATTGAAATTGTCAAAGAGTAAAGAAATAATCAAAGCTTTAAAGCCTAAAATAAAAGGCAACATAATTGATATTTTTATTATAGGTTCAAGCATAAAAAACAAATTAACCCCCAGAGATTTAGACTTAATTGTACTATTTAAAGAAAAAAATATGAACGAAGTTCAGGAAAGTCTTTACAATATCAAAGAAAGCTTAAATAGAGAAAAAGAAATCCACATAGAGCCAATATTCGCAGAGTCGATATTTAAAGAAAAAATTTTACTAACTGTACTGCATGAAGGATTTAGCTTAAAAGAAAGCAGGTATTTATCAGAAGTATATAATTTCGGAGCTTTTTCAATATTCTCTTTTAATTTGGAAAATCTTTCAAAAATTGATAAAGTAAGGTTTGCACAAGCTCTTTATGGAAGAAAAAAAGATGGATTACTCCAGCTAGAAAAAGGAGTTTCTCTCGGGCAGGGAAGTTTCATGGTAAATGTGGAAAGAGAAGAGGTATTTAAGGAATTAATGAAAAAATGGAAAATTAACTATAACTATAAAAGGGCATTTGTTATTAATTAACTAAAAATAACATAAAGTTAGTTAATTGTTAATGATTAATGGCAATAATAAATAAAAAAACAATTAAACTAGAACTAAAAAAAGAAAAATCTAAAATAAGCTCTGAAGCCCTAAATATTTTTATAAATAACCAAGAAATAGAAATAAAAAAACAATTAAAGATACTAACAAGAAATGCAAAATTATCTGGAAGAAAAACCATACATCCAGAAGACATTGATGATATGCAATAAGACAAAAGCAGAAATAATTGATTTCAGACGAGCTTTTGGCTGAGAAGAACCTTATAATATTATAGTGAATCCGAAAGCGGGCAGAGCGTTTGGTTAATCTGCTGTCAAGATTTTTTTAATTTTAAACTTATCAGTTATCTCTTTAATAGCTTTTAAAAAAATAGTTTCAAAATCAGGGCTAATTTCAATTAATCCAGGATGCAGTAAAACCCCGCCATATTTTCTTAATAATCCATAATTGCCTTTTTTTCCATTAAGCATATAATTAAACCTTACTTTATCTTTTTTCTTTAGTTTAGTCAGAGAATAAGATATCTGCAAACGAGGGGTAAAACCAAAAGACTTTGCAAAAAAATCTCCAGATATTAAACTTTTACCAGAAATCAGTATATTCTCTTTAGCAAAGTTTGATTCATTAAAAAAAGAGGATATATCAAATGAAGTTACATGTATGGGTATATCTGAAACTTTTTCTAATTGTTTTTTTATATTTTGAGATTGAATTAGCTGCTCTTTAACAGGTATTTTCCAAAATATTATTGCAATATCAACATCATTAGGGGTATCACTAGATATAGACGAGCCAAATTGCACTATATCAACAACATCCTTACTATAGTTTAATTTTAGTTTCTTTTGCCATAAATTCTGCATCTTCTTTAATAACCTCTGCTAATTCTTTAGTCATAACCTGAACATAACTATTCTGATAAAAAGGAAAATCCTTATCAATTAAATCATAAACTTTTGGAAATTGCTTTTTAGTTATAGAAAACCTTGAAATATGTGAAGAAGGTGAATACCCTATATGCTGCAAAAGATATAAATCAGTCAAAGAAACAAGGCATTTAAAAAATAAGACAACTGAAGAGTTATATCTTTGTTTTTTTAAATCATCTTCGCCAGAATTAAAGTACTCTTTTGCATTTTTTATTAAAATATCTTCTTTCATACCAAGTAAGAAAATTCTTCTATATTTATAAACTTTTCTACCAAGTAAGAAAAATCACACTTTTTGTTAATATTTTCTTACCAGATAAGAAAAAAATAAACAATCATAAAACTTAAACTCCTCTTGACTTAAGTTCTACATCATGAATTTGTTCAACAGCTTTAGCTTTCATCTCTCTCAGTTTTTCTTTTTCTCTTTTATATTTATGCCTTAATGTTCTTCCAAGTTCATTCATAAACAAAATATAAGCATACATTAAAGCAACTAGTACAGCAATTAAAATAATTACCTTAAGGTTGCTTGTTAAATACGGACTTAAACTTTCTGCTATTTTTTTCATTAAATCAAATTGCGCAAGTATAAAAGCAACAATAAATCCAGCTAATATAGAAATCCAACTATATATCTGAAAGCCATTTTTCAATCCATAAGCTACAATAATAAAAAAACAAATCCAAATTGCAATAGAAAGAAAGAAAATCCAAGATAAAGAATATTCAACTCCAAATATAAAATTAAAAACAGGACTAAGATATTCAAAAAAATTACTTATGCCAAGTAAAAATCTTCCAAAACTGCTATTATCTAAAAAACTATCCCATTTATCCTCGATTGCCCACTTAACTTCATCAGGATCTGTATATTTCTCAACTTCATCAGCAACATCTTCAATATCCCTGTATGCCACAGCCCCGACACTACTAATACTATTAGCAATAAAAGCACATAACAATACTGCCACCAACAACAAAACAAAACTCTTTCTCATAGAATAATAAAGGTTAAGGGAATTTTTAAAGTTTGGGTTAACTTTCTAATTCAGCAAGTCTCTTCATAATCTCTTTCTTACGTCTTTTAGCGTTATTTACTTCCTGTCTAGAAGCATTAATATCGGAGATTAGATCATTTGCATTACGTAAATCCCCATAAAGCTTAGATTTTGCAGCTAAATCGCTCCCCGCCACATTTTTACTTATCTGAAGACTTTGGGTTATCCTATGCAAAGTTCCATCAAAATAAAAAAGAGCAAGAGAGACTATCCCAACAACACCATAGGAAAGGGCTATCTGTTTATTAGTAGAAAATTTAATAATAGATACAGAAAGCAAAATTCCCCCGTAAGCAATCCAAGCCATCCTTCTAACCATAGCATTTTTTATAAAAGAAACTACAAAAACATAAAGCCCAAATGGGATAACAATAATCAATGCAGACATAGCAGTAGTCGATGGAGCAGCCATAACTTCTATAAGATTATCTGGCATAAATCTTACTCCAAGAATACTAATAAGAGTTGCAACTAAAAAGTTTACTAAATTATTTTCCTCAAAAATACCAATAGTATTCATAAGGGCAAAAAATATCATTAAAAATGTAAGAAAGATTAGTCCCCGAATAAATATATCTGTAGAATCTCCAAGCAGAACTACAAAAATAGGTTTAGCAACCCCAGAAATAATATCAATTATGTCACTAACTGCTTGTCCTGGATTAGAACTCTTAATACTATCTAATATACCTGCAGAAACTAAGGAGATACTTAATAAAAATAAGATTATAGAAAATAAAACGATGAAAATAATAAGGTTGTTATGATTCTCTCTTTTCATATTAATAATAAAACTAGATTGTTTATAAATATTGCTTTAATCAATTTAACGAAGGGCTTTTGCTCTTCTTTGAAGTGTATCTATTCTTCTTTGAATTCTTCTTGCATCAGCATCGCCAGTAGCGTTAGCAAGATCTGTAGTCAACCTATTCATCTCGGTGTTAATATGTGCTCTCTGGGCAGCAAGCTCACCAACTCTTGTACTTTCAATAGCTCCCCCGATTATTAACCTTCTTATATGCCTATCTAAAACAATTGCTAAAACAGCAAGTAAAGCAGTTCCTAAATAAATCCAACCAAGATTAATTGTCCACGCTAAACTATTGGGGATATTTTGTCCTGCAACACTTCCAATATTTTCTGGAGATAAACTGTTCCACCTAACCATAGCCATACCAATATAAATTACAACATAAGCAGACCAGCAGACCTTTCTAATATAAGAAGCATCAAAACTCTCAACAAAAACAGCATATAAAACAAAAGGCAAAATAGTAGTAATAGCAATTCCAAAAACCCCTGTTGGCAACCAAATAAATTCAATAAGTGAACTACTATCCATAAATCTTATTGCAAGAATAGACATTAAAGTAGCAAGAATAATTGGTATATATTGATATTCTTCAAAAATAGGAACTCTTCCAACAATAGTATAAATAACAGCCATAAGAATCAAGAAAAATAATATTTTAACAACTAAAAGTTCTGGGGCAGTAGAAATATCTCCCAATAATAAACCTCCTAACGGCTGAAGTGTTTGTCCAATATCTTTAAAAAATGCTTGTGTGCTTGTTACAGAACTTGTAGGCATTCCGGTAATTACATTTCCTGTTAAACTCTTAGCAATAGAAAAAATAATTCCAGCTAAAACAATTATCCCTATAATTATAAAAAGAATAACAATCCAACTATCTTTACTTTTCTTAGAACGATTAACTGTCTTTGCCAACCTAACCCTCTTTTTCATATCTTATTAACAAAAACCTTATTTATAAATATTTCTTTTGTCTGCAACTTTTGTTTATTTCTTAATATTTTAAATCATCTTTGCCAACAAGAATATTTTTAAACAGATTAATCTTTAATAGACTATGAGTAAAAAAGAGAACAATATATTATTTTATGGATTAATAATTATACTAACGATTTTTACAATCCAATTAGTTTCTGCACAATATTATGGTAATAGTGCACTAAGTTATATTGACTTAGGACAGGGAATGAGAGATTTAATTGATCAAGTTGTAAGAATAACTACACCGATATTTGAAGTTTTACTAGGAGATTATGATTCTGGAAGTGAATTGTTCTTTACAAAAGTTATGTTCTTAATATTAATTTTTATTGTAATCATGGCAATAATGCAGAAAGTTGCAATATTCGAAGGCAATAGAGGAGCAACATTCGTCATTTCTTCAGTAATCTCAATTATCGCTACACGATTCCTTACAGACAATCAGCTTATCCAAGGTATACTTCTACCATACGGGGCACTAGGTATTGCAATTACCACTATCTTTCCTTTCTTGATATTTGGATATTTTATCTACCATACAGAAATGAGCGGAATGGGAAGAAAACTATCTTGGACTTTTTTTGGAGTTACATTTATTGTATTATGGTTATATAAATCAAGTGAAATAGGGGCATTAGGAAATCAAATTTACTTCTGGACAATACTTGCAATTGGGGTTTTGATTATTTTTGACAAACATGTTAATGCATACTTCCGCGGAGAAGATGTTAAAAAATGGATGGAAAGTTCTAAAGATAGAGAAATTGCAGATCTTCAAGTAGAGTGGGCAAAATATGAACCAATTGATAGTCCTCAAGCAGAAAGACAAAGGAAAAGAATACAAAAAAGAATGCGACGTCTCGGCGGGGGTTTACATAAATAATTTTATAAAAATATTATAGTTAAAAACTATCTTCTTCCCATTCTTTGATAACCTACAACTGTTCGGCGTTTGCCTTGCCCTTCAAATATAGGAACCTCAACAGCTGTTCTTCGTCTGCCTGAAGAATTTCTAACAAGATATAATCCTGCAATTAAAATAACGCCCCCAACAGCCATCAGTACTAACTTATTAATAGAACTAATAAAAGGAAGAAATTTAACAACTTTAAGATTAATAAAATCAAGACTTGATGCAAATACTGCAAGTCCAATCAAGCTAACAACATATCCTGCAATTTTATTTGTTCTCATCTTCCCTCTTTTATATAAATTAATAATATCCCAGATATTTAAAGCTTATGATAAATCACAAAATATAGAATCGATTAAAAAATTCTGCTGTTCACTCCACTCCTTATCACTATGTGTTCTTACATACTCTGCCCAAAATTCAACAAAGTTAAGTCTATCATCTTTATTACTCATTCCAGGTTTCATAAATTGTTTATTATTCATGCATTCTCCTTTTTTCAAGAATAATTCTTAATCTCTCGCTTCTCCACATCATATTCCATTATACAAATAACAATCGAAACTATAAAAAATTATGTATACAGCAAATATTAAATAGTTTCAAAACCACATATTTTTATGTTAACCCAAGAACAAGCAAAAGAAATAAAAAACCAGCTGTTAAAACAACTGGATAAATTTCCTGAAGAGCAAAGAGAAGAGCTAGAAGAACAAATAGAAGAAATGGATGCAAAAGAACTCGAAGAATTTCTTGTTAAAAATAAAATTGTTAGTGATAACAATGAAACCAATAGCCCATTTAGGGCAATTATTGAAGGCAAAATACCCAGTTATAAAGTAGGCGAAAATGAAGGTGCAATTGCTGTTTTAGAAATAAACCCCATTTCAAAGGCTCATTTACTAATAATTCCAAAGCAACCCGCTACAAACAGCCATATCCCAAAAGAAGCCCTGGGATTAGCAGAAACCATGGCTAAAAAAATAAAAATAGAATTTAATGTAAAAAAAGTAGAGATTATTCCCTCTAAAATTTTAGGGGAAACAATAATTAATGTTCTTCCAGTTTACAATGGGGAGAATTTAGAAACAAAAAGAGAAAAAGCTTCTGAATCAGAGCTAAAAGAAATACAGCATCTTTTGATCAAAGAAATTGCAAAAGAAAAGGTAAAGAAAACAAGAATTAAAAAGGAAGTGTCAGAAAAAAAGCCAAGAAAACCCAGGAAAAAATCAGAAGAAAGGGCAGCTTTGCCAAAAGCTCCAGTAAGAATACCCTAAAACTTTAATTGCAATAGTAACTAAAAGCGCTATTAAAAATGCAGGACTGAATGGAACTCCATATTTAACAACAACTTTTTTCTTATAATGCTTCTGAATAAATTTTAACTGTTCTTCTGTAATTCCTTCCCAATGAGGTTTGATTATCCTTTTCCCAATTTTAATTGGATTTACCATCCAATCTCCAACAGTTAGAAAGCGAACATCGACAGATTTAATCATGCACGTATTTTCAACAGCTTTAGTATAAATTAGGAGTATAGGAAATATTAAAATAACAACTGAAAATAAAGAAAATAAAATTTCATTAAAAATAATCATTAATACAAATAAAGCAACTGCTATAGAGATGAATATCAAAAATATTTTTTTATTAACCTTGACTTGTTTTTTAAATTCTTTTGCAAATTCTTTTCTTTTTACAAACGCAATAACAAAAGTATAAGCTAAACTGTAAAAAGCTCCTCCTGCAAGCAATGCAATTAAGAAAACAAATAATAAAAGAGTATTTTCACAAACACTTGCGCCAAATAAAACAACAGCTCCAAGGGCAATCATAAGCTTTGCATCTCCTCCTGCAAAAATCCTGGCATAATAAAATACATATGCTAAGATAAAAAACAAAATAAATCCGATTATTCCAAACAAAATAACTTCGTAATTTCCAGAAAAAATGCTGTAAAAAAGTCTGTAAGCTAAAGCAAATATAACTAAAGAAAAATTAGTCCAGTTAGAAATCTCAGTTGTTTTAAAATCCTGAATAATTGCAATTACAACATATATTAACGCCAGCACAAAAAGGAACCATATCATTAACTAAAAAAAATAAAAACCTTTATTAATCTTTCTTACGAAGTATATTAATGGAAAAAGAGGCGAAGAAGTATTTATTCTGGAGTTTGATTTTTCTAGTTATAATAATATCTTATTTTGTATTAAAAGATTTTTTAGTTGCTCTTGCCAGTGCATTTATTCTTGCATATTTATTAATCCCGTTTCAGAATAAAATATCAAAAAAAATACCAAAGCAGATTTCTGCTTTAATCTTAGTGATTCTAATTCTAATTGTTATGCTGGCATTGCTGGCAATAATAGCAGGCACACTGATAACTCAACTTTCAAATGTAATTAATAATCCTATGGGTTTAGCAAAATTAAAAGAGATTGTAAGAGTTTTTGATTATAATAATATTATTTCAGAAAACCTGTCCCTAATACTTTCAGAAACAGGAAAGTTTTTCTTTAACTCAATTTCTTCAAAAATTTATAAATTTCCAAATATAATTCTTTCATTATTTATATGCATGTTTGCAACATATTATTTGTTAATTGACTGGGGCAATATAAAGAAAAAACTAATAGGATTATTGCCATTTAAAAATAAAAAAGAAATTGTAAAAGATATGGAAAAAACAACAAAACAAATAATAACTGGAACACTAATTATAGCAATAATAGAAATAATTTATGCATTTATTCTCTTTAAACTGTTAGGATTTGAATATTCTCTCTTGCTTGCATTTTTAATAGGAATATTTGCATTTATCCCATTGCTTGGCCCTATGTTAGTATGGGCGCCAATGGCTCTCATATCTATATTTTCTGGAGAATATGTTGTTGCAGTACTCTTAGTTATCTTTGGTTTAATTCTTAGTTTTGGAATTGATAATCTTCTGAAAGCTAAGATAATAGGCAAGAAAACAGCAATTCATCCTGTAATAATGTTGGTGGGAATATTAGGAGGATTAAAATTATTTGGGCTAATTGGGTTTATCCTCGGCCCAATAATATTAGAAGTTCTTTTAACAATAATCAAGAATATCCCAAAAGAAAAGTGAAAACATAAAAGTAATAATACCACTCGCTACGCTCGCTTTAGTTAATTATGCTATATCTTTCCCTAGCTTTATGCGAGTTGAGTGGCAATTATCAGTAGAACAAATGTCGATTTTACCTATGTTAAAAGATTCTTAGCGGAGAAATCTGCCATAGGCGATTTCGAAGCAAGATAATAAATGTTGATTCTTAACCCAATTAACTCAAAAATCAGTTTGCCCTGTTCTGTCCGCCTTTCTTATACCCTCGCAGCTTTCTCTTCTTCCTCAAATCATTCTTAGTTCTTCTTTTCTCAGGACAGCAATAATCCGATGACATTTTGAATTCACGCTTGTTTATTTAATATAAGAATAAATAAGTTATTTAAGTGGCATATTGACAACCAACAGTATCGAATCCATTACAATCAGAATTACATTTTAAATCATTACCTAGTACACTAAGTCCATTACTAAGAGATTGGCAAGTCTTTCCTCCTAAATCAGTTCCGTCACATTCTTCACCAGCATCTTTAACATTATTTCCACAATTTAAGAATCCTGCACATTTAACCCCATTAACTTTAGTATCTTTAGCAGTTTCTAATGCTCTGCCAGTTTTACCTTCTGCTAATTGTAAACATTTTCCTTTTGCATCCATTGCCCCAACATATGTAGCACAATCAACTATAGAACCCTCTAGCCTCTCTAAGATAAATGGCTTAATTGCATTTGAATCGCAGTTAACCCACTGCTTTTCTCCGTCTAAATCAACTTCAACAAACCTGCACCAAACACCTGGCCTGTTCTGATTAACAGCTAAAACACAAGATTCTGAAACAGCTTCAATTGTTTGTCCTGAAAACCATCCTGCAAGCCATTGCAGTGGACTAAAACCTGAAACTAAAGAGAATATTACTAAAACTGCAGCAATAACCACAACACCAATGCCAATAAGAGTTCCGATACCCGGACCACCACCTTCTCCTTTTTTATTCACCATCTTTCCACCTTGTAATCATACTAATTTTATTCTATTTATAAATGTTTTTATAATGCAGGAGTACATAAAATTTACATCCAAATAATAAAGATACAAGTACATAATAAAATAAAACAAAAACATATTGAAAAGATTTCCTGCAGCTAACTAAAGATAAAATAAACTTAACTGCTCGTTTCAATTATTTTAACATAATTATACTCAACACGGGTTTTTTCATCATCGCTAACTGCAAATAATTTTAAATTAACAAGCACTTGAGCTTTTTCACCTTTAACAAAAATAATCTCTGTTTCATCAATTTGTTCATAGACATCACTCATTTCACTAACAGGATATTCTTCAGATTCTAATTTCTTTTTAGATATTTCAGATTTTAAATTAGCAATAAATTCTTCCCTAGTCTTAGATTCAGAAAATGCTCTATCAATAGCATCTTGAATAGAAATATCTAATATTGCTTCCTTAATATAAACTTCTTCAACATACTTATAATCATTAGCATTTCCAGAAAGTCCCTTTCCCTTAGAATAAAATCCAAACCACGACACACCAATTAATAACACAATCCCAATTACTAAAATTGTTATTGCTATCGGAGTGCTTGCTTTTTTATTTTCCATTGTAAAAATAAATATTAACTTGATTTCCCTTGCTAGTGCCTAAAAGGATTTTACGCGCTTCTCTGTACTCTCCTGTAGGTTCATTTAAACACAATGTTTGCGAAGTTAAACATCCTTGACTATCTTTTAAAACAAAAATATTTTCCTTTCCTTGCTCGCCTACATTTTCAATGCAAAATTTATAATTAGGATGTTGGAAAATATCAGTGTATTTATGAATTGCGCTACAAAGATTATCATATCCTTCTTTTGCATCTTTACATTCTTCTGAATCAGAATAATACTCTCCTCCATAAAAACGTTTATCATCTGCCCATGCAGATATTAGATTTTTATTCTCATCAATAAAAAATTGTATATTCTTAATAACTGCAATATCAGAGCCCGCCTCTTCTTCTGCGATTATTTCATCTGAACTTAAGTTTTTTGCAATCCAGAAACTTCCTGCAATATACAACAGCATCATGAAAGATATTATAACCGTTGCAACTATCCATGTCAAAGTGCTTCCTATTTCCATTCCTGCTTTATTATTCATAGTCTTTCACCTAAATTATTTGAACCTGATTTAATAGTTAAAATCCCTTTTTTTATTTCATCATTTTCATTGGTATAATAAACAATATAGCTACTTGTAAAACATCTTGCGTAATCTTTAGATTTATCTGATAAATAACACTGAATTTCAAAATCAGAATCTCCTTTTAAAATTTCTTTTATTTTTTCATTGCTATTAAAATCAGCTAAAGTAATATTAATATAAAAATATCTTTTATTTAATTCAGAATCAATATTGCATCTGTCAAATAAATTAAATTCGTCTTTTACAAAATCTTTATCTAAATAAGTATTATCTACTAAACATCCTCCTATATTTTCTGAAATAACTTTAGCTTGATTTAATCTTAAATCAGATTCGATAGAAAAAAATATCCAAACACCTGCTAAAATTCCAAAACCAACTATTATCCAGATTAAAATCATCCAGAAAGAAAGTACTTTTATCCCCATCATCTCAGCTTTTTTGTTCATTATTATCCTCATCTAAAATTAAAATATTTAACATTAATCCACTGTCAGATTCTGAAAATTGATAATCTACTTTATTTGTTGAGACAATTGGAAAAACATATCCATCGCTCCTAGAATCTAATTTAACAGTTACTTTTTGGTTGCTGACATCTAATATTTCTTCTAATCTAACATCCTCTTCAAATTTTTCAAATTCTTTTACATTTAAAGCAATTTTAGTTTCTGGCTTGGAACTGTCAATTAACAAAGCTATTTTTTTAGAATACATCTGTTCATAATACGCACTTCCAGAAGTTTTAACATGAACAAATGCAAACATTCCTATTAAAAATATTGCTGTAAGTATTAAAAAAATAATTTCTGCATAAATATTGTCCCCGCTCCCTTTTTTATTCATAAAACACATAAGGAATAACAATTAATAAATCTAACGAGTTAAGGTGTGAAGATAAATTCATTACATCTAAGATTATTATCATCTGCAGTTAAATAGTATATGTCATAAGGATATATTTGTGGAGGTCCGTAATATCTCTTTACATTAGAATCTTTATTTCCAACTTCTCCAGCTTCGCTATAGTCTGGCATAACAGAGAAATAAGTAACTCCTGTAGCTAGAGCTCCTGCGCCAATAGTCCATGTAACAGGCCCTCCAAAAACAAGAGCAAGAGTAGTTACACCCCCGCCAAGACTAAGTATAACTGGCATCTGCCAATTTGCTTTATATCTCATCTGAAACAAAACTACTTGTTGTTTAGTTAAATCAACTGTCCATTCTGACGGCCAGTTATCTGGCAAAGGTTGTCCTAATTCTTTTTCATACCCCTCTTTTAAAAGTTCAGAAATACCTTTTAAAATCTCGTCTGAGCTTTTAACACCATAAACAGATTCTAACATAGATTTTCCAGATGAAACCTTCTGAGTTTCAAGTTTTTTATAAATGCTATTATAATTAACAATCCTAATTTTAGCTTTAGCTTCATCATCAAAAGATATTCTAGCACATAGCCCGCAATAATTAAGTGTTTTAGTATCACTAGGCAAAAAATTCTTATCCCCGCTTCCAATCATATTATCGCATTGATAAATTACATCTGCCAATTTTTCCGCAATTTGTTCCATAGCTTTGCTTGTATCCCTATCAAGTTTAACTTTAGTAACTTTTTGATCTTTTGCAAGATAGTTAAATTCTTCGCAATCATCTCCAGACATTGTCATGCATATCTTTTTAGTAGTGCATTGCAATGGAACATATTTACCTCCTTCTACAGGCCCCCAAGTAATTGTATTTCTAAGATTAATAGATTGGCTGCACGCAACATCTTCAATATTTATATCTCCAGAAAAAAATTTTGAATAAGCTAACATAACTAAAACAAAACTCAAAACTAACATAACAACTCCCATAACCCACCAGACAGTCTGCCCTCTTTTATTCATAGAAATAATAAATAAGATGGCTTTATATTATTTACTCTAATAAAATCACCAAAAATATTTATAAAAAGCATACCCAAGAACAATTGAAACTAAAAGAAAAAATATAACCCAAATTAAGATTCTCACCAACTCATTACCTGCTTCTTCTGCTTTTTTATTCATTTTATTGATTTTTTGGAACAATCCACAAAACATCGTCTTCTAAAGATATCTGAAGCTCTGCTTTATTATCCAAAAGATGACCATCAATAAAAATAGGAGATTTATATTTATCTAGTGATGTAAGTTTAGAAAGTTTCTTAAATAACTCATTAAAACTATCAGAATTATCACTCTCAATCGGATTTGCTACATCACCTATAGAAAAAATAGTTGCAATAATATTCCCGGCAACACTAAGGCTAAGAGATGAAGAAACAACTACTTCTCTATGTTTTACTTCTCCACAAAATCCTAAAACCTCACAACCTGCAGCAACTTCTTCAACAGAAGACAATTTATACGTTTTATAAACTCTTTCAGCATTGTCAATACCATCAAAATATCCTCCTCCAGAAGCGCTAAAATAACAAAGACACAAACAATTTTCCCAATTAGAACATTTATTAGGTTTAACATCTTCATAAGGCCATCCAATTACCATCCAACTCTTCGGATAAAGAAGAATATGCGATAAACTCTGCCCTTCTTCTAAACTATTAACCTTATTCATAATTTCATCAAACTGCGCTTTTGCCTGCTTCTTTTCTTCATTCTTCTTATTCATATCATACAGCTTCATAGAAAGCCCGATAAGAAGCGCTATGCAGAGTGCAGCTACAATTAAAGTTATAACTGCATTTCCAATCAACCATGACGCTTTTTTTGATTTCATTTGCATGCCTCAATTAATCTGTCTTTAATATCTCTTACCCCGACTTCAATCTCAGTTGCAATTTTATCATCACTAATTTGTTTCCAGTCACTTATAATCCATGGTTGCCCCGACTGCTCTAAAACATAAATCTCCCCAGTATAATCTATTCCATAAACAACTCCTTCATTTTCTTCAGCTTTCATATAAGCAAATATTTTTTTATTAATATCTGACGGATTAATTGTGCTTTGTTCTCTAGCACTCAAAAAAGAGTCTGTAAATAGCCTTGGCCAAAAATAAATATTGCTGACAACGGCATTATCCAAAGAATCCTGATATGAGTTTATTATTTGTTCTTTCACAATAGGGATTGTAACTTCATAAAATCTTAGCTCTCCAATAGTTTTTTTATTCAGATTATCTTTAGGCCAATAAGCATAAGTATATCCATTAAAAGTAGATTCAAACCCATTAGAAGTAAATTCTATTTTATAGCTTTTATCGTCATAAATCAAAACAAGATTATCAATTGCCTTTTCCAAAGAATCTTTAAGTCCCATATTAAAAATCATTTCGTCTGTTGCAACATTATCCTCAATATCTACCCACCCTCCGTTGTTTAAAACTTCTAATCTTCCTTTTTTCAAACTATAAGGTTCGTCGTCAAAAGGCTGACATCTGTCAAAATCCACATCTTCATTGTCAACTGTGTTCTGATTATTATCTGGTGCATCTGGAATAAATGTTTCTACTAGCCAAGGCAAACCAAATTTCATAAAAAGAACAATAGCAAGTATAACACTGACAATAACAATAATAGTTTTAAGAGTGTAATCAATTTCTATTTCTGCTTTCTTATCTTTATTTAGCAACTTCCGAATAAGCATTTTATATAATCTATCCAGCCTCCTCCTTTACTCCATAAAATTCCTATGATAATTGCTATAATGATAAAAACCACAAGTCCAAGTATCCACCACCCAAGCTCATCAATACCAATAGCTTTTTTACTCAACCTCTTCATAAACTAACAATATAAAACCAATTAATAAAGTTTTAGGATATAAATGCACCATGCGGGAATCGAACCCGCATCCTGAACTTGGGAAGCTCATGTTCTGCCACTAAACTAATGATGCATATCTATTTTAAGAAAATCAAGAATTTTAACTTTTCTGTTTTTAGTTAACTATAACGTTCGCTATAGATAATAATATCGTACATTAATTATATGGTAACAAACTAAAGAAATTGAGCAGTAAAATAGCAGTCTGTCACATTATAAAGAGCGAAGCAAATTTTTATATTTATTTAATGCAAGTAAAATCAAATGTGATTAGAGCAGTAAGCATCAGTAGAAAAGTATGTTTTCACATTAACAAGAGCGAAGCAAATTTTATTTAATGTAAGTAAAATCAATGTGAATTAGAGATAAGCATCAGTAAAATAGCTGTCTTATAGATTAAGAAAATAGTTAATGCTCTTAATATCATTATCCCCCAATCCCGCCAAGGGCAAAAGAAGCAAGGAATGAAAGGGAAACAATAGCAATAATTGCTAAAAGAACATACAGCAAAATTCCTCTTTTCAAATTCTTTCCTAAATCATAAGTTTTCTTCAGTTTGTCTTCACCAGAATCAATAGTAACCAAAACTCCAGTCAAAATAAAAATAACCTGGATAATATAAACTCCAATGGCAATCTGCATATAATATGGGGGAATCATCTCTAAAATATCAAATAAATTTGTAATCCCGACCATACTCATATACCCGGATTCTTCACCGCTTTCAGCAACTAAATCAATAATTGTATTAAGTTTATTTAATATCAAAGCAATCATTCCAGTTAAACCAATTACAATTCCAGATAATAAAGGTGCAAGGAAAGTCATATTCCCTTTCATATCTGAAACAACTTCTGCCAGTAAATCTCTTAATCTGCTTGTAACTTTATCTATATTTTTCATATACTCAGAAATGCTCATTAAACTTTCAGCAGCAATAGTCAGGCCTTTTTTAACACTTTCAAGAAGTATCCTCATGCTCGACGCAATTAATTGAGAAGGATAATAAATAATAGCCCCTCTTCTATTATCAAATATTGCCTTTTCCAAAGACATCCCCCCATGATGAATATTAACATTAACTATTCTGAAAAAATCAGCTGTCTTCTGCCCTTTTGTAGATTCTGCAACTTTTGCAAATGCAATTTCTGCAGGATGTCCGTCTCCCAGCCTGTTCCCCAACTGAAACAAAGAATTAGTAAACTCTTTTTCAAGTTCTTTTGTCTTTTCTCTTGCTTTGATTAGTTGTTTTGTCCTCATCCCATAAGAAAGTGAAAAGAAAAGTGCAATTGAAATTGGTATGAATAAGCTAAGAAGAAGGGCCCCTATTCCAAAGGGTCCGGCAATTTTTTCAGCAGATTGCAGCTCTTCTATAGTTGTTATTGTTGATTTTGTTAAAACATCTTTAAAATCAAAAAGATAAATCCCCTTCAATGTATCCCCTCCTATAACCGATAATTCAATATCAGGTTGCAAATTAACTAGATTCAAAAACCAAACCTGTTGAAATAAAAACGGAAGAAGGCCGATTATTAAAATAGGCAGGCAGATAAGTGCTGCAAAAACATAAGGCTTCTTGCTTTTATACAGGTGATAATCTGGATTTAATTCCAATACCTCGCTTTCTCCATACTCTCCCGGACGCTTCAGCATAATTTGCGAAGCCAGATAAAAAACAAAAAAAGGCACTAGTAGATTAAATAAAATGAAAACATGATAAAATTTAATCATTCCACCAAGCAAAGTAGAAGCTAAAGGAAGCAATGCCAAACCAAGAGTTGGAAGAATAACACCCAGCATATAAATATTAGTTAATGGATTTCTAACTTCTCGTGAAAAAACAAGCATTTTTTCATAAACTCCGTCAAGAATAACTTGCAAAGATTTCTCCAAAGTATGAACTCTCTGCGAGTTGCTGGGTTCATAAAGCGAACTTTCAATTAAATGAATTGCCTCAACGAATTCCGGAGCATTACTCTGCCAAAACTCAAGGTAATGGTCCAAGCTTTCTTTGACAGTTGAAAATCTCCCAATTTCCACATCCCAAAATATTTTTTTTAAATCAAGTGACAAGGGGGGGCGTAAATGCTGTGAAGCAAAAGCAATTGCTCTCTCCAGGTTAGATGTATGTTTCATATAAACAACAATATAAAGAATACAAATTACCATCTGTGAACCAGCTTTTAATCTCCACGAATTAGCGAGCCGTATAGGAGACATATACAAATAATAAAAAACAAACAAAGAAGCTGCAAAACCCAAACCTAAAAAAAGTGCATTAGCCCCTCCAAAGATTCCATAATAATACCCGACAAAGGCGTATATTAAAACAGAAACTAAAAATGTTATAAATGCCCCGAAAAAAGCAAAACTTGTAACCTCCTCAGAAGTTAAATCAAGATGAGCTATTTCCAGATTCTTTTGCATGGACAATTTATCTTTTTTAGATAAAGTTAATCTAATAATTCCCCCAAATGCCCTCGCCCATCTTTCAAATCTTGTGGTGCTGGGCATCATATCTTCTTTAAATTTAGAATATTCTTTGCTTATATCTGTTACCTTAGAATCTACATCTATCTGGCTGGAAATCTTACTGCCATACTCTCTTAAAATATCGTCAACTTCTTTTGACATTTATATCACCTTTATTATTTAATTTAGTTTTTATTGAATATTTTAATTTCTTAATTAAACTTGAAATATCTCCAAGTTTATCAGCAAGATAATTCTCTTCTGTGGTTTTCCCCTCATAATAACTCTTATTCCTTCTAATTCTCAAACTATTAAAAACATATGCCTCGCTCTCTAAAATAAACTTTTTCTTGACTAAAAAGTCTATCAAATCCTTATGAGCATTTTCTCCTGCAGGTTTAAATCCTTCTGTTAAAATCAATGCAGAACCAAGCTCTCTGACTATCTCATAATAATTTTCTAATGCAATTGTAGGGAACTTATTAATATCAATTGAAGAAACAAACTCCTCTCTGTTTAAAACAAGAGAAACCATAGATTTAACACGGTTAATATCTTTTTCAGCTTTGATTATCATTTTAACACATCAAAATACCCCCATAATACAATACCATTAGCTAAATTGCTCTTTAGTTCTTTTGAAATTTTTCTTATATCCTCACAAAACATTAGATGAATTTCCTTATTTAATTTTTTCTCAAATTTATCCAAATGAATATTTTTTTCTCTTCCGACTATAAATATATCTAAATCAGAACTCTCAATAGATTCTCCTTTTGCATAACTTCCATAAAGAATTATTGCGCTAGGAGATAAATTCTCCTCAAGAAAATCAACTAATCCAGATTCTTTTAATTCATATAAAATGCTAATTTTCTTATAAAATACAAAATCTTTATTTTCTCTGTTAGATTTATAAAAAGGTATCCCTCTTTTCTCGTATTTTATCACCATTCCATCTTTCTGAAACTCTTTAAGATAAATCATTACAGATGGAGGCGAAATCTTGCTAAGTCTGCTTAGCTCTCTAAGTCTGAAACTATCTGTAGGCGAATCCATAAAAACCTTAAGTAAAACATACCTGTTATATTTTGATAACATATGTAATAATATAATAACAAATGGTATATAAATATTACGATAACTAATATGATAATATTAATGTAAAGAAAACTTTAATACTTGACGCTAAGTTTAGTAGATAAATAAAATTACTAACTTGCCAATTAACATAAATAAGCTATCGAATAACTCGCATAAAATTAGGCAGATTATGGCAGGATTAACCCTACTATCCTCATGCTCTATACCTCTTAATTTCTTCATCAACCCTCTTACACCATACAGGGAATACTTTTTCAGAATCAGGAACTCCTACTTCTTTAGTAACCTCGTCACAAACTTCATGGAAAATAGCATTTGTAATATTGACAAATTTAGCTTCTAATAATTCTTTCCTATTAAGCTTATTTGCAAGATTTACAATTTCCTGTTTTACTTTTCCCCTCAGCAAAATATTATCATAAACCGCATCCCAGTTCCCAACCCAACCCTTAACACTTGAGGCAATTGCCTTAATAACTTCGGAATTTCCATTAATTAATTCATCACTTGGTTCTAAACAGTCCTTTTCAACATTATAATTAAGCAGATCAACAAAACCTTTTTCTTCTAAAGGGTCATTAATCCAGTGCTTTCTAACTTCTGACAGCTGGACAACTCGTTTAACAGAATGCAAACCATCAGGAGTTTTAACAGGATTTGCCACCAAAATCAAATCTGTTGCCTTAAAACTAGTAGCGGGCACCCCCAAATCATTCACTATTCTGTCAAATACAGAATAAGGGGAACTTCCGTGGACTGTTCCTGCAACAACATTTGCAAGTGCTCCAACCCTCATTGCTTCATACAAAGCTTTTGCCTCTGAACTTCTAATCTCTCCGACAATCAGCGAAGAATCGCCAAATCTTAAACTTGTTCTTATTCCCTCTTCAGCGGACATTTCATTTGATTTTTCAACAAGCGAAGAACGAACTTTCATTCCCAAGATATCATATCCTAATTTCCTAAAATAATCTCTTGGCAGTTCTAAAGTATCTTCTAACAAAATCATCCTGTACTTTTGTTTAATCTCCAGCATCAAAGCCCCTAACAAACTTGTTTTTCCAGAACTTCTTGTTCCTGCAATAAGCATTGTCCTGCTTCCATCAATTAAAAAGCTTAATAATCCTGCTGTAAAAGAATTAATCATCCCATTATCGATAAAAAGAGGCAGTGTCCACGGAAAATCCCTATGTCTTCTTACTGCATATGACAATCCCTCTGGAGACAAAGGACGCTGAACAACAGAAATTCTTGCCCTGACATTTTCCAAAACCAAATCAGTATCAAGAACAGGATTAGCTTCATCTAATGGCCTGCCAGATAGCATCCTGAATTTAGCAGCCCACGAATCAGCATCTTCCTGACTCAATAAAATATTTGAAAAACATTCCTCATAATCGCTATGTTTTAAAAAAATAGGGTTTAGACTTATTGGAGAATTAAGCATAATATCTTGAAGTTTATTATCTAATAGCAAAACTTCCAATAAACCAAAACCAATCGTGTGTCTTACTAAAATGCTTGAAAGCTTGTTTAAATCTGAATAAGAAAGGTTGATTCCCTTATTTTCTGACAAATCTCTTAATAAATCTCTTGCAACATTAAAAAAGACCTGCCTTGTTCTTTCAGGATCTGTAAACTCTTCTGCCTTTGGCTGATGCTCAATTAAAACATTTCTCGCCAGGTTAAGCAAAGTTTGATGGTCTTCATTAAGAAAATATTCAGGAGGCATTAAATGGTAAAAATATTTCAATTCCTTTGGTTTTTTTAATATAGTAACCACAGATTTATCCATATCATTTCCAATTTCATACTGGTCAACAATCTTCGCATCTTCAGGAAGCTGGGAAACCAATCTTGCAAATGCAAAATTAGGGATTATATCTGGAGAAAAAACAGCATTATAAATTATTCTTTCCCCAAATATATAGCTTCCAAAATCTGGCAGAATTTGCTGTATAAGTTTGGTTTTTTCAAGCAGATCAACAATCTTATCTAGCAGTCTTATATATGTTAAATCGTCATGAAGCACTTTTTCTTCAACAAGTGCAGACTTTGCCTTAAAATAAGCTCCAACAGGGTCCATTTTTAGCAATTGAAGGAAATAACTGATAAACTCATGTCTTTGAGGAATCATCTGCTGATGAGAGCTAAGTTTTGACGGGGATAAAACATTCTCCTGCCTTAATAAAGTGCTGTGAATATTTGCAATTTCAGAAAGCATTGAAATCTGCTCATTATTATAATTATAATTTCTCTGCTGAACTAAAACAACCCTCGAAACATTTGGAGAAGCTATAAGCAAATCAATAATTCTTGCCATTACTTCACCACTTGCTGATAAAAGAGGGATAAAAGGCGCTCCAAGATAATTAATAAAAGCAGTATTTTCCCCAGACTCTCTTCTTATTTCATACGAATAAATCTTAGCCCCTTTTTCAAACAGCATTTTAATCAACAATAAAAATTAAAAAAGGATTATATAGTTTTCTGTGATGAGAAACAATTTTAAACCCCAATAACATATAAATATCAAAGAGGATAACATGTCAAGAGAACAATTTGCAGGAGATCAGGTGTCTTATGAGATTGCTCTTAAAATCCGGGATTTAGAAGAAAGTCAGAGATTAATGAAACAACGTCTTCTTCTTATAGGACAAAATTTAATAGAAAGTCAGGAAAAAGTAAATGATGATTTAATTGAAATAAAAAAACAATTGCAGGATACTAAGTCAGATTTAAAAAGGGTTTCACAGGTTATGGAAACATTTTCAGAAGAAGTTGCAAAATCTGCAAGAAAAGAAGAAGTTGCAATTCTAAGCAGGCAGATTAAAATGTTTAGCCCGTTAAAATACGCAAGAGTAGAAGATGTAGAGAATATAGTTCACAAAAAAATAAATAAACACAAAGAAACTGAAAATAACGAAGAAAAAAGCAAAAACTTTTGGGAAGGAAAAATATAATGGCTATGCTTGAAAAAGTAAATCAAATGAAAAGGCAGGGAATGTCAGATTCTGAAATAATCGAAGTGTTGCAAAGTGAAGGAGTTTCTCCAAGGGAAATAAATGATGCTATTTCACAATCAAGAATAAAAGAGGCAATTTCAAATGGCAACAGACAAGATACATCTCCTGTCCCAAATTTTCCAGGAAGCGAAGATATGTCTGCATCAATTATGGACCAATATTCTCCTCAACGAGAATATCAAGAAGGACAATATCAGCAAGAGCAATATCCTGAACAGGGATATTCCCAAAATCAAATTCCCCCTCAAACTACAGAACCGCAATATCCTCAAGAGCAGTATAATGAGCAGCCGATAAGCGGAGACTACGGAGCAGGATACCAAGAATATGGCAGCAGCACTGATGTTGTAAGTGAAATTACAAATCAGATTATAGATGAAAAAATGTCGAAGATGAACAAGACAGTTGCAAATTTGAAAGAAATAAAAATACTGCTCGACGCAAAAGTTGAGAAGATAGATGCAAGATTAACAAGAATTGAATCTGTAATTGACAGCCTTCAAAATTCATTATTAAGGAGAACAGGAGAACAAGCCCAGAATATAGAAGATATAAAAACAGAAATGCAGGGAATACAAGAAGGATTTGGTAAAGTTATAAATCCTTTAATAAGCAGGGCAAATTCAGGAAAATCTTCTAAATCCGGAAAAAAGAAAAAATAATTATTTTTTCTTCAATATAATGTAAATCAAGGTACAAATAATCATAAAGTTAATATAACAAAAGCTATGATATCCGTCGGTGATATGCTCTAGACTAAAAGTATTCTTATCATTAAAGGAGTATTTCCTTGTCAATTAACCCAATTATTTTGACTTCTTCACCAAAACCCAGGAAGCAGCTATTGCAACTACCAGCAATAAAGCCCCGCCTACAAATCTATCACTATATGCAAATTCCTTAACAGAAAGCACAAATGGATCTTCAATTCCTGTCTGTCCAGGAAGATACGGGCGGATAATTGGATTAAAAACAACAATTGCAGAAATCACAAATATAATAACTAATAAAATAATAAAAACCCATGCAAACCATGGCTTCATAAAACTAGATATATCTTTTTGTGAAAATCCAATTACAACTAACAGCAAAAATAAAACAACAATTAAAATTGCGAACCACGGCAGTATTGTTGCAACATAATTAACTCCTGGTGAAAACGTAATAAACACAATTGCCATAATAAGAGAAGTTAAAACATTAAACCATTCATTTTTTCCAAGCACTTCTGTTTTCTTAAGAACAGCGTATACAATTATAAATACAAATAAAAAACTCGCAATCGCGATGTAATAACTTAGCCATGAAAAATCTAATGCCATTTTATTTTTTAAGGTTTTGAACTAGGTGGGGGAATAGTACCCCACTCTCTTAAAGGATATGGTGCAAGGTTGTGCTCCTTGCCTCCTCCACTAATAACTATCGAGACAAATATAATGACTATAATTACCGCGACGATCATAGACATATTATTTTGCCAAAATCCTCCACTCCACCAGCTATAATCTTCAAAAGATGTTAGCATTATTACAACAAATATAACTCCTGCTAGTGCTAAAAATATCAAAGCAGAGCCAGATTTTTTTGTAAACTCAGCGCCAAATAATCCTAATAAAATCATTGCAGCTAATAAAACAGAAAGCCCAATACCTAATTTAGGAAACATTATCTGAAAAAAAACAGGAACAGAATCAAACTGCAAAGCCATTAATCCAATTGCTAAAGCAATAATAACATAAACACCTTTGTTATCTTTGGCATCTGTGCCCCCCATAATATTTATCTTATATAAAATTGCATATACTAAAGCGAAAATCAAAAGAAATGGCAGAACATAAAAAAATATGTCCATATCTGCAAGAATTTGCAACCCCTCTCCTATTGTCTGAACCATTACTATAAAACATAAATTCTATTTAAATATGTTTCGTATTTCAGTGATATTTACAAGTTAATAATTTAAAAACATAAAGAACTAAAACTTTATCCAAAGAGAATATAATAAAAATAGTATTTATTATGTAGACAATAAATTAACTATGTAATTTATTTTCAAGTTAATTTTATTCTTTACTATAATTTTGAGGTAATGGACAAACTCGAATAAACCTAAAAAATATTATTATTAACCAATTGCATATTTACAATCAACTAAAAATAAATTTTATTATCATTAGCCCAATATATTTCTCTTTTATTCCCTAACTACTCGAACTGCCTTTTTTCCCAGAAGTTAAAACAATTGCAATTGCCCCAATGATAATTGCAAGCAATAGAATATTAGTAAACCATCCAGTAGGAGTTCCACTTACAAAAAGAGAGTTATATACAAAACCCCATTGCCCTGTTGCAACAATAACTGCGATTATAACAGCAATAATTATAACAACTGCAAGCCCGTATTTCATCCAGTTAGGAACAGTAAACCCTCCTGTTGGCCCTGTTGCTACAAAGCCATAAAGAATCATAAGCACAAGAATTATAACAACTGATACAGCTAAAAATGGCATTAGCTTAGTTATAATGCCTGTAGCCCATGAAAAAGCTACTGCAATTAAAGCAATTGCCAAAGAAGTCAAAGCATTAACCTGGTGTTTTTCATCACCTAAAATTTTTGTCTTCTCAAGAATTGCAAAGATTAAGGTAAATATCAGTAAAAAAGGATAAATTATCTGAACTAAAAAATCATTCGCTAATATATTTTGTACAACTGCCATCTCTTTTTAAAATTATGAAGCTATTTATGACAAATCAGGCATTTCATCTATTGATTGTTGAGAAGGCATTGCTATTTGGCTGACAACAAAAACATCTCCTACCGACTTAACATAGTTATGGGGAATGATAACTCCTCTAGCCCCACTGAAAGTATTTGCTATGCCACTGCTAAGCCTTATTCTCCAACTGTCAACCTTGTTATTAACAAGATTTGCTTCTTCTATTTCTCCAAAAAAGTTGCCTTCATCAGTATAAACCTTTTTGCCAACAGTCTCGCTTATCTTTTTTATCTTTAACATAATCTCTATAAAAATAATTTGTTTATATACTTTTCTATACCCAAAAGAAGATATCAGAAGCTTTATAAAAATGGGATACTAAGAAAAAGTATGGTTAAATTCAAAGAGGTTGCACAAATTTTCGCAGTTATAATTGTTTTAATCATTGCTGTTAACTTAAACGCAGTAGTGACAAATAAAATAAATTTAGAAATAATGTTGATAAAAAGCGTATCAATAGCAATAATTGTTGTATTGAGCATAATTGCAAAAAACATTGCAGCTAATTATTTTGAAGCAGGAATAAAAACCAAGATATGGCAATGGCAAAGATTTGGTATTCAACAGCACCAGCATTTTAAAAAACCAGTCCCTGCAGGGATTATTCTGCCTTTATTATTTTCTTTAGTATCTATAGGGTATTTTTACTGGTTTGCATGCCTTGAATTTGATGCTACACCAAAACATTCAAGGGTAGCAAAGAGATATGGAATAAAAGAATTCAGATTTACAGAAATGACAGAATCTCATTTAGGATTTATCGCTGCTGCAGGAGTTGTTGTAAATCTAATAGCTTCAGTAATTGCATATATTGCAGGATTTCCTGAATTCACAAAACTTGCAATTTATTACTCTGCTTTTTCAATGCTTCCGCTAAGCAATCTAGACGGGAATAAAATATTCTTCGCAAGTATAAAGTTCTGGATAACTCTAGCAGCAATATGCTTAATATTCTTAGGATACGCTTTGTATTTGAGATAAAAGATTAAGCAAGAAGCTAATCCTTAGAACATTAAGAATTAGTAAATTATTGGGGGGCATCAAAGAATCTTTGATTCTTCGTGTTAAATAATTGTGGGAGTGTTACCTCAATCAATATCCAACACAAAAACTTATATAACTCGCAGTTATTCCCATTTAATGGAAAACAAATTTCTTCTGAACATAACTCCAAGAGATTATCAGACAGAAATAGTTGAAAAATGCAAAGAAAAAAATTGTTTGGTTGTGCTGCCTACTGGCATTGGAAAAACACTTATTGCTTTGATGCTAACAATTGACAGGATGCAGAAATTCCCGCTTGAAAAAGTAGTTTTTCTAGCTCCAACAAGACCACTTGCAGAGCAGCATTTTGAATATTTTAAAAAACATCTTCCAGAATTATTTGCCCAAATGGATTTATTCACTGGAAAAATTGAAGCAGAAAAAAGAAAAAAAATATGGCAGACATCAGAAATTATTTTCTCAACACCCCAATGCATAAGAAATGATTTAAAAAAAAGGCTGTATGATTTATCAGAAGTTTCGCTGCTTATAGAAGATGAAGCTCACAGATGCGTGAAAAACTACTCATATACGTATGTTGCAAAAGCTTACTTAAATCAGGCAAAAAATAAGCGTATTTTGGGGCTAACAGCTTCTCCAGGAACAGACAAAGAAACAATAAAAGCAGTCTGCAAAGACCTCTCAATAGAGGAAGTGGAATTAAGAACAAGAGATAGCAAAGATGTAAAGCAGTATCTTCAGGAACTGGATGTAAAAACTATTAAAATTGAATTCCCAAAAAAATTTGAAGAAATAAGAAAACTGCTGAAAACAATATATGATGAAAAAATCAAAAGTTTAAAAAACCGCAATGTTCTTTTTGGTCCTCCGAATAAAATTACTCTCTTAGAATGCCAAAAAAGAGTAATGCGAAGCATTGCAACAGGAAATAAAAATTTTAATTTATTCTATGCCGCAAGCGAATGTGCACAAGCGATAAAGATACATCATGCAATAGAATTGTTAGAAACGCAAACATTATACTCATTAAACTGTTATTTTGAATCTCTATTTGAACAGGCAAAAGCAAATAAAAGCAAAGCTGTAAAAAAATTAATAGTTCATCCTAACTTTAACAAAGCCTATTCTCTGTTTAAAGAAATGTCTGTGGAAAAAATAGAACATCCAAAACTTCTTGAACTGCGCTCAATAATCAAAGATAAAATATCTGAAAATCCAAGATATAAAGCGATTATCTTCTCCCAATATAGAGATAGTGTTGCAAAAATATGCAAGGAGTTAAATTTAATTCAAAATGTACATGCAAAGGTTTTTGTAGGGCAGACGAAAAAAGGCGAATCAGGGCTGTCGCAAAAAGAACAAAAGCAGATTATAGATGAGTTCTCAAATGGAGATTTTAATATGCTTTGTGCAACATCAATCGGGGAAGAAGGATTGGATATACCTGAAGTAAGTTCTGTCATATTCTATGAACCCGTGCCTTCGGCAATCAGAAGAATACAAAGAGCAGGCAGAACTGCAAGACTAATGCCTGGAGAGTTAATAATGTTAATTACCACCGGAACAAAAGATGAAACCTACCACTGGAGTTCTATAAGAAAAGAAAAAAGAATGCACAAAGCAATTGATGACATCAAAAAAGACCTGGCAGATGGAAAATTAAGTTTTAAAGATAATAAAGAAAAGCAGGAGAAACTGTTTTAAAATGGCTTTTTATGATATCTTTTCAAAGCAAACAGAAAAATATGATGAAAAGATAACTGAAAAACCATTAATAATCATTGACTACCGGGAAAAAAACTCTCTTGTCGCAAGCGAGTTAATTCATTTAGGCTGCAGAATAGAATTCAAAAATCTAAAAATAGGGGATTATATTGTCAAAGATACAATAATTGAGAGAAAAACAGTTTCAGATTTTCTCAATTCAATGATAAATAAGCGTTTAATCAATCAAATAAAAAATATGCAGCAATTTAGAAATAAACTATTAATAATAGAAGGAGTTGAAGAACAGGATATTTACACATTAAACAAAATTAACGAAAATGCAATAAGGGGGTTTTTACTTTCAATAATTCTAAAATATCAAGTCCCGATAATTTTTACAAATAATTGTGAAGATACTTCAAAATTCATAACTGTTCTTGCTAAAAAGCAGGAAAAAGGGCAGGAAACTAGTATGAACAATAAACCTCATGTAAAAGATAAAAAAGAGCAGCTTCAGTATATTATCGAGGGATTTCCTGGAATTGGCCCAAAAACAGCAAAAAAATTATTGAATGAATATAAAACAATCAAAAATATAATCAATACTCCAATAGAAAATTTAAATGTATTAATAGGAAAAAAAGCAGAAGTATTTGAATTGGTTAATAAGGAATACCGCTGATTAACTTATTATCAGTAAAATATCCAACATTGATAGGATAAAAACCAGACTCTCTAAACCTGCTCAAACGTGATTCATCGAGATTATCAGGCATAAGATTAACACAATAGGAATCTCCTGCCTTAATCTGTATTCTTTGAAGAATTTGTGAACGAATTTCCTGCAGAAGATTAGTTGGGGAATTATACAGCAAAATGCCCGCATACTCTCTGTCTGGTCTTCTATGGCTGAGTTTGTTATCTTGGCAGTTTTTAGCACATGTGAGAAAATCGCGGGCAATATCATCACAAAAAGAATCTAAAGTAAATTCCTTTTTTAATTTTCTTACAGCACTCATTAAAATATTAACTGTAAAATAGATATTATAAACTATATTATACTGTGATATAATCTTTGCACAACATAAGTTATATAAAACTACATTTTCTTTAATAATTATATTTTTTCTTCACCAATATGCACTCGCTCGGGATAATGTAACATACAGTTTTTCTACATGTTTAATTTACCCTGCTCAAATCATATTTGATTTCACTTGCATTAAAGAGTATCAGGGTTCGCCTTCACAACCATCAAATCAGAATATTCCGGCCCTTTTTTTAAAAGTTTTGATTCTTTAAATTTTATTGTGTTAATTTTAAACTTAAGTTTCTCAAACTTAATTGTTCTTACTGTTTTTAGAAGCTCTTCTCTTTTCCTTATAAATTTAGGGCGGGCTATAGTTATATGAGCCATAAATCTTGGTTCTTTGGGAAAATCGTGCGCTAGTATTTCATCAATATCTTTCTGCAGTTCAAATAATTCCTTTGATTTTAAAGAAATCCAAATAATTCTGATAAACCTCTCATTAAAAACGCCAAGAATATCAGTTTCAGCTTCAAATTCTTTAAATTTTAAATTAGAAAGTTTTTCTTTAATAAGTTTAAGTTTATCGTCGGCAATATCTCCCATAAACTTCAAAGTTAAATGCAAATCATTCGGTTCTGTAAATTTGCCAGAGAACAAATCAAGTTTAGCCAAATAGTTTTGAAGTTTTACTATCTCATTTTTAACTTCATCTGGAAGTTCAAGTGCGATAAAAGTCCTCATAAAAACTCCTTAACAATTCTAGAAGCTAATTTGACAGTTACATTATTTTTTTCTTTATCTGCTTCTGAATTAACCTCAACAACATCAACAGCCCTTAAATTCCTTAGTTTAGACAGGCGATTGGCAAAATAAAGAATTTCTCTGCTTGAAAAACCCCCGGGTTCTAAATGTCCTGTTGAAGGCGCAAAAGCAGGGTCAACAGCACCAATATCAAATGAAATATAAACAGAATTTTTAGGTTTATTTGCAAATTCCATAACAAAATCACAAAAAACTTCAAAATCTTCTATTTTTGGCAGTTCGTAGTATCTTATTTTATTTTTGTCAAGAAAAGCCCTTTCATCTAATTTAATTGTTCTTAATCCAATTAAAATAATATTCTTAGTAGGAAATCCATTGCCAACTAAAGCACTTAACCACTCATCGTGGGTTGGTTTGTTCATAGCAGGTATTGTATTTGGATGAGCATCAAAAACAATCAAATAACTATCACCTCCAAAACACTCTAAAAATGCTTTTCCAGTGCTGTAAGTTATTGAATGATCTCCTCCTAAAAAAATAACTTTCTCATGCTCTTCAAGTAATTCCTTAGAATTTTCACAAATTAATTTCTCCTGCTCATCTAATTTAGAATTATTAACATGAATTTCTTCTAAAGGAATTGAAGAAATATCTCTAAGTTGTTTAAGCTCGCTAATAATAGCATTTCCTGCATTTCTGCACCCATCATTATGCCCCATGTTGTTCAGCCCAGGTACCTTTACAATCATCATGTAAATAGCACAATCAATCAATTTAAAAAGTTTTATAAAATTACATTTTACAATATAGCGATGCATAACTTATAATAGCCATCAAGAAATAGTTTAAACAAATTACCGAGTCTTTTCATTAACTAAAATTTTTAGCGAATAAATCTAACAACCCAGAAAACCAATGGTTTTCTGGCCCAGAGAGTTAGTAAATTCTCTAGGGAGTTGATTTTGTAATTCTAAGAAATAAATTCTTATTCAGGCACCAAGGCAAAAAAACTATATCCTTTTTTAACAGAAGAAGCAAGTTCCCTTACATCTTTTAATTTAACAGATTTTATTTTATCAACAAACTTATCAATTTCATTAGCATCTCCTCTTATCTCAGATATAAGAAGATTAAGAAGAATATTATGCGAATCTTCCATAGAAAGAATATAATTCCCAATTATTTGTTCTTTAACCTGATTAAGCTCTTTTTCATCAAGAGATTTAGAAACTTTTTCAAACTCCTCTAATATCAAACTTTTAACTTTTTGCACATTTTCAGCAGTAGTTCCAATATAAATTTGATTATAAGCATAGTCTATCTCTCCTTCTGTATTGCCTTTAACTGCATAAGCTAAATTCCTTTTCTCTCTTATTTCACTAAATAATCTAGAAGACATTCCTCCAGCCATTAAAACAGATAATACTTGTGCAACATAATTTTTCTCATCTTTAGGTAAAGGGGCATGATAGGCAAAAACAACATTTGCCTGATCAATTCCTTTTCTCTTTTCAATAGATTCTCCATTTGAAAGTATAACTTTAGGCATTTCAATTTTGCCTTTTTTAGATTTAAAATTCTTTTCAGCAAATTTGCATAATTCATCAAAATCTGCATCTCCTACAACTGCCAAAATCATATTTTCAGGAGTATAAATTCTTTCAAAAAACTCTCTTAGTTTAGCAGAATCAATAGAATTCATTGATTTAATAGTTCCTATAATTGGTATTGCAAAATCTCCTTTATACAATAAAGCTTTAATTTTATCAAGTACGCATAATCTTGGAGTATCTTGATACATTTTCATTTCTTCAAAAATAACCTGTCTTTCTTTATTTGCTTCTTTACCATCAAATAAAGGGTTCTTAACCATATCAGCAAGCACATCTAAAGCAATAGGCAGATGTTTCGAAGGCATCTTGCACCAAAAAGAAGTTATTTGTTCAGAAGTAAAGCCATTTAGCTCTCCTCCATTTTTCTCTATCTCTGTTGAGATTTGCTGTGTATTTCTCGTTGGCGTGCCTTTATAGAGCATATGTTCAATAAAGTGAGATATTCCCTTATTTTTTTCAAATTCATTTAATCCTCCATGTCTAACAGCAAAAGCAACACTTACAACTCCATTCTTACGCTGCTTAAAAATAACAACCATCCCATTTTTTAACACTTTACGCTGAATCATACTACTGATTAGAAAAGCTAATTTTTAAATATATTGAAAGAGATAGTATTCTATGCCAATCAATGCCCACCCAGAATATTTTGCAGCTGAAAAAGCATATTTAGAAGCGCAAAGCGATGAAGAAAGAATCTTGTGCTTAGAAGAAATGATAAGAAAAGCTCCTCATCATAAAGGCAGTGAAAATCTCCTTGCTCAGTTAAAAACAAGATTAAAAAAACTAAGGGAAAAAATTAACAAAGGCAAAAAATCAAGAAAAGGAAAAGCAGGAATTAAAAAATCAGATATGCAGACAATTTTAATTGGATTTACAAATTCAGGAAAATCCTCTATCTTAAACACAATAACAAATGCAAATTCCATCTCAAATTCGTCGCAGTTCACAACAAACTCTCCAGTAATAGGAACATTAGATTATAAAGGACTGCAAATACAAATAATAGATTTGCCAAGTTTAAAAAATGAAAACTTTGACATTGGAATTGTCAACACAACAGATACAATAATTGAAGTTATAACAAATATAAATGAACTGCCTTTAATTGAAAAATACATAGAAAAATCAAGAGCAAAAAAATTAATTGTTTTTAATAAATCAGATTTATTGTCTGAAAATGAAAAAAGAAAAGTAAAGGCATTTTTAGAAACTAAAAAATATAATTTTGTTATTATATCAGCATATACTGAAGAAGGTGTAGATGAATTTAAGGAAAAACTAGCAGGCAGTTTTAATATATTAAGAATTTATCTTAAAGAGCCGGGAAAACAGCCAACTAACAAACCTATGATTATGAAGCCGGGAGCAACTGTAAAAGATGTAGCTGAAAAAATAAAATGGGGGTTATCAAATAAAATCAGGGAAACAAGAGTAACTGGCCCCAGTTCAAAATTCCCAAACCAAAAAGTCGGGCTTAACCATGAAGTAAAAGATAAAGATATTGTAGAATTTAAGACAGGATAATTTACTTCTAAGTATAATAATTAATTTAAATGAAAATTAGTAGATTAGTTAATGATATTTAAATTAAATAAAAAATTGATAACTTTTATCAGTACAGGAATAATCTCTATAGTAATAAGCAATTTAGGATTATATTTATTCTTTAAAAGTCAAGAAACACTAATAGGTATTACTACTTCATTAATAGGGTTTGTTTTAATATATTTTGCTTATTATTCTGCACAAATAAAAAACAATGAAGACGAAATAGTAAAAATTAAAGAGTGGATTGAAAATAAAGAGGAAATCTTAAATACTATAAAAGATATTATTATCTTAAAGAAGATAAGTAAATTAAAAGATGAAAAATAGATTTTCAAGTATAGATATGTTAGAAATATTAAAAATAATTATAATTGTGATTATTGGTTTTATTATTATCAAAGCACTCTTATCAGCTATTTAGAGCTATTTAGAGTTATTTATTTAAAACTATTAATAACTTCTGCAGTTGCAGAAATCTTTTGCCCTGTAATTTCTTCGTAAATAGAAAGATATCCTTTTAAAAATAGGGTTTTTTTATCACCAACGATTTCATAATTAGATTCTCCCATTTCAATAGAACTTTTAAATGTTTCAACAATATCATCAGATTTAATTGCCTCAAAAATTGCTTCTTTAGATGTAATAAACCTTATGTCTTCATTTTCTAACACTTCTTTGATAATTATTATTTTATTGTCTACAACTTCTGCACTAAAAGATTCTCCATCAATAACCAATTCAATTTTCGGAGTATTTGATGTTAAAGGGGAATTATGCAATTTATACGCCCCCATTTCATTAAGCAAATACTGAACATGTTCTGGCTGAACAGAAACATTTTCAGAGACAATATCCGATATACCTGGTTTAGAAACAAATGGTTTATCCGGATTATTACTGACAAATTTATAAACTAAAATTCCAAATACAATAAGAGAAATTGCCAAAAAACCTATTAAAACAAATACAATCTTCCCAATTGATGCCTGTTTATTTTTCATACGCCTCTTTTGATATTTTTTCTATGTCTTTTTTATTTTTCCTAAAAACAGCAAGCAAATTATTAATTTCTTCAGCAACAGCAATTTTTAAATCAAGAGGATGAAGTTTCTTTGATTTAAAAGCTTTATCAATCTCTTCATAATTAGAATAAACTAAATCTCCTCCATATTTTTTATCTCTCTTAATAACAAATTTCTCTCCCTTATCTTTTTTAATAGTCATGATAACAAATTTCAAAAAAGCCATTACCCCATTATTGCAGTCTCCAGCAACACATTCTGCATTTTTTAATTTTTCAATAACAGATTTCTCATCGTCCATTAAATCAATCTTTGATTTTTCATCAGAAGAAGACATTTTTTTTCCAATCAACCCTGGAACTAATGGATTCATAAGCTCTACTCTAAAATCATACCCTAATTTAGGCAGACTTTCTCTTGCCAAAACCATTATCTTCCTCTGGTCTGTGCCACCTAATTGTAAATCAACACCTAAATATTCCTCATCCATTGCCTGCATAAGGGGGTAGATTAATCCAGATAATTTTGGATTATCTCCTAACTTAACAACTTCTGAAGCTGCCTTATGCGCATCATGAACAGAAGTAAAACTTGACATTTTTAAAACATCATACATATATTCAGGTTTTAACTGAAAATCGCTGCCTTTTACAAACTCCAAGTTTTTATTATCTGCTCCAATTGCTTCAATCATTAGCGGGATTACTTTAGCATAATAATCATACCTTTTTTCAAGTACCGGCCACGGAGTATTATCTAAAGCTGCATGCAAGTCAGCAAGCAAGATTTTAACTTTAAATCCTGCTTTTAATAAATCTGCTATTTTTAACATAGGCAAAAAATAACCAACATGGGGTTTTCCTGTAGGCGCAGTTCCCCAATAAGCAACAGGTTGTTTTTTACTAGATAAAATTTCCCTTAATTGATTATCCCCAATTATCTCTTCTGTATTTCTTTTAATCAGCTCAAATCTTTTTTCAATATCCATATAGTAAAAAACAATTTTTTAGTTATTAAATGTTTTCATCTGTTTCAGATGACGAAAAAAATCTTCTGAAGTTTCTCTCTATATTATCCCTTGCTTCTAATCCGCGGACACAACATTCAGCATAATTTCTCAATTTCTCATATCCATAACCTCTCTCAGGAGGAGTGTTTGGTAAGTAAAGAGCAAAAACTTTCCTAGTTGCCATGTTGTATTCAAGCTTCTGTAGCAAACTATCGCCAGAAAATCCTGAAATTATAACAATGTCTCCTTTTATATCAACCCTATTAGGCACGCCCATAATTGGGAGATTCTCAAATTCATAGCAATCTCCTACAACAGGTGTAGAATCAAAAAAATCGTTGGTAAAATGATTTTTATTACAAGGAGATAAAGCCAGTATACCTGCAGCTAAAATAGGGGTTAAATGTCTTCTCATAAAAAAGTTTTTATTCTCTAATTTATAAACATTTGTATTATGAAAAAAATTGCTTTGATTTTATCAATCACAGGGATATTTCTTGTTCTTTGCATAATAAATATAAAAGAACCTAAGATAGTAGAAATCAGTTCAATAGGTTATAAATCTATAAATAAACAAGTAAAAATTGCAGGTGAAGTAGTAAATGTTCAGGTATATGAAAATAATTTTACAATTTTAACTTTAAAAAATAAAAATGAAAGAATAAATGTAGTATGCAACTGCCCAAATGTTCAAAAATTTGCAAATGTAGAAATTACAGGGACAATACAAGAATATAAAAAAGAATTGCAACTAAATGCAGATAAGATAATTATTTCTTCTTCTTATAGAAGTAAATAACTGCAACAACTATAAGAATTAAAACAATAATCCCGATGGATGCCCAAATCAGAGCGTTATTGCCTGAATCTGCAGGAAGTTCTGGCTCACCTGAAGCTATGCCTTCTGCTTCTTTTTGAGCATCTACCTGTGCCTGTTCTGATTCTTCAGTTATCTGTTCATTAATTGAAGTTATAGAAATATCTCCTTTCCCACTTGTAATTGAGTTTAATACCACTTGCAAATCATAATAACCATTGCTATCTAAATCAAATTTCCTTGTATCTCCAATAGCTAATGTAGCTTGCTGAGGAGTTGAAGAAACTTCTACTGTCGCTGTAGTTGTTGTCAAAGATTTAACCCCTACATAATGAGTCGCACTGTTAACTTTAAGTCTAACCCTATTTCCTCCTCCAAGTTGCTGAGTTACAACACCCATTTGTGAAAGCTCCTTGCTATCTTCTGAATATGTTTTAGTCCAAGTATTAGTATTACTACTGCTTCCGCTACCAGGAGAACTACCGCCACCAACAGAAACACTATATGTAAATGTAGATGTTACTAAGTTAGCAGCATTATCTGTTATATTGCAATTTGTAGTAAATGTTCCTTCAATTGTAGTAAGTGGATTAATACTGAATGTTGTGGCATTAACTCCTGAAAGAGCATCACCACTAGTGCACGTGCATGTGATTAATTCTGCAGGACCAACAGCACTCCTATCACAACTATAAGCAATTGTAGGATTTGTATTATCCAAAGTAATATGTCTTATTCTAAGTTTGCTATTTTTTGCAAATATACTATTATTAACATTTCCTGCAGAGTCATTTACTGAAACAGATATATTATATATGCCATCAGGGAAATTTGTAGTATCTACTGTATAACTCCATGTGCTTCCAGATTTTGTTGCAAGATAAGTTGCATTTGTACCCCCTGTTGCATTAGTAATATTAAACATTACCCCGCCAATACCACTCATAGGATCATAAAGCGTAATATTCAAAACCAAATTAGTTGAAGAATAATTGCTAAAGTTGCCAACACTAATATTTGCTAAATAAACCTGCGGTGCAACATCATCTATAGTAAACCTAAAGTTTGCTATTCCAGTTGTGATAGTATTATTTAGACTATCATTTGCCCAGACAGTAATATTATACTTCCCAGCAGGCAAGTTTGAAAAATTGAGGGAGTTATTCCACCACTTATCGCCACCATTAGTACCACTAAGTCTAGCTGCAACAAGAGTCATGTTAGTTCCTCCTGTAGAATTTGTAATATTAAATGTGACATAGCTTACATTTGTAGTTGCATCTATGAAAGTTACACTCAAATTCATTAATCCATAACCAGTCATATTTGTATAATTACCCCAGTTAGTGATATTTCCGCTGATATTCTGCCATGCAAGTGCAGGGGGTGTTGAATCAAAAGTTACATTCATTGTTGCATTTCCTATATCTAAAAGTGATACTGTATCAGTACCATTGCTAAGTGTGGCATTAATAGCATATTTGGCATAACCATCCATTGAAGAATTTAGAACAAATGTAGAAATACAAGCAAATGTCACACCATCAACAACAGGAGTACAAGTATTATTTGTTGTAATCTTTGTCCATGCTGTTCCAGTTCTATTATAATAAAAAGTAACATTTATATTTACACCATCAACAGCAATAGTAAGACCGGGAATTGTAAGATTTGAACCTGTTTTTGAACCATTAATAAAAGTTAGATTAAATAATGTTGTTCCCCCATTCAAACTATTATTTGCAGGACTTACAATATTAATACTTGCATTCCCTGTAGCACTCACAACATTAAGCATTAAAACAAAACTAACAGATAGTAAAATACTCACCAACAAAACTTTTTTGTTTATCATTTACCCCTCTTTGATAATTAATTAAGAAATATGGTATTTATAAACCTTTTTATTTAAAAATAAATTCTCGAGGGGAAAAATAATTTTAATTTAGTGAAGAAAATATTTAAAGATGAATAAAGAATATAAATAAATGGCAAAGGAAAAAGTATACTCAAATTTATTAAATTGTTTAATTTATCTTTTATTATTATATTCAAATAATTTTCTATCAATTTCTTTATAAATTAATCTATATATACCTGAGTAAATATATTTTATTATAAAAACAAATCTCCCTTCTTTATCCATCCTTCTAACAGAGGTATACATATGCCTTGGAAGAATTATAAATCCATAAGGCTTTGCTCTTCTAGTGAAATCATGATTTTCTGCAAAAACTATTTTTTCATCAAAACCATTTAACTTTTTGAAAACATTTTTCTTTACAAAAATTCCGCAGCCAGCACAATGAGGAGATATTTTTAACATTAATTTTGACCAGATATCATAAAATTTAAAGAAAATCTTATCAAAATATCTATTACTTATAGGTTTAACTTCAACAGTTCCAACCCCTTTTTTTGACGTTTTAAATTCTTTCATATTAACTTCAAGGAAATCTTTTGACATTGTTGAATCAGCATCTAAAAATAAGAGGTATTTTCCCTTTGCAATTTTTGCCCCATTGTTTCTACCTGCACTATACCCCCCGCCTTTAGTGATTTTACATCTAAATTTTTTTGCAATTTCTCTTGTTTTATCCTTCGAATTATAATCTGCAACAATGGTTTCAAAATTTTGGTAAGTTTGGTTTTTTAAAGATGTTAACAAATTCGGCAGGGCCTTCTCTTCATTTAATGTAATTATTATACATGAAAGTTCTGGATTCATTTTTCAATAAAGTATTTTTTTATATATTTTTCAGCAAGTATATAAAGAGGATAAGATAAAAGAAATGTTCCAATTAAATCAATACTGTAGTGCCCCCTTGAAATTAATAAGGCGAGGATAACTAAGATTGAAAATAAAATAAATATCCGCATTTTAGTTATTAAATAAGCCAAAATTGGGTATGCTAAGTGCCCTGAAGGAAAAGCACCAAATGCAAAAACGCTTTCTTCTCCTGTTGGAATCAATCCGCTATAATGATTAGGAAATCCTAAAGGTGTAAGAACAATCATTCCTGCACGGATTATTTGAAATAAAGCCCAAAGCGATATTAAATAAGGAATATAATCTTTGTCTTTTTTTAGAGCCCATAAGAAAGTAAAGATTACTGTTAAGATTATAAATATTTCACTTACCCAAATTATCTTTAAGTTTGGAAGAATATTCCACATTAAATCTTGGACTATAGGCGGGGCAACAAAATTCTTTTTTATATATAAACTTGACAGATAGGCTAATACTATTGCTAATAAATAAAGTATTAATGAAATTGTTAGGTTTATAATAAACTTTTTTTTAAAAAGTTTATCTAATTTTAAAGTATTCCCCCTTAAAAAACCCCGATATGATAAATTGTTATTTTTAATATCTTGCTTGCTCATTTTATTAATCTATTTATTCAGTTTATTAATTTATTTAATTGTATTTTCAATTTATACCTTTTTTAGTAAATATAACAACTTAATAAAATTTATCTCTTTTTTACAACAATTTTATTTCTCATTGTGTCAAAATTTACTTTTGTTAAAAATGCTATAAACAATCCTCCAAATAAATCAAATACTAAATCATACATAGTATCATCTAAACTATATTGATTTGTCGCATGAAAAAGTTTGTCTGCTGTAAATTCAATAATTTCCCAAAAAGCACCAATAGCTAAAGTAAAAATAACGATAAAAAAGACAATGTGGTGCTTTTTGAGTTTTAATTCAGTATATCTATCCATAATAACAAATGCTGTAAAACCCAATAAAGCAACAGTAACAGAACCCATAAAATGTCCAAATTTATCATAAAATGGGTAAAACATAGGATATAGTCCAAAAATTCTTCCAGAGGTATGGAAATATAAAGAAAAAACAATTAAGAAATTCAATGTCCATGGTAAGTGAATTCCTTTTTTTCTTTTTAACATAAGAGGGATAAAAGTAAATATTAAACAAATAACTCCTTCAAAAGCAGGAAGGTACTTTCCCAAATACACTCCCCATATAATAAATCCAAGAATTAATACTTGCATAAAATATGCTAAATATCTTCCAATCATCTCACGCACTATTGGTTTTATCATAAAAACAACAACCAAATTAAACTTATAAAACTTATTCTTTAAATTCTGCTATGTAAAAGCATAAATATTATAAGGCAAATCTCAATTCTTCTCAACAAAACTCCAGACAATATAAGTTAATATTCCTGTAGCTAAACTGATTGCTATAAATCCCCATTCAAATATCATAGGCAGAATTGGCCTGCAATAATATAGATTATACGGAATACACCTAAAGATTAATGCTAAAGACAAATCTAAAATAACTATCACTAAAATAACAATACCAATTTTTAATTTACTAAAATTAAAATTCATATATTAATTAGATAAAACAAATTTAAATAATTATCTTAATATGTTAAAAAAATTATTATACTTGTAAGTTATAACATATTTATGCTAATTGAATTATTATTAGCAATCTTAGCAGGAATCATAGCAGGCACTATCTGCGGTTTGCTTCCTGGAATACATATAAACCTTGTCGGAGCTGTCCTTGTTTCATCAGCAGTATTTCTTCTTAATTTTGCTTCTCCAATAATAATTATAATTTTTATTGTATCTATGGCAATAACCCAGACATTTGTAGATTTTATCCCAAGTATTTTTTTAGGAGCTCCTGATGAAGAAACTGCACTTTCAGTTTTGCCAGGGCACGAGCTTTTGAAAAAAGGCAAAGGATATGAAGCAGTTATGTTTGCAATTTACGGATGTATTTTCTCAATTCCAATTATATTGATTATTTCTGTTTTATTTATCTATCTTCTTCCACAATTTGAAAAATCAATAAATTTGTTTATTCCGTATATATTGATACTATCCTCGATTTTTCTTATCTCGCACGAAACAAATAAAATTAAAGCATTAATTGTTTTCATATTGTCAGGATTTTTAGGGATTGCAGTTCTTAACTCAAATATAAATCAGCCATTTCTTCCAATGCTTACAGGACTATTCGGGGCATCTTCGCTAGTTATAGCAATAAAAAGTAAAGTTAAAATTCAAAAACAAACAATCAGTTTTCAAAAAATAAAAAAATCAAAATTACTAAAACCAATGATTGCCGCATCCTTATCATCTCCATTATGCTGCTTTCTTCCAGGTTTTGGTTCTGGGCAAGCAGCAGTTATAGGGGCATCAATTGCAAATCCAGATAAAAAACTATTTCTTACAATGTTAGGAGCTATAAATATGATGGGCATCTCCCTAAGTTTTGTAGTTCTTTACTCTATTGAAAAAACAAGAACAGGCATGGCAGTAAATATTCAGCAGATAACAGAAACTATTACATTAAATAATTTATTAACAATAATACTAACTATCTGTCTTGTCGGAATAATAAGTTTTTATTTAACAAAAAAATTAGCAATAATATCTGCAAAATATATTCACAAAATAAATTACACTTGGCTGTCAATACTAACATTAATTTTTATATCTATAGTAGTTTTAATTTTTTCAGGATTTTTTGGATTTTTTATTTTTATTATATCTGCATCAACAGGACTATACGGCATTTTAACAGGAGTAAAAAGAATTAATTTAATGGGGTGTTTAATAATCCCAGTAATTTTATTCTATTTAATCTAGTTTAATATTATTCTTCTTTTTCAGTTTAGAAATGATTTCTGGAATTTTAACATTAAGTTTAGGATTATAAGTAATTCTAAATACCCTTTCTTTTTTTAACGAGGTATCATAAATCCCAATTCTATAATCTCTTCCTTTTTCTAATTTAACTCTACTCATAATCTCTTCAGGATAATATCTATCTTTTTCAATTAAGTCAAATATTTGTTCAGAATTGCTTATATTCACAGTATAATCTCCAATTCTTAAATTATCATAATCCTCAACTATCAAAAGTATAAATATAACCACTGTTGAAAGGATAATAAATAAAGTGTTTGTAAATTCATCTCCTCTGTTTAAGAACAAAAGAAGTATAAGGATAATCCCAAGCAAATAATTAACTAATTTCAAAGACCATTCTATTCTTTTTTTTGTAATATATTCTAAACTTTCTCTTGTTGGCTGGAATTCTCCCAGTATATATAAAAAAGAATCTGCAGCCACTCTTTGATTTTGTGTTTTTAATTCCATGCAATTAATATCATCATACATTCCATAATTTGATTCTCTGCCAACTTCGTAGCTAGCATACTCTCTCAAAGTATCCATAGTATAACTATCAATTCGTTCTCTTATTTTTTCACTAAATTCCTTTCCAAGATTTTTTGAAAGCAAGTATAAAGAAACCAATCTTCCCGCTTCAGTTGAAAGTGCAACTTTAAGAGAGCTCGTTCTTGTTAACAACATAGAAAAGGTAATTGAAATTAAAAAACCAAAAAGAAAAGTAACAACAGAAATCATAAGTTCTATATTAATATAGTTAAAAGTATATTTTGTTGCAAAGCTGTCAACTATCCAAAAACCTACAAAAGCAACAACAGTCCAATAATACCAATAAATATTCAATCCCTTTTTTATTTTAGTTTCTTCTTCCATACACCCTCTTTCATACAAACAACAACAAATATTAATATTTAAACTTTTACAGATTACTTTTTCTTTTTCTTAGCTTTTTTCTTTGAACATCCGCAACTACCGCACATTTTATCTTCCTCCCTATCTAATTTTACTAACTAATCCTCAAATTTAAACTTTTCTAGATATTGCTTAGATAGTGTATATTAATAGAAAAGCTTATCTCTCTACTTAACAACAGAATTATATATTAACCCGAAACTTATATTAACATATTCTCGCCATTAAGAAACAAAACAAGTTTTCTAAAACCACTCCTCTAGTGCAGTCTGTTTTGTTTCTTCTCTGCCAAAAATAGATTCTATATATTTCTTAGTCAATTCAATATTCTGTTTGACATAAACAGGAATGTTATAATTATTTGCAAGATTCAAAGCAGGCTCAAGGTATTTAACAATTCCCCCTTCAGAAATTGTAAAAATTATTTTTCCTCCGCAATGTAAGCAGTTTCCGGAAAGAGGAGGACGGCGATATTTAGTATTGCATTTAACGCACCGGAATTTTTGCATTGAAAATTTTCTTAGATTACCCCTTATATCTCGTATAAAATGCCGTTCAATAACCAATCGCGCGACATCCGCAGCATCAACAGCCCTTAATTTTTTTACTAATTCCATTTCCTTTCCGACTTTTTCCTGCATTGTCGGCAATTTCTTATATGAAGAGCACAAAACCCCCAAGTTAAAATCATCAGTTTCATGGGTATATCCTATATTTGTAAATGGGTCAGTTCCCTGATTAATCCTTTTTTTAATCATCTCTATAGACACTTCAGAGGAATGTAATTTTTTTTCAGCTTTTTCATATAATTCCAAGGGGTATTTGCTTACAACTTCAAAATCCAAAATCTGGTCATCTACTTCTCCTGCTTCAATTCTGCCATTAAGAACAAGGGGGGCATCTTGAGTCCCTCCTCTGTGTGAAGGCAAATAATTTCTTGAAAAATTAATTAATACATCCAGCAATAACATCATAGCTGCTTCATCACCATCACAATTATGACTGACAATCCCATTTCCAACAACTAAATGGTTGGGGTTATCAACACTCAAACAATAACTTTCCTTGTCTTCAATTCTGTCGATAGAAGTTATCTGGTCATAAACGAAAGAATCATCATAATCTATTCTCATCCCATATTGTTTTATTTTCTTATAACCTTTTAAAATATTTTGTTTACTTTTAGATAAAAACCCAATTCTCAAAAATTTGTTAACAAAATCAGAACCAATAATTAATTTCGTTATTCTAAACATAGGAATATCTCTATTTTTCCTTAAATAAAATTCCCTTATTGCTGGCCCGGGTTGTTTTTCATACTCATATCTTTTAGTAAAAATTCCAAATCTTGCAAGACAAAATTCTAAATCTTGCAATAATCCTTCACTAATACTATCACAAGAAATTTTCTTTCTATCTTTTTCAGCAGAACCATCTCCTTCAAAATATCCCCTTAACACACAGGCAAGTTTATCTAAAGGCAAATCTAAAAATAAATAAGGAATTCTCTTATTTTTAGCATCACTTCCAGATTCTAAAATTTTATTAAAGAATAAATAAATAATTTTAGAAGAAAAAGTAACTCTGTCATTTTTATTTTCACTTGGAACCAATCCAAAATGTTTCTTAATTGCCTTTTTGATAAACTCCCGAATTTCTTTATCACAAGAAGCAATATAAACTTGATTTAAACCTTTCTTTCCAGAAATAGTTCTAGAATATCCCTCAGCAATATACAACCCAATTACTTCTAAAATATCTTTATCTAATTTAATTTTTATTGGAACAGAAACACTATCTCGTTTTGCTGAAATTCTTCCAATATTATAAATTTTATTCTTAATAGACTTATTTAAATGTAAAACAAACTTAATTGGGTAACTATCCCTTATATTAAAATTTTGGAACTGCTTTTTTGTAATATTCAGTTTTTTGAGAATTATATTTAAATCTTCTTTTTTAATATTTTTAATAATTCTTTTAATCCCACGAATCATCAAATTTTCACATTTTAATTTTTCTAATAAATTAATTTCTTTTAGATTATTTGAATCGATATTTATCTTATAGATTAACGGAATTTTATCACCTAAGTTTAAATCAGACGCTCTTTTCCAACTATTGTTTATTTTAAATTTATGATTATCTGTGACACTTATTGTCTTTCCCAATGCAGTTTTAATCTCATATATAGGAAGTTTTGTATGTTTAGTGAAATTACTTACATTTATTTCAGAAATATCTCTATCCAATCCTAAAGTCTTAAAATTGTTAACTTTTATCTCTTTAGTTCCGCAACTATCAATTATTTTTTGAGGTTTTAGTTCTTCAATGACTTCTCCAATTTTTTTAATTTTCCAGGATTTATTTTCTTTTATTGGGACATAAGTATTATAATCAAAGCAGTCCCTTCTCATAGCTGCGTGCATATAAGGGCTGGCTAACAGCCCCTGAGTTTTTGAAAATCCAATTATCCTTGAAATAACCCCAGCACAATTATGCGGAGCCATGCAAACACTTATCTGCCCAATCAAATCTTCTCTCTTCTTAATATTGTAAAACCGAGGCAGATTATAAAATCTATCTAAAAGCATATCTAAAAAATTAGCCACATTCATAAAAACATCGTCAGCTTTTTCATCTCCGCTTTCTAATGAACAGGGGATGATTATATCATGAGGCATTAGCTCTAAAACTTGGTTGTCATTAGTAAGGTAATTATTATGAATATCATGAGTATATCCCAATTCTCTTAATTTATCTATTGAAACAAAAATCTCTTTTGGTTTAAAATGAGTTATAGGAAGTTCAGTCATATCATACCTTATAGTCCCATCTTTATTCACATTAATATTAAACATCGCCCGGAGAATTCCTTTTTCAAGTGGTTCCATTAAATGGTCTTTAGACGAAGTTCCTCTTACCCCTTTTATTAAAGCAGGTACTTCACCCTTCTTCAAATTTAACTTTTTAGTGGCACTATCTAAATTTTCTCTAATATCTATTTTGTGCTTATAAGAACCAACACCAACATTGTGTTTAGGACATTTATCGCTAAAAAACTTATCTGAGCAAATAGGGCAGTAATTCATTTTTCTTGTTTCTCCGCCACAAATATTACAATTTCTAAAAATAGTTTCCTTCCCGCATTTTTCACAGAAAAAAATAGGAAAATCAGAATTTACACTTCCAAGATTAGAAGCCTCATTAACACTGCGAAATCTGCCCCCTTCTTCTCCTACAGAAAATAGAACATGGGGGCTTCCAGTTAACTTTCTAAGTTTTGCTTTTTCAGGCCTGCCCATTCTAGCGCCTATAAAATCCCCCGCCTTATCCTTAATCTCAAATTCAGAAATATGATTAATTACTTCCAAAACATTTCTTTCTTCATATTTTTTAAGTTTATCGACCAGGTTATTAATCTCCTCTTCAATAAAGCACTCATTATCTAGCAAAGAAATACCAATTCCAAGGTTAGCAAATAAAGCTCTACTATAAATTTTTGGTATTATAACATTTTCAATCGAAATTTTATGGACAACCCCTAATAATTCTAATGCCCTCTTCGAAATAGAAAACTCTTCCTTATTTAAAGAAGTGTAAGGAAGTATAATTTTGCTTCCACTAATCTTGCTGCAAGACAACCACCTTAATAACTCTAAAAACTGCTCATAGCTTATCTGGCTCCAATAAAAAATATATTCGGGATGTAAAGGGATTTTATAATTTTCTGATATTTCTATAGCTCTTTCAAAAGAAATATTGTATGGATCTTCCTCATTTTGACAGATTTTTTTAAGTTGTAAATCCCACCACTCTTCAACATATCCAGGTTTAATCAATTCGTGATTCCTGTTTATTACATCCCCTAAAGGGAATAATATGTCTCCTAAGTAAATAACCTCTTCAACATCTTTGTATAAATTTTTAGCTTCTTCATAGTTATTAATTTTTTGTACACTTCCATCTTTTAACTTAACAATTGGGCCATCAATAGAATCACAAACAGTTATAACACATCCCTTAGTGGGCTTTTCAATTTTAAGTTGTGTGCCTATAGCAATAAAATTATCAGTAATTGCCATTGTAGCAGGATGTATCGAGGCTGCTGAAAAACCAGAAACCCTGCTTCTACCATATCTAAATCTAAAACCTCCAGATTTCGAAGGGTGCCCAAATATAGGCCTTCCTGCAACTAAATCATTCATATAAGTAGCAACAGTATCTTTTGTTCCAGACTTTCTTTTTTCATGAATCTTGCAGTATTCCTCTAAAAAATCCCAGTCACTTAATTTAAATCCTTTTTCTCTTAATTTTTTAAGAATCCTTAATGCTTTCGGAGCTTTTTGTGCAAGTCCTTCTCCAAGTATCAGGCAAAAACCACTCCTTAGAAAATTTGTTTCAACTCTATTTAAATCTTTATAATTAGAAACTTCAATAGTTTCAGAAGGTTCTCCTGAAATTTGTATAGGTATATTCCTTGCTAAAAAACTAGCTTCTTCCTCTGTTGGAAGATATTGTAAATTAGAGACTCTTTCATGAAAATCATATAATTCTGTAACTGTTCTTTTAATCTCCTCTTCATTTGGGTCATATTTAGCATACCCAAAAATCTCCCTTAAATAATCAATGATTATTAATACAACACAGCTCGCAGTAGTCCCTGCACTTCTTATTGGTCCTGAAAAATAAGGTGCAAAATAATCTTTCATATCTTTTGTTTTATTTAATTTTAAAAAAGTAAAACCTTCAATAGGAGAACTCACAACCCCTAAAGTAGTATAGGCAAACCCAATTCTAACTCCTGCTTCAATTGCCTGCAAGTGGGATTCAAACTTGCAAAATTTCTCTTTTGCAACTTCCTCAGCGATTTTCAAACAAACAGCAGGATCAAGCTTGCCATATTCTTTCTCTAATTCAATAATTCTTTTAACAATATTTGTTCCATTAATCTGAGGATAAAGTGTAGATATAAGACCAACAACTTTTTCAGCAAGGTTATGTGCAAGAGGAACTTCAACAAAATTAACAGGGTCAAATCCCTTGCTTCTAACCAACCCAGCCAATTCATAATTTCGTTTTATTTCTCTTTCAATAATTTTAAAATATTGTTCAGTCTGCATCTTTAACCACAACCCCATTTATTAATTTACTTCCAGGAACATCTGAGAAGTCCATTATTTTTACCTCTCTTGTTTTTAAATTAAGAACAGGAACTTTACAAGGATCCGGATTATTACCAACTTTCTCTTCAAAAGGAGTCCTTGCCTGCCAACAACTAGAAGCAATAAGCAACACGCCATTATAATCTGAAACCTCCGTCCTATGTAAGTCCCCTGTTGCGACAATATCTGGAGTTTCTTTAATCAATAAAGCATCTTCCCCTTCAATAGGGGTATAAGTAACTAACGAATGTGTAGGCGCCAAATGCCTTTTTTTAAGTATATATTTAACAACCTCTGTAGGAGAATCATGCCCTTTACCAAGCCTTAACTTTTCAATTTCACCAATTATCCCATGCATACTTGCACCATGATACATTAAAACTTTAAATTTTATATCCTTGCCTATTTCAATAAGAGAGGGGTTAGTAACTAATTTTAAATTTTTTAACATATATAATGGTGCTCCATAAACTTCACTTATAGCTGGTTGAGGTTCTGCTATCCTAACAGCATCATGCTGGCCTGGGCAAAGAATTATTTGAACATCATCCCTTATTTTAAATAAATAGTCTGCTAAAAGTTTATACTGCGAGCCAACATCTTTAATAACAAGTTCTTTCTCTTGCCCTGGAAAAACCCCAACTCCATCAATCGTATCCCCGATGATAAATAAATATTTTATTTTAAGAGCTTGTTCTCTTTGTTTTTTATCACCAACCGTGCCATTTATCCATTCTATAAATTTATTAAAATTTTTTTCTAAAAAGTTTTTACTGCCAATATGAATATCTGAAATAAATGCTGCCATTTCTTCAAAATTAGACTTTTTCTTATCCAAAATCTTAACATCTGGAAAAATAATATCATTTACAAAAAGCATTTCCTGACTACCAGAACATTTTAATGCTACAATCTCATCAAGCAAAAGCTCCTTTGTTTTATCAAAAATCTCTTGCCTATTCTTATTAATTAAAGCAACAGTTTTTCCAGTCAAATCTTCAACCTCTAAAAGAATATTTCCATTTTTAGTGACCCTTTTATCAGAAATAATAACAATTACTGAACAAGAACTATACTCCCCAATTCTATTTATAGAAATTAAATTTTCTAATTCGGGCCGATCTTGTAATATTTTTTTTAATGTGTTATATCTATATTTAAAATTTAGGACAAAATCATTAACTTTAATTTTTTTAGGTTTATTATTATATATTTTAAGTAATTTTACCCCACAATCTTGCCCAAACTCTAAAACTGCTTCTTCCTTAATAGATTTTTCAAGTTTATTAAAATCACAATTTATACCTAAATTTATAAAAAAAGATTCAATTAACTTTCTATTTGCTCCTTTATAATTTAATATTAATTCATAAACTTTATATATATTATTTTCAAAAAAAGATGAGGTTATTACTTTTTGTTTATATTGATAAATTAATCTTTCAATAAAATTCTTAGCAATTTCATTATTATTTAAATCCTCAAGAAGAGTTAATATTTTTTTATCTATAAGTATGCCTTTTTCTACACAAAAATCTAATAATTCTTTTCCCATTTTAATAATTAAGTAAAAATAATTAATTAGTTAAATTAAGAGAGTCATTCAAAATTGTTTTAACCTTTTCTAAAAGGGTGCTAGGGATAGCAAGCCTGACCACTCTTGTTCTGCCTTGTCTTCCTTTCGAGATAACACTAGAGTTTATTATCCCCATCATATCAAACTCAGATAAAATATCTGAAACTCTTCTTTGAGTTAGTATATCATTTTTAGTTGTTTCGCATAAAGTTTGGTAAGAATTGTAAATATCTCCTGTAAATATTTCCTTAATATTGCTTTTCTCAATTAAATTAATTATCCCTAATAAAACTAGTTGAAATTGTTTTGGTTCTGTTTTTACAATATCTAGAATCTTATCTTTCTCAATCTTCTCATTAGCTAAGTCTATATCTTTTAAATTAATTGATTTTGAGTTATTTCTTTCTGCTATCTCACCTGCAACTCGTAATAAATCTAAAGCTCTTCTAGCATCTCCATGTTCCCTAGCTGCAAATGCTGCACATTTAGAAATAACTCCTTCACTTAAAACTCCTGATTTAAATGCTCTCAAAGACCTTTCCTTTAATATATCTTGTAATTGTAAAGCATTATATGGAGGAAATACTAATTCTTCTTCACTAAGGGAGCTTCTTACCCTAGGATCTAAATTATCTAAAAAAGTAAGGTTATTACTTATACCCACAATACTTATTTGAGATTTAGCAAGTTCAGAGTTTAACCTTGTTAAATTATACAAAAAAGTATCAGAAATAGTGTCTACGGCGTGATCAATTTCATCAAAAATAATTATAATTAGTTTTTTTTCATTATCAATTAATTCCACAAATTTTTCATAAACCTCGCTTGTTGGCAACCCTGTTGCAGGAACCATACCTCCTAATTTTTTGATTAATTCAGCTAAAATCCTATACTCTGTATCAGAAACTTTCTTAAGTTTGCAATTAATATATTCTATGATTAAATTATTCTTTTTTGAATCATTTCTTTTTAAAAGCTCATTTTTTACATATTCTATAGAAAGTGTCTTCCCAGTGCCTGTTTTTCCATAAACAAACAAATTACTAGTCCTTTCACCTCTAAGTGCAGGAGCTAATATAGAAGCAATTTGTTCAATTAAATCATCTCTATGAGGTATAGTTTCAGGGGTATAATTAATTTGCAGCACAAATTTATCTTTAAATAAATTATTTCCAATAAAAGAATCAAATATCTTCTCTATCTTTAAATTAGCTTCATTAACCATTTTACCTCTTTTTACCTCTTAATTTCCTTCTTATTATCTTATCAAATTGTTTTTTATAAAGTTTTATATATCTCTAATATACCTATTAAATTAAACCTTTATTTCTTATGGAAAGATTATACCTTATTTAAAACTTTAGTTGATTTTTAACAAATTTTAGTTCTTTTATATATTGGTACCCTGACACCTATATTTCTCATGGAGATGGGATTATTAAATAATTAAAATAATTAATGATTAATAATTATAAAATATAAAAGAATATAATAATTATTAAGAAGAAAGAAGAGAAGAATTAAGAAGAAAGAAGAGAAGAAAGAAGAGAAAAATTAAGAAGAAAGAAGCTAATATTTTCAACAAAAACTAACTAACGTGAAATAATATATTATAATATATATTACTTATTATATATATTATATAATATAAATATTTATAAATAAAAATTAAAAAAAGAAAAGTTAAAATCTTCTTTATAAATATTTCTATAAGAAATCATGGGGTGAGTATCTAACTAATTTTTACCTTAATTAAGACTTAAAAAGCTATTTTTTATTTTTAATAGTTAATTTTTTTACTAAATTTACTAAATTTTTAATATAAGTTTATTAATTTATTGAATCTAAATTAAATTATTTATAAAATTCTTTTTTAAGTTATAATTTAAAACAAATATAAGAAAAATTTAAAAAATTAATATAAATCTGTAAAATAAATATATATTAATTTAAATAAAAATTAAATAGTAAAAATTTTACAAACTTATTAAATCTTCACTGAGCCTTAGATAAAGTATAGTAATTAATATAAAATAGGCGGTGTTATTATAACCATATTAATCTTCTTTATTATTCCTTACCTTATCTTTTTTATTTTTACCTTTATCTTCTTCTTTATTAGGATCATTAGAGACCGGAACAACCCTTGGAGAAGGAATATGTGTTGGAATCCCTATATCTTCTTCTAATTCCATTGCTTTAACATTTAGCTTTGAAAAAATTAAATTAAATAAAGGAATTCTTATATCTTCAATTAATAATTTATCTATCCATTTTTCTTCAATTTTTTCTGAAAGAGTTTTATCATCAATTAATATAATCACAACCCCCTCAAAATTAATTTTTGCTATTTTAGGGCTATAATCTATAGTAAAATTATACTTTAATTCAAATAAATCCCCATTTTTAAAAAAGTTATCTTGTTTTTTTTGTAGTTCTAATATATCTATATTAGTAATTATTTTAACATCTTTACTTATTTCTTTATCTTTTTTAGCATATACTTTATCGTAGTTAAATCCAATTATTTTCATATTTATTAATTGTAGTAATTTTTATTTTAAATCTTCTTCAGAAACAACTACAAAGTCACCAATAGCAATTATTGAGTTGTGAGGAACAAGTACTTCACCAGCATTAGTCCTTTCTAAATTAAGGCTCTGTGTATATGGTGTTGGATTTTTTAAAACAAGCTGAATTAATTCACCACTTCTTGCTTCAAAAGTAATGTCATTAATAATTCCCAGCCTCTTACCTTCTTTAGTCACAACCATTTTATTCATGATGTTTCTTGATGGTTTTTTTTCGTCTAACATAAATTATTGACTTTAAAATTATATTTAAACCTTTCTATTGTCTAGTATTATATTAAAAAACCAAAATTTAGTGATTTTCAATAACCTTATAAATTTCTATTTTTTAATATAAATATGTCTAAACTATCTGAAATCAAGAAAAAGAAAATATCTGAACATGTTCTATCAATTCTTTATGATAAATTTCCCGAGCCTTTATTTATATCACAGGTAGCTTTAGAAGTTGCAAGAGATGAAGAGTTTATTAAACTTCTTCTTGAAAACCTTAAAAATAAAAATTTAGTAGTAAAAATATCAAAAAATTCTAAAGGTATAGATTACCTTAAAAGAACACGTTGGAGAATGTCAAATAAAGCTCATGAAATTTATTCTAAGAATCAATCTATAACAGAGCTATAATAATCTTTATATTGTTACTATTTATCTAAATTAATGGATCTCATAAAAGAAGCATTCCAGAAAATTAAATATGATATTTCTTGCCTTTCTAATGAAATAGTTGCCATAAAAAAAGAATTATCAGAAATACAATTATCTATATTAGAATTTACTAAATTCAATAATAAGATTATTGAAGGGGTTAATGTTAAACCCCATGAATATCCCTCAACAGACAGACAAACAGACAAACAGACAGACACTTCGACAGATAATCCGACACTTCGACAGATAAATCCGACACTTCGACAGATAAATCCGACACATAAGGGTGTTTATATAAACACTTCGACAGATAACTACCCGTTTAAACCCTTAAAAAGACAATATATTGATGTTTCCATAGGAAACAATGGGGTTTCGACAGACAGACAGACAGACAGACAGACAGACACTTCGACACATAATTTAACTCAAAATTTAGAAAAACAGCAAAAAACAGCTACAGATACAACATTAATATTAGAACAGCTAGATATAATAAAAAAAGAGCTTAGAATTAAAATTAAGAAGCTAACAAGCCAGGAAATGTTGGTTTTATCGACAATATATAAATTAGAAGAAGAAGGTAGATCTGTAGATTATTCTTTGATTTCAGAGGTTTTAACCCTTTCAGAAAGCTCAATACGAGACTATATTCAGAGGATAATTGCCAAAGGAATCCCCCTTGAAAAAGAAAAACTAAATAATAAACGAGTTATTCTATCTATTTCAAGAGATTTTAAGAGGTTAGCTTCTATTAACACGCTTATTTCTCTCAGAGAATTATAATATTTTCGGTATGACGAATAAGTCTTAAAGCTACCCCTAACCAAAACTTTTCCCTATTTTTTCACTTTTAGTAACTACTTTTTATTATTATCTTTCTTATTTTATTATTATCTTTTTATTTTAGTAACTACAAACTTTTACACTCTTTTTTACTTTTTATATTCTAAACTCACTTTTACCCAATTACCAATACTCCACTTACACTCTTTTTTACATATTTTATTAATTTTTGTCATTTTTATATTAATTAACCCTCACTTTCCTATTTTAAACAACCTTTTTTATTAAAATCTTACTCTTTCTCCTTATTTTTATCCTTTTTAACCCTCACTTTTACGTTTTTGAGTATCTTTCCCTTTATTTCTTCAGGCATATAGACTCTCTTTTTCCCATTTTTCTCTATATATTCTTCTACTATTCCCTCACTTTTCTGTTTTATCCGGTTTATTTGCCCTCTAATAGTTGATGTAGTTTTTCCCAACATCGCTGCTAGATCTTCATAACTTAATTTTAAATCTTGATTTGCTAAAACCCAAATTATTGCCCTTTCTGTAACAGATAAATTTGATATCCCTAAAAATTGTTTAAAATTGCCTGTTTGAACAGCTGTTTGAACAGCTGTTTGAACACCCCCAACAGCTGTTTGTTTATTAAACACCTGGGTGTTTGTTTTAAACAGCTGTTTAGATACCCCATCACCAAATATAGCAATAACATCTTTTAACTGTTCAATTTCATCTTTTATCGACGACAAATCTTTTTTAATATCAGAAACATCATTTTTTAGTGATTCGTCGGTGTTGTTTAAGTGAGTTATCCACTTACTTACTTTATCAATATCGTTTTTAACATGTTTAAAAGAACCCCGAACCTCTTGTTTGACACTTTCAATCTCTATATTATCTTTTTTTTTAAAAATCCAGCTAAACATTTTTCCTCTTTTTCTAGTTTTATAGAGGATAGATAGTATTTAAATCTTTCTATAAACTTTATCTATTAAATGGCTATAAACGCCTGTTTAAACACCAAAATATGCTATATAAACACCTGCCTGTTTATGATAAACAGCTGTTTAAACAGCCATAAACAGCGTTTTATCGACGATAAAATTATATTTTATTAAAAGCCAATAAATTGAGTAAAATTTACATTAAAAACAAGCAAAAAGTTAAGAAAAGTTCAATTATTATAAAAAACACAAATTTTTAAAAATCTAAGGCAGCAAATTTATCATAAATATCTACATGAAGATATAATACCCTTATGCATATTTTAAATTTCTTAAGAATTTTATTAAAACAAAAAAAGAGAATTTATCGGGAACTTGTGCATTAAAGATATTTGTTATAAACCCAATTGTCAAGATTGTGAAGATTATTTGTCCTAAATATTTAGCAATAAGTATCTATCAACGCTTAAATCTTTTAACATGTGTAATTTTTATATAAATCCTTAAAAACTTTAATCTTTTTCTTTATTCATGCAAAAGTATCTTCCAGAATCAGAGGCAACTGCCTTAGATGTCTTTAGAGATAACTCACAATTTGAAGGCAAAATATTCAAAGAGTCTAGGTCTGGGAAATATTACCAGGTTGTACAAAAACCTTACCACCCTAACCAAAGCCCAAAATTTATTATTAAGGGAGATGATGGAGAAAGAACAGGAGATCTTAAGGATTTATCACAACTGATATTAATCCAGTCAATGGCTAGTGCTACAATTACCTCTATTTTTTAAAGATATATAGACATTTTATTCAAGGTGTATGAGTAAACAAAAGGTTGAAAGACATTTGATAGACTCTATCCAACTTGAAAATTTGCAGACTAGACAAGGTATTAAATAAAATTTATAGAATATCCTATCAAAGATATTATTCCGAATAATAATTATAATGGTTGTAGCAAGTTCTTGAGTAATACACTTCAAGGAGGGCAAAGGAACTTACTTTTATACAGCCCATAAAGAAAATAACAACAAATAATAAGCAATAAACACCTATCAATGCTTAAAACTTTTAGCATGTAGAAACGTAGTGAATAAAAAATACCAAATTTGTTAATTATAAACTACAAAATACCCCAAAACTTCGCACAAGGTACATTGTCTGTACCTGTTTTTTCATCGGTTTTTCTCTTCTTCCTGCAAGTAATCTATTTGTTTTGAAAACACACAATACATCCCATATCCCAAACACACTTTTCCAGAGAATAGTCCGCTGGCCAAAAACATTTTATTATCCTCAGAACCAACTAAATAGTCTCCAGTGCATATGCTTCCCATCAATGTTAAAAAAACCATGGCATCTTTAATTACCTCTTTTCCTTTTGTTAACTTGTTAATATGCTGTTTTCTCTCCATTTTAAAATTATTAAATACAAATATAAAAACCTTTGTAAATATAAACAACTGTTTAAACAGTCGCAAAAACCATTAAGCAGAAACAAAAACTATATAAAGATGTTAACACTTATAATAAAATGGTATCAATAACATTAACCCTTTCAGGGATTATTGCACTTGTTTTAGGAATTACAGTTTTAATATTCCCGAAGTTTCTTAGGTATGCCGTGGGGATTTACTTAATCTTAATAGGAGTAATACAACTATTAGGCGGGTTTAATGTTATTTTGAGTCCATTTATTTAATCTTTTTCAAACTGTCACAAAACTCTTTAATTTTACTTTCTGTTTCTTTAGAGCGAATTTCTTTGTCTTTTATTCCTAAAATAGCAATAGGTTTGGCACTTAGCTTTTCCATAGTATTATATATCTGCCCTTCATTTCCTCCAAAAGTGCAGAAAAATGCAACTTTTTCTAATTTATGCTGTGTTAAATATGTGCGGACAGCAGGAGTTATGTTTCCAACCCAGTTAGGAGTTCCGATAATTACCAATCCATAATCTTTAGGGTTTTTGAGAATTTTTATTTTAGTTGAGTTTTTCCTTACAGCATCCCAACCAGATATAGCCCAGCCACTTATCCTTCTGCTCCTTTCTTTTAAATCAACAACTTCATCAATATCGCATTTTAATATATTTGATATTTTTTCAGCTATATATCTTGTGTGTTTATTTCGTGAATAAAACACCACTAGAACTTTCATTTTTTCCTAAACCTGTTATAAATCATCCCAATTGCAACAACTATTAAGATTATTGGCAACCAGGGAAGTGTTACTGAAATAATTCCAAAGTCTGATAATAACCAAATAATTGCAAACACCAATAAAATAACTGCTAGTGTTGGGAATTTAACTTCTTTTTTCATGTTTCACCTCTAATATGATTATTTTCTTTTATTTATAATCCTTTCTATTTGTTTTAAACAGCTGTTTAAACAGTTGTTTGTTTAGTCAATACTTATAGGTAGATTTAATGATTTTACAATGCTTTCTAATTTTTTAGAATCTTCTGATGCGAGAACTATTGTTTTAATTTCTAAACCGTTCTTTTTGTCTCCAGAAAACCCTATTTTTTCCTCACTAATAACAATACAAGCTCCATTAACTAAATAAACTGTTGTTCTATCCCCCAAATCTCTATGAACTTTTTGCTCTTTATATTTATTTTCAATCAGCTCTCTAGCTCTCTCATAATTCAAAAAATCTAACCTTATCCTTTTTTGCCTTCCAACTTCTGTTTCCGGGGTACTTACCCCGCAAAAAAATCTATATTCAAAATTTTCACCTTCTTTAGCTATATGTTCATCATATAAATAATCCCCGCAACAAAGGACAATATGATCAGATGTTTCTTCTTTAGTTAAATTACTGCCCCGCTTTATAGTAAGTTCTTCAATCCTTCTTAAGTATGCCCTTGCATACTCAGCTGTTTCTCTTACATTAAAGCACCTGTTTCCCAAAGTATTTAACACTTCTGCAATAAAATAATTTTCTATCTCTGTTTCCATTTTTATGTTTGTTTTGTATATTCTTAAACTTTTTGTTGTTAGAAAGCTCTAATAATATGTTTCCTACGCAAAACCCTACAATATAATAATTTTAACTCTACTGAATCTATTCATAGTTATTCTATTAAAATTTTTAAGAGTTTTGGGATATAGTTCTTCGCAACGCGAAACATCTGTTTTACCAAATCTATCTAAATTTTTTAACATCTCAACAAAAAAGAGCATACCTTGATAGTATTATTATTTAAGTTATTTAGCCCTTTTAGATATCTCCACATCAATCCCTTATAATTTCTTCAACCCTGTCAACTATCTCTTTTTTCTGCTGTTCATTTAAATTTTTCTCTAAGTTTGGATAAAAGTATATATTTTCAAACTCTACATGTTTTTTTAATACATTTTTCAAGTTGCTAATATCCTCTATGCTGTTGCTTTTTATTTTAGATTCAATTGTTTTTAAAAGCGCCAAAATTTCGCCATGCTCTTGCATTAACTTGAAGGTATCAGAAATTTCACATTCATTTGTATTATTATGCATAGCGAAAATCGCTCTTTCTTCAATGAAAAAATGTTTTTCAAGATTCCATTTAAACCTATTAAAAATTTCTTCTGCATTCTTGCTGTTAAGACTCCCCTCAAATTCACTAAGCATAGAGTCAATTCTGCCATGCTCTTCCAGCATCTTTTGCCTTATTTTTTCATACATTTTAATATATTACTTATGTTATCTGTATATTTATCTTTTTCTATACAGTAAATATTATAAATAGGTTCGTACAATAAAATAGATGAATAAAGATGAGTTTTTAAAAAAACTAGAAATTGAGCTTAAGATATCAAAAAACTCAAAATACACAATCCGTAATTACCTGAAAGCAAACGAATTGTTGTTTAAGTCATCAGAAAAATTTCCGGATGATATTTCAGAAGAAGATGTAAAATCATTTTTAGCTGAGAACATGTCAGACAAAGCTTCAAGTTCAATTATCCTTTTTTTAGCCGCAATAAAATACGCATATATAAATATACTGAAAAAAGATATCACTTCTGGGATAAAACGTCCAAAAAAAGAAAATCATATACCTACAGTTCTAACTAAAGAAGAAACAAAACTATTGCTAAATTCTTGCGAAAACCAAAAAAGTAAATTAATGTTAAGTCTAATGTATTCTGCAGGGTTTCGAGTAAGTGAGCTAGTTAATCTTAAGATTGAAGATATAAATTTTGAAGAAAAAATAGGCCAAATACGCCAGGCAAAAGGAAGAAAGGATAGAGTATTTAATATTCCAGAATTTTTGCTAATTAAACTAAAACAGCATGTGGAAAAACAAAAAATAATCAACCAAAAATATGTATTTACAGGCCCAAATGGAAAGTTATCTGAAAGAAATATTCAAAAAATTGTTTCATTAACTTCAAAAAAGTCAGGGATAAAAAAATTAGTTCACTGCCATACACTAAGGCATAGTTTCGCAACTCATTTATTAGAATCTGGAGTGGACATAAGGATGATACAAGAGCTTTTAGGACATGCAAATCTTTCAACAACACAAATTTACACACATATTTCAACAGAACAATTGAAAAAAGTCAAGAACCCTCTTGACGAATTAATGGAATAATCTAGCTCCACTTGCACCCAATTTTATTTTTAATTGCATATTCTTCAGCTTGCTGTATTTCTTCCTTATACTTTGTTTCAGAATAAATTCGTGCAATACAATAACCCTCTTTTACAATTTTAACATTAAAATTATCCCCATCTAAAAATAGATATCTTAAATACCTTCCATATATATCTTTATCCTCACTTTCTTTTTCAGTTAAAACAGTTTTCCCAAGCAAGTTTTCTTCAAGATACTTTTTAGCATCGTCATAGCATTCTTTGCCTTTTTCATCACAGTCAATTCCAAGCAATCTGATAGTTTCGCCCCCCTGAATAATTATAGTATCCCCATCAATTATTTTAGTCACTATTTTCTCTTCTTTTATATTTGTATTTTCTAAATCAGACAAAAAATAGATAAGTAAAAACAACATAACTATTGCAGTTGAAATTAGAATAATTTTAAAATTTTTATTCAAAAAAACCATAAAGGTATTACAAAAGTATATTATAAAAAACTTTGTCCAAATTATCTTTTTGAACTTTGCCTTTTGGATCGGGCCTTTGAATCTCCAGGTTTATAAGCCTCTTTTCTTCTCGTATCCGCAACTAATAAATTCCTGTCATATTTTAAAAATGCTTTTTTTAATTGTTCTGATTTTGTTGCTTTAACTAACGATTTTGCAATTGCTAATCTAACAGCCTCAATTCTGCTTTCTCTTCCTCCGCCACTTACCTTAACATGAATGTCAAAATTAATATTCCCAAGAACTTTTTTTGCTATCCTCAATGGTTCATCAATAGATAATTTATGTAGCTGATACAATAGTTCATAAGGGATTTTATTTATTGTTACTCTCCCATTTCCAGGGGAAATTTTAGCTTTTGCTATGCTTGTTTTTCTTTTCCCCCCAACCATCATAATTTTGTCTTTTGCCATTTAATTCAGTTCCTTTATTAATTCATTTAGTGTAATCGCTTTTCTTTTTGATTCAACAGCAACCGAGATTTTTTCAGAATCTTTATATTCATTCGGACAATTATTATAACAAATAATCCTTTTTAATGCTTCTCTTCCTCTTTCTTGTTTGTGGGGTAGCATCCCCCTCATTATTCTTTTCAAAAATCTGTCCGGACTTCTTATTATTTTGGGCCCTTTTTGACTACTTCCACCCATTTTTACAAAACCCAGATATTTTTCTTTAATATCTTTTTTATTTCCAGAGATAATTACTTCAGCAGAATTTAACACAATAACTTTTTTTCCAATTAACGATTCTTTAACTGCATATGCGGCTAACTTTCCAAGCACGCTTCTTTTCCCATCAACAATTATTTCTTTTTTCATTTTACAATTATTTTTAATTTATTTGCCTTTTGATTTTTTTTAATTTCTTCTGATATGGTTGTATACTCTATTTTTAATTTTTTCAATTTTTCTTCTGCACTTTTTGAAAATGACAAAGCAACTATTTTTATTTTTTTATTTATGCTTCCGCTTCCTAAAACTTTTCCAGGAACAATAACCGAATCATTTTCATTTGACAGCGAATTTATTTCAGACAGATTCATCGAAACCGCCTTTCTTTTTGAAGCAGATATTAAATGAGAAACTTTTTCCCACTCTTTATTCTTTTTAGTTAAGATTATTGTTTTAACTAACTCTATGTTTGTTTTTCTCCCAAGCTTTTTTTCTATTCTGTTTTTTATGCTTTTCATTTTTTCTCCGAAATGGGAAAATGTTTATTCTTCCATTTTACTGCTCATCTCTCTGAGATGCGGGAAGAAGGATTCGGACCTTCGCAGGCACTAAGCCAACACGGCCTTAACGTGTTCCGTTTGACCACTCCGGCATTCCCGCACAGATTATTTAACTGCCTTCAGGATTTCTTTAAGGTTATTGTTAAGAGTTGTTACAGATTCATTAAGGATATCCTTTGCCGGAATTTGCCCCCAAGATTCTACTGAAAATACAATTTCATTTCCTTCTTTAACTTCAAAAATTTCTTTATTTTTATTTAATGTTTCAAGATAATCAATATCCTCTATAAATTTAAAAATATCCCCAGATTTAACCCCAGATTTCTGGAAATTTAATATACTGCCTTTTAATTTATCAATTACTGCATTTGCTTTTTCAGAATTTTTTACTTTTAATTCTGATATATGTCGATAATAAACTAATCCTGGCGAAAATTTGGCATGATTAATTCCTTTTCCAACCCTTACAAACCCAATAAGTTCCAATTCTTGCCCTTTACTTAATAATACAATAGGCATTTTATCATAAATTACTTTTATATCCCCCATTAAGTTTCCAGAATAAACCATTGTAGGCCCAATAGCTTTTAATGAAACTTGGATTTCGTTTTTATTTGAATTCTTGCCCTCTTCTTTTAATTCTTCCAGTTCCCGGCTAGGCTTTAATGGAATAAGTCCAATCCTATGGGCAATTATTTCATCAAACAAGGCAGAATCGTTTTTATAAATTTCAACTTCATCAATAGCTGCAGAAAGTATTTCATTTGCACTCCTTCTGATTGCATTTGCTAGACTTTCGTTTATGTTTGTTATAAAAGTTATTTCGTTTGCCTGATTTTTTTCTTTATTCATTTTATTTGATAATTTTTGGGTTATTTAAATTTAACACCTAAACTCTTCTTCCTCTTCTTCCTCCTTTTTTCTTAGGTCCTCCTCTTGGAACCCTAGTTATATCAGATATGCTTAGTATCTTGTAACCATCTTTTGAAAGAGTCCTTATAATTGCATTTGCTCCTGGACCAACAGAAGGATTCCCTGTTTTCGCCCTCATTCTTACATAAAGGTTTTTTATTCCTAATCCAGAAATATCTTCTTCAATCCTCTTTGCCATAAACATTCCAGTTGTAGGATTTGCTTTAAGTCTGTCTTGTTTAGTGACCATTCCTCCAGTGCATTTTGCAATCGCATTTCCAGATAAGTCAGTAACAAGTGCTAAGGTGTTATTAAATGAAGAATATATATGCAATATTGCAGTATGTTCTTTTTTCTCTGCCATTATTCCTTATACTCCCCCGCGATTTCTTCTGGTTTTTTATTTTTTATCTTGCTTGATAATTTTATTTTATCTTCTAATTCAAATGGGACAGAATATGAGGGGATATTTACTATTTGCTCATTTACCAAAATTTTTTTATGGGTAATCAGCTGTCTTGCTCCTTTTGAAGTTGTTGACAGCCCCTTTTTAAAAACAATTGTTTGCAATCTTCGGTTTAATATATCTTCTTCTGTAAGTTCAAGGACTCCTGGGGTAGTTTCTGCTTTATACCCCGCCGCTTTTAGCTTATTCAGGAATTCTTCTTGTTTTTTTGGTTCAGAGTTAATTAATTTTTTTGCCCGGTTTCTTATTAAATCAATTTTTGCTTTTGCTTTCCATATTTCTTTTTTATTTTTAAGCCCATATTTATGAACTATTAAATCTTCTCCTCTCATCCTTTCTAAGTTAAACGGTTCTCTTGGCCTATTGTATAATTTGCTTTTTTTAATCATTTTAATTTACCCAATTTATGATTTCTTCTTGCCTACCCCGACAGCTTTATTTCTCCCCCTTCTCCTGAAATGACTCTTTGTTCTCTGCCCTCTTACAGGAAGATTTCTAGCATGTCTAGAGCCTTTATAAGATTTTATCTTCTTTAACCTTTTAATATCAAATTCTTTTGTCAAATCAAGCTTGGTTGTTAGCAGATGCATTGATTCGCCAGTTTCAAGATCAGACCTTCTATTGAGCATAAATAATGGGACAGGAAGATGTTCAAATATCTTTGTTATTTTTTCAATTTCTTGTTCAGAAAGTTCTTGAACTTTTTTATCCTTATTTAATTTTAATATGTGGCATATTGCATTTGACATAGAGAATGAAATTCCCTTTATTTTTGTTAGTCCAACATAAACTCCAAGATCTCCCGGAATATCTGTAGATAAAATTCTAACTAGCAATATCCTTTGTTCTTGTTTCTGTTTCTTTGTTTCTTGTGGTGTTTCTGTTTCTTGTTTCATTTTATATTATAAATAATGTATGCCTTTCATTTCCAGAAAGCTCTTCCAAAATTCTTTTTTGTATAGCTGTTTTTGGGTCTGGAAGGCTTTGCACTCTTTTCTTAATATCTTCAAAGGATTCGAATGGTTTCTCTTCCCTTTCCTTTAAAATTTCTTTTGTATGTTTTTTCCCATATCCTGGCAAAAGCTCTATCTGATGCATTCTAGTGTTTAATGCCCCAGATTTATTAAAAAATTCAACAAATTCTTTTTCCATTTGTTCAACTTTTATTAAGATAAACTCTTCAAGATTAGATTTTGCATTTTCAGTAAGTTTTTCAATTGGTAGTTTTCCAAGAATATAATAGATTTTATCTCTTTTTCCTTGCCCAATATAAACTTTTTCCTTCTGTTGGACTGTTATGCCTTTTCTTGGTATTAGTTGCAATAGTGTGAAATGGCATTCACCAATTGCCTGAATTATAGGCATCATTTTTCCTTCCAACGGATATCCATACGGGAGATAATCTAGTATTATTGCATATTCTTCTTTTTTGTCCATTTTTATTTGTATTTTGACACAATGTCAGTAATTTGTTTAATTTCATGCTCATCTAAACTTACATCTACGAATATTTTGTTTATATCCGAAGCATCTTCAGGAAGAAAGTCAACTATTTTTATGATTTGTTCTTCCCTTATTTTATGGTTTTCGAGAGCAACAAGCTCTTTTTTTAAATCCTCTGCACTTTTCTTTTTCAGTTTTGAAAATCTATTGATATGCGAGATTACTTCTTCTTTTCCTCCATATTCTTTTATAAGCTCTTTTGCTTCATTTAATGTCAATGGTTGCATTTGTTTAATCATTCTTGCCCCTTTGAATTTATATTTTTTATTTTTCTTAAATGAATTGGAGGCATTATAAATATTTTTTCTTTTGAAAGTTCCTTTAATTTTATAATATAGCTCCCCCCTCTTTTACCATCAACAACACCTGTCCTTCCTTGTATTCTGTGTGGAAAATGAGAATCAATAGCTTTATCTCTTACTATTGCCACTTTATCCCCTATTTTTAATTCTTTAAAGTATTCACTAAATCTTATTTTCCCCCGTTCTTTTATTTTTTTTCTTTTGCCCATTTTAATCAATTTTAGTTATTAATTATCTAAAAATAGTGGCTTTAAAAGTCTTTCCAATTAGGCTTTTAACTGATATAGAAAGATTTTAGCTATTTGCTAGCTTGATTAATCCCAACAGAACCCTGGTTTAAATCTCCGCTTTCCCTTGCATCTTCCATACTTTGCTTGATTGCTTTAAACATCTTATGTCCCCATACTCCAACACCACATCTTTCACAAAAGTCAATTACAGATTCTTCAGGTATTTCGCAAGAACAATAAATGCATTTTTTTGCCATGACATTTCCTCTTTGTTTGTTTAATAAGAGTTAGTTGTGAAATACCTTTTTAAATTTATTTATATCCTGCTGACATATCTTATTTTTTCTTTATTAACCTAAGAAGCGGCTTTCTTTTTCAAACCCCATAAATTTAAAAGCGTTTGTTGAGGGAGAATATGCCCATTTTCATTAATAGCAATTTCACTGAAGTAATTAACATAAAATTTATCGGATAGCATTTATTCATATCTCAGTGCATCTGCAGGTTTTAATTTAGATGCCTGTAAAGCAGGAAGTAATCCAGAGGCGCTTCCAATTCCAAATGAGAATAATAAAGCCCCAACAATTAAATACCATGGGAAGTAGGCCTGAACTAAAGGAGTTCCTAATGCTGCAGTTGCAATATATTCTGTTCCTTTTCCAAGTATAACCCCTATTAAAACTCCAATTAGCCCTCCGACTAATCCAAGTAATCCAGATTCAATTAAAAATAAAGTCATAATATCAGAGTTTTTAGCGCCAATTGCTTTCATTGTACCTATTTCTTTTGTTCTTTCTAAAACAGAGGTATACATTGTATTCATAATTCCTATACCTCCTACTAAAAGAGAAATCGCAGCAATACCGACGAAAACTGCCTGAACAACATTAAAAATATTTGAAAAGGTTTCTAATAACTGGTCTGAGGTCTGAACAGAAAAAGTTTCCTGCCCTTCTTTCTCACCTCTTTCATTTCTCAATTTTCTTTTTATTGCATCTGCAACATCACTCGGGCTAAATCCTGACTCTGTTTTTGCTAAAATCTGACTTTCTTCATCTTCTACATTAAGTATTTCTTTTAATGTATCTTTAGTCACATAAACAGATGCATCATCATAAGGATTTCCAACTTTATCATAAACTCCAATTACTTTAAAATCAACGCCCTCGATTTGTATTGTACTCCCAACACTAATAGGATTATCCCAAATATCTCCATAGACATGATTATATCCTACAACTGCCTTATATTTATCCCCCACCTTCAACTGCCTTCCCTCAATTATCTCAACACTTTGAATCTCGCCCATTAATTCTATATCTTCAGGATTTATTCCTATTGCAAAGTTAACAGAAATCTCGCCCCTATATTTTGCCTGAGATGTTTTCATTAACATTCCAATTACCCATCTAACCCCCCTAACATTTTCAATTGTCTTAATATCCTTGCTTGTTAATATTAAATTTTTGCTTGTTGTGCTCCCAGGAGGTCCAAGAGACTTTGTGGAAATTATAATTTTATCGCTTCCAACTTTTTCAAATTCATCAGAAATATACTTTTGCAATCCCTGTCCCAAAGAAATTAAAGCAACAACAGCAGCAATACCTATGAAAATTCCAATCATAGTAAGCCAGCTTCTTACCTTTCTTCTTTTAAGATTATTAAATGCAAGCAAGAAGAAGTTTTTCATAATTAGTCCTCCTTTGTTTTCTTTTTTCTTCTTCTTTTTCTAATGCTTCTGTAAAGCATCCAGATGATAAATAGAGCAATAACTCCGAGAATATAATATCCAGTGTTATTTTGCTTTATTAACCCAAGTTCAATAGCTTCTTTTCTTGTGTATATTTTTAAGTTTAAATCAATATTTTCACCTTCAATTCGGTTTGTAGCATCTCTGTATGTTAGTGCAACAGGAAGGTTAATTTCATCTGCAGAATCTTTAGATATAAAAATATTAAAGTTTGCGCTATCAAAATCATCACTTTCAACATCTCCGATATAAACTTCAGAGTTGCCCAAAATTTTAATATTAGCCACTTCTATCAGCTGGATTCTTAAAAATTTTACTTTTGTTAACCCTGAATTTGTCAGCCTTATAGTTATTTCATTGTTAGCCCCTTTTATTAAAATCCCCCCATAATCTACCTGCAATTTTGGCTTGTCATTTATAGTTAATCCAATAAAACTCGTATCAGCCATAGTTTTATTATTTAAAATATAGAAAATTTTCACCGGTACTTTATATGTTCCTGCATCTGCATCACTCAAGGCAATTATATTAAAGTCAATTGTTTCTTCATCCCCATCTTTTATTTTTTCAATTACTCTATCTGTACTAGATTTATAGGGTGCAAATGGCAGATTTGTAAAATCAAGACTAACAACTACATTTTTGATAGTTTCTCCAGCTTCATTTCCAATTTCTAACTCAATATTTGCGTTATTCCCAGGAGAAATTTCACTTGGTACTGAAACAACATTGTTAATTGTTAAAGAGCTTACTGAAGAAATTATTAATAACATTGCAAACATAATTATTGTCAGTTTTAAATTCATTTTATGATTTTTCCATCCTTTATTTTAACAATTTTCTTTGCTTGTTTTGCAACTTCGGAATCATGTGTAACTATTATTATAGTTTTTCCAAGCTTATTTAGACTTATAAACATTTGGATTATTTCTTCCCCTGTTTTAGAATCAAGATTTCCTGTTGGTTCATCTGCAAGTATTACTTCAGGGTCATTTGCAAGTGCTCTTGCAATAGCAACCCTTTGTCTTTCACCCCCAGATAATTCCTTAGGAAGATGATCTAGTCTATGACTGAGACTTACTTCTTTTAAAAGTTCAATAGCTCTTTCTTTCCTTTCTTCTTCTGTATAATCCTGAAACATCATAGGAAGCATAACATTTTCCATTGCAGTAAGTGTAGGTATTAAATTAAAGCTTTGAAATATAAAACCAATTTTTCTTCCTCTTATTTGTGCAAGTTCGCTTTCTTCAAGATGTTCTATATCCTGCCCATCAAGATATATTTCTCCTTCTGTTGCCAAATCTAAAGCACCTACTAAATTCATCATTGTTGATTTTCCACTCCCACTTGGACCAGTAATTGCAATAAAATCCCCCCTTTTAATTTCAAGATTAATCCCATTTACTGCTACTACTGTTGAACTGCCCATTTCATACTCTTTATGAACATTTTCTAGTTTGATTATTGCTTTTTCGGTCATTTCATTTTGAAGGTATTTCTGCTTTAAATCATTAATATCATTTAAATAATTTGTGATGCAAAAACTTTAAATAGCTACATTTAGAAAGATTATTATGATAATTTCAATTCGATGTATGAGTTGCGGAAAGCCAATAGCTCATTTGTGGGAAGAATTTAAAACAAGAGTAAGTAGTGGTGAAGCTCCAGGAAAAGTCCTCGACGAATTAGGATTAAAAAGATACTGCTGCAGAGCAGCTTTTCTAGGGCAGATTGACTTGTTAGAACTAACAACAAAGTTTAAGAAATTCTAATTTTTTAATATGAACAATACTTCCATCGTTGACTATATTGGGAAAACAGTTCTTATATTTAGAACAGATAGAGGATTAACTCAGGAACAGTTAGCAGAAAAGAGTGGTTTTACACAAGGATATATCTCTGCAATAGAGCATGGAAATAGACATCTAGGGCATTTATCATCATTACAAAAGGTCTCTAGGGCATTTGGCTGTCAACTTTCAGAATTAGTCAGATATGCCGAAGAATTAAGAGAAATAGACAGAAAATAAATATTTTCCTCTAACCAAAAACTAATTCATTGTAAAGCTCTCTTGCTCCTTTTAAATCCACGTGATATTTGCTTGTATTAAAACCAAAAAAAGAACTCCCGACTAATTTTACAAATCCATAATTATCTTCTAATCCTCTTAATGCATCAATTACCTCTTTATCATTACTCCACACACCAAGTCTTAATACTTTCTGTGGGTTTCTATAACTAATTTTATTTATACTTTCTCTAACCACAATTATAAGAATATCTGTTTCTAACCTGCTTAATTTCTTCCTCTTTTCTTCATTCATTAACTTATATTTTAATCCCCATTTATAAGTATTATTGTAGAATAAATCAGATAAACAGCCCCCACAAAAAGCTTTAAAAACCCCCTAAACATGCTAATTTTGAAGACGACCACAGTAGTCAGGAAACACCTGTTCCCATTCCGAACACAGAAGTTAAGCTGTCTACGTCTAAAATTAGTCTCGAAAGAGGCGAAACTTTGATGTTGTCTTCACCTTTGTTTTTACAAATTTATTTAAATTCAAGTTTACTATCCATTTTATGAAAAAGATAACTATTATTTTAAGCTTAACAATTGGGATATTTATTATATCTATAATCTTTTTCTCATATATCTATTTTTTAAGCACGCAAGTAGCAAGTTCTCCGAAGCAATTTTTAGGAAATTGCAATATAATTAAATATTCTGGGGAACATGTTATAGATATTGTTATATTTGCTGATGAAAAAACTGCTATCAATTATTCTAATTCTTTGTTTGAAGTTTCACCATTTAATTCTTCAAAAGAAACATTTAATTTTTTTTATATCGATGATTATACTCCAAAATGTGAATTATATAAAGGAATAGCTCTTCTTTGTTATTCAAAAGAATTAATAAAGAGAGCATCTTCTTGCCCAAATGACTACATCTTGGTAATTGGGAATTCAGAAAAAACCATAAGAAGCTCGGCATATATGAATGTTATGAGTTTAAATTCCCAACATACTAAAGCAGTTTTTTATCACGAATTTGGGCATGTTTTTGCAAATCTTGCAGATGAGTATATCCCTGCTAAAATTCCGGTAAATTCAAAAAATTGCGTGGTATCTTGTGATAAATTTACTGAAGAGATAGATGGCTGTTTTCAAGGATGTTCTGACAGCGCTCATTTTAGATCAATTGAAAATGGGCTCATGAGAACTCTCGCAGCTAAGAATTATGGAGTATTCAATGAAATGTTGATGAAAGAGAAATTAAAAAAATCCTCGACGTCTATAACTGCTAAAGCTATCGAGCAAATCAGCGATTGCACTAAGAGAGAATATTATTTGATTGAAGGGGTATATAGTAATGAGGAGATTCAGGTATTAAACAAATCTATTGAAACTGGATGCATAGGATTAAATGGGGCGGGAGATTTTTCTTATAGATTAATTTTATCAAATAATGTGATATTAACAGAAGAAGAATTTAATCCAGAATTTATTTTTACAGATACTCCTAATCAAGAAAAAATTGCCGGAGAAGTTTTTATATCTGATAACCCATTTTATCTTAAAATTCCTGTAATTGAAAATTTAGATAGTGTTCAAATATTAAAAAATAATAAAGTAGTTTCAGAAATTAACCTAAAAGATATCGGAGCAAGGCCTTGCAAAAATGAATAATAAAGCAGTTTCAGAGATTATTGTAACCATGTTGTTTATCTTGTTGGTAATCGCTTCTATAAGTATTATTTGGTTTTCTGTTTCTAAAATCACAAGTACAAACCTATCCCCCCAGCTTTCATGCACAGAAATGAAAATAAATCCCCCTGTTTCAATTAATAAGATTTGTGATAATATTGAGACTAGAGATATAGAAGCTGTTGTTGAGCGGTCTAATAATGAAGCAGTTTTATTAAGTTCTTTGGAGTTTGTTATTTCATCAGATACTCAAAGAGAAGGGTATACTTGTTGTGCAGATGACTGCCCTAATTGTGAGATTGTTCGGCCAGGGCAATATAAAAAGTATTACTTTTATACAGAGAATTTAGGTGAAAATCCTGTTTTTATTTTAAGTGTTGATGGTTGTACACTTGAATCTGTGCAGATTAAAGAATGTTGATTTGAAAGGTTTAAATATCCAGAAATTTCTCTTTTATTATATATTGCGGGAGTGCCGGAGTGGTCAAACGGAACACGTTTAGGTCGAATAAATGCACGAGACAATCGTGCAACTCAATAAAATGGGTGTGTTCGTAAGAACCGTGTTAGCTTAGTGCTTGCGTAGGTTCGAATCCTATCTCCCGCATGATTTGGATTCGAACATTTTTCCGAACATTTTTAAGTATGAATTCTATGTATTTTTATGCCCGAGTAGCTCAGCCTGGATTAGAGCAGGAGCATCCTAAGCTCAAGGTCGAGGGTTCAAATCCTTCCCCGGGCGTTTACCTTTAGGTTCAATTTATAAACAACTTGGTTGTTTTCCACAACTTGAAAAATACAATTTTTCAGTTATTTATTAATACTATTTTTAGCAATCTTCCAGAGAAATTCAAACTGCTGAACAAAAGATTTAGCCACCTCATTAGATTCAATAGTTATAGTAATTGGGTTTTCAGATATAATGTCAATAATTGTTAAATTCCCTATTGTAATTATCGCTACTGGAGAGATATAAGGAAAATATCTCAATTCTGCTTCAGCTTCATGATCCTCTCGAAATTTCTTAGCATTTATATCCAAGATTTTTTTTATTTTAACCTTACTTTCCTTTCTTTTGGAATAAAGATTATTTATGTAAAAATTGTAAATTGCTTTTGGATATTTTTCTCTTCCCATTATTCCTAAAACTCTCAATATTTCTTTTGATGAATATCTATCAACTTCCTTTTGATGGGCTATTTTCAAACCATTAAATCCATAGAAAACTTCAACTTTTTGACTTTCTTTATTAGAATTTAATTTATCTAGAATTTCTGGAAGTATATTCTTAAGAGAATCTTCCTGTTCTTTAATTTCATTTTTCTTTTCATCTAAATAAATATAAATTCTTTTGGGATCAGCAGGAAAGAATTTTTTAACCCCCGATTCAACAATCTCGCTGATAAACCCCTTATTTTTTAGGGAATTTAATATTTCATAAATTTTGCCAGTATTTAAGTTGGCTTTTTGTAAAATCTCTCCAGATGTCCCCTTACCCAATTCAAGTAAGGCTACATAAACTCTTGTCTCATATTCTGTTAGTCCTATTTTTCTTAATATTTGTTTAATCATTAATTTACTATATAAAACAGATATAAAAAACTTTCTATTACTCTACTCTATAAGGGGGGTTATATTAATATAACACTATATTATTAATTTTTTATGATAAATGAAATAGAATTAACTAAAGAACAAATCCAATTCCTTAGAAGAGGACCTAAAGAAAGGTGGGCTGAAAGATTTCGTTTAGAACAACTTGAAGCATTAATCCCAGAAGAGTTAATACTTTTTGGAGACCTTAAATTTAATAATTATAGCTCTGGCCCTCTTTATCTCGGTACAAAAAATATGCAAAGGTCTCATCATAACCTATTAAGTATGGTTATGGCTGATGATAAAAGAGCAATCGCAGTAGTTAGTCATAATGCTGAACCTGGATATCGAGCAGACCACCACATTTCTGCTTTTGACTGGAAAAAAAGAGTTGTATCTGTGGATTATACTCCCCATAGATATCCTGTAAAAATAGAATCATTTAAATCTATTCCAAATTCAACAAAATATGAATTAGTTAGTTATATGCCTTATGAACCTCTAGGAGAAGATTTGCTAGAAAACCAAAGAAAAAGATACGAAATAGATTTTGAAAAACAGCATTTTTCTAATCTTGACGAATTAGTTAAAGCACAAAAAGAAGGTAGAGCTTGGGTAAAAGGAGAGAGAATAAGCAGTCAATAATTTCTAGCTACGTACCAATACTTTTTCAACACTAAATCTTGAGTTTATAACAAAAGTAATCACATAATTTCATGCATCTAAATTAACACTTAAGGTTAACTAATGGTTCAGGCGCGTCACTTAGAATTATATTTTAAAGATTCTGGGGTATTTCTAAGATAGTTTTTGAATAAATTTATCTTAACTTTTTTAAGAACATATCTAAACCTTCCCATTTTAATCCAATATAATGCTTTTTTAATTCTCCCCCTATAATAGTTTTGAGCCCATAATCTTGAAGCCATTTTCTCAAGAACTTCATCAGAAACCTCGCTGAAATTGTGCTTCATGTCTCTCCAATTTCCAGTCCATTCAGCCCATTCTTCTAGTGTTACAGGTTTTTTTATTTTACCCTGTGCAACTAAATCATCAAAGATTTTAGTTCCAGGTATTGGATTAAATACTTTAATATCACTTATATCTGGTTTAGTTTCTTTTAAGAATTTTTCAGTTAGTTCCATATCTTCATATGTCTCTGTTGGGATTCCAACCATAAAACTAGCATCACTAAATATTTTATTCCTTCTGCAAATATCCATAGCTTCAGCCTGTGTTTTCACACTTATTCTTTTATTTAGAAAATCTAATATCCTCTGACTTCCAGATTCAGAACCCATCTGAATTGTGTGACAGCCAGCATCTCTTAGTATAGGCAAAGACTCTTCATTTATTTTCATAAAGTCAGCTCTCCCAAAAATTAAAAAATTTATTTTTCCTTTATAATTATCCCTAAGAAATTTCCCAACTTCAATACTTCGTTCTTTAAATGTAATAAAATTTTCATCACCAATAGTAAAATCAACTATGTTGTGTTTTTCTATTAACTCTTTGAATAACATCTTTGTTTTTTCAATATCATACACCCTAACACACGGACTTCCATCTTTGCCCCACATTCCAAGATTATAGCAAAAAGTACATGTTCCAGGACAACCTCTGCCAGTTATAATAAAAAACTGAGAATATTTGCTAACATCGACTAAACTATAATTTGGAAATTTGAGCTTGTTTATATCTAGAAAAGGTCGCATGGGATTTTTATTTATATTTTTTAAAGTTCCAAGTTTCCTTGGATTTTTGTCAAAAGTATCGCAAAACTCTAAAAAAGCTTCTTCTCCTTCTCCTCTTAAAATATAATCAATATATGGCTCATTAAGTAAAGAATCTGGTTCAATTGTCGGATGTACCCCCCCAACAATAGTTATTGCTTTTGGAAACTCTTTTTTTATTATTGGGCCCAAGTGCATAATATCATAGAGTATTGTAGATGTCATTGCAGTGAAACCTATGATATCGGGATTATACTCTTTCAAGTAACTTAGAAATGCTTCATCATCATAACTAAGATTTCTATCATAAATTTTTACAGGATGTTTATGCTCTATTGCTGTTGCAACATATATTAAACTTGACGGAGGAGCAAGTATTTCTGTTTTATCTTTTAAATTATTATGCGGCTGAACTAATAAAACTTTTGCCATTTTTTAATAAACCTAAAATTATGCCAACCTATATAAATATTATGTTAATTATAACATAGCCATAAACTTTATTAAACCACATTTGAATAGTTATTTAAGGCGCCGGTGGTTTAATGGTAGAATCTTTGGCTTCCAACCAAATGATCCGGGTTCGATTCCCGGCTGGCGCATTTACAAAATGGAAGAAAATCAGCAAAAAACAGAGAGAGCAGACAAGACATTTAGTCAGAAATTTGAAGTAGCTTATAATAAGTATTACAAATTAGCTCTTATTATCCCAATACTTATTTTGATTGCCTCACTTTTTTATTTATGCTCTTTTTCAGTAAAACACGGAGATTTGATTAATAAAGATATTACATTAACGGGAGGAACTTCAATACAAGTAGAATCAAAAGCAGATATTAATGAACTTCAAAAAACTCTTGAAGCAAAATTTGAAGAAATCTCTATTCGGCAAATTTCTAATGTAATTACAGGAGAACAAGTCGCATTTATAATTGAAACAAGTGCAAGTTCTGAAGAAGTTATCCCTGTGCTGGAGGATTACTTAGGCATCAAATTAACTTCTGAAAATAGCACTATTGAGTTTACAGGCCCGAGTCTCAGCGATAGTTTTTATAATCAGTTAAAATTTGCTATTCTTCTATCATTTATCTTTATGGCAATTGTAGTTTTCTTAATTTTTAGGTCATTTGCCCCAAGCATGGCAGTTATTTTCTCAGCATTTGCAGATATAGTTGTCTCAATTGCAATTGTTGATCTGCTTGGAATAAAACTTTCAACTGCAGGTATTGTCTCTTTTTTAATGTTAATTGGTTATTCTGTTGATACAGACATCTTGCTTACTGCAAGAGTTTTAAAAAGAAGAGAAGGAGAAATAAATACAAGAATTTTTGATGCATTCAAAACCGGAATTACTATGACACTTACTTCTTTAGCTGTTGTAATCATAGGCTTGTTTTTAACTTCAAGTTTTTCAAAGGTATTTAGCCAGGTGTTTACTATTCTGGCAATTGGACTTGTAATAGATATAATGAATACTTGGTGCACTAATGCTTCTTTCCTTAAATGGTATATTGGTTGGAGGAAAAAATGAAAATCAAACTTAGCTGGAGGATATGGCTTTTCTTTATAGTGATAGCTCTCGCTATTTTATCTATATTTGGATTCCCCCCGACATTTTTAGAAAAAGGTGTTCTTGTAAGAGAAGTTGCTGCTAATTCTACAGCTTATCAGCAAGGGCTTACAAGTGGACAGATAATTAAAGAAATAAATGGACAAACAATAAACTCTGTTGAAGATTATTCAAATGCAATTAATTCTATTTTTACACTACCTAATGAATCTATTAAATTATCAATTACAACTAAAACGGGAAGTTATGTATTTTTTACAGAGCAAATACCCGAAATTGTAGTCTCAGAAATTCCAAAAACAAAAATTCAAACAGGGTTGGATTTAAGAGGAGGAGCAAGAGCAATTATAAAACCAGAAATAACTCTTTCAGAAGATGAAATGGATGTTTTAAAATCTATGATAGAAAATCGTCTTAATGTTTATGGTATAACTGACTTATCTGTTAAAATTATTTCTGACTTAGCTGGAGAAAAATTCTTGCTAATTGAAATTGCGGGGACAACCCCCAGCGAATTAAATAAACTTATTGCAGAGCAGGGCAAGTTTGAAGCAAAAATTGGTAATGAAACAGTGTTTATCGGAGGAAACCAAGATATAGAATATGTATGCAGAAACGATGCAAATTGCGCAAGAATAGAAAGTTGCACTACAACAGACAGCGGAGATTATTGCAGCTATAGTTTTGAAATACGATTAAGTGAAGAAGCGGCTAAAAGACATGCAAATATTACTAAAGATTTAGGATTAAATATTACTGCTGGTGGAGGAAGATATTTAGATAAAACAATTGATTTCTATGTAGATGATAAGTTAGCAACATCTTTGATGATTTCAGAAAATCTAAAAGGAAGGGAGACAACACAAGTTCAGATTCAGGGTTCTGGTTCTGGAACTGATAGAAAATCTGCAATTGAAGACTCTGAACAATCTATGAAACGCCTTCAAACAATTCTTTTAACAGGAAGCCTTCCATATAAATTAGAAATAGTTAAATTAGATACAATTTCTCCAATGCTTGGAAAAGACTTTAATAAATTAATTTTACTAACAGGATTAGTTTCTTTACTTGCAGTTGCAATTATAATTTTTGCAAAATATAGGAATATTAAAGCATCAGCACTAATTATGTTTACCAGTACTTCAGAAATAATTATTATACTAGGGATTGCTGCTCTTATTAAATGGAATCTTGATTTGCCAAGTATTGCAGGTATTTTAGTTGCTATCGGAACTGGTGTTGATGACCAGATAGTTATTGTTGATGAATCAAGTTCGCAAATACAAACGAGTATAAGAGAAAAAATAAAATCTGCATTATTTATTGTTGTTGCAGCATTCCTTACTACCTTTGTCTCTCTTCTTCCTTTATACTGGGCAGGAGCAGGACTTTTACAAGGATTTGCATTTACAACAATGATTGGATTAACAATTGGAGTTTTAATTTCTCGTCCTGCATTTGCAGATATGATTAGAATAATAAAGGAAAAAAATGCTACCTAAAACTCACTTTATTTTTGGAGGGATTTTTGCACTGATTGTCTTTTTACTACTTCCACAAATAGGGTATATAGGATTTATAATTATCTGGTTTTCAAGTTTTCTGATAGATGTAGACCATTACCTATTTTATGTATTCTTAAAAAAAGATATTAGTCTTAAAAATTCATATCATTGGTTTGTAAAAAAACATAGAAAGTTTAAAGAATTATCGATTAATGAAAGGAAAGAGAGAATAAAAGAAAGATGTCCAATACCGGTTATATTCCATGGGATTGAATTTATTCTATTGTTAATAATTTTATCATTTTTCTCAAAAATATTTGTGTATATCTTAATCGGAGTTGTTTTTCATCAGTTGCTTGATTTTATTTCAATAACCCATGACCGTTCAGATATACGGCACATAGGCTCTCAAACTTATAATTTTATTCAGTATAAAAAGAGATTAAAAAGAAACCACTTAAATTTGCCATACCTTAAATAAAATGATAGCTAAAAAAATATTTCAAGAACTGACTTTTTTAGGAGGAATATTATTTTACTTATTATTCTCGGGATGGTTTTTTATACAGAAAGAGTATAAATTATTTTTTATCTTAATTTCCGGGCTGATTATTATTTATTTAGCAACTTTTTTAATAAGGATATTTTATTTTAAAAATCGCCCACAAAAACAAGACTATAAAAATTTATTAGAGAGACTTGACGCAAGTTCATTTCCAAGTGTGCATTCTGCAAGAATTTCATTTATTTTCATATTTATGGAATACCACTTTTTAAGTTCTGTATACCTTAGTCTGTTATTCTTAATTCTTCTGTCTTTAGTGCTGTATTCTAGGATATATTTAAAGAAACACGATTTAGCAGATGTTATTGCTGGAGTAATTCTAGGAACATTAACTTCATTAATATTTTTATTATCTTGGTAAAGCTATCATATAAATATTTTTAAACAGATTTTATCTTTGAGAAAAATGAAACTTTTGCTAATTAATCCCCCCCAGTCTGCAGTTTATGGGAAAATAGGTTCTCCAGACTACCCCCCCTTAGGATTAGCTTATATTGGCGCAGTTCTTGAAAAACAAGGACATTATGTAAGGATAATTGATATTGATGCAGAAAAAATTTCTAAGCAACACCTTTTAAAAATAATCCGAAATTTTGAGATAATTGGAATAACTGCCACGACACCTACATTCCAACAAGCTGAAAAACTTTTTAAATTGATTAAGGAGAATACAAAAGCTATAACTCTTTTAGGAGGGGTGCACGCAACAATTACCCCAGAAGATTGCCTTAAGACTGATTTAATTGACTTTGTCATAAGAGGCGAAGGAGAACTAACAATCGTTGAGTTATTAGATGCAATAGAGAAGAAAAAACAAATTTCAAGTATAAAAGGGATTTCCTACAAGAAAAATAATAAGATAATCCATAATAAAGACAGAGAATTGATTCAAAATCTCGATGATATTCCTTTTCCAGCAAGGCATTTATTTAATCAGCAAAAATACACTTATCCAGATTCACTTTTAAATCCAGTTATGCCAATTATGACTTCGAGAGGGTGTCCGCATATGTGCACATATTGCTGCACAAAATTAATCTTTAGCAGAAGAGTTAGGTTTAGAAGTGCAAAAAATGTTGTTGATGAAATTCAGCAGTTGATTAGAGATTATAAAGTTAAGGAAATCCATTTTTGGGATGATAACTTTACACTAAATAAACAAAGAGTTTTTGAAATTTTAGCTGAAATAAAAAAAAGAAAAATTAAACTAAAATTTGCATTCCCTAATGGATTAAGAGTTGATCAGGTTGATGAAGAAATTCTTAGGGCTTTAAAAGAAATGGGAGTTTATAGTGTTGCTTTTGGAGTTGAATCTGGAAATCAGATAATTCTGAATAATGTTAAAAAAGGAACTACAATTGAAAAAATAGAAAAAGCATATAAGTTAGCAAAAAAACTCAAAATAGAGACATGGGGATTTTTTATGTTGGGATTGTACGGAGAAAATAAAAAGACAATTAGAGATACAATTAATTTTGCAAAAAAATTAAATCCAGACATAGCAAAGTTCCATATACTAAAGCCCTATCCTGGAACAGAAATTTTTGACCAATTAAAAAAAGATGGGTTAATAATAGAATTTGATTATTCTAAATATGGAATCCATACCCCCCCTGTGCATAGATTAAATGATATAACCCCAGATGAATTAATTGATTTATCAAAAAAAGCATATAGAGAGTTTTATTTAAGACCTTCTAAAATTATCCAGCAAATTACAAGGATTAAATCTTTCCAAAGGTTTAAATTAAATCTTAAAACTGGGATAAATGTCCTAAAAATGATTAAATAGCTAAATTGCATAAAATCCAATAATTACTGTAATTAACCAAAGAGAAATTGTTATAAATGTTCTTTTGTCAAAAATAAACTTTTCAGGATTTCTTATTTTTTCAGGATGTATGTATATATTTCTATAGAACATTAGAGTTATGTAAAGAGCAAAAGGGATACTAAGTAATAACCCTGGTTTTTGGAACATTATGCTATAAATAGAAAAAAATACAAAAACACATCCTGCAGAGAAAATTGATAAGAATTCTAATACTTTGCTGTCTAAAGGATTAAAACCCGTCCTGTATTCTTTTGCATTTTCTAGCTGAATTTCTACAGACCTCTTTCCACTTACTAAGAAAACTGATATGAAGAAAGTACATAACAATACCCAATTAGAAACTGGACGGTTTATTATAAATGTTCCAGAAACAGCCCTGATTGCGAAGTTAATAGAAATAATGATAATATCAAAAAAAGCTATTTTCTTCAAAGATAGTGTATATAATTGAGTTAATAAAAATAACCCAATTATTGAATAAAGAAAATAAGTAGATAAAAAGTTAGCTATTAAAAGGGAAAATACTAGGAAAATAAGTGATACAAATAAAGCAGGTATTTTTTTAATTTTCCCAGAGGCAATAGGGCGATTTTTCTTTTCTGGATGGTGTTTGTCTTTTTCTAAATCAACTATGTCATTTATAATATAATATGACGAAGAAACTAGGCAAAGAGCAATAAATCCATAAAAAGTCGGTATAAACAGACTTTTATCAAACAAACTAAGTGAGAATATAAGAGGCACAAAAACTACAATATTCTTATACCACTGTTCAATTCTTATTAATTTTAAAAACTCTTTCACACTAATCATTTTCAAAAAATCATAATAATCTTTAAATACTTTTCTTGAAAGACACTTTTATGAAAAAGTTGCTTGTTACTGGAGGAGCTGGTTTTTTAGGATATCATATCTGTAATCAGCTTTCTAAACAATTTAAAGAAGTAATTGTAGTAGATATTGCAGAAGCAGAAAAAAAAGAATACCCGAAAAACACAAAGTTTTATGTTCTTGATATAACAAACAAGCAAAAACTAGACGAGGTTATTAAAAAAGAAAAACCAGAGCTAGTTGTTCATGCGGCTGCAGCTTTGCCACTTTATACTAAAAAAAGAATCTATCAGGTTAATGTTTCTGGAACAAAAAATGTTTTGCAATCATCACTAGAAAACAAAGTTGAGAGGGTAGTTCATATTTCTTCAACAGCAGTTTATGGAGTTCCTAAGAAACACCCGATTTATGAAACAGACAAATTAGTTGGTGTGGGTCCTTATGGAGAAACAAAAATAATTGCAGAACATTTATGTAATCAATATAGAAAAAAAGGGTTATTAGTTCCGATAATTCGTCCAAAAACCTTTATTGGAACAGGAAGACTAGGAGTTTTTCAGATTTTATATGATTGGGTTGAATTTGGGGCAAGAATTCCAATAGTAGGTAATGGAAAAAACCATTACCAACTGCTAGATGTGGAGGATTTAGTTAATGCTATTTATTTAGCATTAGTTAGCAATGCTAAACTTTCAGATGATGCCTTTAATGTAGGTGCAGGAGAATTTCATACAGTTTATGAAGATGTTTCTGAACTTTGCAATTATGCAAAATCTGGAGCAAAAGTAATCCGTACACCTGCAAAAGCTATTAAACTTGCACTGATGATTTTTGAAGCAATGAAACTTTCTCCTTTGTATAAATGGGTTTATGGAACTGCAGACACAGATTCTTTTGTTTCAACTGAAAAAATTCAAAATCAACTTAAATGGCACCCAAAATATTCAAATTCTCAAGCACTAATAAAATCTTATCAATGGTATCTTGATAATAAAGATAATCTTGGCGGAACAGGAGTTACTCATAGAGTTGCATGGAGCCAGGGAATTTTAGGCATTTTTAAGAAGATGTCCAGAATCTTTTAAGATTATATCTGCTACTTTTATTCCTGAGTTTAAAGCTACATTCATATTTCTTATTTTTGGATAAGTAAGTTGAATTCCTGCAAAGTAAAGCCCATCTATAAGAGTTTTGTAATCTGGCATATACTTGTGATAATCAATATCATAAATAGGTTCTCCATATTTTGTTTTAAACACTTTACTCCATAAAATATCAGCATTTGGGAAATACTTTTTAATAACCTTAAAGTACTTTTCTTTAATTTCCTCATCTGAAAGACTTAAATCTTTTTCACTACCACCATATTTTAAACACCAATTTATCTTTTCGCCATAAGAATCATTAAGAATAGAATGCTGCATTATTATGTGGACATCTTCATTAAATAAATTTATCCAGTATATTTTTGGTATTAAAAATTTCTTGGTTACAAAACATATTCCTACAGCAGGACAGTATTTTACCTTAGATATTTGCTCTTTAAAATTTTCAGGCATATTTTTAGATATTTTAATTAACTCTTCAAAAGGAATAGTATTTATTAGAATATCATACTTTGATTTTTTATTCCCTATTTTAATTACTTTATTCTTCAAGTCAATTTCTTTAATATTTGATTTAGTATATATTTTTCCATTATTTTTTATAATTTCTTTCTCTATGTTATTAATCATATTTTGATAACCTTTTTCTGGAAATGAAAAGTAATCTTGTATTTCTTTTTCATACAACCTATTTGCAAATTGTTTCGCAGATATTCGGTTTAACGGAATATTAAATTTATTTCTGCTGTATAATTGATAGAACATCTTTTCAGTCACAGCTTTTCCAGAATATTTTTTCAACCAATTTTCTGCATCTAACCCCTGTTTAATCTTGTTAGGATTCATAAAATAAACAGTGTATATTCCAAATAAACCAAATCTTAACTTTTCATATAGTGTTAGATATTTGAATTTTAGTAGTTCTAGGGGGGTGTTTACTGTGTTTATTTTATAATTAACCCCAATAGCAACTTTTATCTTTTGCCATTTTAAATTATCTATATTTCCAAATTTTTTTAAGTAATCTAATGTTGTTTTGTTGCTTTTTATTATATGGTGATAATATTTTGGAATATCTCTTCCATTATATTTAAAATTTGAAGCTAATCCTCCAATATATTCTTGTTTTTCATATATCTCCACATCAAATGTTTTACATAATACTTCTCCTGCAGCTAGTCCTGAAAGCCCTGCACCTAGAATAATTAATTTTTTTCTTGAGCTCATTTTATCATAAGTTTTCTTAATGGATAATATTTAGACTTTATCATTTTACAAACTCCCAGTTTGAATGGAGTATATATTACATTAAACTCTTTTTCCCAATTTTCAACAGGAAAAACATCTCCCGCAATTAGAGCATATAATTGGGATTTTTCATAAGGATTTTTCCTAAATAATAAACTATAGGTTTTTAACAAAACAGAGAATATCGGTAGGGGAATATTAATAAAAACTCTTTTTTGCCCTCTTTGTCTAGCTATTTCTTTAATAAGTTCTATAAAATATATCTTTTCCTTGCTAATTATATTAAAACTCTGATTTTTAGCAGGAGCTTCAAGGCAGTTTAATATTATTTCAACTAAATCATAAACAAACAAGGGCTGTCGAATATATTTTCCACTTCCTGGAACAGGAAACACAGGACTTTTATCTAAAATATTGGCTAAGAATCCTAAGTGTTTAATGTCAAATTCTCCATACATAAGTGGTGGGCGAAATATAGTGTATTTTAATTTTGAATCTTTAACAAGTTTTTCACCAGAAGTTTTTGTCTCACTATAATCATCTCTAGCAACAGACATAACTACAGAAGAACTTAGATGTATTAGGTGTTTAATTTTGTACTTCTCACATATTTTAATAATGTTTTTCACAGATTCTATGTTATTTTTAATGTAATCTATTCTTAAAGGAGAAGAAATCTGCGCTTGCAGTTGTATGACAACATCACAACCTTTAAATTCCCTTTCCCAACTGCCATTTTTTGAAACATCTACGCAAATTGTTTTTATTCTAGGATTTATCTTTTTAGCTATTCTTAAGTTATTTTTGTTTTTATCAATAGCAGTTATTTGATATTTTAAAGAGTCAATTTTTGTCAACAGAGATAATCCTACTAGCCCTCCTGCACCAGTGATTATTATTTTTTTCATAATATCGGGTTTTTTTATAACTATTTAAGATTATATATTCTAAACTTTAGAATTCTATCCACGATATACACAAAGAATACTGTAGCATTTTTCTTTTTCAAGCCCTTCAGGCAACTCGCTTTCTTTTTCACTTACAATAATATAATTATCGTAGTTATAATCTCCAAAACGATTAAACTTTGCAGATATTTCCAAGTTTTCTCTAAGGTTTATTTTTGAATTAGTTTTAATAGAATATTCTTTTAATACTGTTTTGTTTTCTCTGCTTGCTTCAAAATCTTCTATCCACGCTATTTTTGGGCTGTCTTCCCATAGTTGAGCAGCTATTTTCGGAGCTTCATAAGGACCTGCAATTATATATTCTGTTTTAAAATCTCCCTTGATTTTTAATAAATCTTCCTGAATTTTACTATCTTTGGTTGCTCCAAAAAAACCAAAAGTAAGAATAACTATTAAAATTACAGAAACCACACAATGCCATTTAATTTCTTTTTTAGTTAATAATGGACTTAACAACAAAATCAAAATTGGAGAAATTATAATGAAATATTTTAACATTGCTGCACGAACAAGCAGTATAAGTCCAGAAAGTATTAAGAATATTATATCTTTTTTATGCTCTTCAAACTTTAATCTATGTAATCTGAATAAAAAAGGAGAAATTGCAACAATTATTAACAAAACTCCTGGGGTGTTCAAAATCTGCAGGTTTCTTGTTCCTGAACTAACTCCTGCAATTGAAACAACAAAATTTGCCCCAAAATATCTGATAAACGAGTACATAGGATTATTAAATAAAACATAATCTAGGACTAATGCCGGGAGTATTCCAATAGAAAAAAATATGAAATAATTTACAAAATTATTGAACCTTCCATTCCAAAAATACACTAAAATAAATAAAAAGCTAAACAACATCATAGGAGTATAAAATGCAACAGATAATCCTAGGAATAATCCCGAATAAATATAACTATGTTTTATTTTTTGATTTTTAATAAAAAGATAGGCTAATAATAAACAAAAACTTGCAGGCAAAGCAGGAGTTGTTTGTATGCTCGCATACCAAGTTAGTGGCGAAATTGCAAATATTAAGAATGCAAATTTATTTTTCAAAAATATAAGAAGGACGATTCCAATAAGAAATACCCAAAAAACATTAACTAGTTTTATCATAGTTAAACTTGGCCAGATTTTTAAAAATAAAGAAATTATAAATGGATAAACAAGAGAATGAGTAGTAAAAACATCTAAATTATCTACTCCTGCTAGTATTTTAGATACAGTTATGTATTCATAAGAATCGTGAAACCCTAGTTTAGTTGAAAAAATAGCAAAACCAATCAGAACTAAAGCAAAACCAATTAGAACATAAGTTGTCTTTTTCATCAATGTTTTAGCCTACAATTATTTAAAAAGTTTCATATTCTTAAATTTATATGGCAATTGAGGAAAAAAGTTTGACAAAACAGGCAATTAAAGGTTCTGCATGGAATTTTACTTCATCATTAGTAATGCGTGCAGGTTCTTTAATTTTCTCAGTAATTTTAGCTAGAATGCTGTTATTAGAAGGTTTTGGATTATATAACCTAGTATTATCAATTGCTCTAACCTTCATGTTTTTTTCTAGTACTGGGATTAATGAGACACTTGTAAGATATATCCCTGAATCTTTGAAAAGTAAAAAATTACTTAAAAAAAATTACTTCCATACAATATTAAAACTAAAGTTTATTTTAGTTTTAGTAACTTCTTTGCTTCTTCTTATTATTTCATACCCCCTTTCTGAATATATTTTTAAAAAGCCACAGGCATTTTTCCCATTGGTTTTAGCATCAGTTTATATTTTCATACTCTCCTTAGAAGGATTTTTTACTGCATTTTTTTATGCAGTTAAAAAATCTGAATATGTTGTTGCAAAAGAAAGTATCTCTCAAGTGCTAAGAATTGGATTAGTTCTTATAATTTCTTTATTACTTGTAAAGAATTTGAATGTTTTCCATGTTTTTTTAGTTCTTATAATCTCTACTTTTATCACTCTAAGTTTTAGTGTATATAATAATTATCGACTTTTTCCAGAGATTTTCAAAAATAAAGAACCAGCAAAACAAGAAGATAAAAAAAGAGTATTTAATTTTTTTATGTATTCTACTTTAGGTTTTTTCTCTTTTATGTTTTTGGGGAACATAGACACAATTATGCTAGGAATTTTTGTTCCAGGAACAGAAGCAATAGGGATTTATAGAGCTGCATTTAATATTGTTTCAAGCATCTCTGGACTTTTAGCATTTAGCAGTGTTTTAATCCCTATTTTTGTACAGGTAAAAAAAGAAAATTTAGAACATGCATTTAATCGTGTGTTTAAGTATACAATGATAGTTAGTGTTCCCTCTGCATTTGGGATAGCTGCTCTTGGAAACTACTTTTTATTTCTACTTTATGGTAGATCGTACCTAGAATCAACATTGCCACTTTATTTTTTGTCTATGTTAATTATATTGTCTGTTCAAGTGACGCTTTTTATCAGCTTATTTTCTACAAGAGAGAAAAATAACCTCTTTTTATCCGCATCTTTATTTGTTATGGCATTAAATATCTTATTAAATTATCTTTTGATTAAATATTTCTTATTGTTCTCTCCTAATCTTGCAGCTACAGGAGTAGCAATAGCAACAATGATAAGCTGGATTATTTATAGTATCGGGCTTTATATTTTTGCTAAAAATAAGCTAAATATAAAAGTAGACCTTAGTTTGATGATAAAACCAATACTTTCAAGCATAATTATGGTGCTTTCTTTGTTATTTATTAAAAACCTATTAAATGATATAAACTTATTTACAGGAATCCTACTTGTTACTACAGGATTTTTTGTTTATATCTTATCAATGTTAATCTTTAGAGGTATAAATAGAGAAGATTTTAAACTATTCAAACTATTATTTGATTTTAATTTTAAAAAACAAACTATTTCAGCAAATTAAAAATTTTAAATAGATTTTTAAATAATTACATATTAAAGATTAAACATAAAATATAGTTTAAAATGAAAGATAATAAACCAGAAGTAGACTGTATAATTGTCTCACATAATAACCAAGACATTCTAAGTGTCTGTCTAGACTCTATAAAAAGTCAGTCTTATACTAGTTATAATGCCTACTTATTAGATAATGATTCAACAGACAGAACAGCAGAGTTTATTAGAAAGAGCTACCCAAAAGTAAAATTTTTTGACTTTCCTAAAAAAGGCCCGTCTGAAAAAAGAAATATAGGTATGTCTATGTCTAATTCAAAATATATTGTTGTTATGGATAGTGATGCAGCACTTACTAAAGACTGGTTGAAAAAAGCAGTTAATTATATGGAATCTCATAAAGATGTTGGGCTTTGTACAGGTAAGTTATTAACTAAAGAAGAATCAATCGATGCAACTGGAGGAATATTTGCTAAAAACTCAGGAGCAACAGATAGAGGGCATGGAGAAAAAGATGTAGGACAATACAATACTTTTAAGAGAGTTGCTTATCTTAAAAGTGCTACACTTATAATTAGAAGAGAGATGATAGATTCTATAGGGGTATTTGATCCAGACTATTTTTATGGCTCTGAAGATACAGATTTAGGTATTCGTGCAAATATATGTGGTTGGAAAGTGATTTACAACCCTGAACTTGTTTCATATCATCTTGGACACAATACTATGAAAAAAAAGCCTAAGAAACAAGAAACATTTAGAGGATATAGGAATGTGCTTTTAACTTATTTTAAAAATTTTCAACTTAAAACAATAATAACATATAGCCCAATTTTGTTAATCACATTTATTTACTGGATAGTTTCTAAGAAATATAGAATTGAGATACTTAAGGCATATTTAGTTACTTTATTTAATCTTAGAGATTTATTGAAAAAAAGAAAGATTGTTCAGAGCAAAAGAAAAATTTCAGATAAAGAACTATTTGATATTGTTGATTTTCCATTATTTATTAGAAATTATAATAAGAAAAAAAATAAATATCTAGATTTTATAAAAAATGTTAAAACTAATAAAATTAAAAGTTTGGTGTTTTTCATAACCACTAGGTGCAACTCTCAGTGTAAACATTGTTTTTACTGGAAAGATTTGAATAAATCTAAAGATTTAAGTATAAAAGATATAGAGAAACTATTGTCTAATTTTTATGATGTTAATTCTATATTGCTTTCTGGCGGAGAGCCATTTATACGAGAAGATTTTCCAGAAGTAATAGACACAATCATAAAGTATACAAACCCTCATCTTATCAGCATACCTACAAACGGGCTTCTTGGAGATAAGATTCTTAAGAATATGAATGAAGTGCTGCAAAAATATCCTAATGTTAATTTTGCTATAGATTGTTCTTTAGATGGGATAGAATCTCGTCACGATTATCTAAGAGGAGTTAAAGGCAACTTTAGAAAAACAATTGCTTTAATAAAAGAATTAAAAGACTTAAAAAAGAAACACCATAATTTTATCTCTATTGCTACAAATACAGTTATTACAAAAGAAAATATAGAAAGTCTTCCAGAATTAATAAATTTAGTTAAGAGCTTGGATATAGATGACCACTTTTTTGATTTAATCAGAGGAGAGCATAAAGGACTTTTAACTTTGCCAACAATTAAAGAACTAAAAAATGTAAATGCCTTAAGATATAAAACAAGAAAATATTATAATTCAAAAAGACATAAAAATAGGATAAAGAAAATCTATGCAAATTTAAGGGATAGGCATGTAATTATAACTCAAATAGATGTTTTAGAAGGTAAAAAATGGACATTTAAATGCACAGCTGGGGTAAATAGCTTAATATTAGAAAGTGATGGTTCTCTTAGAATTTGCGAGCTCCAGCCAAAAATAGGAAATCTAATGGAGAATTCGCCAGAAACTTTGCTAAAATCAGAACAGGCTAAAAAGCTATTTAAATCAATAGAAAATCACGCATGTGATTGTACCCATATCTGCAATGTTTCTTCAAGCATGAATAATAGTTTTTGGGATATTATTTTTAATCGTATCTTTATCGATTCTATTAAAAAAAGAAAGTATTTTGATTAATCCTTATTTTTTAACTATCCACCAGTCAGGAGCCTGAACTCTTAAATCTAAATTATTCTTAATACTGAATTCTGAAACTGCTTTTGCAACACCATTTTCTTGCAACCCATTATTAATATCATGTCCTGCTATTACTCCGCCTTTTTTTAGTAATTTATAGTAAAGTTCAATATCTTTTTTAACAGGTAGATAATCGTGGTCCCCATCGATATAAACAAAATCTAGTTTTTCAAGGATATCTTTTACAGCATCATCAGACTTTTTTTTGATGATAACACACTTCTTTCCATATTTTGATAATCTCTTTCTTGTTAATCTTTCCGCCATTTTAAACTCTTTTAACTGTCTTTTACTACCTTCCCAAGGAACCCATGAATCAATTGCATAGAATTTGCTAAAATTAATATTCTGAACTAAATTTTCCGAATTTTCTCCAGAATATACCCCCACTTCTGCTCCAACTAAAGGCTTATTTCCGAATAATTCTTTAACAAATATTCCTGACGGGCGGTTAATTCTTACTCTAGATATATGTCCATTTCCAATATCATAGCCTAAAATAAGTGCTATTCTTTTAATTTTTGTCTTTAATCTTATTAATCCTTCAGCCATTTTAGTTAATCTTATACTAAGTTTAAAAAGTTTATCGTAGTACTTTCCTTATATTTTCTTTTGCTTCATCTATAGTTATTCCGTCTTCATCATCATAAAGAATAATCGATTTTTTACTCAGAGGTTTTATATTTTCTATAGAAGGTATTGAAAATTTCATCATTAAGGTTATTAATGGAATATCACTAATCCATGCCAAATGCATAACCCCCCCATCTATACAAAAAAATAAAGAGCATTTTTTTAAAAGCAGATGGATTTCTCTTAAATTTCCCTTTTCTAGCAGAATCATCTCAGGATTTTTAGTCATAAGATAATTAAGTTTTTCACTATCTGCGCCTATTAGTACAATTTTATAATCTTTATAATCTGATTTTAAAAATTTTATTATCTTGTCAAAATTTTCCATATCCCATTGTTTTCCTTCGTGACTTGCATCAGGATTAATACAGATGAATTTTTTTAATTTGTTTTTCTTAATAAAAAGATTTACATTTTCCTCATCTCTTTCATCTGTTGCAACTTCTGCTTTATAATTAATTTCTCCAAGATTCAAACTATCTCTGAATAGTTCAATACCCCTTACAGATTCATGTCTTTGTTTTGAATCATTTGTTCCGTGAAAATCAACTAATTTTTTTGAAAGATTATCTTTGCAATTTGCAACACGGAATTTTACCTTACCAAGGAATAAGAATGAAAGTGTATTTCTTGTTTCGCCCCTTATTTCTATCCCATAGTCAAATTTTTCTTTCCTGATCTTTAATATAGCCTTAATATACTGCTTTAAATCTTTGTAAGATTTTGGATTATATTTTGCAGTTATTACTTCATTAATATTCTTGTTTTTCTCAACAATTTCTTTTGCAGATGGAGCAACTAATGCAGTTATTTTTGCATCTGGAAAGTTCTTTCTTGCATATCTAAAAATATTTGAAGAAAGAATTAAATCTCCGATATGGTCGTTCCTGATAATCAATATTTTTTTTATATTTTCATTAGATAACTTCATATATTTAATAAATTGAGACAATGTTTAAAAACATTGTTAGCATTGACTTTTTATGCTTGTTAATGTTAAAAAATATTTTAGTAATTTATTCATTGGTAGAGAAATTTTATATACAAATAGTGGCAGGTCTGCTTTACAGGCAATTTTTGACGATTTTAATCTTCATGGAAGCAAAGTAGCTATTCAATCGTTCATATGCACTAATTTTTTCGCCCCATTTTTAATTCAAAACAATATAGAGCCTGTCGCCTTAGATTTAGCTAAAGATAGTCTTAATGTCTCTTTAAGTGAGGTTAAGAGAGTCTATGAAAAAAATAAAGATTTGAAAGCAGTATTAATTGTTCATACATTTGGTATAGCAAATCCAGAAATAGGCAAAATTGCAGATTTTTGTAGACAAAAGGAAATAATACTTATTGAAGATTGTGTTTATTGTCTCGGGCTAAGTTATAAAGGGAAACTGCTTGGAACTTATGGAGATGCTGCAATTTTTAGTTTCCATAAATCTCTTGGTTTTTTTATAGGAAGCGCTTATTTAAAGAATAAAGGCAGGATATCTATCAATCCAATTAAATATAAACGAAACAATCTAGATTTATTCAGATTAATAAAACTTATTCCTTTTGCTCCAAAAACAATTTCTTTATTCAGGCCAATAAAACAAAAAACCAATTTTAAAATAGAGCCTAAAAAAACAGAAGTGCTTTCAGCACCTTGGTATACAAATTATTTTTATACTTCTTCAAATAAGCTGAAAATTGACAAAAGGAGCGAAGTTGCCATTTCTTTATATGAGACAATAAATTCTAAAGTCAAGTTAAATCCAAAGTTAATCAGACAAAACAACTTCTTTTATTCTATCCCTATTTTTGTAAAAGATAAAGATAAAGATAAAGTATATGAAGAACTGATAAAGCAAGGAATTAGCTGTAATAAGAGGTGGATAGAACCATTGTCTACAAGTGAATTGTTATTAAAAAAACATCCACTTAGAAATTGTCCTAATGCAAATGTGGTTTCAAAGAAAATAATAAATATTTTAATAAATCCTAAATTGTCAAAGAAACAAATTAAAAATAAAGCAGAAAAAATATCAAAAGTTCTTGTGAATTATATTTAAACTACTTGCTCACCCTTTATTTTTTTATTCAACCACCAGAAAAAACTCGACTTTTTTATTAGCTTCCTTCCAATTGCTTTTAGTATTGGATAATCTTTTTGATAATGTAATATATTCCCTCCCCATTGCATTTTAAACCTGTTTACCCCCTCTAAGTGCCCGCGTGCATTTATCTGCCACCCTCCTAAATCAACAAAATCCAATTTATTATCTATTGCATATTTAATGCATTTCCAATATAAGAAGTCATTTGGACGATAATCATTATATTCTTTATCACTTGAAAAGGCTCTGAATCTTATTCCTTTTTCATCACTATCTAAATTAAAAAATTTTTTTGTTATTTTTTGTATTAATGCAGAGCCAATAATCTTGCCTTTAAGTTTTAGAATAAAAAGCTGATAATCTTTGCTGTCTATTAATTTTTTCCATTCATCATAATTTTTTGGGGTAATTCCCCCATCTTTCCATACATTTGCGTAAATTTCATATGCTTTTTTTATATCTGATTCAGAAAATTCTTTATTGAATGTCAGTCCTTCTCTCTCAGCTTTATTAATATTTTTCCTTCTTGACCTGTCTATTCTTTCTAAGACTTCTTTTTCTGACTTTCCTTTTAATTCAACTATAACTGTTGCACTGCTATCTTTCATGGTTATTTGCCAACTCCTTTAGATTAGTTATTTCGATTTTACCTTCTTGTTCAAGTTTTTTTACAAAGTTTATTATATCCGTAATATTCTTCATATCTTTATTTGCAAAATCATGTGTTGCCAAACAATAAACCCCCTCTTTGTTAGAATTCTGCAATATTTGGTTTTTTATTCTGTCTATTTTATCTTTTGAAAATCCTCCGTGGAAACTTGCACTTGAATAAACAAGTTTCATCCCATACTTTTTTACAACAGGCGCAATTCTGTAATAATGTGTTTTTTCAATTATATCTTTATCACTTCCCCTATATGTTGCAATTTTATACCCCTGTTTTTCTAATTCTTTGAATATTCTGCTAGGATTTTTATCTGGTTCAATCATCCACATTGGCGCAGAAAAACTTACACTTTTATAGATATTTTTTATCTCTTTATTTAATTCTCCATCACTAAGTGTAGTAAGTCTTTTATGGCTATAACTATGATACCCCCAGTCAATAAACTTTTCATTTGAAATGGGTTTAAATTTGCTTCCCACCAGCATGAATGAAACTGGGAATTTTTCACTTAAAATTAATTCATATATTTTTTGAAAACCATTTTTATCATACCTTAAATTTCTGACTAAATAGTTGAGTTTAAATTTAAGCTTATCAAATAATCTCCATCTTGGATGGTACTGATTAAACATAAGCAAATCTTCAGTATCTATTATTAAGCAAAATTTTAATTTAGCCATTTTTGTATAAGTTTAATATTTCTTTTGCAACAAAATCTGCACTTTTTTTAGGAGATCTTGAAGTATCTATTGTTTCTGCATCCTTAATATTCTTGAACCACATATAAAGCCCTTTTATTTCATATCTTGTAAGTTCTTTTTTTCTTTTTAATATTATATCTGAAGGAACTTTAAGAATATAAATTTTGTTAGGTTTTGGAGCTATTGCCCTAACTAACTTATTCATTCTTTTATTATTCCTAAATGTTAAGTAAACATACCTGTCTGCAAGTATCATTCTTCCTAAAAATAAGTCTATATATGTCTTGATTATTTTTAGAGATAAATCAATTATCCTGTAAAATTTCCCCCCTTTTTTAGTCCCAAAATACCTTATTTCCTTTTTTATCTGAAATCCTTCCAACGACTCATACACTTTTTTAGTAAGTGTTGATTTCCCGCTTCCATCAGGCCCAATAAAAGCAATTAATTTGCCCTTTCCTAAATAATATAATCTTCTCTGCAAATTTGTTTTTATTTTTTTAAATAAGGATTTTTTAAGCCGTATATCTTGAATATTCTTTAAAATATAGAACCCCTTGAATTTTATTGTTTCTGGCATTTCTTTTAGCTTAATTATGTCAAGTTTAACAAGCCCTATTTCAGAATCATAATAAAACCAGAAATAATGCGGCTCTGTGTAAGGATAGAAAATAAACCCGAGATTTTTAATTATCCCAATTAGTTTTTCAAAATTTTGGCTTTTAACAGCAATATCTACGTCTCCTATCGGAGTAAAAGGCAGATAATCATATTTTCTAATAATACAGTAGTTTATTTCTTGTTTATTAAACCCACTAAAAATTTGTTCCAAGATATTCATTTTATATTAAGATTAAGTCAATTTTTAAGATTTGTTATTCTGCTTTTTGCGATTAATTTAAATAACCAAGACTTTATATTTTAATATGGGAAAAACCATATTTTTTGGAACAGATTTGCATAATTCCCCTTCTGAATTAGCTTCAAAAATTACAAGGAATTTAGCTAAGTATTTTTCAGATTCTCTGATTGTATCTGTGCAAAATGTTAAAGAATTAACTTCTGAAAAAGAAGTTTTTGTAATTCACAGAGCCTCAAAAATAAGAAAAATAAGATTCTTATATCAGGCATTGGCAATTCCTATCTCTCTTTCTTATCTGAGATTTAAAAAATATGATAAAATTGCAACTTTCTGGACAGCAGGCTCAAAATATCACTATCTTCTTTTTAAATTACTTAAACTTTTAAAATATGAGATATTTTTTACAATAATCTCAGATTATCATACAGATTATCACTCCCTAAAGTTTTGCGATGTAATTATTTGCCAGAGTGATAAAATGTATAAATTCATTAAAGAAAAATTTCCAGATAAAAATATAGTGTTAATTTACCCAGCAGTTGATTTGTCGATTTTCAAACCAAAAAACAAGCAAGATATATTGTTAATCCCTAGTATTCCTTATAAATTAGCAGACTTTGAAAAAAGAGGCATTAGCAAAATAATAGAATTTTTAAAAAATAATCCAAAGTTAGAATCTATCTTCATAACAAGAAGTCAGGAAGCTTATGAGTTTTTGGAAAAACAAAAATTAAAAAGTTGTACAATTGTAAACAAAATTCTCCCTGATAAAGAATTATCTGAAATAATGTCTAAATGCAAGGTTATTCCTATTTTATATGAAGAAGGCCCAGATATGCCTTTAAGTGCAATTGAAGGATTAGCTTCTGGTTGTGCAATTATAACGAATAATAGAAAAGGTTTATCTGAAATAATAAAAAAATACAAAACCGGTATTATATCTGACAATCTAAAATCAAAAGATTTAGAAGAGCTTTTTACAAAAAAAATATATGCTAAAAACTCAAGAAAAACAGCTGAAGAGTTATTTGATTTAAGAGAAATGACTAAAAAATACTCTCAACTTTTAAGCTAGCCAGCTGAAAAATCCTTTTTGAATAAGGAAAAATGCCATTAATGCAGTTATTGCATATGGGATATGTATTTGTGTCGAAGAAATTAATACTATTGCAATTACTACATCTATTGCACTTGCAATATCTTTTGAAATAAGGAAAAAAATACCCTTTGCAAGCAAAATAAGTGCTATAAATAATATTAATTTTTCAGGTATAAAATTAAAATAACTAAAGAAAATAACTAGTGCGGCAACAATGTCAAACCCCCCTAATATCTTAACTATCATTATTTTGCCTGTTAAATGAGTAATATAAATGTTTTTATTTGTGCTAAACTCATATTTTAGATGAAAAAACTAAAAATATTAGAATTATGCCATTTTTCAGCAGGAAGCTGCGGGGTGTGGCAGAGAGTTAAGCAGGAATCTCAGTTGCTTTCTCGAAACCACCAAGTTAAAGTATTTTCTTCAAATGCTGTTAAAGATTCAGATGAAATTGCAAAAACCCCCGATAAAATAGGAGATGTTGAAATTCGTAGATTCCCATTTATAAAAATCGCAGGTGAAAGTGGTATGTACTGGAATTATAAAAAAGTAGCTCTTGATTACAAACCTGATATAATTATTGCCCATGTTTATAGGCATTTGCATACGACGACTGCGCTTAAAATTGCAAAGAAGATTCATTGCAAAGTATTTTTAGTTACACATGCTCCATTTGTACCAGGAGATTCTACAAGGAGTTTTGTTTCTAAATATTTAGTTAGATTTTATGACAGATTTGTAGCTTCAAGAAAAATAAACCAATTTGATAAAATAATTGCAATTTCAAAATGGGAAGTTCCATATCTTTTGGAAATTGGAGCAAAAGAGGAAAAAATTGTATATATTCCAAACGGCATCCCAGATGAATTTTTCACACAATCTCAAAGTAAAGAAGAAAATAAGATTTTATTTTTAGGAAGGATTTCTCCAATTAAAAACCTAGAAGTTTTGATTAAAGCAATGCCGTACATAGATAAACAATATAATTTGGAAATTGTAGGCCCTGCAGATGAAAATTACCTTAAAGAGTTAAAACTTCTAGTAAAACAAAATCAGTTAAGTAATGTAAAATTTTCCCCATCTATTTGGGATTTAAAAAATAAAATAAGAAAAGTAGATTCTTGCAAAATATTTGTTTTGCCAAGCAAACGAGAAGCAATGCCTCAGGCACTAATTGAAGCAATGGCACGTGGAAAAATTCCTGTTGCAACTGACTGCGAAGGAACAAGAGATTTAATTGAAAATGGAAAAAACGGATTTTTATTTGAAAATAATAATTCTAAAGATTTAGCAGATAAGATTAATCTTGCCTTAAAATCAAACAGACAGGCTAATATAAATGCTAAAAAATCAGTTGAGAGGTTTAAGTGGAGTTTAGTAATTAAAACTTTAGAGGGTTTGTTTGTTTAATAAATTTTTAAGTAGAGAGTTATTAATCCCGCTCGCTGCACTCGCTTATAATAATGCTAAATCAAACTTTTCTACGATACTTAACTTACCGCTCAACTCGCATAAAGTTAGGCAGATTATGGCATAATTAACCCTATTCCTAAGCTTTCCTAAAATCCTTCATTTTTTCTTTATATTCTGTAGAGTCTGCTATATTTGCCCAGTAAAAACCCTCTTGCCTTAACCTACATGATAAGCAATATCCACAATGCAGGTTACTTCCACCAATATAACAGCTATAAGTGTTTTTAAAATTAATTCCTAATTTAGTACCTAACTTAATTATGTCTTCTTTGTCTTTTTTAATTAAAGGAGCTATAATTCCTCCTTTAACAGATGTTGAAATTTTTCTTAGTTTGTTCATTTCTTCAACAAATTCTGGAGTTGTATCAGGGTATGCTTCTTTACCTTCATTTTTAAATCCTGTAAAAATATCATATATTTTATTATTTTTAATTTGTTCAGCTTCTGCAACTGCTAAAGCATAAATTAAAAAAACAGAATTTCTGCACGGAACATAATAATTTTGAGATTCCTGCTTTGTATCTTTTAATTCTTCTCTTTTAATCTTTTTAGCTTTTTTATTGCTATTTATTAAAGATGTTGAAATCTCTGCTAATTCTGGAAGTTTAATTTCTTTGAATTCTGCGCCTATTTCCTTAGAGCATATTATTGATTTCTCTCTTTCCTGCTTTAATGTTCTCTGATTATAATTAAAAAATAATATAATTAAATCGTCATATTTTAGAGACTTTTTAACATAGTGAGCAGTTACTACACTGTCCAATCCTCCAGAGCATAAAATTATTGCTTTTTTCATTTTTTCGCTAATAATGAGCTATATAAAAACCTTTTTAAAGCAAATTCTACTTTATTGTTAATGAAGAAAGGGGCAGTAAAAAAAGAGGCTAAACAAACATCTGCTTTAGCAATATCGTCTTTAGTATTGAGTTTAATATTTTTCATACCTCTTTTATCTGTTGTAGCAATTATTTTAGGGATAGTTGCTTTATTTAAAATTTCTAAAAATAAATCATTAAAAGGAAAAGGTTTTGCAATTGCAGGAATTGTAATCGGAGTTGTTGTTACAATCGGATATATTATTGCCGCAGTTGCGATTATAACAGTATTCATGCCAGCTATTAATGCTGCGAATACTCTTAATCCTCAGGAAGCAATGAATTTCTGTCTTGCAGAACAAAGTTATGTAAGAGACTTCTGCATCTTTATAGCTCTTTCTTCACATATAGAAAACTTAGATGCATTTGACCCTGCAATATGCGATCAGTATGTTTCTGAAGGAGAGCTTAAAAGTATGTGCAATGCTATTTTAAGAAATGACAAAACTTATTGTGAACAAATCACAGACCCAGATTCAAGAATGCAGTGCTTTGGATTATTAGATGAGTTGGCAAGTCAGGGAAGTTAGTTTAACAAGTAGTTTCTGCAACAATTAATCTTATAAATATATACTTCTTTTATTCTTAATGAAAAAGAAAGCATCAGAGTTAGCTAAAGGAGATAAAATTAAAATTCTTGATAAAATCTGGGAAATTTCTGGAATTGAGAAATCAGACATTGGCAAGCAAGGCAGCTCTAAAGTAAGACTTGAATTAACAAGCGGCAGTGAAAAAATGGCAATTATCCGCCCTTCAGAATATCCTTTTGAAGTGATTTAAATATTTGGCGTTTTCCTAAACAGAAAAGAAACATTTAAATAGTGTTGGTTCATAAACGGTACATATGGTTCAAAATAAGAACAATATAGATTTAGAGATAATCTTAGTTTTATTAAAGAATAAAGCTCATTTGAGAGAAATAGCTAGAATACTTGACGAATCTCACTCCACAATCTTAAGGAAGATTAACGAATTAGTTAAAGAGAATATTTTAGATTATAAAAGGGAAGGAAAGAATAAAGTATTTTTTATTAAAAATAATCTAAAATCTAAAAATTATATTTATTCTGCAGAAATTTATAAATTAAATATATTATTAAGAAAGCATCCGGAATTGTCTGTAATCTTTGATGATATTAAGAAAGGTTTTCCAAAAGGAATGATAATTTTATTTGGAAGTTATGCAAAAGCCATTCCTAAACAGGATAGCGATATTGATATTTATTTAGAAACAAACAACAATAGTTTAAGGAACAAAGTAAAAGAGATAAACTCTAAATTAAATGTAAAGATAGGAAAATTTGATGCCAAATCTTTGTTAATTAAGGAAATTATTAAAAATCATATAATAATAAGGGGGTTGGAGGAGTTTTATGAAAGATTTGATTTTTTTAAAGAAACTTAAGAGAAAAGGAGTAATTGAGCTGGTTGAATCTTCAGAAGATATGAAATCTTCTTATTTGATAAAAGCAGAGAACTGCCTAAAGTCAGCAAAAATACTGTTTTCAAGTAAAATTTATGAAAACTCTACTTCCGAAGCTTATTATTGTATGTATAATTCGCTTCTTGCTTTATTATTTAAGGTTGGGATTAAGTCTGAAAATCATTCTGCATCAATAATTTTATTAGATAAGTTGTTTGACAAGAAGGATTTAGTAAGAACAATTTCTTGGGCTAAAGGAGAAAGATTAGATAAACAATATTATGTGGAAACTCAGCAAATAGTTAAAGTAACAAAAGAATCTTGCAACGAAATGGTATTGAAATCTGAAGATTTTTTAGTTAAGATGAAGTTATTAACAAGCGAATTAAACAATGAAAAAACTAATTCTGCTAGAGACTCTTTTACTAAGATGCTGGGTTAAACATTGTAAAAATGGATTTAGTTACGCCACGATTACTTAACCCAAAAACAAAACATTTATAAATATATAACGACTATATAATCTACTATGGAAACCACAATACAGATAAGCAGAGAGTTGCTTAACAAACTCGCTGAAATGAAAATGCACGAAAAAGAAAGTTATGAAAGCATAGTGTGGGATTTAATAGAGGATAGACTTGAATTTTCAGAAGAAACAAAACATAATATTGCAGTTTCTGAAAAAGAAATAAAAGCAGGAAAGACAATTTCTCTTGAGAATATCAAGAAAAAAATGAGGTAAAATGTATTCTGTCGAATTTTCAGAAACAGCAGAGAAGCAGTTTAATAAACTTGAAAAAAATGTTCAATTTAGAATTGTAAATGTTATGGAAAGAATAAAAATTAGGCCTTACCATTTTATAAAAAGAAAAGAAGGGACAAATTATTTTATTGCCCGGATAGGTGAACACAGAGCAATCCTTAGTATAGATGACATACGAAAAATAATCTTTGTTATTGAGGTTGGGCATAGAAAGAAGATTTATGATTAACTTATATTGATTGCAAAAACTATTTAAAGATATTACTGGCTTTTTATATAATGATAACCATTATAATTACTTCTTATAATGAACCAAAAGCAACTAAAAAAGCAGTTGAAACATTTCTAAAACAGTCAAAAAGCAAAGATTTGAAAGTTATTGTTGTAGACCCATTTCCAGAAGTTGAAGAATTTTTAAGAAAAGAAATATCTGATAAAAGATTTGACTTTATTCCCGACCCTGGCGAAGGAAAATCTTTTGCACTTAATATGCTGTTTGAAATGCTTTATTCTGACAATAAAAATGATTTAATTATATTCACAGATGGAGATGTTTATGTTTCTGATAATGCACTGAAAGAAATAATAAATACATTTAAGGACGAGAAAATAGGATGCATAACTGGACAGCCAGTTGCAATTGACTCTCCAGATACTAAATATGGTTTTTGGGCAAAAGTTCTTTTCAAAGGTGTTGATAAAGTCCGCAACAGACTTAGCAAAGAAGGAGAATTTTTTCAGACATCAGGATATTTATTCGCAATAAGAAATAGCATTGTTAAAGAAATTCCAGAAGATGTTCCAGAAGACTGCATTATACCTTATTTAGTTTGGAAAGCAGGATATAAAATAGGTTATGTTCCAGAAGCAAAAGTCTTTATTAAATACCCCGACAACTGGAAAGATTGGCTAAATCAGAGAATCAGAGTTATTAAAGCTCATGAAAATATAAGCAAGATTGCTCCCGATATGCCAAGAACAAAGAGTTTTTTCAATGAAATTAAAGAAGGTTTGTTTTTTACACTAAAACAGCCAAGAAATTTAAAACAAGCTTACTGGTTATTGCAGTTATATTTTGCACGATTATACATTTATTACCGCTCATTCAAAGAAATGCACAGCAAGAAAGTGTTTAATCCTGCCTGGAGAGACAACCCAGTAGAAAGCTCAAAAATGGAAGACAAGATTGATGGCTAGGATATAAGATTATTCTAACTGCTCAAAACAGGCATAGCTAAGTTTTTCGCTAAGAACCAGAGTTAATGCTAATAAACAATCATATGGATTGAGGTGTAAGTATCAGTAGAACCAACATAGATTTTACCGGCATTAAATAAGTATAAGCGGAGAAACCTAGCAGAGCTGGTTTCGGAGCATTGTAATATTTTTAACCCAAAGCGAGCGAAGCGAGCGTTACTCTATTTAAATTTCCTTAATTCTCTTTCTAATTCTTCAAAACTATTAACTATTTTCATGCTTCCTATGAGAATTGCACTTAAAGAATCTAAAGAATCTTTAACTGATTCATCTGTTTTTAATCCAATAGCAGGAATTTTATGAGCATAAGCATATCCTAATTCCCAAGCTGTTCCTGCACCAACATGCAAACCATCAAGAAGAGCAACAACTAATTTAACATCTTTAAAACCTTTAATTATATCTGATTCAAAAATTCTTTTAACATCTTTTATGTCTTTGCATATGCCAACATCTCTGTGTGGAAGAAATGTTTTAAATCCTAGTTCTTCACATAGCTCTGCTATTTTCTCAAGCATTTCTTTTTCATTTTCACTGCATAACTTGCCGGCTATGTATATTTTCATAATTTTAATTATTGGGCTTAATATATAAATATTTTTAATGTAGAGAAGTATCTGTTGCTAATGGAAGAACCTTATTTTTATTGTGTACATTGTGAAAACAACCCCTGTTCTTGTGGAGCAGAAGAATATATAGATTCTAGCATTGAAACTGCAAGATTAAGAAAAATGTTAAAAGAAGGAACATTTCCCGAAGATTATCCCAAATGTCACTTCTGTTATCAAAGAAGAGATTAAGAATATATAAGTTTTGTTAAAGATTATCAGCTTATTTTTTAAGTCAATGGAATTGTTTATATATTAGTTATAGTCACTATATAATATGGATAAAATAACTATACAAATTTTAAGTGAAGGAGAAATTGAAGATATTAAAACTGCTTTGGAAAATGTTGAAAGAGGAAAAGTAAAACCTATTGAACAAGTTGCTAAAGAATTAGGAATTACCCTTAGATAAAATGTATTCCATTCAAATTGAAAAGAATGCAGAGAAATTTCTAAAGAAATTACAAAATATTAAAATTGCCTTGTGATGTTGTTATTTCTATGAATAGGATTATAGTTCTAAGAATTGGGCATAGAAAGAATATTTATGATTAGATTAAATAAAAAAGAAAGAAAAAGAGAAAATTAATAATAAACTTAACTACAGCCCACAACATTTACAGAATCTATCTGTGTTTACACTTCCAGCCGAGTCTGAGCAAGGTCTTAAATTTCCTTGATAATCCGCATCAACACAAATCATGCCCTCACCATTATTTTTGCAAATAGCATCACATGACACAACCCCATTAGCCTGTTCATCTTTAATAACAACACATTTATCCAATCGAATAAGCATATCATAAGTTATGCCATCAGTGCCATATCTAAGCTGAGAATTGAGTCGGGATAACGCACTATCAACCTCTGCCTTAGTATAAACTTGAGTTCCAACTAATGATTGGCGAACTTTTATAACATTACCAGTTATGCCGGCAACTCCTAAAGAAACAACCAATGCGACAATAACAGTTATCCCGATAATAGTCCAAATTTGTTTATTATCTTTCATTTTATCAACCCCCTTTCATTCAATGTTCAACTTAAAAACTTAAGTTATAAGAGTTAAAGAAAAGATATATATATATATATATATTTCGGATTTAAGTTTTAAATGGAAATCTGCATACTCAAACTCGGGGCAATTGGGGACGTAGTGCGGACTATTCCGATAATAGAAGCAATTAAAGAAAAATATCCTAATAGTAGTGTAACTTGGATTACTAAACCAATGTGCAGGGAGATACTCGAAGGAAATAAAAATATTAACGAAATACTAACAATTCCGTGCGAAGTTAACAAAGAATTTGATATACTTTATAGTGTAGATATTGATGAAACAGCTACACAACTTTCATCTAAAATAAAAGCAAAAGAAAAATACGGTTACTATTATATGGATGGTTTCCCAGCTAGTTTTAACCCAGAAGCAGAATACTACCTTAATACTATTTTTGATGATGAATTAAAAAAATCAAACAGGAAAACATATCAGGAAATGATTTTTGAAGCACTTAAATTAAAATATAAAAAACAAAAAATCAAACTTTTTAATAATGAAAGTGCAAGAAAATTTGCACATGATTTTTTAGAAAAAAACAACCTTAAAGGCAAGAGATTATTAGGAATTAATATCGGAAGCTCTCCAAGATGGCCTTCAAAAGCATGGGCACTAGAAAAATTAGAAGAGTTTGTTCCAGAAGCAAGAAAAAAAGGTTATGAGATTGTTTTAATTTGGGGCCCTGAAGAACAAGAAGCAATTGAGAATTTATCAAGTAGATTAAAAATAAAAGGAATTAAAGTTTACAAAACAGATACAAGAGATTCTCTAAAAAATTTCTTTGCACTTGTTGATATTTGCGATAAAGTTATTTCTGCAGATAGTTTAGCACTGCATACTTCTTTAGCTTTAAATAAACCAACAATAGGATTATTTTTCTGCACACCTCCACATGAAATAGAGGGATATGGATTGTTAAAAAAAATAGTTTCTCCAATGTTAAAGGATTTTTTCCCTGAAAAAATGGACCAATATGACAAGGATTTAGTCAATAGTATTTCAGTAAAAGAAGTCTTAGACGCTTTAAGAGATTAATCTTCACTTCTAGATTCTGATAAATCAATAAAATTACATTTTCTTCTATTAGCTAATTCTCTTCCAAATTCCCTGCCACAGTCTAACATAACTGGTTCAAAGTCATCAAGATCCATAACCAAAGTTGCAACTTTAGCACGACAATTTTCTTCTTGACATAAAACAGGGTAATATTCTCCAAATTTTTCTTCTTGGCAATAAAATAATCCCTCTCTTTTTCCTTCTACTGAAGTTTTAATAGGCATATCAGAAGAACAAACTACACATTCTCTGTCACTTTTTCTAAATAAGTATACTTGTTGCATAAAATTAATTTAATTATCTATTATTTAAAGATTATTATAATAAAGAAGAATTCCCATATCTTTGCAAGATAGTTTCTATTATTTCAGTTGTTGAGAAACCAGATTCTAATTCAAAGTGCTTAAATTCCCCTCCCCAGTTACTGATTAAATCTCTTTCCTCATTAATCCTGCCAACTAAAAAAGTTCCTCCCTTGACATGTTTATTTGGTTTTATCTCTTCTAAAACTCTAAGAGGTTTATCTTCTTCAAAAATGATTATATAATCTACAGATGCTAAACCTGCTAACATTTTTGCCCTTTCTTCCTGAGGGATTATAGGCCTTTTTTCACCTTTATTTCTTTTAATAGATGCATCACTATTTAATAAAACAATAAGAATATCTCCTTCTTTTTTAGCTTTTTCAAGCAGAGCAACATGAGCAGAGTGCATTAAATCAAAACTGCCGTTTGTAGTTACAATTATCTTGCCGTTTTCTTTTTCTCTTCTTAATATTTCCTTTAATTCTGATAATGTTCTTATTTTATTGTTCATTGTTTTATAAAAAAGAATAATTATATATATTTTTATATTCTAAGTAAATTATATTCATCTCAAATACATAATGCTTTTAAGCTAACTTTTACACTAATCCTAATGGATGAAAAGAGGAATAAAAGAGTATTATTAATTGCAAAAGAGTCTCCTATAGAACCCCTAGGTTTATTGCACTTAGCAGGAGTTGCAAAAGAAGAAGCATGGGAGTCAAAAATAGTTTTAGTTAAGAGTCAGGATTTTAATTCTCTTGATAGAGAAATATTAGAATTTAATCCTTCACTAATTGGATTTACACTTTATACTGGAAATCATTTGCAGACATTCAAATATTTATCTCACTTAAAAATAACATTTCCAAATATACAAACTATTTTAGGTGGCCCGCACCCAACTTATTTTCCAAAAGAATGTGAAAAGCATGCAGATTATATTGTTCTTAGTGAAGGGCTTAATGCATTTAGGAAAATTTTAAGAGGAGAAGCAAATAAAGGAGTCTTGCCATTAGAAAAACAAGAGAAATTTCCAATTCCAGACAGAACTGCCTTTTATAATTATTCAGACAAACACAACAATAGTGAAATAAAAAGCATTATTACCCAGACAGGATGTCCTTTTTCATGCACTTATTGTTATAACAGCAGCAAACTTTCAGATATTAGTTCTGATTTAGAATCTCATCATGTAAAGTGCATGGAAAAATCTCTAGGCCCGTCACAAAGACTATTTCCCACTTCGGTTAGAGCAGTAGACGATATTATTGCTGAAGTTGAGAATATTCGGAAAGTTTCTCCAAAAACAAAAATGATTTATTTTCAGGACGATTTATTTGGAGTTAGTATTAACTGGATGAGAGAATTTGCAAAAAAATATCCTTCTGTTGGATTGCCATTTCATGCGCAGATGAGGTTTGAATTTGCAAATCCAGAAAATCCTATTTGCAAGGAAAGAATTGAGTTAATGAAAGAATGTGGATGTACTGGAATGACTTTTGCAATTGAATCTTCAAATCCTATAGTAAGAACAGAAGTGCTAAACAGATATATGCCTAATGAACTAATGTTTAATGTTTTTGATTTTTTAAATAAATTAAATTTAAGAGTTAGAACAGAGCAAATGCTCGGACTTCCATATGGAGCTACTTCAGAACCAACCCCTGTTGGAATAGATGCAGATTTAGAAACATTAGAATTAAACTGCAAATTAAAAGAAAAAACAGAACTGCCAACAATGGCATGGGCATCTATTTTCGCGCCATATAGAGGTACAAAAATTGGAAATTACTGCCATAAGCACGGATTTTATACCGGAGTTAATAATGATGTTCCAGACACATTTTTTGAACGCTCTGTTTTGCAATTCCCTAAAAAATGGGTCGGCCCAACACTTTCATTAAGTAATCCTAACTTATGGATGAATAAAGAAGAATTAGAAAATTACAGAACTAAACTCCAGTTTTTAAGAGACCATTTTTCATTTTTTGCAAATGTTCCTGATGGGCACAAATTAGCAAGAAAAATCCTTTCAGATTCTGATTTGCCCAAGTATGATTCTTTTGATAAACATATAACCCCACATTTAAACTCTTTACCAAATGAAAACCCAGCAGTTAAATTTTGCAAAGATAAAACAAGTGTTGAAGTTTCACTTTCTGCAACCACAAATAATTTAACATTGCACTCTGCAAATGTAATAAAAGATTTATCAACATTAAAGACTTATTTTTCATGCATTCCTAAAGGAGAACTTGCGCTAAAAAAAGTTTTAGATTATTCTCAGGACAAAACCCAGTTAGATACATCTGTATTATCTACAGCAATTAGACATCATTTATATGATAATGTTCTTTATGATGTTCATAATCTATAATCAAAACAAATAAATACCCTTTAACCTAGTATTTTTATGCAAGAAATTAAAGAAGAAAGTGAGAAAACAGGGGAAAATTTAATTGAAGAAAAAAAGGGCAAGATAGCAAAATGGCTTAAAGATCCATATAATTTAACCTTGGTGGGAATTTTAGCATTTGCATTTGCAATTAGACTATACTATTTTTTTATGGTTAATGGACAGGCTTTATGGTGGGATTCTGCATGCTACGGAGCTTTAGCAAAAAATTTTGCATTTCACAGATGGGACAACACTACATTGGTTCTTGGAGAATCTGTTATACGCCCGCTTTTATTCCCATTAGTTTGGTCTCTTTTTGTTATGCTTGGGGTAAATGAAACTGGAGTTAACTTTTTATTAGAACTTATTCCATCGACAATCACAATATTTGCAGTTTATCTTGTAGGTAAGGAAATGTATAATAAAAAAGTTGGGCTGATTTCAGCAGTAATTTTTTCAGTTCTCTGGATGCATCTTTTTTATACATATAGATTTTTAGCAGATTTGCCCGCACTCCCCCTTTTATTTTTTAGCATCTATTATTTTGTAAAAGCAAATAAAGAAAAATTAGATATGAAATACTTATTTATATCTTTATTCTTGCTTAGCTTAGCTACTTTAACAAGATACCCGATTGGAGCCACTTTTTTTGTTTACCTTATAGTTTTAATATTAAACAAAAATTTATTATTAGCAAATAAAAAATTTTGGATTGCAGGGATTTTAGGAATACTGCCAATACTAATTTTCTTTATTCTAAACTTTGTTTATTTTGATAATATTTTCCCTGCATTACTTGGAGGGCAATATTTAAAGTCTCCTGGGGCAAAAGCAGGAACAGGCCCAAGCCCATTTGATTGGACTCCGGTAACTTTTCCACATTATTTCCTTCAGAACACATTTTTTGTATTTTTTGTACTTGGTTTAGGACTTATGCTTTTTGAGTTAGTTGCAGGATATAATTTTATTCATAAAAATAAAAAACTTCAGAATCACCTTATTCTCTTGTTATTGATTATGTTTATTAGTTTATTTTTCATATTCTATTTAAGAGCTTGTGAAGACAGATGGATGTTTCCTACAACAATCACTATGGCAGTTGTTGCAGGTTTTGGCTTGGGTTTTGTATGTGATTCTATTAAAAAATATAATAAATTTATTGCAATTTTATTAATTATTGCAATTTTACTTTTTGGAGCTTATTTTCAACTAAAATCCGCAGATTATTTAATAAAAGAAAGAAAAGATAGTTTTAAAGAAATAAGAGAGGGATTTGAATGGTTGGCTAGTATTGAGAGTAAAAACATTACTGTTGCAGGAACAGGGATAGAACCATATGCTGTTTATTATTCTGAATTTAATTATCTCCCAATACCAGCAAATAAATCAGATTCTGGAGAAATTGCAAAAGCAGATTATTTAGTAATTCATGCATTTACCCCTCAAGCAACATATATTAATGAATATCTTTCTGAAAATCAAGATATATGGATTCCAATTAACGGATATTTCTTTGATAAAGAAAGGACACAAGTTGCTTTTGTTATTTATAAGAACCAGAAATTAATTAGTTAATTCATTAAATTCTTTAATTGTCTTGCAGATAAATTTTATTTCTTCATCTTTTAGTTCAGGGAACATAGGCAGACTTATGATTTCTTTGCTTGAGTTTTCTGCAATAGGAAAATCTCCCGGGTTATATCCTAGGTATCTAAATGTTGGCTGTAAGTGCAGTGGTATAGGATAGTGGATTGCTGTTCCTATTCCTTTTTCTTTTAAGTAATCCATAAGTGCTTCTCTTTTTTTATGCATTATAACATAAAGATGGCAAACATTTTTTATATTATAATTATTCTGTATTAATTCTACTTGCCCTGATAGAAGTGAATTATATAAAGTTGCTTTTTCTTTTCTTAAGCTGTTTTTATAGTCTAGTTTTTTTAATTTTTCTCTTAAAATAGCAGCATGTAATTCGTCTAACCTGCTGTTATGCCCCTCAATTTCAGTTAGATATTTATTTGTCTGCCCGTAATTTCTGATTATTTTTAATTTTTCATAAAGCTCTTTATTATTTGTAACAACCATTCCTCCATCACCATAAGCTCCTAAATTTTTGCTTGGATAAAAACTAAAACACCCTATGCTGCTTATAGGGACTTTTGCATTATGATATTCAGCTCCGTGAGCTTGCGCGCAATCTTCAATTACCTCTAAATTATTTTTTGTTGCAATTTCAATTATCTTATTCATATCACAAACCTGCCCGTATAAATGAACAGGAATAATTGCTTTTGTCATTGGAGTAATTGCTCTTTCAATTTTATTAATATCTATTAATAAATCCCTATTAATATCAACAAAAACAGGTTTTGCACCTGCAGCTTTTATAGCCATTGCAGTAGGAATTGCAGTATTTACAGCAGTAATAACTTCGTCACCTCTTCCTATTCCCAGAGCTTTTAGTGTTAGCAATAAAGCATCAAAACCATTTCCAACACCAACACCGTATTTTTTATTGCAATAACTAGAGAATTCTTTTTCAAATTCTTCTACATTTTCACCTAACACAAACCACCCTTTATTAAGCACATCACTTATAGACTTGTCAATTTCTGTTTTCAAAGATTGATATTCTCTTTTCAAATCTCCAAAAGGGATATTTTTAATATTTCTTAAATAATGTTCTTTGTTCTGCGAATAAAATTCAATTGTTTTTTTCAATCCTGTTTCTAAATTAGTTTTAGGCAACCAACCTATTCTTGCAATTTTAGAAATATCTGAACAGCAGTGTCCTGGTTCAATAGCAGCTCTGTCAGAAGGATATGGTTTTTCTTCTACAATTCCATTATCGGCTATTTTCTGAATTAATTCAGCAAGTCCTTTTATTGTTGTAAGGTTCTTGCCAATAGGAGTTTCCATTCCTTCTTTTCCAATGCAACATCCTAAATTATAAGTCTGTCCTCCTGTTTTGTCAGAAATAGCAACAATTAAAAGAGCTTCTACAACATCATCAACATAATTAAAATCCCGCAGAACATTTCCCCCTCCCCACAATTCGATTTTTTCTCCAACCAAAGATTTTTTAATAAATGTAGGAACAACCGCACCACAGTTTAAATCTTGATTTGGCCCGTAAGTATTAATTGCTCTTACAGAACTTACTTTTAATCTGTCTATTTTGTCGCTAATTAAACTGCTGTGCAACATCATATAATGTTCTTCTGCAGCTCTTTTGCTTATTGACTGGTAGTCTGTGAATTCTTTTGGAATATAATTTTCACTTACAGGCAAATCTAATTTTGGAACTTTTCCATACTGGTCTCTTGTCCCAATATATACAACAGCTAATTTTTTATTAGGGTTTTCAGTTATTACTTGGCGACATGCCTCTATAAATAAAGTATGTGAAGTAAAATTAATATTAGAATCAAACTCTAAGTTTTCTTTTTTTGCTCCTGTATGAATAATTGAACCTGCTGTATTAAAAACAATATCTGCATTTTTCATAAGCTCTTTCATACTTTGAATATTTCTTGTATCTCCTCTTTCTCCTAAAACTAAAACAACTTTATTTTCTATTTCTCTTAGATATAAACATCTCCTCCTAAACCTTCAATCATAGCATCTGCAATTGTTACTTTTGCGCCAAGCTCAACTAACTTCTTAGCTAAGTTGCTTCCTATAAAACCAGCTCCTCCAATAACGAGCACATTTTTTCCATCAAACTCTTTTTCATAATGTTCTAACATAAGAATGATTAACTCAGGGTTTTTAAAAACATTATTGTGATGATAGTTTAATAACTAAAGTTGCCTTGGTAAATTATACCTCTGCCCTCTAGAAGAATTATAAACTTTAATATCAGTTCCTTCATGATTTAACCTAGCAATTGTTTCATCTATATCTGGGCTTTCTCCAGTTAAATCTGCATAACCATAAATTAATCCTAATAGGCTTTCATCAATTAAAGGCATTTCTTCTGGTTTAGCAGGCCTATAACCTACGGGGTTTATTTTGCATAATCTCCCTTGATTCATAATTAGCTTTCCTAATTTTTCAAAAGGAACAAATAAGAATTCTGTATTTTCTAATCTTTTTGCCTGTCTTTCATTTCCTTCTTTTCTTAATTTTTTTATTCTATCATTTAAGCTCTCTCTTAATTCTGCTTCACTATAATCTGTTTTTCCAGTTGAAGAAAAAAAGAATTCTATAGAGTTATGCCCATTACCTAAAAAGTCAGGCATAAGTTGATAATGTATGCTTTCTGGGGGAATACCAAATGTTTCAGCTAATTCCCTTGTTTTTGCACCTAATTGTAGCTCAACATCAAATAACCTTTCATCTTGAGCATATTTCGGATTATCACATTCTGTCCTAGGCGCAAAAGCTAAAGAGGTCATGTAACCAGTAGGTTCGTGGTGTAATACGTTCGGACAATGGACATCTGGAGCCCTTCTTTGAAATAAAACTTTGCCGTCTCTAGTTGCAGTTACATACCCGACAGATAAAGAAGGGTTAAATCCTTGTTGAGGAGCAAACTCTAGTCCGTTTTCAATAGCATCATTTATTCCGTCTATCTCCTTATATTTCATAGAACCAAGTTCAACAATTGCTGAGGGGCTATTAAATGTCATTAAGTCACCAATTTCATTTGGCTCATTTTTATAAGAAATTTCTCTTATAAACGGAATCCAAGAACTTACCCATCCAGATTCTGCTTTAGGAACCCATGATTTTTCCACATGTTCTGCTAATTTAGGATTAAGTTTTATGTTTTCCCCAGTTGGAACAAATTCAACATCAAATAGTAAGTTTTTTCCATGACTCATTGGAAAAACATCCATCCACGCACCCTTTCTTTCTCTTGAAATATTCATACAAAAATCACTATAATTCACCTTTAAAAATATTATTATACTTAATTCTTCACACCTTTTAACATCTCAATTTTCTTTTTGATGTTGTCTGCTAAGTCATCTTGAAAAGTAAATCCTAAAGCTTTTATTTTTTCATTAGAAACTTCATACGACTTCTGATTTATAATAGGAGCTTTTGTAATTTCTATTTTTATATCAGGCACAGATTTTTTAATTGCCTCTACAACTTCCCTTACAGTATAATTGTCTGTAAGAACATTGTATAGCTCTCCTGACTCTCCTTTTTCTTCTAAAAATTGGTATGCTCTGATTGCGTCAGTCAGCCCTAAATACGGGCGTTTCTGCTCAAAAGCATTATCCCAGACAGTTAAAGGCTTATTCATAGCAGCTAACCATGTAAATTTATTAACAGCAGTATGGAACCTCATCCCCATACTGGGTCCGTAAATTGTTCCCATCCTGAGTATAGTTGTGTTTAACTTTCCACTCTTACCATATTCCCTTACTAAATTTTCAGAAGCTAATTTTGCTTCTGCATAAGGTGTGCAAGGTTTTAAATCAGAGAAATTTTCATCAACTAACCCAGATGTTTCTCCATAAACACTTGTTGTACTTGGGAAAAGAAACTTTTTAACATTGGCTTTTTCAGCAGCTTCTAAAACATTTTTTGTTCCTATAAAATTAACTTTCATAGTAAGCTGAGGTTTTTCAATTGTAGATGGAGCATCTGTAATTGCCGCAAGATGTATAACAATATCAATATCTTTCATTGCTTTATCTAAATCTTCTGTATTAAGAATATCCCCTTCAAAAAATTCAAATTTCCCATTTTCAGGAAGATTAAATAAAGAGCAGTATCTCTGCGTTTTCAGATTGTCAAATATTCTTATTATTTCAATATCTTCTCTTTTAGAATATTCCCGAATAAGCTGCGAACCTATATGTCCTAAACCTCCTGTTACCAATATCTTTTTTTTATCTGCCATTTTCAAACTCTTTTTTCCAGTAGTACTCAATTGTTTTTTTCAATCCTGTTTCAAAATCAATTTCAGGTCTCCATCCTGTTGCTTTTGAGAATTTTGAAAAATCCGCACTAAAATTCCTTTCATTAATTTTATGTTCTCCTTCAGGAATAGGTATATGTTTTATATTTACTTCTCTGTTAGTTAAGTTTTCTGTTATTGATTTTATTTTACCAACAACATCATTAAAATCCCTTCCAATTCCCGAACCTAAAACATGTATTTGTCCGTTAGTTTTATCAGAAATCGCGGCTAAAATAAATGCACTCAAATAATTTCCAATATAGCAATAATCTCTTATAAACTTGCCATCACCATAAACAGTTAAATCTTCTCCTCGCAAAGCTCTTCCAATCATAAAATTTAAAACTCCGCGTGAAGGGTTGTCAATTGACTGCCCCTCTCCAAAAACATTTGATAGTCTTAAAACAGAATAATTTATCCCGTAGTTTTTATAATACATATGGAGATATTTTTCTCCAAACAATTTATTTACCTCATAAACAGAAATTGGCTCATCTTTTACATTTTCATCGGAATTTACCTTTGAGTTTTCTCCACTTATAGTTACAGTGCTTGCGAACACAATTTTAATATCTTTATTGTAATCTTTGCATGATTCTAAAATGTTAATTAATCCAATAATGTCATTGCTTATATCCTGCTTTGGATTAGACATTGATTTTTTTAAGTCAGTCTGCCATGCAAAATGGAACAAATAATCTTTATCCTTAACAGCATTTACAACATCTAATTCATTTAACAAACTACCTCTCACAATTTTTATTTTATCTTCAATATCTTTAATCTTAGTTAAATTTTCTTCAGGAAGAACAAAGATACTTACTTTTGCACCTAACTCCTCTAGTTTTTTAGCTAAGTTGCTTCCTATAAAACCAGCACCTCCAGTTATAAGAACACTTTTCCCTTTTATTTTCTCAATGTCCTCTTTATACATAATTTTATGTCTCTAACCACAATTATAAAGATTGTTATTCTTGGATGATGTACTAATTTATAGTATGATTAATTGTATAACTAATTAAAATAATAAATAGGCATTAAATCAATTATAAAGCAAGAGAGATAGCGTAGTAAAGTAAGTTTTTACATTAAACTAGCAAGATTAACATTAGTTATTAAACTGCAATAAAACATTTAAACCAAATTTAATGACTGGATATATGGAATTTGGTGATAATATTGCGGTTTGCAAAGTTTGCAAATTTCCAAGTCTTGTGAAATTTATCTCTTTTGGAAAAATGCCTGCTGCAAATGCCTTTCTTAAAGAAAACGAATTAGATAAAGAAGAATTCAAGTATGATATGGAAGTTGGTTTTTGCAAGAACTGCAAAATGGTTCAGTTAGTTAATCTTATTCCTTATGACAAATATATTGTTCCTGATGAAACAGGAAAAACTAACTATGCTTACTTTTCTTCAACTTCAAGTGTAATGGAAAAGCATTTTGCTCAGTTAGCAGGAGAAGTCGAGTTGAGATTTTTAGAACCTAACAGCAAAGTAATGGATATTGGAAGCAATGACGGAATAATGTTAAAAGCATTTAAGTCGAACAAAGTTTTAGGTGTAGAACCAAGTAATAATGTTGCAGAAGTTGCACGTTTAAAAGGCATAGAAACAATAACTGATTTTTTCACAGAATATTTAGCAGACAGAATTTTAAGAGAAAAAGGAAAATTTAAAGCTATTTTATCTACAAATGTTTTTCTTAATGTAATAGATATACATAGTTTTATGAGAGGAGTTGTAAAATTACTTGAAGATAAGGGCGTGTTTATAACTGAAGACCCATATATCCCAGATATTTTAGAAAAAACGTCTTATGATCAGGTTTATGACGAGCACATCTGGTATTTTTCTATAGCTTCCCTAAACAATCTTTATAGTATGTATGGGATGGAATTATTTGATGCAGAACATCAGGAAGTTCACGGCGGTTCAATGAGATATTATGCATGCAGAAAAGGCGCTTACCCAAAAACTGCAAGATTAAAAGAATATATTGAAAAAGAAAAACAATTAGGAATTGAAACAATTGAACCTTATAAAAAATTTAGCGATAGAGTAACTCAGTCAAAATACGAACTAAAATCTTTGCTAAACAACCTTAAATCTCAGGGTAAAAAAATTGTAGGTTATGGAGCAGCTTCAAAAGGAACAATTGTGCTGAATTATTGTGATATTGGAAAAGAAACTTTAGATTATATTTCAGACTCAACCCCATTTAAACAAGGGTTATATTCTCCTGGCAAGAAAATTCCAATTGTTCCTCCAGAATTCTTTCATAAAGACAATGCAGATTACGCTCTTTTATCTGCCTGGAATCATGCAGATGAAATAATTGGAAAAGAAAAAGCATTTTTAGAAAGAGGAGGCAAGTTTATAGTTCATTATCCAAAAGCAAGAATTTTAGAGCCAAAAACAAAACAAGGAGCAGTAGAACAAAAAATAACAAGTGAAACCGAAGAAGATGTTTTTAAAGATGTTAAGATAAAACCTCTAAAAATCTGGGCAAATGACCAAGGCTATTTATTTGAAACAATCAGAGCAGATGATGAAATTTTCGATGGTAAATTTGGGCAGAACTTAGTTTCTGTTATTTATCCAGGGGTTATAAAAGGATTGCATTTGCATGAAAAACAAACAGACTATACAACTTGTGTTAAAGGAAATTTAAAATATGTTGTTGCTAAAGAAACCCCTAGCGGAGTTAAAACAAAAGTAATTATAATTGGAGAGAGCAATCCTGTTCTTGTTAAAACCCCTCCAGGATTTTGGCACGGATATATGCCCTTAGGAAATGAAAAAGCTATTGTAATGCATATGATGGATAAAGCATTTGATGTTAAAGAACCAGACACACAAAGAAAAGATGTTTTTGAATTCGGAGATGTTTGGACTGTTAAACCTAGCTAGCAATTCGTAGTAAAGTTGTCCTAACAGATATACTAATTTATTATCGACTATCTTGTAACTTAACTTTATATATTTTAAATATCAGCTTCTCTTTGTTTTCCAAATAACTTAGCATAAGCTAAAGCATAGATATAACTTGCAGTTATTGCAAATACCGCAATAGGGTGAACTAACCAGTAAGATTTTCTTTCTTTTATTGCCATTGAAATTCCCTTAAATAAAGCAGGGAAAAATGCAAGATTATAACCCACAGCTAAAATAAATCTCATGTTCTGCCCAAAACTATTTTTTGAAGGGTGAAACCAGTAGAAATCTCTTTCTCCAAAGTTTTTTAATAAATAATGTCCGACATAATAAACTCTCTTGCCAATCATATGCCCTAAACTTGTTGTTGTCTGATGATATAGTCTTATATTTTTAGGAACAGCAATTTTGTATTTTCTATTGGATTTAGCCATTCTCATAAAATTATCAATATCCTGGCTATATCCTCCACTTTCTCTAAAAGAACTTTTACGAATTACAAAACCATTGTCTCCTGCATAATAAAATTTTTTTGTATTAACTGTATAAATATAAAATTTTCCTTTTTTATTATATGGAAATTGTTTTGGATTAAGAGCAATCTGGGCATTTAAAGAATAAGCAATTGCATACGGGTCTTCAATTCCAATTGCATTAACATACTTGTCAGTTATAGAAGCTTTTTCAGGAATAAAAAGACGCGACTGAACACCATCAATTTCTGGATTTTCAATAAGAATTTTAACCATATTTGTCAGCCAGTCTTTCTGAACTAAAATATTATCCTGATCTAACTGAACAATTACCTCTCCTTTTGCTTTTTGAGTTGCTAAATCCATTCCATAACCTCTTCCAATTGAAAATTGCTTTGGATTCACCATAAACCTTACAATTTTTGGATATTTTTTCCTGTATTTTTCAATAATTTCAAGAGTTTTATCTTTGCTACCCCCATCTGCAAGAATCAACTCAATTTTATCCTTAGGATAATCTTGTGCAAAAATATGCTCAAAATACTTGCCTATAACTCTATCTCCATTATAAGTGCATGTTACTATGCTTATTTTGGGAAGTTTTTCCATTATCCAAATTGATATTTTAGATATTTAAGGATTGTTATAAGTTAGGTATACAGATGTTGATTAAGGAATAAAGAAAATAAAATATACACCGTTAACATTGCGTTTGTTACATTAACCCCCAAACATATATTCTCTTACACCCATCTTATCGAGAGAGCAGTTTTTATGTCGCTGAAAAGAGTTTTGTCTTTAACAGCTGTTTTTAGTCTTTTTAATATAAAGTCTGGATTAAGATAAACAGTGCGGTAGAATTTGTTATAGTATTTTTCTATTTCTTTCCAGGATAAATTCTCATGATTATATATTGATGAAGGTGTTGAGTAGAATTTAAATTGCTCCCAGTTGTGAGTTTTAATCAGCCCTTTTTTATCAAGTTCATTAAACATTTCTGTTGCTGGCAGAGGAATAGTAATCGCAATTTTAGCTAAATCTAATTTTAGTTCTTTTGCAAAATCTATTGTTTCTTGCATTGTTTCCCGAGTTTCTCCTGGCAAACCAATCATAAAAAATCCAGCAACTTCTAACTTAGCTTTTTTAGCCCAGTAAACAGATTTTCTAACCTGCTCTAATTTAATTCCTTTTTTAATATTATTAATAATCTGCTGATTTCCAGATTCAATTCCAAAATAAACTCTATAACATCCTGCTTTTTTCATAAGCTGCAATAACTCAAAATCAACTCTATCAACTCTTATTCCTGTAATTGTACTCCATAAAATATTTACTTTTTCTTTAATTAACAGCCTGCAGATATTTTTTGCCCTTTCTATATCTGTTGTAAATCCGTCGTCAGTTAAATGAATTTCTCTGAAACCTAAAGCTTTTATTTTTTTAAATTCTTCAACAACTCTTTCTGGAGATTTAAATCCAAAGTTTCTTCCAAAACAGCTTTTATTGCAGTATGTGCATCCAAATATACACCCTCTTGAAGTTTCAACCCATGCAACAGGATTTTTTTTAGCAATTGCGCCAGGAACTTTATACTTGTGTATCTCGTATAAATGATATGCAGGAAAAGGCAACAAGTCTAAATTAGTTATCGGAGCTCTTCTTTTATTAACAATTATCTTATCTGCTTTTTTATATGCAATTCCAGATATTTTGCTTAACGATTTCCCATTAATAATATCTTGTATAATAAAATCCCCTTCACCAATAACTGCAATGTCAATTTCTGTCTCTTTTAAAGAAGATTCTGGAAAAGAAGAGCAGTGAGGCCCGCCCCCAATTATAATAATTTTTCTGTTAATTTTTTTAACTATTTTCGCAATTTTGTCAGCTTCTTTAATAAGCGGAGTTACAAAACTAATTCCAACAAAGTCAGGTTTAAACTCTTTTATTGTTTTAATAAACTTTTCAAGATTATATAGATTAAAATCAAATATTTTTACTTCATGTTTATCTGAAATTAAACTCCCCCCAATACATGCTAAGCTAAGTGGAGGAGTTAAAGGAGCAATTCCTTTAACTGTTGTTTTTTCATAAATTTTTTCAAAAGGCAGATTTACAAGCAATATTTTTTTATTTTCCATTTTATTTTATTACTTCTTTATTAAACCTAAACGATGTTTAAAAATCAGCCAAATCATTTTAAAACCAACTATTAGAACTTTTGAAAATCTTCCAGTAACAGAAGATTCTCCAACTCTTCTTAGATAATTAACAGGTATTTCAATATATCTTATCCTATTTCTGATAATCTGAAGCATCATATCTGGATTAAATTCATTTCCAGTTATCGAGAACTTGTGTTTTATTCTTAAGTAAGATTCTCTGTTTATCAGCCTGTAAGTGCACCCAACATCTGATAAAAAAGAAGTTCCAAACATAAACTCAATCATTTTAGCAACAGCAAAATTTCCCCATTTTAAAAACCAGCCCATATTTGCGCCCTTTCCAATCATAATCTGAGTTGTACGAGTGCCAAAAACAACAGGAAAATTATCAGAATATGCAAGGAATTTAACAACATCATTAGGGTCAAAAGTTCCATCAGGCTCAATCATTATCAGCAAATCCCCATAAGCTTCGTGCAAAGCGCGCCTATACCCCCATCCAAACCCCTGTTTTTCCTCTAAAAAATACTTTGCTTTTGTTTTAAGTATTTCTTCTTTAGTACCCCGAACAGCATTGTTGTCAACAGCGATTACCTCATCAACATAACCTGTTTTAAATAACTCTTCAATGCATCTCCTAATAGAATCTTTTTCATTATATGTTGAAAATACCACAGACACTTTTTTTCCTTTCCACATAATAATTCCCTTTTTTGAGAATTTAAATAGTTAATTATAAATTCTTGTATATATAGAAATCACCGATTTTTATCTCATATTCATATCCTGCAACAGGGTGATAAAGAACTATATACTTTGCCTGTTTTAATGCATTTTCTTCTGGAAGCGGAGGGTATAAACCAGAATAAAATCCTTTTTCCCAGAAAAATTCATCTTCCATGAACCTACTTTCATAACTTTTAACAAAATACATTTTTAAATTTGACAGCGAAAAATCAAGATACGGTTTATGATTATCATTAAAGTAAAACTTCCTGTCAGTATAATATCCAACTGCTTTTGGAACAATAACTACATCACTTTCATTTGTAAATTCCCTTATATATTGTCCAGCTTCTTTTGTATAAGTTTTATCTAGTGTTAACCCTATGGTAAAGAACAATGTATAGCTTAGGATTAGGGCAATTAGTATGATTAGCAATGTTTTTCTTTTTTCTTCTTTATTAAAAAATAAAACAAACAATAATGGAAGTGAAGCAAAAATATTAAATATGAAATCTGGCAAGTTTGTTGCCATTATAAGCCCTTTACTTGAATAAATTGTAAGTTGTGGGGATAAAACAACAAGCAATAAAAGAGAGGCAATAAAACTCGATGCAAAAATAACTAAAATTCTTTTATTAATCTCTATATCTTTCATATTTTTATAAAGAAATAATCCTATTAGAACTGCAATTCCTGGAAATACTGTTAAAAAATATCTTGGATATCCAAAAGCAGGGCGTGGAAGAACTAAGAAAAATATAGCTGTTGAAATAACATATATTAAAATGACTTTTACAGATTTACTTTCCCATTTAAACAGCGAAACTATTGCCCAGATGCATAATATCAATGCAGGCAGAGTTACTAATCTTATTAACTGGCTTATATTAAGCATAAAACTTCCAAGATAAACAACAAAGTTAGATATCTGTTCTATTCCCATTCCAGCATTATGTTTTATAAAAAACAAATAATTTCCAGGAGAATTGATTGTTATATATAGCCCCCAGATAGATAAAAAAGCAATTAGCGATGCTATGCCAGTTAATAAGTAACTTTTAAAATTTTTCCTAAGTTCTTTATTATAAAGATAATAAATGCCAATAAAAAAATAAATAATCCCGGCAATTATCCACCTGTTAAACATAGCAAAAAACAAAGATAAACTCGATAAGTAAACATAAATCTTACTGCCTGACTTTTGATGCATTAATATGCATGAAACAAAAGCAAAGCAGAAAAAAGCAGAGAGCATATCTATATCAATTAAAATAGACGAAGAAAAAATATAATAGTTTGTAAGGAAAAAAGTACCTGCAATTAACCCTATTAATTTGCCTTTTTCTTCTTTTATAAGTTTAGAGCACAGCAAATAAATTAAAACTGCTGTTAGTAATGAAAATAAAATATTAATGCTTCTTGCATTTACTTCATTAATTCCAAATTTAAAAATCATGGACATTAAATAAATATACATCGGAGGGTGCCATAAAGCTAACTGAACAGGATTTTGCTCTGAAAGGTAAAATACTGGTTTGCCTGTTTCAGCTATTGCAATTGCAGGCTTGACAAAGTCTGTTTCTTCTGCGCTAAAATCCTTTCCAATAGATGCAACTCTTATTACAATCCCGAATAAAATTAAAACCAGCAATGTAATAATTAATATTTTTTTGTAATTCATTTTGTGCAATGCATTTCAATTAACGAACCTTTTTTTAAATTTGTAACTGCTAAACTTAGCGGAACTGCTATTATCTTTGTAAAGTTTGAGAATATAATATTATTTTTTGGATATTTAAATTTTAAAGAGCCGTCAAACATATAGGGCATGTCATAAGCTCTTATTTTTTTAATTTTAAACCCAAATTTTTTCACATTTTCTGCTAAGTTTTTAGGGTTATAGTTATAAAAATGCCTTGGAACATCATACCCATACCAATTTTCCTTAAACATATCTTTCCATAATCCTTTAGTATTTGGCACAGTAATTATCAGATTTCCTCCTGGTTTTAACCAGCTATATGCCTTGCTTAACACTAATTTTTGGTCAGGAACATGCTCTAAAACTTCTTTTAATATTATATAATCAAAACTATTTTCTTTATATCCAGCATCTTTAACTGATTTTTTTTCTATACCTAATTTTTTTTCTCTACTTCCAACTTTTGGCAGATAAGGTTCTAATCCATAAGTTTTCATCCCATATTTTTGGTAAATTGCTAATTTCATTCCATTTCCACATCCAATTTCAAGAACTGATTTTCCTTTTTCAATATAGTAGGTGTAAAATATCGGGCTGAATATGTAAAATAGCATATTAAACAGTTTATTTTTCCTAGAATAATAATACGCAGATAATTTGTGATATGCTAATGCCATTTTATTATAATCATAAAACGAATAGTAATCTTCTTTTGGATAATACCTTTCTACTTGTTGTTCGGTTAACAGAGGATCTAAGAATTCCAGTTTACATTTATTACAAAGCATAAGTGAGAATTTACCATCAATAAAATAGTTTTTATCAGTTAAATTAGAATACTTAACTTTTACATCTGTGCTGTTGCAATTAGGACATTTTTTAATCATTTTACCAATTATGCATTTGTATTTTTTTAGGAAGTTGATTATATAATCTTACAATGAATTTAAATGGAGAATAAATCATTCTTAATCTTATAACTGATGAAGCCATTTTAATCGGAACTAACATAGGAACTATTTTTGAACCTTTTTTATCATGCCAGATAGTTGGATATTCTATTATTTTAAAATGATTTTTCTTGGCAAGGTACAGTAAATCAACATCAAAAGCCCATTCTAAACTTTCTATTTTAGAGATAATTTTTTCAACTACTTTTTTCCTGAATATTTTTGCTCCACATTGAGTATCTTCATATGGAAGCAGAAATAAACTTCTTACTAAAAAATTAAATCCTTTACTCCTTATTATTTTCCCAAAATCTCTTTCTGTTTTTGAACCTTTTTTCCATCTGCTTGCAATTATCCCATCTCCTTTCCCTATGTTTTTTACTAAATCATAGAAATCTTCAGGAGAAGTTGCCATATCAGCATCAACAAATCCTATTAACTCCGAATTCCCCTTAAGTGATTCTTTAAATCCCTGAACTATTGCAAATCCTTTCCCGCCCTGCTTAAAATTAAGATATTTAATTTCTTTGTATTTTTTCTGATAATCTTTAACAATTCCTTCTGTATTATCTGTTGTGCCATTTATCACAATTAATATTTCATAATCTATTTCTTTATTTTTTTTAATATTATCAAAAAACCTGCAGTATTCTTCGAGTGTTCTGCCTATTCTGTTCTCTTCATTATATGCAGGCATAACTATGCTGATTTTCATATATTAAAAGTAGAAGATATGATTTAAAATCATTTATGTTTTAAACTACCTTGTTCTTTTCTCTTCTTACTTACAACAAACCAGCTTCCTACAAATAACAACGCTCCAGATATTACCATTCCTATTGAAAATAAGTAAATTGTGCCACTGAATACCCATAATACAACTACTTGAGAAATTACAAAAAACAGCATATGATATGCTTTTATTTGTTTATTAATTGAAATTCCGTATAATAAAACAATATTTGAAAGTGAAATAAATGTGAATGCCAACCCTATGTTAAATATAATCCCTGAAGTCATTGAATATTGCTCTCCAGACAAAATCCTGACAATTAGCTCAGGAAATAAAGCAAGAATAGCAAGTGCAACTCCGCATAAAACAAAAACTGCAATTAAAGATTTGTAAAATACACTTTTTGTCTTTTTTCCAGATTCAAAATTTTCAGAAGCTATAGGGAACATTGCTTTGCTTATTGCAATAGTCCCAAAGAAGATAACTTTGCCAAGTAAATTTGCAACTGCATATTCTCCTGACACAACATCTGTGAAAAATATCCTTGCTAGTATGATATCAATACTTTGGAAAATTAATATTATAATAAGTGAAAATACAATCGGTGTGCTGTAATCATAAAGTTTAGAAACATCTGCTTTTTCTTTTTTCTGTGAAAAAATATCCCTTAACGGGATAAATGCAATTAATATAGATACTATTGCTCCACAGATAATTCCTCCTATAGCCCCGTAAACCCCCCATCCAATATAAACAAGCAGGATTGCAACAGCTACTTTTATTAATGCTTCAGATATTAAATTAATGCCTAGAGCCCCAAACCTTTTCATTCCCTGCATAGAACCTCTAAAAACGGGGTCCAAAAATATAGATAAAATCATTAAGCACACAAATATAATAAGAACAAATTCAATTTTAAGAAGATATGAAAGGATTATGAATACTGGTATTAATAGCACATAAACTAAAACAGACAGCTTTAATCCCTTAGAAATAATTTTTGAAGTTACATATTTTATTTTTCCATATTCTTTTTTTACATTAAATTTAGATGAATATTTTGATACAATTAACTGGACAACTTCTGAGGGTATTGAAATTGCATAAAGAAAAGTCATTAAAACCGCAAGGATTCCGTATTTTGCAGGCCCTAACATTCTTACCATTGAAAACTGGAAAACAAAATTAAGAAAATTATAAATGTTAAACATTATAAAAAGCATTAAACTGCCCTTTGCCAAATCACTTGAAAAGATTTTTTTAATCATCCCAATAAAAACCGCAATTTAATTTAGAATACAAAACCTTATCTTTTTCATCAAATGGATAAGTTTGGCAATGTTTAGGAATTGCTGTTTTACCCCCTTTTAACCATAATTCACATAAATTTGTCTCTTTATTAAAATATTGACATTTAACACCAACTATACCACAACATCCACATGCCAAACATTTTCCCTTTCTGTTTCTTAATTGCTTTTCAATATATCCTTTTCTAAAATTAATAAAGAAACTTCTTCGGATAACCCTATATACTCTTTTCAAAAATGGTTCTCTAAATTTATAATTAACATCTTTTTGCAGGAAGATATTATTTATTATGTGTCTCATATTATTATAGAATTATAAAAAATCCAAGAAAGATTATAGCTAACTGAAAAGCATAAATTAGCAGAACAACTTCAATTTCATATGCCTTCTTGCTCTTTTTTACTTTTTCAAGTATTATTATTGCAAGGTGTTCTAATCCATAGATTTTGTCGTATTTATTTTTAATAGAACCATCTGGCTGAATTTCTCCAAATGACTCTTTTTCAAGTCTACCTCTTATTTTAAGTGCAGTTTCAAGAATATATGGTATAAAAATAAATAATGCAAAAAGTTCATAGTTCCCTAAAATAGCCATTATTGCTATCAGCGCCCCAACACTATAAGTCATAACATCTCCAGGAAATATTTTTGCAGGATATTTATTGTAAAATAAAAATGCAATAAGTGATGCAACCATACATAATCCAATTAAAGCTAACCAGCTTGTTCCAGTTACAAAAGATACATATGCTAGTGCAGATAAAATTAATACCCCCTGCCCTGCTTCTAATCCATTATAACCTGCTAAAAAATTAAATGTAGTAGATGCACCTACTATGCCAAGAGGGATTAAAATAAGGGCATAAAAAACTCCAAGGTTAGTAGCGCCTAAAATTGGCAGGTAAATTGTAGACTCCCCAGCATTTATAACCATTAGGGGAACAGCAGCAAACAGAACAAAAATTACCCTTGCTTTCTTGCCCAATCCAATTTTCCATCCAAGTATATCGTCAATCATGCCTATAAATGAAATAATAAGTATAGAAGTTGTCAGTGCAAATATTTCAATAGTAACCCCATCTACTTTTAAATAAAATGTTCTTATAGCTATGTAAACCAAAACACCAAAAATAAATCCAAAAACAACATTTATCCCTCCTGCCTCAGGAATCTCTTTTTTATCTTTTTTATTGATATCTTTTCCAGTTAGTCCAACTTTTCCAGCTCTTTTTATCCATATTGGTATAAAATAAAATGTAATTAGAAATGATGCAATTATTGACAAAAATAATATTTTTTCCATTTTTTACCTAATAATTTAACTTTTAAAAACCTTATCAATTTATTCGTTTTTAATTTCTTCAGGATATTCCCTGCTTAAATATTCTGGATTTGCTTTAATATCTGAAGGATATTCTATTTTCCATATTTTAATCGGCCCTAAGAACTGCCCTCTGAAATAGGAAAAGTCCCCTACTTCAAATCCCTGAGATTTTAAACTGTCAGTTACATAATCATACTCTTTATGAACAAGTTTAAAATTATCCTCTTCTCCAAATAAGTATTTTCTTGCAAGGAAGGAATTAACTGTTCTTTTGCTTAGATAAAACATCACCCCTTTATCATTTTTTGTAAGTCCTCCGTTGCCTTCTTCAAGAGTTTCGAAAATAAATACTCCGGATTCAATTCCAGAATTAAAGTCAGTTAAGTTTCCATTGTAATAAATATACCTTAGGGGGATATTAGCCTGAACCCCTTTTTGAACAAATACTGCCATTGGTTGTGAAAGTTTTCCACCTGCAGATTCTTCTATTAAAACACCGGCAATCCCGCTGTTTTCTTTTGCAAACATATATTTTGTCCCATTATTTTCATAAAATATATCTTCATCAAGTCCAATTCCCCCAACATATACATAAATTGTAGTGTTTTTTGTTTCTTGTGTTTGCTGTTCATCCATAAAAAATGTAGGAATATAACTTTGTCTGTCATAATCTACATTACTGCCTATGTTGCTATATGCCCCGTATTTTCCAATATCTGTAGAGTCAATTAAATAGTATGTTGTGTTATGAGTGTAAAGAAATTCCAGAGCATTTTTATCATCAGTAGTTGTTAATACTTCTCTTCCCATTAAATGATTCCAGTATGAAATTGCATTCCCTCCATCAAGTACAGTTGCCCTTTCTCCAATGCTCTGCAGCCAATATCCATAATCCCACCAGTGTCCAAATACCGCATCTTTAGGGGTATTTTCTCTTACCCATGCCATAGCTTTTTGCCACTGCCAGTTGTATCCTGAAGGGTGAAAAGATTCAGCTTGAGCTTTGCTTTCTTTGTAAAAAGAATAACCACAGAAAATAGCAGAAATTAAAATTACTCCTGCAATAATAATAAAAACAAGCTCAATTGGTTCAAATCCCCCAGATTCATTTGGTTTTCTTTTCTTTATTTTACTAACAGCTGCTTTTGCACTATCAACAACAAAATAAGCTACAATTGCACTTGTTGGAGGAACCAACATCATAATAACTCTTACTGCCCCTCTTGCAGAAATAATCCCAAGTATAAAAAAGCTTAAAAGTAGTATAACTTCAAAATTAATGTGTTTTAAGCTTTCTGATTTTCCATCTTTGTCTAACTTAAAATAATAATATCCTAAAATTCCCAGGAAAATTAAAGCTCCTGCAAAATAAACAAACAAGCTTACAAAATTCTCTCCATTTAGAATACTGCTTCCAGAATATCTGCTAAATATCATCGAAATCAGGAATATAACATATCCAATAGTTATTGCGATTTTTGGTTTTGATTCTATTTGTTTAATTGCCTTAACAAACAAAACAATAGAGCCTATGAAGAACATCCAAAAAAAGACAGGCAGATTGCTGATTGTTGGGCCAAAACTTGCCCCCCATTCTGTAAAGTAGGGCTGTCTGTTTTCTGCAACTGTCTGAATTAATCTGCTTTTTGCAGGACGGATTAAGGCATGATAAAGCATATCTATTTTATCATAAATAAAAGTGAAATCAAAACCAGAAATTGCTATGCCAATTAAACTTGCTAAAATAGCCGAAGCTATAATCGAATAAATTTGCAAAGGCATCTTAAATTTTTTAATAGATTCAAAATAATTTTTTAAAACAGTTTTTCTTATCCCGTAATCTACCAGCATTACTACTAGAACAAATAGTGCAGGAATAGTATTTATTGATAAAAGCAGATTTAATCCTTGATATCTTGTTGAAAATGGATACATTAAAATAAAAGAAGAAATTATCCATATAGCATAGATTATCACTTTTTTCATATTTGTCTGTCCAAGAAGAAATGCAACAAAAACACTAAATCCAATAACCATAAAGACATATACATAACCTCCCCAGATTAATGCCATTGCAGCTGTTGAACATCCTGCAAGTATTGCAAAAATTATTTGTTTTTTAGTTGATTGCGACTTCCATGAAGCAAGGAAAAAATAAAATGCAAGGAACATAAACAGGAATGCAACAGACTCTTTTTCAGGGATGCCGGCGATTGTTCTTGGCAGAAGAGAAGGGATTACAGACAGAAAAACTGAGGATATTAGGGCGATTATATTCGGTATTTTTTTGTCACTAAATAAATCATAAAATATTATTCTCACTAAAAAGAAAAATGCAATTATTGTGAATACAAACATAATAACTGGGAAAGTTACTGCAGAATGAACAACACTTGTTCCACCAAGAAATAAAGAGAATATTTTATGCCACCAGACAATTAAATATGCGTGAAATTTCATTTCAGTTGCAGTTTCTAATCCCAAGGGCGAATATCTCATAGCATCTATTACAAATAATTTCCCATGCTCAGCAATATATTGCGCCCATCTTAGGAAAAGAAATGGATCTAAATCCGGCCCTAAAGTCCATGTATTTGTTGTAATATCCCAGAGATACGGATGTCCTGTTGAAGAGTTTATTCTTAACGGGCGAGTTCTTATAAAAACTGCTAAGCCTATTATAAATGCCAGTACAACATAACTAATCCAATTATAGTTCTTCCCAATTATAGAAAGCAATTCCTTTTTTCTTTTTTCAATTTGCATATCTGTATTTGACACAGCTATTTCTTTATTCTTCTCTTCCATTTTTAATTTATTTGTTCTTAAGAATCGTCTTCATTTAGCAGTTCATCTGCACTCTTTTCTCTTGAAACAAATTTTCTTTCACCGCAGTTTGGACATACCTGAATTCTTTGGTCTGTTGATTCAAATCCATAGTTGCAGTGCCTGCATCTGAGTCTTACCATGTTTACAATTTATTTTATGTATTTAAAATAATTTCGGTGTTATATATACTTCAATAAATGCTGCTATTATCAGCAAAATTAAACCAAAAATAATAAGTGACAGAGAATCGTGAAGAATATCCCAGAACTTTTCACTTTTGAACTCTTTTTTAACTATAGATATACCAATAATCCCTCCTGCCAATGTGCCTGCAAAATAAGCTCCAATTTCAGGTATTCCATGAATCATATATCTTACTAAGCTTATTGGAAGTGTATAAAGATTTGATTTTGCAAAAATCACCATTGCAGCAGAGATTACACTTGCATTCCAAGCTAAAATAAAAATTCCCCCTGCACCAAAAATAAGCGAGAATATAACTGCAAAAATCAGCACATATAAATTGTTTGAAAAGATTTTAAATAAATGTGATTGGTCTATTGATGCCCCCATTGTTTTTACTTTTGAAGCGCCATACTGGGAAGTGCATCCTTCGAAATTTCCAGGGCTGTTTATTGAACAGTATGTTTCAATCTGTGCTTTGTAGTTATCAGTACTTCCTAAAATTATATACCAAAAGGAAAATGCCACTATAAATCCTATAAACAGCCAGATAAAAGCATGCAGAGCTTTTCCATGCTCTTTTAACCTCGACATAGTGTCCTCAATTATTAAGTCTTCAGATTCTTCTAACCTAATTGAATAATAGATATAAGGTATTGAGAACATTACAGTAAAAGTAACAACAAGTATTCCTGAATATTTTGAAAGGACAATATCCCCAGAGAAAATCCAGTGAACCATCAAGATAGAAACACTTGCAAAGATTAAACCTACAAAAAACAGCTCCCACGGCTTCTTTTTGGACCTCTTTGGGCTTATTATCATCTCTAACATTTAATAAGTAGTATGCAGACGTTTTTAAACATTATCAAGTTTATTATCTGTCTGGAAAGGACAAAATATGATAAATAAAATAAAAAAGAAACAGAAAATTAAAATTAATTACTGCATTGGCCAATATCCACAATTGCCATTCATGCTGCATGTTAAGTCTGCTAATTTAGCAATATCTAAAGCATCAAACTTCCCATCATTATTTACATCTCCACAAGGGTATTGTTTTATTGTTACCCTGTCTTCTACAAGTGCTCCAATTATTGCCACATCTATTGCAAAACCTTCAAATCCCACATTATCCTGGTTTAAATCCCCTATTTTAGTAGTAGTATGGCACCTGCAATCTTTATTGCAATTCTTTTTTGTCTCTTCTCCCTGACAAAAACCATTGCCACAGGTTTCAGGAATTACAAGCTCACTAATAGTTATCGTAGCCCTCTTTTTTAATAAAGGTATAGCCCATCTTTCAAGGTTGTTCAACTTGATTTTTACTGGAACAATTTCAGCAGTAATTTCTTTTTCTTCACCCACAGTTATCCAAAGTATTTCACTTTTATCAGTTAAAATATTTGTTACAACAAACTTTGCTCTTCTGTCATATACATTTATTTCCAGAGGAAATACTTCAAAAGCTATATCGCCTCCAATTTCAACTGAACCAGTTTGCATTTGATAAAGGTTTAAAGTTGCACTCTGGCCAGATGGGATATTAATCGTCCATGGGGACAAACTAGGGTAATTTTTAAGTGCAAGATACAGTCCGGCTAAAATCAAGATAACAATAACTGCTATGATAATTATCAACCTTTTTTGTTTTTTGTTTTTTACCATTTTACCCCCTTTCATTCAATATTATTGTTAACTAAACACATAAGGTTAAAGAAATTAAATGTATATATACTTTTTGGCGGTGTTTTTGATGTTTAATTGACTATTGTTAAGAACCACGCACCAGATTATATAGCGTGTTTGCTGTCTGGTTCTTGAGCATATTAACATGAAAAAGAGCAGAACTTAATCAATAGAGATATTAAAATATGAAATTCAAGAAGATGTCGAAGAACTTTATACTATTTACCAAGACATAAGGGAAAATAAAAGGATCAACACTAAAATTAGAATAAAAATTTCGACAGCAGAAAAATTATTAAATTTATTAGAAAGGGAAGTAAAAAAATATGGTAAATAGGAAGAAGGGGTTAAAGAAAGGAAGGGCATCATTATAAAAACAGATCAAGCTCCATGAACAAAAGAAACAAGATGCAAAAGATCAAGACAATGAATATCTTTTTAGATATTATATAAAAGAAATAAGATCTAAAGAACAAGAAATTGAAAAAAAGAAAAAGCTTATAGAAAAATAAATGGGGTTTTGTTTTCTCAAGATAGTTTTTTATACTCTTGATGATTAGTACTAAAATGAAAAAAGAGCACGAACTTGAAAAAATTTATAGAGATATTAAGAGCATAAAAATTCAGGGAGCTACTAATATTGCAAAAGCTGCTGTTCGCGCATATTCTCTTGTTCCAAGAGTTTCTACAATTAATAAATTAGAAAGTTTGCGTCCGACAGAACCAATGTTGCATAATATTTTAAATATGCTAAAACAAGGAAAAACCAAGGATGAAATTTTAGAGCATTTAGAAAATGCGCAGGAAAATATAAACTTGAATGTGTTTAAATTAATAAAAAACAGAGATATAATATTCACTCACTGTCATTCTACAAATGTTGTTAAAAGTTTAATCTATGCCAAAAAACATGGAAAAAGATTTGAGGTATATAATACAGAAACTCGTCCTTTATTCCAGGGCAAAAAAACTGCAATTGAATTAAACAAAGCTAAGATAAAAGTAACAATGTTTCCAGATTCAGCTGGTTCAATTGCCCTTTCAAAAGAGCAGGGCACTAAAAAAGTTTCAAAGGTTTTTTTAGGTGCAGATGCAATTCTTTCAAACGGAGATGTAATTAACAAAGTTGGAAGTGAAATGTTTGCACAAATAGCAAAATCAAATAAAATCCCTGTTTATATTATTGCAGATTCGTGGAAATTCAGCAGAAAACAACTAGAATTAGAGCAGAGAAATTATGGCGAAGTATGGGATAATGCTCCTAGAACTGTAAAAATAAAAAATCCTGCATTTGAGAGGATAAACAGAAAATTCATAAAAAGAATTGTTTCGGATTTAGGGATTTATCGCCCTAAAAAATTTGTAAGGAAGGCGAGAAAGAGTCTTATGTATTAGTTTATTTTTAGATAATTAAGTATTATACCTGAATTATAAATGCTTAGCATATGGTGCAAAAAACAAAATGCTATTTTAATAGCATTTATCTTTTCTTCTTCACACTCTTTTTTTCTTCACAATTATTCTCGAGGTGATTTGCTCGATTTACTATTTTATTAAGCTCTGAATTAATAAGCTCCACTTTATTGCCTATTTCCTTTCTTAAATCTTCAAACTTTCCTATTTGCTCATTAATTATTTTTTGAACTTCTCCATAAGATTTTGGAACAAATATTTTTGAACCAGCATCGATTAGAAATTCTTTATCTTTTAACTGTGTTTTAATATATACCCCCTTTCCAATTTCAGCAAACATTTCTGATTCTTTTGTTTCATTAATTCCAGTTAGCCCCTCTTTTAAAGCATTCAGTTCTTTAACCTGCTGGTCAATTATTTTTAGCTGTTCCCCAGCTTCATTTGCCTGATGCTCTAACATTTGCAATTGCATAAGGTATTGTTGTTTTTCGTCCATATTCTGAAAGAATTAATGTACTTTAAATATCTTTCTTAGTATAGTGCTGAAGATTATGCTTCCAATAAGGTAAAACCAGAACCAGCTGAAAATTCCAAGGAATTTAACAGGTGTCTCAAAAACAGCAAAATAGTCGCTAAACCACCTGAAGAAAAGTATAATTGGAATTCCTGTATATACTATCGGCCTCATACTGTGCTTCATTAACTCCATTGTAAGAGGCATAAGTTCTTTCTGAAACTCCATTACTTTTTCAGGATTATTCTTAACTTCTTTCATTTCTTTCTGAATTCTTTTTTGTTCATCTTTTATTTCCTTAATTGTTTTTTGGTCTGTCCCATATTTTTGGGCAAGTGTCATAATAATAGAAATGCCAAATATAATTATTATCATTCCCCAAGTAACATCCCAATTCAATAATGCCCCAGCTGTAGGGTTTAAAATTGAATGTGCTGTGTTCTTAATAACCAGCCATTTATCCCATAGTGATGCAATTAACAAAGATATAATCATTATGATGACTACTGGCTTAAAGCTCCCTTTTTTATCCATATTACTAAAAGATACAGAATGTTTTTAAATGTGGTGGTTAATATAATAATCAAGCGATTAAACTTATTTATACTTTAATGTATCGAACGTAATGTTCATTGTTCTGCTTAGTTTAAAGTAGCGAATTTGCTCATATATTTATTCTATATAGCCTAATAAAAAATGAATATTCCTGTTTCTCACTATTTTATAATCTTCCTAAGTGCAGGATGCATATCAACTGCATGCTGTTGTGCAATATTTTGATAGAACTGATACATAATCATAATTACTAAAAGTATAGCTGTTCCGCCAACCAAGGTTCCGACTACATTAGATATAGCAGCAACTAGTCCAATTGCAGCACCTCCCATAATTGTAAGGGGCAATATATACCGATTAAGAACTGTTTCTAAAATCCTTTCATCTTTTCTAAAACCAGGTATTGTCAGTCCAGATGACATTATATTTTTTGCCTGACTTTGAGCATCCATACCAGAAGTTTTCATCCAAAAAATTGCAAAAATTACACTAAGCGCAACATAAAATAATATGTGAATTAAAACCTGAAAAGGCATCTTGCTGTTAAACCCTCCAATAGTAATTGCTTCCAGCAAATTAACCCCTGAAATCCAGAAAGCAAAACCTGAAATAGGGGTATTTCCTGAAAATCTTCCTAAAAATCCAAGTTTATACGAGAATTTAGCCATTCCTGTGCAGTCAATAGAATCAACCCCATTTAATATGCATGGCTGTGCAGCATTATCTAAAATACCTGCACCTAACTGAATATTTGCTGCAAGTGCTGATACTAAAATTACCGGCATAACTGAAGTATAAAAAAACGCAAGAGGCCATTTTATTCCATAACCTCTTATTCTATCATATGATAATGGAATTTCAACTTTAAGTGACTGTGCCCATACAATTATTAAAAATATAATTATTGTAACAATTATTGCTGCAACAGCAGAAAATGCCCCTGCCTGATTGCCCGAGATAATTGAACTTACTAAGACTAAAATCCTTCCTGTTGGTTCAAAGGTTCCCTGAGTTCCTATAAATTGGAATAAGCTCGTGAATACTCTCCAACTGACCCCTGCTGCAATAAACAAAGAAACACCAGAACCAAATCCCCATTTAGAAGAGATTTCATCCATCATATAAATTGCAAGTCCTCCTAGGCATAATTGAACAATAAGTATAACCGGTCCGTAAACCCCTAAAGAAATATCAGGAGCCAGCCCCTGCATTAAAACATAAACACTTGCTTCAAAAATTATAAAGAAATATACAAGTATTTTTTGCAGTCCCTGAAAGAATTTTTTTCCTTCAGCAGTTTTAGTGTCAATTTTAAGTATTTGGCTTCCAACTAATAACTGCAGGATAATTGATGCCATTACAATAGGCCCAATTCCAAGAGAGATTACACTTCCAAAATCTGTTCCAAGAATAACTGCAAGAGTTTCAAATCTTGCAAGAGCATTTCCAGATAATCCGTAAAGGGGGATATTTGCAAGAACAAAGAATGCAACTAAAATTATAATTGTCCATTTAGCCTTAATATTAAAACTCAGTTTTTTTTCAGCTGGAGGTTCAACCTCTGGCAAGTATTGAAATATTGTTTTTATTGGCATCTTTATGGATGCGAAATTACATTTAAAAAACTTCCGACACAAAACTTATTTTAAATATCTTAACTGCAAAGGGGCTACATATACAAACATTTATAAATACCTCTTTTTTAACAAAACTATGGCAATTAAATCAGCACCAATGATTCCAATAAATATTCCAAGAGTCAGAACTTTATCTGCAAGCGAAGTTTTGCCAGCTTACAAAGAAGAAGCTGAAAAATACATAGAAGATACGCCTGCATATTACAGAGATAGAGTTAGGGCTTCTTTAGATGTTCTTGGAGAAAATTCAGAAGGAGATTTAACAGGAAGCAATGCTTTTGCAAATATACTTTTACAAGAAGTTCTTCCTAAAACATTAAGACTTGCAACAATGGCAGATATTGGAAGTGCATTAACAGAAAATCCAGAACAAGATTTTTTAAGAGGTTGTTATGCAGACACAGGAGTTTGTTTTAGAGCTAAAGCAAATGTTTATCAATTAACTGAACCATTAGCAGGCAGAT
>JBAZNI010000001.1:0-565405 GCA_041649295.1 Candidatus Pacearchaeota archaeon | reverse complement strand
CAGTGCTCTAACCTGGCTGAGCTACAGGCTCATGCTCCAATCAATTATATACGATATTTAAAGATTTTGAATTTGGACAATTTTATCACTGATAAGGGTTTAGATAAATTTTTAAACCTTTATTTTTATAACTACTTTATGAAATCAAAAAAAATAGCTTATGAAGAAGATGAAGAGTTTGAAGAAGAAATAGATGAAGACACACTTGACGAGGATTTTGAAGACGAAGATGTGGAAAATGTAAGGGACGAAGATTAATCTTTTTTCAGTATTAACTCTTTTCGGTTGTTTAGTTTATCAAACTCCGGAATAGAATTATCTTTGTCCATCCACAATACCATCTTTGTCGAATCTCTTGGTATTTTTAAATTCGTTATCTTGACAATTTTTTTAGCTCCAATTTCAACCCCCCCTATTTCCTGTTTATCAGCTATTTTTTCATCAGCTATTATTGTTAAGGTAATGTTCTTAACGTTTTTTAACCCAATGTTGATAATTTCTGCTTCAAAGTCAAGGTATCCTCCAGTTTTTGTTGCATTTACCCAGTTGAATGACAAATCTGCTAGAGGCAAATCAAGGTATAATTCTTGAATTTTGCTGATAATATCTTCTGTAATTTGTTTATTGCAGTCTGAGATTTCATACATGATTGAACTTTTATCTGAAGAATGTTTAAACCCAAGAACGTGGAGAATTTCGTGGATTGCGATAATTGGATTTTCACATGTGTTTTCTTTGTATAATAAAACATCCCCTTCAATAATTAAGAAGTATTTTGTTGTGTTTATTATCATGCCTGGTCCGCCTTCTCCAGCTATAAAATGGTCTCTTGATATTTCTTTGACTAAATCTGAACAATGGATTTTTATCTGTCCGTTTTCAGGAACTTCAGAAAATTCTAAAACAGTATTCTCATCAAGAATGTTAAATGCTTTTATAGCATCTGATTTTTTAGTTTCAGAACAGGAATTATCAATTGAAAAATTTATGCGGTTTGTCTGAAATCTTATAGGATTGTAAAACAGCATTCCTTCAGGGTAGTCTTCATTTGTTTCATTGCCCGCTGTTTTTTGGGATTTATTGTTTTCAAATAATTCAATAAGCGGAACTGGTTTTGCAAAATAATTATTATAAAATGCTATATATATTAACCAACCACTTAAAATACCGGCTAAACAAATGATAATCAAAAATATTGCTGGTAAAATTCCCCTCATTTTTATATTAGGAAAACCTATTTTTTAAATATAGTGAAAGGTTTAAAAATAAGAAGTATTTATGATTTTTGTACAAAACCGCATTGTCCTCCAGTATATTAGTTTTTGGGCAATAATGCAGTTTTTGCGAAGTTAATAGGCCTTGGTAGTTTAGTGGCTAAAACACGTCCCTGTCGCGGACGAGTCCCGGGTTCGATTCCCGGTCAGGGCGTTTTCTGGGAATCGAAATGTGTTTTTTTAGGAACATTTTTAAATAGGATTCTTTATTGATTTTATGAATTATGAAGAAAAAGTTCAGGCAGAAATTGATAGGCTGGAAGACGAATATCCTGGAGAAGGTAGAGTTAGATATATGAATAATTTTCCTATGGTTCTTCCTGGAGGACGCTTAAGAAAACAAAAGAGGGTATCTGAAGAGATTATTTATAGAGTTCGAGCTCCTTCTGGTCCAGAAAGTTTAATTAGTAATTTAATGATTGGGAAAACTTGGAGAGAATATTTTGATGCAATTGACGAAGTTATCTTAGAGTTAGGTGTAGATTCCCAACAAATTATTTCTGTTGTTGAGGAACGTAAAGGGGCGTTGAAATCTGGAGATATGCCTTTAGCAAGAGATATAGTTGAAGAACTATTTGATTTAGTCCAACCAATTTTTGTGAAATTAATGGAAAGGGGTTATAATCGATATGACCTTAAATGGTAACTTTCTCAAAGATAGTAGTTACAATTAATTTCAATCCCCCCTTTCTATAGGTCAAATTCCGTTCAGGGCAGTTGTACCTACAGGCGGTATTAAAACACAATATTTAAATACTTTGTAGGTATACAATTATTATGAAAATAACGACTAAAAAGAGAGGAAATAAAGTTTATTTTTATCTAAAAAATTCATATCGGAATGGAAATAAAATAGTGACTAAAGAGAAATATTTGGGTTCTAAAATACCTGAAAATATTGATGAGCTTAAATCTAAATTCAATCAGGAATTTCAAGAGCATATTAATAAAAAATTGGAGAGAGTAAAGAAAAATTTTCAATCTGAATGGAATAAAATTCCGGAAAGCGCCAGAAAAAAAGAACTAGAAGAAATATCTATTGCTTTTACATACAATACCAATGCTATTGAAGGTTCTACTATAACCTTAGAAGAAACTAGGGGAATAATCCATGATAAAATCTCTCCTAATAAATCATTGAGAGATGTTAAAGAAACTGAAGCCCACAGCGAAGTTTTCTTAACGATGCTTAATAAAGATAATAAAATAACTAAAGAGTTGTTTCTGGGATGGCATGAAAAAATCTTTGGAATGACAAAACCAGATATTGCAGGCAAGTTTAGAAATTATCTTGTCAGAGTTGGGCCACATCTCGCTCCTGATTGGCAGGATATTGAAAAACTGATGAAAGAATTTATAGTATTTATCAGCAAAAACAAAAAGATGAATCCAGTTGAACTTTCTGCAAGAGTACATTATATGTTTGAGAAAATCCACCCGTTTGGAGATGGGAATGGAAGAATAGGGCGTCTTTTAATGAATAGCATCCTTTGGCATAGTGGTTATCCTATGCTAGTCATAGAATACAAAAAAATAAAATCTTATTATAAGGCATTGCAAAAAGATGAGGAAAGTTTTGTTTCTTATTTTATCAGAAAATATCTGGCAGTGCATAAAAAAAGATATAGCAGGTGACTGCAAAAAAGAACAAATAAGAATTTTGCAACTATCTTTATCCTGCTCGTTCAGGACATTTATTCCCATGCTGCTGTGGCTAAAAAATCAACATATGCACTTCTAACTTTTATAAACTCGGAATTTTTGCTATGATATCTTCCACATTTTTGAACAGCTTTTGTAAATTCTTTACGTTTCATACATCCGGATTTGACATCATCAAACATCCTTTCTAAAACCCTGATTGCTTGTTGTTTTCTAACCGGGAGGTAATTTTCTGCTATTGTTATATATTCGGCAGGCAAATCATCAGAACCATAATTTCTGATGTATCTCTTGATTTTTAAAGCAAATTCATCAGATTGAACTGAGCCTTCCTGAAGACATAGATACATTTCATCCAGTCTTCTAGAAAATTTTTCTCTCACTCTTTTTGCACTCATTAATTAATTTGGGAAAGTTTTATTTTTAAGGTTTGTTGTGATTAATTAATAAAATTTTTCTGAATTATGTAAAAATTATTTTACAGCATTTATAAATTATACCCTATTAAGTGAGATTTCAGTTACTCACTTCAAAAACAAAAAGAGGGGGAAAATTAAATGGTTTTAGCGAGCAGTCAACTTTATTAAAATGCCCTGAAAGAATTGGCTTCATTTGTTTACTCATCTGGTAAACTATTAAATTTCCTTTTGGTTTCAATATTTCTTTTGTATCATTTATTATTCTTTCTTTGACATCTTTTTTTAAAAGAGAAAAAGGTATTCCAGATAAGACAATATCTGCTTTTTCATATTTCAATTCTCTAATTACCTCTTTAATATTTTCGGCACTTTTATTAATAACAATTAGCCTTTTGTCATTAATTTTTTTTAAATGTTCAAATAATTTTTTATTTGTTTCTAGTGCAATAATTTTAGAGTTGCTGTTCATCCTGCTTAAAAGATATTTTGTAAAAATTCCATCACCTGGACCATATTCAATAACTATAATATCTTTTGAGAAATTCAGATTTTCACAAATTTCAGAAACAACCTTTTTTGAAGTGGGGATTACTGATGCCACATTTTTATCTTTTAAAATGCTTTTTAATAATATTAATTTACTCATTAAATCCTCTTTTTTACCCTTACTGCTGTAGGCGCTTCTCCTCCATGCCATGTGAATCTTGGCCTTACTCTTATTGGGTAAATTCTTTCAGAATTGTCGTCAAGAATAATTGCACTGCCTTTTAATTTTGGCAGATCATCAATACTTTTTTTAATGCTTTCAAGCAGATAAGTCTGCATAATATCGTTAAGGGCTTGTATGTCGGGTTGAGCAGTTATTTTATGGGAAATAACCACGTCTGACTGAGTCATTACATCTCTATGAATCTGCCCGGGCTGTTGTGTTGCCAAAACTAAAGATAAACCTGGCTGTCTTCCTTCTCTTAGGATTTGAACAAGTGCATCAGATGCAGGAGTTTTTCCTTCTTTAGGAAGAAATTCATGCGCCTCATCTATAAATACCCATGTTAATGGCATTTTCCTTATCCCCTGAAATGCTAAATAGTCAATTCCATGCCTGACAGCTTCAACTTCTTCTTCTTTTCTGGCAGACATTCTTTCATTGAATAATTTTCTGCAAACTAATCCTATAACAAGAGCACGAATATTAAATGTTCCTACAGAATTATAAACACTTAAATCTAAAACAGATGTTGTCCCAGGAGTTACTAAATCTTTTATTTTTGTTGCATCCTGATTTTTAGGTGCAAAAACCCCCCATGTTTTAGCTGACTCAAATAATCCTGTTGCAGAGTTTTTTTGCTCAACAGAGGAAGTTTTATCTTCGCGGATTTTTTCAAGAATATCCTCAATATCAAAGTCCATCTTTGCTTCTTTCATCATAAAGACAACTCTTTCAATCAGGACTGCTGTAGAGTTTGTGAATTCAAGCCCAAACAACAATCCCCAGTCCTCTGAGTTTAATTCAGAAACATTTATAGAAAAAGGGTGGTCAACAGGTATCCCCTTTTCAATGTAATTTTCAAAGCACCCAAATGGGACAAAAACGTTTATCGGCAACTTTTTAGGCTTTAAACCCCAGTCACTTAAAAGATTTTTTTCTTTTTCATTTTCATATTTCATTGTCCAAAAAATCCCCATTGTGTCGAATATCAACGGCGCGATATTTTTTCTTGATTCTTCATCAAGTTGCGAGATTTCCTCTGCAATTGCTCCAAGAGTATATGATTTTCCCGAACCTCTCTTGCCGCTTACTAAAATTACATGGCTTCGTGCAACATCTAAGTAAATTGGATTGGATAATGAGGTATACTGCCCCATTTTTACATACCCCTTTCCTATTTTCAGAAGTCCCTGGTCACCAAATAGTTTTTTATCAGATTCATTTCTACCAATAATTATATTATAAGGCATAGCTAATAAAAGAAATCAGCATATTTAACTATTACCATTTTTATTTTTCAGATAGATTAAATCAAATTTAGTAAGAAACTTAAAAACAATAATTTAACTTTATCTTACTTGTTATTTGCTTTTATCTTAATCATCTCGTTTACTTACATCTCATCCTTGCAGGACTCGCATATCATTCTTCCGTCAATTTTCTGGAGTATGTCAAAGTTGCCACATTCTTCACACTGTGATTCTATGAATGCACCTTTCATTGCAGAACTGCTCTTTTCAAGTTTTTCCTGCTCTTCTTTTATTGCCTGAAATTCTTCCATTGATTCGTACAGGCTTGGGCGGAATTTTAATATATCTTTTAGTGTAAGGTATCCTATTACTTTTTTATTAGAAACAACAGGCAGTCTTCTTACTTTCTCTTTTGTCATTATAGTTATTGCACTGTCAAGAGTTTCTTCTGGTTTTATTGTAATAACTTTTTTAGTTGCAATATCTTTTGCCAGAATTCCCTTGAAGTTTGCCCCCTGGTTTTTTGTAAGTGCCCAGACAATGTCTTTTTCTGTTAAAATGCCTTTTATCTTCTCTCCGTCTTTTAGCAAGATACTTCCAACTCTGTTTTTAATCATTATTTTAGCACAGTCCAGTACATTTGTATCTGGATGCGCATGAATAAACCTTCTGGTCATTATATCTCCTGCTCTTATCCTAGATTGCATATAAAAGCATTAACTTTAAACTTTATATAATCTTGTAACGACTTAGGGGGTACTGAATCTAGTATTCAGCAGGTATAACAAATATTAAATTATACAAGTGTTTTAGTACGATAATGTTTTTTAGTTATATCCTTTAAGATAATGTCTTTTACACCGAGCATATTAAAAGGGATATACTTTCTAAATTCATTTTTCTTCAAGAAGCCATTTCCAGACAGGTAAAATATGAATATTTGTATCTCCTACCTTTATATTTCTTTCTTCATCAAGAGTTATTATAAAACCTTCTTTAAGTTTGAATTTCTTCATTGCTTCTAGAACTCCTTCGACTTCTCTTTTTTCGTTTTCCGAATTTAGAGTTTCTGTTACTTGTATTGCTTGAACAACTTTTTCTTTTTCTTGAATTATAAAATCACATTCGTAATTGTCTCTATTATAAAAAATCTTTTTATTTCTTCGTCTTAACTCTAAAAATATCAAATTTTCTAGCAATTTTCCTGTATCCTTAGAGAACTTAAAGCTTATAGCATTTAGCATCCCATTATCTATAAAGTATACTTTTTTTATTGAGCCAAGTTGCTTTCCTTGTGAATATTCATATTTTAAATTCTGAAAAAATAAATAAGCATCTTCAAAATAAGACAAAAATTCAATTATCGTATTCTTGCTGGTATTCATACCTATTGATTTTAATTTATTAGCCAGTTTACTATATGAAATATCCTTTGAAGTTGATTCTAATAACAGATTAGCCAACATTTTTATTTTTTTTACATCTTCTATTCTGTATCTTTCTACTATATCTTTAAAAATCATTGATTCATAATAGCTTTGCAGAACTTCTTCTCTATTTACTTTTTGATAAGTTACTGCCGGATAACCCCCATCTTGAATAAAACTATTAAATAATTTCTTAATTCCTACTCTATTTTCACTATAAGCAATGGTTTTAAGGTCATACTTTAATCCTTTCCACAAAACAATTTCCTTAAAACTTAGAGGGAATATCTCCTTGTTTAATACTCTTCCTCTTAATACTGTTGATATCTCTTTGCTTAATAATTTAGAACTTGAGCCAGTTAAAACAAGCTTTATTCTCTTATTTATATCATAAATCTTCCTAACCCATGAATCCCAGTTTTTTACTGTTTGTATTTCGTCGAGAAATAGATATATTTTTTTATTTTTATCTATGTTATAAAGTTCAAAATAAGCTTCTAAAAGTTTTTCTAAATCATCAGAATTGGCTCCAATAAGTTTATTGTCCTCAAAATTTATATACAGAATGTTTTCTTTTGGAGTCCCTTTTTTAATAAGCTCTTCAATTATCTGAAAACAGATAAATGTTTTTCCTGCTCGCCTAGGTCCGGATATTGTAATTATGAAATCTGATTTTAAATCTATATTATGGTTTCTGCTAAAAAGAGCAGGAATTTTAAATTCCTTCCAGTTTGCTATAATTTCTTTATGGTTCATCTTTTGTATGGAACAAATTTAGTTTAATTTGTATTTTAGATAATACAAATAAGTATTTAAAGGTTTCTACCAGTTTTAATGTATCTTATTAGTAGTAACAAATACAAAGATTTAAAAGGAATGAAACAACAATAGGTATATGGCATACAGAAAGTTTGAAACTCAAAAAGCAAAATATGTTTTACAATTAGTAGATCATGATACCTCTGGAGATTTAGATAAAGTAGGAATAAACTTAGCTTTGTTTGGAGGTATAGATGGACTTGTAATTGAACAAAGTCATGGAAACTTGAAGAGGACTATTGAAACCTTTCAATCTGCATTAAAACAGAACAGAGATTTTACAAGTTATCCTATGTATAGGGCTATTGAACAGGCATTAGAAAGAAATATCCCTTTCTACTGTGTTGATGTTGATTTTGGAAAAGATTGGGATAATAACAGGAAATATACTTTAAAAGACAGAATAGTTGCTTCAATTGGTGGGGCCCTACTTTTAGATGTTTATGGTAGAAAACCAATTGAGTTCCCTGAAAGAGTATCAAGAGGGCTCGATAGATTAGTTTGCTGGCAAAACGATCCTAATTGCGAGGGAAGAAATGCTATTAATGCTATGAAGATTGAAGAGGGGGTTGTTCCACGTTTGTGTGAAGTGGCAAAGTTAAGAAAACCATCTATAGGATTAGTTTACGGTTTTCTTCATTCTGGAATAGAGCAGAATTTAAAGGACTCAGAAAGAAGAAAAAGAACAATAGGGAAAATGAAGAAATTTGATGATTTTAATGGTGAAAGATTTAGAAGATTTCAAGAAGGAGTTTATAACCCCCAGGATCAGACAATAGACATAAGAGAATTTGATACAGAATTATTTTAAGTTTTACAAAGTATATCCTTTAAGATAATGTCTTTTACACAACCCTATCATACTGTACTTTGGTTTTATCATGCTGTTCAATTTTGGATTAAAACTAAATATGAAAAATTTATTCCTATTTCTGATAGAGATTAAGTTTATTTGATTAACTTAACCATACAAATTCTTAAAAACAAAAATAATCTTGCTTCTTCATGGGTGAAAAACAACCAGTCTATGTTCTTCCTGAAAATGTGCAGAGAGTTATAGGAAGTGATGCGCAAAGAAACAATATTCTTGCTGCAAGGATTATAGCAGATACTGTTAAAACTACCCTCGGGCCTAAAGGAATGGATAAAATGCTCGTAGACAGCAGCGGAAATATTATAATTACAAATGATGGAGTTACTATACTGACAGAAATTGAAATTGAACATCCTGCTGCGAAAATGATGATTGAAATTGCCAAAACACAGGAAAACGAGGTTGGAGATGGAACAACAAGTGCAGTGATGATAGCAGGCAAGCTCCTTGAAAATGCAGAAAAACTTCTGGATAAAAAAATCCATCCAACAGTTATAACTAAAGGTTATCAACTGGCAGCAGAAAAATCTCTCGAGATACTGAAAAAAGAAATTGCTATGAGGATAACAACTGAACAAAATAACATTTTAGAAAATATTGCCTTGACTTCAATGACTGGCAAGGGAATAGAATCTATAAAAGAAAAATTTGCAAAGTTTATAGTAAAAGCAGTAAAACAAATTGAAGATAAGGGGGCTATTGACTTGGAAAATGTTAAAATTGAAAAAGTAAAGGGGGAAAGTGTTAAAGAAAGCGAGTTAATATCTGGCGTTGCTGTTGATTGCGAAAAACTAAATGTAGATATGCCTTTTAAAGTGGAAAATGCAAAAATAGCGCTTTTGGATTTAGCACTTGAATTAAAAAATTTGGAGATAGACACAAAGATAAGTATATCTTCTCCAGAGCAATTGCAGGGATTTATTGATTCTGAAGAGAGAAATTTAAAAAATATGATTGAAAAAGTCAAGAATTCTGGTGCAAATGTTGTCTTTTGCCAAAAAGGAGTGGATGATATTGCTCAATATTATCTTACAAAAGCAGGGATTTATGCATGCAGAAGAGTTGCAAGAAGCGATATGGAGAAATTAGCAAGGGCAAGCAGCGGTAAAATTGTATCTAACTTAAATGATTTGTCAAGATTTGACTTAGGAAATGCTGTTTGTGTCGAGGAAATAAAGAAAGGGGCTAATGTTATGACTTATGTAAGCGGATGTGCTAATCCAAAAGCAGTCACTATTATTGTAAGAGGAGGTTCAGAGCATGTAATGGATGAGGCTGAAAGAGCAATAAAAGACGGATTAGGAGATGTTGCAGCTGTTCTAAAAGACGGAAATGTAGTTGCTGGAGGAGGTGCTGTTGAAATTGAACTATCAAAAAAATTACGGGAATTTTCTCAGTCTTTAACTGGAAGAGAACAGCTTGCTGTTGAAGAGTTTGCTTCTGCACTTGAATGCATCCCAAATGCACTTTCAGAAAATGCAGGGCTTGATCCTATTGATGTTTTGACAGAGTTAAAGTCTGCGCATGAAAAGGGAGAAAAAAATTTTGGAATAAATTTGTTTAACAACCGAATAAGTGATACATTTGAAGCAGGAATTATCGAACCATTAAAAGTGAAAACACAGGCAATTAGCTCTGCTTCAGAAGTTGCAACTATGATTTTAAGGATTGACGATGTTATTGCATCAAGTGGAAAAAAGCAGAAAGATATGAATGGTATGCCTGGAGGATTTATGTAAAATGGAAAGAGAGTCTGGGATTAACTAGAATCAGCATAGCTTGAACATTTTTAAATTAAAAGAAATGTTTAAATATACTTTTTATGTTATTTATACAGGAAGAAGAGGACGATGACAAATAAAGATAAAATTACTGTTGAAAAAGTAAAAAGAAGCGGAATTTTTGATTTTAAAAATATTTACCAATTTGCTTACAGATGGTTTAATGATGAAGATTATGATGTTGAGGAGGAGAAATATATTGAAAATGTTTCTGGAGATTCAAAAGAAATAGAAATATTGTGGAAATGCACAAAGAAAATATCTGATTATTTTGCAATTGAGATGAAGCTTAAATGGAGGGTTATGGGCTTAACAGATGTTGAAGTTGAAAAAAATGGAAAGAAAGTTAAGATGAATAAGGGAGCTTTTGAAATAAAAATTACTGGAAATCTTGTAAAAGACAGAATGAGCAAGTGGGATAGAAGTCCGCTATCAGAGTTTTTAAGAGATATGTATGATAAATTTATTATTGAAGGAAGAATAAGACAGCATGAAAATAAGACTTTTGGGGATTTGGAAGAATTTGTAGAACAGATAAAAGCATTTTTGACAATAGAAGGAATGAAATAGAATTAATTATCTTTTTGAATTACCATAATGTTTTTAAATAGACTTTTGTTAAAAGTAAGATGGAAGAAATAAGCAATCCAAAAGAGGAAGTATCTAAAACATCTAAATTATCTTCTTTTTGGAAAGGAATTCCAAAACATAATTGGGCAATTGCAACTTATATTTTAGCTTTGGTTCTTATAATGATGCTGATTAATAATTACTCTGGATTTAACTTAACAGGAAATGCTGTTTCAGAATCTAAGATGGAAACTCTTGTAAATGATTTTGTTAATCAACAGCTGTTACAAGATGGAGATGCGACAATTTTGGATATCAAAGAAGAAAGTGGATTATATGTTGTTAATATCTCTTTTGACGGAGAAGCTTTTCCATTATATTTTACAAGAGATGGCAATTTTATCAGGCAGGGGGGTTCTTTAGTACCTTTAATAGAAACTGCTGTTGATACTACACCAGATACACAACCTACTACAACTGTTCCAAAGTCAAGCAAACCTAAGGTAGAATTATTTGTAATGAGTCATTGTCCGTATGGGACTATGGCAGAAAAAGGAATTATACCTGCTGTTGAAGCACTTGGAAGTAAAATTGATTTTGAAATTAGATTTGTTTATTATGCAATGCATGGCGAAACAGAAGTAAAAGAACAGCTTAACCAGTATTGCATACAAAAAGAACAAAATTCTAAATATTTGCCATATCTAAAATGTTTCTTAGAATCTAAATCTGGTTCAGCTGAAGAAGGCGCTTCATGCCTTGTAAAAGCGGGAATTGATAAAACAAAACTAGTCTCATGCACAGCTTCTGCTGACAAGGAATTTGAAGTCACAGCAAACTTAAATGATAAATCTAAATGGTTAAGTGGGTATTACCCTCTTTTTAATATAGATAAAGAATTAAATGAAAAATATAACATTGGAGGAAGTCCAACATTAGTTATTAATGGTGTTCAGGCATCTTCTGCAAGAGATTCAGCTTCATATCTTAAAACAATATGTTCTGCATTTGAAACAGCTCCTTCAGAATGCGATAAAGTGTTAAGCTCAACATCGCCTTCAGCAGGATTTGGAAGCTCAACATCTGGCTCTGCAACTGATGCTACTTGTGGTTAAAATGACAAAACTTTCTGAATTAAAAGCAGGGCAGGGAAGTGTTAATATTGAGGTTACTGTCAAATCTTTAGAAGAGCCAAGAACAATTAACAAATATGGCAAGGCATTGAGACTTGCAAATGCTGTCGTAACAGATGGAGATTCTGAAATAAAATTAACTTTATGGAATCAAGATGTTGATAAAGTAAATGTTGGAAGTGCTATCAAGATAACTAACGGGTATATTTCTGAATTTCAGGGAGAAAGACAGTTAACATCTGGAAAATTTGGTAAAATTGAGATTCTTGGTGGTTCTGATGTTAAACCAAAAAAACCAAAAAGAAATGAAAATGAAGACGATGATAGTGAAGATAATTTAGAAGACGAATCAGAAGATGAAGACGATGAATCAGAAGATGTAGAAGATTATTAATATATACTGATGAATAAATTTAAAATTATCTAATTCAGTTAAGTTATTATCTAATTATTTTATTAAGGTTAAGGGTTAATAACTTTCTTTTGTTTAAAATGGGCCGAGGAGCAATTTGTTTGAACCGAACCCAACAAGATTGTTCTAAGAAAATTAAAGACCTTCAAGATTTCAACTAAACACAGCAGCATTCTACAAAGTAAACTTTAATAACTTCCTTTAATATCTTTTAGTATGAAGTTTAAAATAGCAGTTGTTCAATTTAAGATTAATCAGTATCAACCTGAAAAAAATCTTCAGAAAATGGAAGATTTTATCAAGAAAGCCTCAGGTAAGGCAGAGGTCATTATTTTTCCAGAAGATTTTTTAAGTGGGGGACTGAATGATGATGAAATTATTAAGCTCGCAGATTCAGAAGGAAAATACAAAAAAATATTTCAAGACTTGGCTAAGAAGTATAAAATAGATATTGTAGCAGGTTCAATTATTGAAAAAAATAATATTGGCAATTTTAATGTTTGTTATTATACTGATTCAAAAGGCAATATCAAGGGAAGATACAAGAAAATTAATTTATGGCTAACTGAGAGAAAGAGGATTGTTCCAGGAAATGAAATTTCTGTATTTAATACAAAATTTGGAAAAGTAGGATTAGCAATTTGTTGGGATTTAATATTTCCAGAGATATTTAGGAGAATGGCTAAAAAAGGTGCAAACATCATTTTTTGTCCGAGTTTATGGTATAAGGGTGAAAAATTTCCTCCTTATGTAAAACACAATCCAAAAGCAGAGATAGACCATGTTAACGCACTTTGCAAAGCAAGAGCTATTGAAAATAATGTTATTTTTATTTATGCTAATGCAGTTGGGCAATTAAAAACTTCTGGAGGAAACTTAGATGAAGGAATTGGGCAATCTCAAATAACCGTTCCAATTATAGGAGTTCTGCAAAAATTAGATAATAATGAAGGTATGTTTATTCAGGAAGTTGATACCAATATTTTAAAAGATACTGAGAGAGCATACAAGATTAGAAGAGACTTAAAAAATAGAGTTTTATAATAAATCATATCATAAAAACTGTTTAATAAAAAAAGAAAAACAATAAGAAAAGTTTTTATTTTAGTGGTAAAATAGCAACTTCAGTAAAAACATTTCTAAGCTGCCACAATAGTAGCCAAAGGTTTATATACTATGTAAGATACGTCTTACTATCAAGAAAACTTTTTAGGTTTTCTGGATATTTAAAATTAAGTAAATAACAAAAATAATTTATAAATATGGCAAACATTGGACTAACAAGAATAAGCTCAAAAGGACAAATAGTAATTCCTTCTGAATTAAGAGGGGATTTAAAAGAAGGTGAAGAATTGCTTATAATTAAGGATGAAGGAAGGATTATACTTAGAAAAGTTGGAGTTTTAACTGAAAAAATGAAAGAAGATTTAGAATTTGCAAAAAGAACAGAAGAAGCCTGGCAACAGATAGATAATGGAAATTGCATCTCTTATTCTAAAGAAGCATTCTTAAAAAAATTAAAAGGGGAATAGGATGGGTATTAAAGAGGTAAAAGAATCTGATAATTTTAAGAGAGCATATCGGAAACTGGATAATTCTATAAGAATTAAACTCGATAAAGTTCTTATCAAAATACTAGAAAATCCTGAGCTTGGAAAACCTATGATGTATACAAGGAAAGGAACAAGAGAACTTTATATAAAACCTTTTAGACTTTCTTATTGTTATGATTTTAGCTCTGAAATTTTATATTTACTTGATTTTTATCATAAGGATGAGCAATAATCCCTCAGGTTCACAGAACAAATCTAGAGTACTTTTGCAAAAAAGTGATTTTGCATAATAAAAACTCAAGAAAATAACAAAAATAAACAATACATAGTGGATTATGTCTTATAGAAATTATTATAAACTCTATTTTGAATCTATTTTTATGACAGGAAAAGTATTGCTTCCACCCCATTATGAAGCACTTGAGGGTCCATTAATATTTCTTGGAGGACCTATTAAAGGAGCACCTTATTGGCATAATGAAGCAGTTCAAATAATTCAAAGAAATGCTAATGAAATTCATATTGCTTCTCCTAGCAGAAGAGTTGATGAAAAATATTTAGATGCCAATCCTACTCCTTTTAAACATTCTGCAAATCAAGAAGAATGGGAGCAAGTTGATTGGGAAACCTTTTATTTAAACCGCGCATCAAAAGATGGTTGCATCTTGTTTTGGTTGCCTTTGGAAGCAAATCATTACTGTGAAAGAGCTTATGCTCAAACAAGCAGGGTTGAAATAGGAGAATGGAAAACTAAGCACTTAGAAACTGGATGTAAATTAGTTATTGGTTTTCAACCTAATTTTTCTGGAGAACAATATCTAAGGTACAGACTGGCTAAAGAATGTCCAAATATTCCTATTTGCTCAACTTTAGAGGAAACTTGCATTACTGCCATAGAAAAATCTAGAACAAAAAGTGTCTGTTAGAAAGTATATCAAAAAGGATATACTCGTTAATAATATTTTCAGCAAGTCTTAGCAAGCCACTCTCTTTCTTGCCCGCTTAATTTAAGCTCTTCTTGAATTTCTGGTTTTCTGAGGAATACTTTAACTGTATTAAACTCTCTATATGCTTTCTTTTTAGAGCAGTGAACTTTATTTGCGTATTTTGCGATTATTGTTTCTTTGTGCTTGTTTTTGTTGTTAGACATCCAAATTTTCAGAACTCTTGTAGGGCGCTGATAATGGGTGAATCCTGATTTTGGTTTTTTCTTTGCAAGAGATATGCCTGCACTTAAAAGAATATTCTGATAGACTAAAAATCTCCAATATCTCTGCCTTCTTATTCTTCCGCGAAAAATATCTGCCAGACTTAAGATATCATAAGCTTTTGCCATTTCTTCTCCAGAATATTCATTTGGGATATTCTCTTCTATCCATAAAAAAATTTTGTCAAGAGGCATGTCCACTTGGTCATAGATTCTAAGTGTTTTTTCATTTAACATTTCTTTAAAAACAAGCTTGAGTGCATTGAATATGTCTATATCCCGGTTTCTTTCATCAATTGACATATAATTTTTTATACTTTCTGGATTTGTAGAAATTGTCTGCAAGTCATTTATTGCAGCTCTTACATCTCCTTTGGCCTTGATTGCAATTGATATTAAAACCTGATTATCAATAGGAAGACTTTCTTTTTTGGCAATTTCTTGAAGAATTAATGAAATATCTTTGTAATCAACGTCTTTTAATTCAACAGCAACACATTTTTTTCTTAATTCTGCAAATTTTTTATCCCATATGTTATTTGCAGTTATTATCATTGGAAATTGTGTTTTTTCAATTAAAGTTATAAGTTCTGGAAGTCCGCCTTTGTCTAAGTAAGATAAGCCGTCTACTTCATCAACTAAAAGTATTTTCCCTTTATTAAAAAGACTTTTCTGTTCAGAAGCGGGCTTTAACTTTTCATCAAGCTGTTCTTTATTTCTGAAATCTGACGCATTTAATTCATAAAGTTCTAGCTCTAATTCTTTTTTTGCAATATGTGCTAAACTTGTTTTTCCTGTTCCTGCAGGTCCGCATAACAATAATGCTCTTTTGCTTGGGAAATTAACAATAAACTCTTTTAGTGTTCTGATAGCTTTATCCTGCCCTTTAATATCTCTAAAAAATTGTGCTCTATGCTTTTCAACCCATGTCTGAAATTCGCTTTCCATATTCCTCTTTTTTAAATAACTTATTTTCCCATGCCCGCAAGGACAAAGCTTGCCAGCAATGATTCAAGCTGGATAAATTCATCGCTTCCTTCAGTTATCCTAAATTCTGTTTCACCTGTTTTTTCTGTAAGTTTCACTTTTAAATCTGGTTCAATTGAAAGATTCCATATTTCTTTTTGAATTGATTTTATAATATCACTTCCAGAAATACTTTCTCTTAGCATTACATCAAGCAGTTTTTCCTTTGCGTTTGTGAAATCTCCTGCCAAAGCATATTCTAAAACAATTTTTATATCTGAAGGTTTTGCTGTCGGGACAACTACATTTATTAAATCTGGACTAATTACATTGCTTATTGAAGCAGTTGTCTGCAAAAGATTGATTACTTTTCTGCAGTCTCCTTCACTTATTTCAAAAACAGACTCAATTGCTTTTGGTTCAATCTCAATTTTTTCATTTTCTGCAATTTTCTTTACTATTTTTTCTATGTCTTTTTTTTCTAAAAGCCTGAATCTGAAAACTGCACATCTTGATTGAATAGGATCAATTATTTTGCTTGAATAGTTGCAGGATAGTATAAACCTGCAGTTTGTAGTATAATTTTCCATAGTTCTTCTCAGTGCATTCTGTGCTTCTGGTGTAAGCGCATCTGCCTCATCCAGAAATATAACTTTAAATGGGATTTTAGAAATTGCCTTTGTTCTCGCAAAGTCTTTTACTTTCTGCCTTACGACTTCAATCCCTCTTTCATCAGAAGCATTTAATTCTAGATAATTTTCCTTCCATTTAGCCCCAAAAAGCTCTTTAACAACTACTAAAGCAAGTGTGGATTTTCCAACACCTGCAGGTCCTGCAAACAATAAATGGGGGATATTCATGGCATTTGTTAAGGATTTAACCCTTTTTACAATATCTTCCTGCCCAACCATTTCATCAAATTTTTGTGGGCGGTATTTTTCTGTCCATATTTCACTATCCCCATTTGCCATCTTAAAAAATGTTAAAGTCTGTATAAAAACATTGCTATGGTTGAGTGATAGATTTGCATAACCTATTAACTAGATACAGGTTTCATTGTCTTTAACAGTTTAATCAATTCATCATAAATCTGTTCATATATCTGCTCAGAACCTTTTTCAAGTGTTGTGCAGAACTCTGCATGTGGATAACTTCTTGGTTTTACTTCTACTTTAGGTTCAAATTTACTCCCTCTCTTTAAATATATATCTTTTAAAGTAGAACTAACTAAAATAGGTTGTCTGTTATCTCCATTGGTGCCATTAATTAATAATTTATTCCCTGTCCTGCATACTCTCATCTAAACTTTATAAAAGAATTGTTTTTAAGCATTTATGTATTAAATAACCAGTAGAATTACTTGCTTCTTGCTCTTCTTACTTTTCTAAGATGCTTGGCTTTTCTTAATTTCTTTCTCTGCCACTTCCATCTCATTTGCCTTTTCTTTTTCCACCTTCTTGATGAACGTTTCATGTAGTGGAAAGAAATTATTGGTTTATAAAGGTTATTATAGTTGAGAGTGTCAAAAAATCGGGAGATAAAAATGCTGTCAAATGAAGGGAGTTAATAACTTTAAAATGATAATAGAACAACAAAAACATTATAAAGAAGAAAACTGGTTAGATAGTATGCACAATCGCAGTTTCTATCTTTATAAATTGAAATATCCAACTGGAACAACATTACCAGATTTTTCTATAAAATTTGCAAATGATAAGATTAGACAAAATATATTAGAAATTCCTATCTCGGAGGAAGAAAAGAGAAAGCATTTATTAGTCATAACAAAGAAGGAAGGGGATTATCTTTATGGTCTTTTTTACAAACTTAAGAAAGAAGGTGAAGTTAGTATAATAGATGAGGAAGCAGGAACTATAACTTTAGAACAATTAGAAGAACAACAAGCATATGCAGAAAAATCAAGATTAATAATTGATTTAACAAATAAACTTATTTTTGGAGAATATAATGATAATGGAGTTAGATTTTTCCAACAACCATTTGGAGAATATTTAAGAATTGCTTTGAATAGAACTGATTTAGACATAGAAGTTGTTTACAATAAAGAAAATTATGAAAATCTTGGAAATAGAGATATAAAATATTTTAAGATTAAATTGACAAAACCTAAATTAAAATTGATGGAAGATATTTTTAATTTATCTGGTGTGGAAGTATTTGATGATGCAGATGATAGTGAAAGTTTAACATTAGAAATAAAAATTAAAGCTGGTCGCAAGAAAAGTTTTAATCAAGTTTTTGTTGAAAATGTATTAAATAGCTTTAGAAGAATAACTGATAAAAGTGGAATAAAAAAATTTGAAGTTGGGCAGACTAATTTTGATATACCTTTAGAATTAGTAAAAGATTGTATTTTAAAAAGACAAATAGATATAGACAACAAAACAGACGAAGACATTTTTGAGGAAATTGTTGGAATTTACGAAGAATTAAATTTAGATGAGTTGTTGGATGAGGAAGATGACGAATAGTATTAAGCAAAATAAAGAAGTGATTATGATTTTTATGATTGCAGTTTTATTTGCTGTTTTACTTTCTAATAATAATTACTTTACACAAAAATATCTTCAAAATGGATTAAATAGCATTCTTCTTCCAGTTTTTGGAGTATTGCTTGGTTCATTAGTTACAGCATATACTTTAATTATTGCTTTTAATAATCAGATACCTAATAGAGTAAAAGAAACTAAAGCATATAAAAGAACCAATAAACACTTTCTTTTAACATTATGCTCACTTTTACTCGTTCTAATTACAAGTCTATTATTCTATTTCTTTGATGGGTGGATTATTATGTTTACTAATTTATTCTTGTCAATTTTTTCTTTTCTCATGTTCTTTCTTTTAATCTGCATTATTTATCAATTAGTTAAAATAGTAATCAGACCTTAGAAGTGCTGTTAAGTCAAAGTTATCTACATTTAAAAAAATTATATTTTCTTACTTTCCAGACTTAATTCTATTATCGTGTTTGCATAACATTTGGCAATTTTCAGCAGTAGTTTTCCCACCCTTACTCCAAGGGTCTGTATGGTCTCCTTCCATTTCTTCTATTTCAAAATGCTTCTTACATTTTGGACAAATGCCTTTTTGTCTTTCGTATGCTTCTCTCTTTTGTTTATCAGTGAAATCACGAATACTTAAATATTTTTCATCTCTTGTTAAAATGTAAGGATAAATACCTGATTTTTTTGTTACTTCTTCATCTTGCATTAATTCTACTATCTCCTTTTCTATCTTCTTTGCATCAAATTCTTTATTCTTAAATTCATTATATAGAAGCCCAAAATCAACACCTTTCATCTCTCTGCGATAATTTGTAAAAACAGCTTTCATCCAATTTATAACACTTTGAAAATATAGCCATAATTCATTTGCGTTTGGTTTGTGCTGGTGTTTAGCCATATATTCTTCTATCTTTCCATTACTAATCCAGCTTATTGTAGTTTCTAAATAATCTTGCCTAATTGGAGACCCTTTCATATAATCACTTGCTAAATTGTATGCAGGACAACCCGATTTACTGAAATGTCTTTTTGCATCAGAAAGCCAAGTTCCAGTGTATATAGCATTTCTTAATTCTTGGTCATATAGTTTTTCTCCAGCAATGTTTATAATTTTAAACCAATCTAATTTCTCTTTGTCAGTTCCTTCACAAAAATAAATCATTAATTTATAATTAAGAATTTGCTTTTTTTCATCTTCTTCAAGATTATGAAAGTATTGATAATTTAATGAAAATTTTCCTGCAATATACTCACAAAAACTTATTGTTCTCTGTTGTCCATCCATTACTTCGTAAGTTCCATCTTCACTTTTAACCCAATACATTACATTAAGTGGAAAATTCTTTCTAATAGTCTCAATAACAGCATCTCTTTGCTTATCCTTATATACAAATTCTCTTTGGAATTTTGGACGGATATTTAACTTTCCTTTAAAACCAACAACTCCCTCTTCATCGTCGTTCTTGTAACCTTCTGACACATCTTTGATAGATATTTCTCTAAGTTCTATTTTCATAAAATAATATCGGAAAAGAATTATTTAAATCTTCTTATTTCTAATAATTATACGAGCATATACTTTATTTACTCTATAATTCTCTGTAGTTAAATATTTTCCATTTTTGTCTCTTAGGTATAATAAAAAATCACGTTTATCAGGTGATGACTTTCCAGTAATTGCATTTCTGAATTTTCCATATTTTTTAGTTGGCGTAAAATTGTCTTCACCAATACCAAGAGTCACAATTTCAAATTGGTCTGGATTATATTTATCCATAAATGTAATTGGAACTCCCATATTACCTTTATAATCGTATGGAATATCTTTTGTAATATCTACATTAATAGCATTATAGTTATCATATTTTGGATATTCATCCTCATGTCCTTTATATGTTTTATATAGGATTAAATCTTCATGACGCTCTTTATAATCTAAATTAGTAAACCAACGAATCCCCTTTATTCTAATATATTTGTTACCATTCGCATCCGTCCTTTGACCACTTGCATTGAAGGGATAATCTTCTGGAACTTTAAACTCTCTATCCCCACTATGAATACTTTTACCAAGCCATAATTTATTCTCTTTAATTAAGTTGAAAATATCTTTATAAGAGATGGCATTTTGATTTCCGATAATTATAAATTTTTTCTTATATTCAATCAGTTGAGCAATATATTCTCTGAATAAAGAAAATGGGGGATTAGTTACAATAATGTCTGCTTCTTTTAGAATTTCAATACATTCAGGACTCCTAAAATCACCATTTTGTTTGAGAGTGGTTTTTATTATATTTCCATTATTTTTTTCCAATTTATATGCTGGTCTACCATTTCCAAAATGTGTTGCTATTAATTTATTTAATCCAAGATGTTTAAAGTTTAATTCAAAATATTTCCAAAAATTACTTTCTACAGGGTCATCACAATTAAGAAAAACAACTTTATCTTTAAAATGTTCTTTATAATGTCCTAATTCTTTTTCAATATCCGTTAATTGAGTATAAAATTCGTCTTTTTTACTTGTTTTTGCTTTAGTTAAATTTTTATGAAAAGTTTTATTTAACATTTTTCTTATCTCCTTTCTTAAATATTTTCTTAGGAGTTTTCCAATAAGGGCTTTTACACTTAGGGCATATCTCTGGGATTTCTCCTATATTACGGGGAACCCAAGCATGACCACATCTATAACATCTATGACCTAAGATAAGAACACAAGCACCATACCCCTCTTTTTTCATTGTAATTACAAGCTTTTCCATATTTATAAATTAACCTCACAATTTTAAAGTAGCACTTATATATAAACCTTTTGTTGTATATAAGATTGAACATATATAAAAAGGGGTATTCCTAATTAGTATAGTCAATCACCATAATATTTAAATAGTCTATATACCTAATGGGTATATAGATAAAATGGAAACACAAACAATAAAACAACTTTCAGATATTAGGGGACAAAGAGCAAGACAGATATTAGAACATTCAAAGCCAGAAATCTTAGATGAGAATACCTATTTAGTTCCTTCTCAATTTGACAGCAATAAAAAATATCAAGTTACTCACTTTGATAGCTATTCTTGTAATTGTAAGGATTTTGAAGCGAGGTGCAGAGGTCATGGATTATATTGTAAACACATAAAGGCAATCTTGTTATTTGAAAAATTAAAGAACGCTTATGAAGTTGAAAAAGTTAGCAAAGAAATAGAATTAATTATAGATACACCTCAAAGAGATATATGTCCTTATTGTTCTTGTGGAGATTTAATCAAATCTGGGAAGAGAAAAACGCAAATTGGAGTTAAACAAAGATATGAATGTAAGGATTGTCATAAAAGGTTTGTTTTAACTCCTATCCCTAAAATAAAGGCAACTACTAAACTCGTTTGTCTTGCTATGGATTGTTATTACAGAGGATTAAGTTATCGTGATATTTCAGCACAATTTAAAGAGTTCTATGGTTTATCATTATCTCACGAAACTATAAGAGGTTGGGTTTTAAGATTTACAGAAGTTATGGAAAAATACTCTAAAACACTAACTCCTAAAACTTGTGGTGTTTGGAATGCTGATGAAACTATGATTTTAAGCAAGAGAGGGGTAAATAAAAATAAACCAAATTCAAATTATGATTATGTTTGGAATGTTATGGATAATAAAAGCAAGTTCCTTTTAGCTTCAATAAATTCGGGGCGTTCAAGGAGTAGCAAAGACGCACAAAGAGTTTTTACAGAAGCATATAAACAAAATGGTAAAATACCTTATCAAATAATCACAGACAAAAATCCAAGTTATCAAGATGGGGTTCGCAAGACTTTTAGAAATTGGGGCAAGGAAAGAAAAGTAAAGCATACTTCAATATTAGGGCATAGAAAAGAGATAAATAATAATGCTATTGAAAGCCACCATTCACATCAAAAGGAGTTTCACAAGATAAGAAGAGGAGTTACAGAAACTCAAACTTATGCAGACGGATTTAAAGTATTTCACAACTTCATAAGAAAGAATGTTAAGGATAAAACAACACCAGCAGAAAAGTGTGGATTACACCTCAATAGTATTAATAAATGGGAAAATCTGCTTTTAAATGGGATAGAAAATGACAGAACCAACAACATTCAGAAAATTAAAGAAAGCATTGCTCGAGCTACTTAGAGGTTATCCTTCTTATAGGTTCTTCGGAAAAATAGAATCTTATTTAAAAGAGAGTCGTTCTTCTTTGAGTGTATTGGGAAAGGATAGGATTATAGAATTTGCCTCTAAAGAGGAGTCTAAAGAATTAAATAAAAAACTTACTTTAGAACAATGGTCGCAATTAAGGGCAGAAGGCAAAACAGAGCCAATATGGTATCGTCTTGCTCCAAGAGGAGTAGATTTAGCTATTTCTATGATTAATTTAGAATATAGTGAAAGAGTTTTGAAATATAGTGAAACTATGAGGAAACTTACTATTTTGATAATTATCTTAACTTTTTTAACTTTAATTTTTGGATTAATTGGAATTTTTACAAAACTCCCAATAATTGACATACTTTCATTTTTTAGATAAAACTCCCTAATCTTTGACACTCTCATTATAGTTTATCTAGGGCATGATTCAGAAATTTGTTCAGCTAATCTTCTTGCTGTTTTACGACAGTTAGCATAAACCAAAATACTTCTATATCCGTTTTGATAACATTCAACCATTACTTTTTCGCCATCTACTTTTCCGTACATTCTTACTGGATTTCCCATCTCACATAAAGTTGCTTTCCGAGTCGATCTTCCCCCATCAAATATAGTTTCTACATTAGATCCGTTAGAAGAAGGAACAACTGCACGATGAGAATAATTATTCATCTTTCTTTGGTATAATTTTACTTTGGTTTTATTACTACTAATTTAAAGTGAGAGTATTTAAATTTTACTATAAATTTTGATTAATCCAGGCTTTAATCTGCTGTTCTGGAATTGCCCCTAGAAATTCGCTGATTACTTTTTCATTTTTAAACATTTTAACTGAAGGTATGCTCATTATATCATATTCTTCACATTTTTTAGGATTTTCGCTTGTTTCTGCTTTTGCAATTATGATTTTTCCTTTATACTCTTTGGCAATTTTTTCAAGAATAGGAATTAACATTTGACAAGGGCCACACCAAGGCGCCCAGAAATCAACAATTACTGGTATTTTTTTTGATTTTTCTATTACTTCCTTGCTGAAGTTTTCATCTGTTAAATGAATGATTTCTTCTTTCATAATTATGGAAAAGAAACAAGGTTTTTAAATTTATTTTTACTTAAACGTGCTGATAAATATCAAAACAATAAAATATTTAAAGACTAAAAACCTAATTTTATTATGGAAACTAAACATTCCCTATGTATAAGATGTAATGGGTATGGGTTAGTTTTTACTATTAAATACCCCCTGATTTAATCCTTCAAACTCTTTCTAGATCTGGATTAAATTTAAGGGAAAACAATAACTTCAGGTTTAGAAAGGTTAAAGGTTTTAGGGTTTTAGAAATGAACCAAAAACAACCTCAAAAAATGGAGATGGAAAAAGTAGAAAAAGAGCTCTCTGAACTTATAGAGATAACTTTGAAGATGGAAGATGAGCTTTATAACTTAGCATTGAAAAATTAGCTTTAAGCTAAAGAGAGAATTCTTTTTAATAGTAATTATTATGCTATTATACCTAAATATTTTTAAACTTGCAGACTAATATAAAAACATGAAATCAGTGGGAAAAGTTTATAATACGGGCGGGAAAATGAAAAAAGTGATTGCCCTTTTAAAGTGCAAAGGATATAGGTTTTTTTGTCGTCCTGGGAGAGAGGGCGAACTTCGTATTTATGATAAAACTATTGAAGATAGCAGTTTTAGTTATGCGGGGGAATTTGATGATTTTGGGAACATACATACTTATAGGGGAGCACCACATTTAAAATTTTCTGGAGAAAGATTAGAAAGAGTTATGGATGAATTAGAGTTATAAAATCAATAACTCTTACCAACATAAACAACTTCTGCTGCAGGTTTGCCACAGACAATGCATTTCCCTCTTGGGATTTCTTTCTTGTTTGCTAATGTTCCTCTGATTTCTGCGCCAATTTCTCTTTCAATTATCTCTGCGCATTTAACTCCTTTAGAATCTGTTGCGCAAAAATTAACTCTTGCTATTTGTTTATTCTCTATTGCTTTTTTAATCTGTTCTTTTGTTGAGCAGTCGATTATTTTGTCTTCGACAAATTTATCTGCTTTTTCTTTTAATCTTTTATCATAAATTTCCCCAAGTTTTGCAATTTTGTCAACATCTTTTATTTTTAGAATCTTTTTTTTTCTTATATCCCTTTCAAATAATGTTATTTCCCCCTTAGAAATTTCTTTTTCGCCGATTTCTATTCTAAAAGGAACTCCTTTTAATTCCCATTCATAGTATTTTTCTCCTGGACGGTTTTCTCTTTTATCTACTTCGGATTTTATGCCTAAAGAAGATAATTGTTCAGATATCTCATCACTTTTCTTAATGACTTTATTTTTATTTTCTGCTGAAAATATTGGGATAATAATAACTTGTATTGGCGATATGCAAAAAGGCATGATTATTCCAGAGTCATCTCCGTGAGTTGAAATTACAGAAGCGAGAATCCTTGAAATTGCGGGTCCGTAGCATGTTTGCCAGACATACTGCTCTTTTTCATTTTTATCCTTGAATTTTACATTGAATGCCTTTGCGAAATTTTGTCCTAGCAAGTGTGTTGATGGTTGTTGTATTAATTTTCCATCAGGCATTATAACATCTGAACCTGTTGTATATTCTGCACCTGCAAATTTGTCCCATGTTGGACGTTTCATTGGCAGAAAGGGGATTCCAAATTTTTGATGCATAATTTCTTCTGTTGTTTTTATGTCTTCTTGAACTTGTAACTCTGCTTCTTCTTTTGTTGCAAAGCAATCGTGAGCTTCAATCCAGTAAAATTCTCTTGCTCTTATCAGTGGGCGTGTCGCTTTTGTTTCATACCTAAATACATTTGCTCTTTGATACAGTTTTAATGGCAAATCTCTGTGACTTCTAATCCATAAACTATACATTTGGTACATTGCTGTTTCAGATGTTGGGCGCAAAGCTAATTTGTCTTCACCTTTTATTTTTTCTAGCCAAAAAACTTCTGGAGTAAACCCCTTTACATGTTCTGCTTCTTTTTTAAAATTTTTTTCAGGAATAACTGTGGGGAAAAAGCAAGGTTTATGCCCGCGTTTTTGAAGAGCAGATTCATATAATTTATACATATTTTCAATTGTTAGTGCCCCCCACGGACGTATAACTACAAATCCCTTAACATCATATCTTAAGTCTGTAATTTCTGCTTTATCTAAAATTTGCGAATACCACTCGCTAAAATCTTCTTGTTTTTTTACTGTTAATCCGTCCTTATTTTTATCTGCCATTTTAAACTCTTATACTAACATTTTGAGATTTAAAGATATTATTTATTGTTTCAACTGCTGTATCTGATTCAAGTGCAAATCCTATGTTTTCTCCTCCAGATACCTTAAAATTATTTATTCCTATAACTTCGCCATTTTTGCTTACTAAAGGGCCACCAGAATTTCCACTATTTAGCGGAACATCTATCTGTATATAAACAGGAAGATTATTTGGGCCTTCCCTGTTTAGTGCACTGATAATCCCTTCTGTTACTGAAAATGAAAGTCCTAGTGGGTTTCCCAGTGCTATTGCTTTTTCACCTACCTTTAAGGTGCTTGAATCTCCGAATGCTAATTTGTCGTGTTGTCCTGGAATTTTTAATATTGCAATATCAATTACTTCATTGTATCCTATTAATTCTGCATTAGTCCATTGAGTGCTCTCATAAGTTAATACTTTTACATAATGGGCATCGTATAAAACATGGGCATTTGTTATTATATATCCGTTTTCACTTATTATAAACCCGCTTCCCTGAGAAACATCTGTTCCTACACTTACAACTCCTTTTATTACATCAGATATAACTCCTGAAAAATCATTATTGGCATCTGCTTTTAATTGGCTTATTTCCTGAGTAAGAGTGGATTTTGTTGATAATAAACTGTTTCTTAATTCATTAATCTGCCCCTGAGTTTGCTGTTGGTTTTCCAATATTTTAGTTTGCAGTTGCGAATGAGACTGATTAATTTCATTTTTAAGTTCATATTTTAAACTGATTAATGTTTGTGCAAGGTAAATAACTGCAATTATTAACATTATTTTTACAATAAGAAATATGCTGACTCCAATTTTATGGGATTTTTTTAATTTATAATGCGGAGCCTCTGTTTTAATTCTAGCCATGTATTAAAAACAAAAAAGGATTTATTAAATGTTTTGATGAAGATTAATTATAGAGCATAACTACGAAATTGACTTTGTCAAATTTCTTCATTAATAATTAAGTTAATGTAAGGAATAAGTACTTTTTTATTGTTTATGATTATCTCACATATATTTATTAATAATGATTAGTAAGGAAATTTATGAGTTTAAAAGAAATATTGTGTAGAAATCCTAACTTAACATTTAGAGATTTTCAGGAACTTCAAGAAGCTTATGATCAGAGATTTGTAACTAAAAAATTTTCTGGTTTTGGTAAGGTAAGGCATACTTATGCCCATATTGGTAAATTGGTTGGCAGGTTAGCTGAATATATCCACGATGTGGAAGAACAAAGAGGAGAAAATATTTCTGCTGAGGATATACGAACAAAAGTTATACCCGATCTATTAGTTTATTCGGTCTGGCTTGCTGAAGAATTTGGTGTAGATATAGAACAAATGTATCTTTCAAGGTTCATAGGAAATTTAAGAAGATTACATACTAAAGAAATTTCTCCAACAGAACTTAAAGAACTTGAAGATTGCATTAATAAAAGACATAAGATAAATGAGATTTATCAATCCAAATAAGTTATCTATCGGCAATAGCTCTCTTAACTAATATATGAGAGTAAAACCTATAAAGCTATAATATTATTAAATTACAAGGACCTGTAGCTTAACCTGGATAGAGCTCTCGGCTTCGGCAAGTAAAATTGGAGATACCGAGCGATAGGGGTTCAAATCCTCTCAGGTCCATTAAAAGAGATGGATAAAAAATTAATTAGTGCGGCATTTACTTTAACAGGAACCATAATTGGTGCAGGTATTCTTGGTTTGCCTTATGTTTTTTCAAGAAGTGGTTTTTTAGTTGGGGTTTTATGGCTGTTGATTCTCGGATTTATTTTAATGTATGTTAATCTTTGTTTAGGGGAAGTTACTTTAAGGACTAAACAAAAGCATCAGCTTCCAGGTTTAGCAGAGCATTACCTTGGAAAAATTGGAAAACGAGTTATGCTTTTTGCAGTTCTTTTTGGAGTTTATTCAGCTCTACTTGCTTATTTAATTGGTGAAGGGCAGAGTTTATCTCATATTTTTTTTAATACAACAGATTATGCATTATATTTTGCATTTGGGTTTTGGCTGTTAATGACTTTGCTTTTAAGAGAGGGATTAAAAGGGCTTAAAAAAGTTGAATCTTACGGGGTTATTGCAGTTCTGTTTTTGATATTCTTGATATTTGTTGTTTTTGCTCCGGGAATTCAAAAAGAAAATTTGGTGTTTATTAACACTACTAATTTGTTCTTGCCTTTGGGAGTTGTTTTATTTGCATTTTTAGGATTTACTTCTATTCCAGAATTAGAAATGGAGTTAAAAGGCAATGAAAAAAGTCTTAAAAAAGCAATTATTATTGGCAGTGCTATTCCTATTATAGTTTATCTTATTTTTACTTTGGTGTTTGTTGGTGTGCTTGGAAATAGTGTGCAGGAAGTTGCTACTTTAAGTTTTGGAAAACTGGTTAATGTCCTTGGGATATTTACAATGTTTAATAGTTATTTTGTTTTAAGTTTTTGTTTAAAAGATATGTTTCGGTTTGATTTAAGAATAACCAAATTCAGAAATTTTTTATTTGTCTCTGTTTTTCCAATTGCAATTTATTTTTTAATTTATTATTTTAATCTTTTTGATTTTATTGGAATATTGGGAATTGGAGGAGTTGTTTCTGGGGGTGTTTCAGGGGTTTTGATACTTTTGATGAATATTAAGGCTAAAAAAACCGGAGATAGGAAACCAGAATATAAAATGTGGAATACTTGGTGGATTATTGCATTCTTAAGTGGGGTATTTATAACAGGAATTATTTTTGAGTTGTTTTTTTAGGAAAAACAAATTATACCTAACTTTATCTATAGTGAAAGACATAAGTTTTCCACCATAATTGTATATCTTTCCCTTGATAGCAAAGACATAAACGAGGAAATATCAATGCCTTATGCTATATCTGTTCTAGAAAGGAATCCCTGCTGTTCTAGATACTCTGCAAGCTTTCTGTTTTCAGAAAGCTTATATCTATTGTCTAAGAATTGAGCAACTTCTGCTGCTACTTGCTTTCTTATGTGATGATAAGTGCTTGTAGAGAGCCCAGTAAACCTTCTTAAGTCTGAATCCCATTCAAAATAACCAAGATTTGCTATTGCCCAGTGTGTTTCTCTGTCAACAAAATCTTCAAATGTTACAGGATTTTTTGGGTCTACTTTTTTATCATAACTGGGATAATTAGCATTTAACTTGTTAAATAAATCCGCCATACAAAGTTTTAATGAATTATCTTTAAAAGTATTATTGTATTAAAACATACATAATTTTATATTAAAATTAATTGGATATTTTATCATCTTCTTTAATTGTTTTCTTGCCAAACTAAAGTCAGCTCTTCTTCCCGATAATTCCATTACTTTTCCTATTAGAAAATTAAGTGCTTTTTCTTCTCCAGACTTGTAATCTGCAACAGCTTTTTTATTTTCACTTATTATCTTCTTGCACAGAGTTTCAATTTCTTTTTCAGAGATTTTGCTTATGTCTTTTTTCTGTTTTATTGAAAATGACTTTGGTATAAATTCGTTAAGTATCTGCTTTGCTTTTAATTCAGTTATAGCTCCGTTGATTACTTCACCAATTAGTTCTGCGAAATGCTCTGCGCTTATTTCTACTTCGTCAAGAACTTTTTTATTATAGTTAAGTATTCTTAAAAGCTCAATTGTAACCCATGATATAGATTTTTCAAGATTAATTTTTTCTCCTAATTCTTCTACAAATTCAACTAATTCCAGATTCTTTGTAAGAATTTCTGCATCGCTTTTTGATAAATGGTATTTTTTTATTAATTTGTCAAGTTTTTGCTGAGGTGTTTCTGGAAGCGATTTTTTAATTTCTTCAGAAAACTTTTTGCTTATTTTTATTACTGGCAAATCTGGGTCTGAAATAAACCTGTAATCTGCTGCCTGCTCTTTTGTTCTCATTGGTTCTGTTATGCCTTTTTTTGAATTCCACCTCCTTGTTTCCATTTTTTTTGGCTTTTCTTTTTTATGCCTTATTAATTCAGAATCAATTGCTCTTGCAATTTCAGAAATTGAATTTACATTTTTTATTTCTGCTCTTTCACTTATTCCAGAGATATTTACATTTACATCTGCTTTTATTCCTGCTTTTTTATCAAGAGCTTTGATATATGAAAGTGTTAAGATTAGTTGTTTTAGCCATTCTTTTGTTTGTTCACTTGAGGTAAAGTCAGGTTCTGTCACAATTTCTATTAGAGGAGCCCCTGAACGATTATAATCTATGCATCCTGTTTCTGGATTCCATGCTGCAGGGTCTTCTTCTAAATGCATCTCTCTTATTCTTATTCCTAAGAATTTCCCCCCTTCGGATACTGGAATTGCATAAGTTCCAGATAAGGTGTTTTGGTATCCTTTTGGCAAATCCGGCCAGCTGTAGTGTTTTCTTTGCCATACTAATCTTTTTCCAGCTTCAGCAGTATTTACATTGGAATTTAACATATGTGCAATTTGAATTATTTTTTTTAAGGCTTCAGAATTTGGCAACATAGGTTTGCTTCCTGGCTGTCCTGTGCATATAGGGCAGATGTTTGTATTTGGTTCAGCTTCTTTTTCTATTCTGCAATTGCAGAATAGCTTCTTTTTGCATTGTAAATACCCGTGAATTTCCAAACCGATTTTATCCATAATGTCTATTAAACAGGAGTATTTTTAATGTTTGCGTTTGTATTGGGACGAATCTTTTTTAACATACCATATCTTGAAGTTTAAGCACAAAGTATTTAAACCCAAACACAAAGTATTTAAACTTCTTCTTACTTATTTATAAACCCAAAATTTAATATTAGAGCCTCAAGCTTAATACCTTATACTAATTTTATGGATAAGATAATCAAAGAAAAAATCAGCGCCGACCACCTTTTATATGTCAGCCTGAAGTACACAAAAACATCTGAAGTAATTGTCAATCTTATTTTAAGATGGAGCAATATGATTGATTATGCTCTTAATAAACTGCTTGAGCATGCAAAGAAGAAAAAACTTATTAAATCAATACCGACATCGCCTAAACCAAAAATTGACCTTTTGAAAGAAATTTTCAAAAAAGATGATGTTATTTTAGATACAATTCAGCTTTATGAGATGTTTAGAAGGATAGATGAGCTGAAAAAGGAATCTGAAGGAGAGTTCAGAAAGAATGTTGCTTTGAATGTTTGTTATAGGGGTGAGATGTTAAAAATTAATCTTGATAAATTAAAGGAATACTCTCTTACTTTAGAAAAATTTATAAATCACCTTAAACAATTTCTTTCATCTTAGTTTGATAATAAAACTAATTAGGGATACAATGTCAAGATTTATTGTTATTACATCAGGAAAAGGGGGAGTGGGCAAAACTACAACAGCAGTTAATCTTGCAACTGCTATGAGCACTTTTGACGAAGATGTTATGCTGGTTGATATTAATCTTACTACCCCAAATGTTGGTTTGCACCTTGGTGCTCCTGTTGTTCCAGTTACATTAAACCATATATTAAGTGGGAAAGCTGAATTAGTAGATGCAATATATGAGCATGATTCTGGGGCAAAGGTTATCCCTGCATCTCTTTCAATTAATGAACTAAAAAAACTGGATAAAGTTGATTTGATTCCTCTTGCCAGAGATTTAAGGCAGATATCAGATATTGTTATTTTTGATTCTGCTGCAGGGCTTGGTGAAGAAGCTGTGGATGCAATTTCAATTGCAGACGAGATAATTATTGTAACGAATCCAGAGATGCCTGCTGTTACAGATGCATTAAAAACTGCTAAACTTGCAGAAGAACTTGGAAAAGATGTAAAAGGAGTTATTATTACAAGAGTTAAAAACAGCAAGAGTGAGATGTCAATTGCAAGTATAAGAGAAATGTTGGAATTGCCCATTATAGGAATTGTTCCAGAAGATGAGCATGTCAGTGAAGCTCTCGCAATGAGAAATTCGGTATTTTCAAGTTTCCCAAACAGCAAAGCAGCACATAGTTATGTTGAGATAGCTGCTAAAATTCTTGGAAAGCCAATACCAAAAAGACAAGGATTTTTTTCCAGATTTTTTGGGTTGGGTTAAGAGATTTGAAAGAGAGTTGAATTATACAAAAGCTTATAAAACTAAGAATATGCAAAAAGTACATGGATATAAAAGATTATTTGTTAAGACAAGTTAAACCAGAAGAATTTGTTGAATTAAAAAAACAAGAAGCAAATTTATTTTTTTCTGTAATGGATGGATTTAACGATGTTTGGAAACCAAGAGTTAGAGGAATAATAACTACTTTCAAATATAATCCTAAAAGAAATGCTGTAGGAATTTATGTTGAAAGGAATGGACAGCCACAACTTGTAGTTGAAAGACAGGGATTAAGTGAGCCAGAAGAAGCTGTTGTTGGAAGTTTATATCTAGCACTCGAACAAAGATTAGACAGATTAAGATTACCAAAAGAAGAATGGGTTGAAAGTGTTACTAAATAATTCTTATCTATTTATTTAAGTAAACGTTTTTGGTTTTAACTAAAAATATACCCAAAGTATATATACTAGGGAGTGTTTAGTATTGTAGATAAGATGAGTATTATATCTGAGTTTAAGGACTTCTTGAAAGAGTACAAAGTAATTGGGTTAGCAGTTGCACTAATAATCGGGTTAGCAGCTACAGCATTAGTTAAGTCAATAGTTGATTATCTTATTATGCCAATAATAACTCCATTTATTCCTGGAGGAGGCTGGCAAACAGCAACATTTTCAATTGGACCAATAGTTATTGCATGGGGAGCTTTGCTTGGAGCAATAATTAATTTTGTAATAATTGCATTTGTAGTTTTTTTAATTGCAAAATATGCTCTTAAAGAAGAGAAAGTTACGAAGAAGTAAGGATTCTGTTTGAAATCTAAAGGTTTAAGTACCTGCTTTTTACTGAAATTATTAAGGTATAAATGTATAAAATGAAACAAAAAAATATTGCACTTGTTTTAGGAGACCCACGATTATCTGACTTTGTTAAAAAAGGCGGAAAATTTAATCAAGAAGATATAGAAACAGTAGATGTACTTAAAGGTGCATTAAATTTATTAGAAGGGTATAATTTTGAATATTTAGATAATCATGCTAACCTTTTAAGAGATTTAAGAAAATTAGCAAAAAGAGAAGTGGATTATGTTGTTAATTTTTGTGATGAGGGGCTTCACAATAATCCTTTAAGAGAAAAAGATGTTCCTGAAGCTCTTGAAAAATGTGGTTTGCCCTATACGGGAGCTGGTCCTAAATGTTTAAAATTATGTTATGATAAATCTGCTGTAAAACAAGTTGCTTGGGAAAATAGGGTTCCTGTTAGCAAGGGTTTTTTAGTAAGAAGTGATGGAGATTTAAATTTAAGAGCTAAATTTCCTTTATTTGTAAAACCAAATTATGGAGATGGAAGTTTTGCTATTAGTGATGCAAGTGTTGTAAGCAGTTATGATGAATTATCTAGACAAGTTGAATTTGTTAGAAAGAGATTAAAAGATGCCGGGCATAAAGCTCATGTTTTAGTTGAAGAATTTCTTCCAGGTGATGAATTAAGTGCTGCAATAATTGGGAACTATCCTAAACTTGATGTTAGATTAATACAAGAAGATTTAGATGTTTTAACTAAAGGGCAGAAAATTATAGGGCATGATGCAAAATGGAATCCTGATTCAGAAGGTTGGAATAAATTAGTTTCAATTAAACCAAAAATTTCCGCGAGTTTGCAACAAACTATTAAAGATTATTCAGCGAGATTATTTGAGGTTTTAGGGTGCAGAGATTATGCTAGATTTGACTGGAGGCTGGATAAAGAAGGGCAACCGAAATTAATGGAAGCAAATCCTAATTGCGGTTGGTGTTATGGCGGGCATTTAACAAAAGCTTTTTCTTTAGGAAGTCCAGAAAGTCCAGAAAGAAAATATGCCTCTGTATTAGAAAAAATTCTGCATGCTGCTGAAGAAAGGTTTAGAAGAATTTAACTCACTCTGCTGCCTAATTCTACGTCTTTTTCTGGAGAAATTAAAATGACTTTTGAATGATTGCTGTTAACTGCAGCTAAAAGCATGCCTTTGCTTTCAATTCCTTTTATCTGTCTTGGAGCTAAATTTGTGAAAACAATAATGTGCTTTCCTTTTAATTCAGATTTTGAATAATATCCTTTTATTCCTGCGCAGATTGTTCTTTTTTCATCGCCTAAATCTACTTCTAATTTATAGAGCTTGTCAGCGTCTTTAATATCTTCTGCAGATATTATTTTTCCAACTCTTAAATCAATTTTTTCCCACTCTTTGAAATCTATTGTTGTCATTATACCTTCTATTTGTTTTTCTGGTTTTTTAATTTTATTGTTTTTATTTGTTTCTTTTTTTTCTTTAGGCAGCTCTATTTTTTTAAATAAAACCTCTGCTTTTTTTATTTTTTTTACTTCTATTTGTTTGTTTATTTCTTTATAATCTATTTTAAAACCCAATTGCTTTGATATCTTTTCAGATGTTTCTGGAAGAAATGGAGAAAGCAATATCGCAATTGCTTTTATGCTGTCAATTAATTCATATAGGACTTTTTTATCTTTTGATTCCCATGGTTTTTTTGACTGTATATATTCGTTGCAGATGTCTACAAATGCAAAAATATCTGAAAGTGCTTTGTCTAACTCATAACTATCAAAGTCTTTTTCAATTTTATTTAAATTTAATTTTTTCAGCAAGTTATTTTGAGTTTTTTCAATTTCATATTTTTCAGCTAAAGTTGTTGTTCTGCTTATTAAATTCCCAAGTTTATTTGCTAATTCATTGTTGTTTCTTTCTATTAACTGCAGTTCTGAATAATCTGAATCTTCAAATATTGAGTTTCTTAATAATGAGTATCTTATGACATCTGAAGGATATTTTTTTAGCAATTCTAATGGGTCTATTGTATTTCCTAAGGACTTAGATATTTTTTGCCCTCTTACATTTAGATAACCATGAACTAACAAGGTTTTTGGAATTTTGTAATCTGCAGAGATTAATAATGCCGGCCAGATAATGCTATGGAACCAGTTTATTCCTTTCCCAATTACATGGACATCTGCAGGCCAGTATTTGCTTTCTTTGTTTTTTAATCCAGAAATATAATTAATCAGCGCATCAACCCATACCCAAATTTTAAATTCTTTATCATCTGGGAAATCAACACCCAATTTAGCCCCCTTTCTGCTTATACAAATGTCTTTTAGTTCTTCATTTATCCTTGATATAACTTCTGTCTGCTTTGATTTTGGGATTACATAGTTAGGAATTATTTTAATTAATTCTTTTTTATATTTTGAAAGTTTGAAAAAATAAGCTTCTTCTTCTCTTAACTCTGGCTCTTTATTATGTTCAGGGCATTTTCCATTTACTAAGTCTTTTTCAGTTAGATATGCTTCACAGCCAATACAATAAAGCCCTTTGTATGTTGCTTTATAGACATCTCCTTTTTTTTCTAATTTTTTTACAATTTTCTGAACAACTTTTGCATGTTCTTCTGCACTTGTTCTGATAAAATCATCATAGCTTATATCTAGTTTTTTGCATAGTTCAATAAAAAATCCGGTATTTGTATCTACAAATTTTTTAACAGAGATTCCTGCTTTTTGCGCAGCTTCAACATTTTTTTGAGCATTTTCATCAACCCCTGTTAAAAAGAAAACATCTTTTCCATTTAATCTTTCCCAGCGCGCTATAGCATCAGCTAGCACTTTTTCAAATGCATGCCCTATATGTGGACGTGCATTTACATAGTCAATTGCAGTAGTTATGTAAAATTTTTCTGTCATTTAAAAGACACCAATGCTTCTTTTATAAACTTTCTTAATTCAGTGAGAATTAATATATTAACAAGATTAACTGCATTAACACATAAACATTTATTTAGGTAGCATATACCTACGAATAGTTATATTTATTAATTAATAAATTTATCATATGGTGATGGTTATAAAAAAAGAGGAAATGTCTTTTGATATTAATAAAGAGAAAAAGAAGGCGCTTAAAATTAGTATATGGGAGGGGAGTGGATGTTCTGTTATGAATGGGGCTGGAGGGAGTTTTATCACCCCGTTTGCTCTTGCAATTAAGTCATCTAATTTTCAGATTGGATTTTTGTCAAGTTTTGTCGGTTTAATCGGCCCACTAGCGCAGTGGGGAAGCAGCCATTTAATGGAAAAATATGACAGAAAAAAAATTGTTGTTTATACTGTGCTGATTCAAAGTTTATTGTGGCTGCCTATAATGTTCCTTGGATTAATGTTTTTTTTTAATATCTGGAAAACTTTGCTTCCTATATTCTTGATTATCTTTTACAGTCTTCATATAGGGATTGGAGCAATTGCAGGCCCCCCGTGGTTTTCATGGATGGGGGATCTTGTTCCGAATAAAGAAAGGGGGAGGTATTTTGGAAAGAGGAATGAAATTACTCAGACCGTGCTTATAGTATCTATGCTTGTTTTTGGATTTGTTTTAGATTTATTTAAAACAAAAGGATTAATTTTAACAGGGTTCACACTTCTCTTTTCAGTGTCTATGTTTTCAAGGCTATACTCCTCTTATCTTTTTACAAAGCAGTATAATCCAAAGTTTAAACTTAAAAGAGGGTATTATTTTTCTTTTTTTGACTTTATTAAACATTCATTGGGAACTAATTTTGGAAGATTCACTTTATTCATGGGATTATTGCATCTTGCTGTTTACATCGCAAGCCCTTTTTTTGCAGTTTATATGCTCGATGAATTAAAATTAAGTTATACCTGGTTTACTATTCTTACTATCTCCCAGACAGTTTTTTCAATTGTTTTTATGCCTTTTTGGGGCAAATTTACAGACAGGTATGGAAATAGGCTGGCAATTTTAATATGCTGTTTAATGATTCCCCTTGTCCCTATTTTATGGATGTTTTCTGCAAATAAACTTTATTTGCTTATAGTTCCACAGCTTATAGGCGGTATTTGCTGGGGAGGATTTGGATTAGCAACTGTTAATTTTATTTATGATTCTGCTAAACCAGAGCATAGAGCGTTATGTTCAACATATTATAATGTTTTGGTTGGGATAGGAGTTTTTATCGGTGGAATTTTTGGAGGGGTAATTGCAAAATATACCCCCCTGGATTTTGTAGCTAAAATTCTTCCTGGAAGGTTTGCCAGTATTTTTCTTTTCTTGTTTTTAGTTTCAGCAGTTACAAGATTAATTGTTGTTTTGATATTCCTGCCACAGATAACAGAAGTCCGCTCTGTTAAGAAACCACACATACTTGTAAGAGAGCATAAATTTGTAGTTGGTTTAGAGCATGGGCTTAAAAATATAAATCATTCATTTATACATGGCTCTACTTTGTTTTTTAATTCATCACAGATTAAAAAAACATACAAGATTTTTAGGTGATTAAGTAAATCCTTAATCTGTTACAGTTGAAATAGTGTTTAGTGTGATTAAACAAGGGTATAGAAGTTTTATTTTAAGCAAATCATTTGAGGCAAGAATTATTATCCAGACTAATTGCCTATAATATGGATAGAAAGATAATACTATCTTTAGGATTATTGGAATTCATCAAACCTTAATTTTAATAGAAACCACCCTGTTGTTCTTTTTTAAGTCTTTCGAGCTCTTCTCTGTCTTTCTGAATCTGCTCTTCTACATCAAAAACTCTCTGCCTTTTTTTAAGACTTTCTAAGTCTTTTTGAGCATCTTCAATCTTCTTTTGAGCATCTTCCATTTCATCTTTTGCAGACCTCATCTTTATGACTTTAATAGGCCGGTCTTTTCGAGAGACTTTTTTCTTGACAATAAAAGTAACAACAAAAACTAAAATCACTACAAGCATAAAACCTAACAAATAATATTTTGCCTTGGATATTGCATCAGTATATTTTGAAATTGAAAATCCAGTTATACCAGATTCAACACTTACATTTTTATTTTCTGTATTCTCCTGAGAGTTTTCTGGAATTAAAGTTGCGCTTTCTGTACTTGTATTAACAGATTCGTTCTGCTCTTGTTCAGAAGTAATTTCCTCAATTTTTTCTTCAAACATATTTAAATCAATAGTACTGCCGGTAACATAATTATCAGTGAAATACTTTGTATCTACAACTTCCTGATTTTCAGTTACCATTACTTTAAACCAAACATTCTGCAATTCTTCTGTTGAAAAAGCAAATTTAGCTTCACCATCACTTCCTGTGCTTCTCTCAAGTCTTTCAATTGTTTCATTAGTATTTGCTTTAAGAACTCGGATAATTAAATTCTGTTCTTCTTCAGCTGTAACAGTAACCTCGGTTCTTAAAGCTGCAGAAACAAAAGGGATTAATAAAAACATAAATGCGACGGACAAAATCAATATTTTTTTCATTTGAACCTCTTTTATATACTTTACTTAATTTTCCAGCATTTATAAATTTATTTGTAATTGATTATACTTAATTAAAACTAGAAATCTTAGGATTTTCCAGAAATCCCATTTTTATTTCCAATAAAATAAATGCTCCTGCCGGGACTTGAACCCGGGTCTGGACCGTTCTCTGCATTTTCAAATCTTTTTGAAAAATCCTGAAAGATTCGTTTTCAGAGTGCAGTTGACTTTAGAGTCGGAGTTTTTCCTTTCATCAAGGCTAAACTGCTGCTCGAGAGGGTCCAATGCTTGACCGCTACACCACAGGAGCTGAGCGAGTTCACGAGGACAACCTTATCGCCCAAATGACGAGTGGGCTCGCGAACTAAGTAACCTTACGGTTTCTTAAGCTTATCTTATTTAATATATTAGTTTATTATAAAAACCTTACTGAAGGATAAAATACAGATAATAAAATATTCTAAAGGGTTAATGTAAAGAAAACTTGACTCGATGTTGTTTAGTAAGTTATTAGTTAAGTTTTATAATTATCTTAAATAATTTTCTTGTTGTTAACAAATTACTTTTAATTATTATTTCTTCTCTTTCTTCTGTTTATTCCAATATAAATTAATATTAAAAATATGCAGAAAATTAAAACCCACAAACTTATCATATTAATGTTCTTCTGGATGATATCCATATTATTCCCAAATATATAACCAAGATAAATTAATATTCCTGCCCAGATTCCTGCCCCAAATGTTGTATAAAATATAAATTTCCCAAGAGGCATTTTCCCAAATCCTGCTGGCAGAGAAATCAGTTGCCTTATAACTGGGATTAATCTACCTACAAAAGTGGTTATTGCTCCGTGCTTCTTAAAAAACTCCTCTGACCTGCTTATGCTTTCCTGGCTTATTAAAAAAAACCTGCCATATTTGTTTGTCAACTTGATAACTGCATTTCTTCCAAGATAAAATGCCAGAGCATAATTAACAAAAGCTCCTGCAAGGCTTCCTAACACCCCTGCAGTAAAAACAAGAAATAAAGACATTTTCCCCTCTGAAATTAAAACCCCTGCAGGAATAAGAACAACCTCGCTTGGAAAAGGTATAAAAGAACTTTCAATTGCCATTAAAATAAATATACCAAAATATCCAAGAGACCCGATTGTGTTTACTAAAAAACCTACAGCGGAATTAAACACTTCTGATAACATTAATATACTTAGTAAATTGAGTTTATAAAAATAATGCTATGTGCTGGCGATTAATATAAGATAGATTGCAATTGTGTGGAGTATAAGGCTTATTAGTGCAAGAACTTTTGGTTTTATTGTTGTCAGTCCTGCGAGCATTGTAACCCCTATCTCATCTGGCAAAGGTGTTGCTATAGTTATTCCTGCAAGAATGTAAGTTAGATAGTGCCTTAGATGAACACTTATATTTTTTTTAGCTATTAAATTTATTTTGTGAAATGTTTTTGTTTTTTCAAGACTTTCAAATTCATCCATAAATGAAAATTTAATTGTTTTGAAAATAATCAAATCTCCAAGTGATGCACCCAATCCTCCTATTAGTGCAAATAAAAAAATGTTTGAAGGATTTGAAACTATAAAATACCCAATTGCAAATGGAACTGAAAATCCAAATGAAAATAAAATTCCAGAGATAAATCCTCCAACATAACTAAATTGATTTAAATGTGCTATGGAATTTGAAACCCCTGAATTTTGAAAAAGAATATACGCAACTATAATTAAGATAAATAACAGTGCAAGTTTAGGGTATTTGAATTTAAACAGGTTTTTTGATTTACTAACTGCCTTTGGGTGTTTATTCTTAATATGTATATGGATTTCTTTTCTTGGTTCGCCTACTTTTTCATAATATTTATTCTTCAGTTTTTCATAATGTTTTCTCATTTTCCCTCTTTTTTGCCTTCCAGGTTCGAACACTAATAGCCCTGCCATGCGAGGACACCAAGGTTTCCTTCGCTTAACCTTCCTTTGAATATTTATTTCGCTTTGCTCAATGAATAGCCCTGCCAGCTCACGAGAATCAAAGATTCTCGGATCCTCAAATTCGCATAGGAATTTGAGTGATTCAAACCTTCCAGGTTCGAACACTAATAGCCCTGCCAGGATTCGAACCTGGGTCCCAGCCTTTCTCTCATAATTTTGTCCAGAGGGCCGGATACTTGACCGCTATACTACAGGGCTTACTCTATTGAATGTATTAACTATTGAAAGGATATAAACATTTTTAAACATAATGCCCTTTAAGTTAAAGAGGAGAAATGATACCATTTATCTTTTGGATAATAGCAATATTACTATTTGTGGCAATTTTTGTATTTGTAGAATTAAAGTATCTAAGGCACAAGTTTAAGTGGGTTCTCTTACTAACCTTGCTCCTTATTGTAATAATTACATTTATGATGAGTATTTCTGGGCAGGATGTTAATCTTAAAACTGGTGATGGAGTTAAACTTGCGTTTAAATTATATGGAGCATGGATAAAACAAAGTTTTGCAAACATGAAAGTACTTACAGCTCATGCAATTAAATTAAACTGGGCAGGAAATTCAACAGGATGAAAACTGCTTTGATTATAGTTGTTTTGCTGTTGATAAATATTTTTTTTATTGTTTCAAATGAAAACTTACAGCTAAGCAATTCTGAGAATATAAAACAGGTTTTTTCTATATATGTTGAATGGGTTGGAAAAATCTTCACAAATTTGGGAAGTGTAACTTCGAATGCTATAAAACTCAATTGGACTCCCGGAGAATAAATTTAAAATCTCTTTTTTTCTCTGAACTTTAATGCCTGTGTAGCTCAGTTGGTAGAGCGCCACATTGGTAATAAAAAAGCAAAACCAAGAATGTGGAGGTCCTGAGTCCAATCCTCAGCACAGGCTTTTCAAATATAATTCAGGCAATTCTTATCAAATTTTCTTTCCTTAAACTAAGAGATTCAGGACACAAAGGAATTAATCGAAAACCATCAGATTCCAAAACCTCATTGTAAGGAACCTTGCGAATAATCTCAGAATCTTTACCTTTTAAATCAATTACAGTATCTGTTTCATAATTTCTATACAAACCCCCATTTCTGCCAGCATGTTCAACTAAACCTAGCCCGACAAAAGGGGAAAAAGCAATGCTTAAAGCTAAAATTTGGTTAAGTGAATATCTCATAAATAATAGTAAAACAATAGGTTTATAAATAAAATTATTATAAAAGATATATGATAATCTGGATGTGGATATTGGTTGCCATTGTATTAGTAGTTGTATTGGCATTTATTGCTTACTATAATAAATTTGTTGTAAAGGGCAATAGAATAGATAACTCTCTTGCGCAAATAGCTGTTCAATTAAAGAAAAGAGCAGATTTGGTTCCAAATTTGGTTGAAACAGTTAAAACATATGCTAAACATGAAAAAGGGATTATAACTGAAGTAACCAAGGCGAGAACGTTGCTTGTTGGGGCAAAATCCCTTTCTGAAAAAGTAAAAGCAGGGGACAAGCTTCAGAATGCATTAAAAACAGTTTTTGCAATTGCTGAAAACTATCCTCAGTTAAGAGCAAATGAAAATTTCTTGCATTTACAGCAGGAATTGTCTGCAATAGAAGATAAGGTTGCTTATGCAAGGCAGTATTACAATGATACAATCTTAGATTTAAATAACTCAATAAAAATATTCCCCGGAAAGTTGTTTGCATCATTATATGGAGTTAAACAACGCCCTTTCTTAGAGATAACAGAAGCTGAAAAAAAATCTATAAAAGTTAAGTTTGATTAAAAAAATTTATTCTGAAAGACACTGCTCAGAAATAGCTTAAAGGACAGATAAAACACTTTATATTCCGAAAATAAACTTTACATTTAAATAAGATTTCTTACGAAAAACTTAACGAAGTTTGTTTTGGGTTTTATCGGTCTTATTTCCCCAACACTTCCAGTATCTCATCTAAACTGATTTCTAAAAGAGAAACAGGCATTTTAACCTTGAAATTCTTAAGAATATTTGGATGAACATCTCCAGAATACCCAATAGCATTTCCATTAAACTGAATTTCAGCAACTCTTCCATCTATAAAATATTCTGGAAATTCTGAGGGTTCAGAAATCTTAAATTCCAAATTAAGCATCCTCGCAAGATAATCAAAAAACTGCTTTAGTTTTGTAAAGCTTCCAGGACTAATTGCAATTGACAAACTTTCTTTTTCTTTTAAACCACTAAAAACAATTCCAATCTGGAAAATTTCCTGAGGATATTCGACATCCATATTTTCCCCAAGTATTTTCATCATATAATGGCTTAAATCCTTCCTAAGGATAGTGTATTCTGTTTTTGAATTCATAATCTCAGAAACTTGCTCATTTTTTAGATTCATATTTTTAACCTGCATATCTTTTGTTGATAAATGATAGCTACTTGTTTCAACTAATCCAATGCCAGTTAAAATCTCTCTTATTTTGTCTTTTATATTTTCTTTTTTATTTATCTCTCCAATAGTTGCAACTTCAGGTATAACTGGCTCAAATTTATTATACCCATATGCAATTGCAATGTCTTCAATCAAATCAACTTCATGCAAAATATCTGTCCTAATAGGTTCAACACTTACAATTCCCTTTTTATATTCATGCCCCATTTTTTCAAGAAGTTTTTTGACATCAGCTTCATTTAATTCCAGTCCGAGTAGCTTATTTGCATTTTCAACTGACAGCTTGATTTTGTCTGGTTTAAATTCCGGCGTTTTAATCTTATTGCTTCCATATTGCAACTCCATCTGATAGACACTTCCACCCATTCTTGCCAGAGAAAAAACAACTATGTTTAAAATTTTATTACATGTATTAAAATCAAAACCAGAACATTCTATAAAAATATCTTTTGTATCCTCTGTTATTTTCCCAGTTCTATGAGAATTTATTATTGGAGGCATACTTAACACTTCGTTATTATTGTCTATAAAAAAAGGGTATTTATCTAATCCTTCAAGCAGATAACCATACTCTCTTCCAGCAGGGTGCCTTGAAAGAATTTGTCTTCCTGTCATTTCTTTATCTGATTCCAAAGGCATAAACTTTATATCGTCTGGATTAACTGCTTTAAATGTAATAGGCAGTCTGATTTTTTCAAGAGGATAAACTCCAATAGCACACTTTTTCCTTTTTCTGCCTAATGTTAAATGAAGCTTTTCCTGTATATCCACAATTTCTTTTATTCTTTCATTATTAAATTTCAGATTTTTAACAATCGCACACGCAGTATAGGGGCGTATCTTAGAAAGGGAACTGTCTATTTTGACACTAAAATCCTTCAGAGGGGGATTTATCTTAATTTCATTTCCAGATTTTAATTTTCCAATATAAGTTAAAAAAGCATGTTTCCAATTCTGATAGCTTAACAAATCTGGGCGATTTGGGAATAACTCTATACCTATATCATTTTCTGAAAACGTGTCAATAGGAGTTCCAAACATTGCAATATTTTCCTGCATTTTCTCATCTAGCTTCCCTATTTCTTTTTCAAATTGTTTTTTATCAATTGTTAAGATTGTCATCTTAATCTAATGAATTAACCTCCTTTAGAGTATAACTCTTAATATTACGTTCAATATCAAATAAAAATTCTCCTATAAACTTTTTTCCTTCCAAAAGCAAAGGCAGCCAATATTTATCATCAGGCCACATATTCTCATAAGGAATCTTATCTCTGTGAAACCATTCTGAAATCATTTCATCTGACTCTCTTAATTCTCCACCAAATGTCTTTGCTCTGAAGAAATAAACCAAATGGTCTGGTTCGCCATCAATAAAATGAAATAAAATCCTTCCAATTAGTTCTGGGTTTTGTATCCTAATTCCCGACTCTTCTAATGTTTCTCTAAAAGCACATTCTTCTAAATTCTCTCCATCTTTGATTTTACCTCCAAATCCATTATATTTCCCGCTGCCAAATCTCCTCTTTTTCATTCCAAGTAAAACATTTGGAGATGCATAAACAATTGTAACAGTTTCTATTTTTGTCATTTTACCCAAAACCTCATCTTGCGAAGTTGTTTTATATCGTTCTTATACATTTCCCTTAAATCTTCTATTTTATAATAATCCATTATAATTCTATCAAATCCCTGCCCCCAAGCTAAAACTGGAGTTTTAACCCCTAGCAAGGGAATGGTGATTTCTGGCCTGAAAATTCCCGCTCCTCCTAATTCAATCCAGCATTTTTTTCCAGGATGAAAAACCTCAACTTCTACACTTGGCTCTGTATATGGAAAATACCCTGGGCGGAAGCGGACCTTTTCAAAACCCATTTTCAGGTAGAATTCATTTAAGTATCCTAATAAATGCCTGAAATTAACATCAGGGTCAATAACAATTCCTTCTGTTTGATAAAACTCAAATCCGTGGCTCCAGTCAACTGTTTCATTTCTAAAATTCTTTCCAAGAGAGAAAAACTTCCCTTTTCTTTTTTTAACCGGCAGTTTAGACAGCTCATATAGTTTTCTTGCAGATAAGCAGGTTGTATGCGTCCTCAATACCATCTTTTTAGACTCTTCTTCATTCCATAGGTACTGCCATCCCTTGCTGTTATCAACTCCTTTTTCATGAGTTTCCTTGATTTTTTTAACAATATCCCTATCTTCTAATTCTAACTTTGAATTTATAAAAAATGTGTCCTGCATTTCTCTAACAGGATGATCTTGAGCAGTGAATAGAGCATCAAAATTCCAAAAACTTTCTTGTATTAAATTTCCAGCCATTTCCTGAAATCCTAAGTCACTCCATACTTTTCTTACATATGAAAGTGACTGATTGACAAAATGAACTTTTCCCCCAGAAATTTCAGGAACTTTAGAAATGACATCATATCTCCTAAATTTTTTCCCTTTCCATTTTCCATTCCGAATCATATCAGTTGTAAGCTCTTCGAGAAGCTCTTCGTTGCCAAAATCCTCCTTAAGCAAATCTTTTCCAAGCTTAGTAAGCTCGTAACTGACAATTTGTTTTTCTACAATCTCAATAATATTTTTTCTGCCTTGCAGTGATTTTAATGAAAATAAGTCTTCAGGAGCAAGAGAATCATATTCTAAAGGGAGCTTGTCTAAAAACTGCTCTTCAAGTGATTTTTTTGTCAGTTCTTTTCTGTCAGCAGTAAGGTGTAATTTCCCATGCTTAATATCAATCAGCGCCCTTTTTTTAAGAGCACCCAAGGCAGCTTTAAATTCATTTTCATTTAAGCCTGTTTTTTTCTGTGCTTCTTCCAAACTAAAAATTCCTTTTTCCAGGAAAATCAAAAGGTTTCTTTCAGGCAGCCCTTTTTTCTGATAGTAGATTCCATTAACCCCAAAATCAACAATCTTTTTTTTGCTTAATTTAAGCTGAATTATATTCTTTGAAGACAAAAATTCCAAAGCTCTTAAAACAGAAACTCGGTCTAGTCCAGAAGATTTTTCCATTTTATCAAAATCAGATTCAGAAAGGTTTGGAAGCACTCTTCTTTCTATTGGGGAAAGAGAATCTATTATTTTTTTCAAATCCATATTAACTAATGATTGGGTTTATTAATAAATGTTTTTGTCAAGAACTATGCTCATATACTAAAACTATTTTCAACAGCATATTTTGCAATGATTGTAGAAGCTCCAAGTGTAAGCAAAAATGCAAAAATATCGTGTTTATCCCCATTAGCATTAACAAGGACAAATTTAGCTTTATATTTCATGCACAGCTTAATATCCTGAATTAATCTTCCCAGGTAATCTGATTTTTGCTTCTCATCCTTATTTCTCAAAAAAGAAATATCAAACCCAAATGCAATTTCTTTTTTAGCTGCCTGTCTGCAGAGCACAGAATCAAGATGAGAACTTCTTTGTTTCAGCCTATTTTTTTCCTTATAATCGCTAAAAACAAGAAAATTAAATTCAAGACTTTCAACTGCTTTTTTATTAAATTTTTCATCTCCTGCAATTAAAACAATCTCTTTTTCATCTGCTTTGTTTATTAAATCTTTAATTTTAGTTAAATTTTTTTCTGAAATAATAATCTTATCCATAGTCTTATCAAATGATTAAACTTTATAAATACTGCTGGATAATTAATATCATGAAAAAAGAGGTAGTTGTTATAAGTTTAGGTGGAAGCCAGATAATTCATGATAATAAAATTAATGTTAAATTTCTCTTAGATTTTAAAAAAGTCTTAAAAAAACATTCAGAAAAATATAAATTTGTTGTTGTCTGTGGAGGGGGGAGTATTGCAAGGATGTATATTGAGGGTCTGCAAAAAATAAATTCAAACGAAAAACTTCAGAGTTTTGCAGGAATTTCTATTACAAGGGCAAATGCAAGGTTTATGAACTATTTTTTTTCAATAGACCCGGATAGAGGAATTCCCCATAGAATAAGAGAAGTAAGAAAACAACTGATAAGAAATGATATTATTTTTTGCGGTGCCTTGGAATATCACCCTAATCAAACTTCTGATTCAACTGCTGCGCAAATTGCCTCGTATTTCAAAAGCGAATTTATAAACATTACAAATATTGACGGGCTTTATGACAATAATCCTCTAACAAACAAAAATGCAAAGTTTATACCTTTCATAACATGGAAAGATTTTAATAAAATAGCTTCAAAAATAAAATTCAAACCAGGACAGCATTTTGTCTTAGACCAAAAAGCAGCAAAGATAATAATGGAAAATAAAACTAAAACTTATATAATTGGACAAAAAATAAAAAATTTAGAGCTTATTCTCCAGAATAAAAAATTCAGAGGGACTCTAATTTTTGGGTAAGTTGTTATAATGCCTGCTCCTTAAAATAAGGCATATTAATAGGGGTTACTTTATAGTAAATAATTTATTATCTTTTACATTAAAAATTCCCAGTCTTGCACCGCAGTCTAACCATCCATGGGCATAATTAACTGCTGCAAAAGAATTAACAAAATCCCCTTTTTCTTTAAAAAATTCTGCGTCAGAAAAATAACATTCAGCCATTTTAATTATTTCAATAGCATCTTTAACCTTTGATTTAACAATATGCTTTTTAGCAATTGCTAATGCCCTGCCTGTTAGTGCTAGATACTTCTCAGTTTTTTGCTTTGTTATTTTATCACTTGTCATAACATACTAGAGGCTACTTACTTTTTATATTTTTCTTGCTGGTTTAATTGCTTCCTTAACAAAAAAAGCAGAATTATTAAAAAAAAGCTAAGTGATAACATTAACACCCCAGAAATATATGGGGAGTTATTCATATTAGAAATCACGCCCCCAGTTAGGAGCCCTATTGGATTATCTGTTGTTAAATTCATTTCTGGATTATAAACTTCTACTTGAATTAAGCTTCCAATACCTGCATAGCCTTCTGCTGACTTAAAGATTAAAACCCCGCTGTAATTGCCCTCCTTTTGAGAAACAATGCAAAAATCAATTTCTTTTTCCTTAGTTATGCTTATTTGTTTAGGGTAGATGGCTGTAATGCCTAAATATGATGAACTCAAATTGTAATCACTTAACCTTCCTTTGCTGGTTGCAATAGCCCATTTGTCCTCAGCATAAACTTCAATTTTACTATCTGATAAAACAATGATTTTTTGGCATATTCTCTCTCCTTTATTGCCGTTAATATTTATATGCGCTGGATAAACTGAAATTTTTAAGCATGAAACTTCTGCACATAACAACAAAGATAAAACAAATAATAAAATAATTTTCAGGTTCATTTATCATATCTTTGGGAGAGCAACGAAAGTTATATTTGCTTTATATCCAATAAGATCATTCTCGATAATAGTGTTATTTATACTTGTAAGGTCAAGCCCCATGTAAAAGTATTCGCTTCTGAAACTTCCTGAAGAAGGGGCATTTATATCAAAACTATAATCTCCAATTCTATATTCCTGCGAACTATTCCCTGTTTTTCTGCTCTGAAACCACAGATTGCTGAATATTTCCTCTCTTGGTTCGCTTAATTGAGGAGTTATTGTTATATTCACATTGCCGGTATTGTTAACATAAACTTTAATTAAATCATCATACGAGGTTTTTTCACCTTCGCTGACATTGCCAATAAAAATGTAATCCGGAACTTCAATGCTTATTATATCTGCTTCTGTTTCTTTTGCAAAAATATTTGCTTCAACAACCATAGTTTCATTCTGCTGTGCAGAAACAAAATAGAAAAATGATGTAATAAACATGACAGCAAGTGCAAAAATCACCAATTTTTTCATATTTAAACTAACTAAACACATTTTAAAAATCTTTCTTTTTTCATCGGTTTTGAGTAGTATTAAATCAGGGTGTGAAAATACCTCTGGTGTTCAACACCTTCTGGCAGAGTGTAGGTTACCCAGAGCTTTGTAGTAAAAGTAAAATAACTTAATAGTATATGATACTATCGTAAACATACATATATAATTATACTATATTATAGTAAAGTTTAAAAAGAATAAAATATACCTTTATCTATGGAAATAGAATTTGAGTTATTTAAACAAAATCCGTGGTGGGAGGAAAAATTTAAAGATGAAAGCTATACTAGAAAAAAGTATCTTTTAGAGATTTTCAAGAACATTAAATCTAAAGAAATAATTATTTTAACGGGACTAAGAAGAATTGGCAAAACCACTATAATAAAACAAGCAATAGATCAGCTGTTAAATTCCCATATCAATCCAAAAGACATTTTTTTTGTTAATTTAGATTCATTTAGCTTGTTGGAATTTAGTATTCATCAATTAATAGAAGAGTACAGAAAAATACATAAAAAGTCGTCATCTGATTTTTTTTATTTATTCTTAGATGAAATTTCATCAAGAGATAATTTTGAGATAGAATTAAAAAGTATCTATGATAATGAAAATATAAAAGCAATATGTTCTTCTTCAGTTGCTACTTTAATGAGAGATAAAAAAGCATATTTAACTGGTAGAACTAAAACAATTGAAGTGATGCCTCTTGACTTTCAAGAATTTTTGCAGTTTAAGAATGCAAAAATAAACAAATCCGATTCTGCTAAATTAGAAAGCTACTTTAAAGATTATTTAAGAATTGGAGGGATTCCATACTATGTGATTAATGAAGATAAAGAATATTTAAACGAACTAATTGAAAACATTATTTACAAAGATATTATTGCATATTATAAAATCGGCGCTGAAAAAACAATAAAAGAACTTTTTGTTTTATTATGTCAAAGGGTTGGGAAACCAACCAGCTATAATAAGCTATCTGAAATATTAAAAATATCAGTAGATAGTGTTAAAAGATATGTAGGATACTTTGAAAAAGCTTATTTATTTTATACTATTGACAGATATTCTAAGTCAGTTAATGAAAAAGTTACTTCTCCTAAAAAAATTTATATTGGGGATATTGGAATTAAGAATCTTATAACCGGTATTAATGATCTCGGGTCAAGTTATGAAAATTTAGTTTTTCTAAGTATAAAAAATAAAAAACCCACATACTACCTTAAAAATGCTATAGAGATTGATTTTATTACAAAAGATACATTAATTGAAGCGAAATATAACAGAGAATTTAACATCAAACAAAAAAAGTTATTTGATTCTATAAACATTAAAAATAAGATAGTTGCAAATGGATATTCCTTTTTTTTTAATTATGAGACATTTGATAATTAGCAGTTTATATTTTTTATTTATTTTTCTCCCTTTTTCTCTTCCTACTTCCCCTGTCTTCTGCCTATATCTCTCATATCCCGGGTGTTCAACACCCTCTGGCAGAGTGTAGGTTACCCGGAGCTTTGGGGTTTTTGTTGGGTTAGAAATCCAAGATTCAGAGGAGTAAAAATTCATAAAATCCCCATTAGTTGTTTCATCACTTCCAACAAATTCCAGAAAACAAAGATTTAAATATGTAAACAAATTATAGTATTTACACTAAATTTAGTTTAAAACAAAATGACCACATTTACTGTTTCAATTCCAGATGAGTTAAAGAAAAAAATAGAAGAACATAAGGAAATAAACTGGGCAGAGTATCTAAAAAAAAGGTTTGTTGTAAAAATTGAGGAGTTAAAAAAATTTGAGGAGTTAAAAAACTCAGGAAAACTTTAAAATGGCCAGTTTAACTTTATCTGTATCAGAAGAATTCAAAAACCAGCTAAGGCAATTTTTATGGGTTAATTGGAGCGAAATTGCAAGAGAAGAAACTATTAAAAAATTAATTTTTGAGCATTATTTAAAGACAGGAGATATATCTGATAAAGAGTGGGAATTTTGTGAAAAAATAGACTGGCATCCAGTTGATGAATTACCTTTAAAAGAAGAGTTTATCAAAAAGATAAAAAAGATAAAAAAAGAAAAGTTTAAAGGATATCCTTCTGTTGGAGAATTTTTCAAAAAGGTAAAATGATTTATTCCATGCTTGTTTCAGAAACATGTGAAAGGAGCATAAAAAAACTATGCAAGAAAAATCCTGTTTTAAAAGAAATTTTAGAAAAGAAAATGAATGAAATTCTTATGAATCCTCAGCACTATAAACCTTTAAGGTATGATTTTTCCGGAGAAAAACGGGTCCATATAATGAAAAGCTTTGTTCTCAAGTTTGAAATCAATGAATCAGCAAGAACAGTAAGATTTATTTTCTTCGGGCACCATGATGAAGCTTACAAAAGATAATAAAGGTTAATCATTCCTCGATTTACTATATTCTTTTATTCATTTCCCTTCACCTGCTTTTTTCATCATCTCCCTATACCTCTCATATCCCGGGTGTTCAACACCCTCTGGCAGAGTGTAGGTTACCCGGAGCTTTGGGGTTTTTGTTGGATGTTGGCAATCTAAAAATACTACATCTGCATAAACATCACGATCTTTTTCATTCTCTAATACTAATCCAACTGAGAATGATTTGCTATTAATCAAAACATCATTAAATTTACTTAACCCCATAGGACCAAGATTAAATCTCATTGGGATATCCGTCTTATCAGTTATCTCGCACCGAGATAAAGTATTGGTTTTTTTAGGAGATAGCATTTCATAACCCTCTCTTGCATTATTATAATCCCCATTTATTTCTTGAGGTGGGTCTAGTATAAGGAGTGTGGGTGTAGAAACCTCTTTAAAGTTTAAAATCAACTCCAGGTTAGAAACTGAAGAAACACTAGGTATAGGAGAGGTATTAAAAGCAATTACTCCTCGCATAGTTTTCAATGGCCTTGAAAATTTTGAACCAATGCTTATATCTTTTCCATCTTTTGTTAGAGCATAACCTAAAAAACCCGATTTTTGAAACACAAAATTTGAAATATATTCAAAATCTGATTTATTTGGAGTATAAATAAAGTGCTGACGTAAATGATAAGGAGGACTAATGTCTACCTCAGGTTTTAACTCTTTACCATTAGAAATCCGTTCCAAAATTAAACCATGTGAGTCATATAAAGCAGATGATTTATTAAAACCGGGCAACTTAAAATCTGTTAGTTTATAACGATCAAAACATTCTTTTGTTGGAAAGACGGTGTCTATTAAGAATTCCCCTATTCCAAAAGAGATGTCTAAACGTCCTACGTTAGATACATACCTAACCGTATTTTCAGATTGTGTATTTATCTTAAAATTAGGAACAACAAACAAAGAGGTATTTTTTCCAGAAGAGACATCAAATTCTCCATCTCTTAAAGAACAACTGTAAAAAGGTCCATTAGATTGTAAAAAACCGTTACATTGGTTAATATTTGTATTAACATCTTTTAATAAATCATCACTTCCTTTTTGATGCATATGCCCAATCTCAGTTACATAACTACCATCCCCATTTACCCATGTTTTTGAATTTTGTGTCCTAAGAGATGCTTCATCATCAAATGATAATCTTATAGGATCGATATTGATAGGCCTAATTTTGATATCAGAATCAAAATCAAAATCAGGATTATCCTTTATAACTTTTGTCATTCTAGTATTATTTTTATCACATTCAAATTTTGTTTTTAATCCAGGAATTCTATTTCTTACACCTTCATCTGAAATAAATGTTTCTAACCCCAAAAGAGAGTTTAATGTAGACTGTAGACTTTGAATCCTTTGAGTATAATTATCAGAATATTGAATCTCCAAATCAGATTTATTTATAAACTCTTCAGCAGAATTCAGATACCCCTCAACAAGAGAATTCACATTATTTACATCATACCCTTTTGCATCTAAAATTCCTGCTAAAGAAGCAAAATGTTCTAATCTTTGGTTGTCTGTTATTTGTGAAGAGTCTAGCTTATCATATCTTGGAATAACTGCCTCACCTAATATTAATTTTAAATCATCTGAGACTTTGCTTTCTAATCCCTGCCTTCCATATGGAACAAATCTTTCATGCCCATCAGCTACAACATATCTTGAAGGAATTATTCCATTAACAATAACTACTTCCTCTCTTCCTCTTTGTTGTTGAGTCACTAGCTTGTCTTCTTTTGAAACAGATTCTCCATAAGTATGCAAATGCCCTGTTGAAACTATATCTTTGCCTTTAGCTAAAAATGGAATCTGCCAAAAAGGAACTCTAAAAACTGTTCTGTCAAGTTTATCTGCAAAATATTCTGGAACAAATTTATCAGGCACTAATGCATTTAATGTTGGTACATGTTCAACTGAACATCCCCCCTCTCTATCCTGAGTTAAACAAACAGCACCTTCAGAAGTCATCTCCTGCATATCATTGTTAAATAATGTTTTCAACTGTTCAGTATCTTTTTCTAATTCTGTTTGTTTTAAGGCATATTCAACTTGTTCAGGGGTATGCTCAATTATTCTGTGAGTTAAATAAGAATCTGTACCAAATCCAGCAGCTAGACTTCCAGCTAGTCCAAAGAGCAACGGATGCCTTCTTAATCTTGCAAACACTCCGCTTCTTCCTTTAGAATTATCAAATAAATGCCTTAGTTTTCCCCTTTTAGTTGTTAAATGTTTTGCAACAATATCTTTAGTCGTCGCATCATAGTATCTCACTAGATCATCTGCTTCGCTAGTGTTTTCCCTCATCCATCTTCCAATCTTTCTGTTTAAAGTTAGCCCTTTTTGTTGTCCAATATCTCTTACAAATTGTTCTAAATTTTCCATTATACCCCTAAAAAGTAGTTACTTTATAAATGTATTTATCTTGTTAAATGCAGAAGTATTTGTTATATATATCTGACCGCCAGAATAAATATAAATCTTTCTTCCAGCCCCACTAAATGTCACATTGGTTGTTCCAGTCATGTTCAATGTCCCTCCATTAGGTATGGAAATATCCCCCGCTACTGTTATATTCTGATTATTTATAGTACATAAAGAATTAATCTCCCAATTTCCAGAACCAGAATATGTACAACCCCCTAAAGTATAAGTAACATTTAGCATAGGTCCAGTGCTTCCTGATTCACTTGAACTGATAATAACGTAATCATCGTTTGTTTCATCACTTCCAAAAAATCCAACAGCAAACTTTTCATCACCCCCATTAATTACTGTTTCTAAATGAGCAGAAGCATTTTGAAGTGCAACATTTGTATTTAAATTAAATGTTTTTGTTCCGGTTGACTGAAATGATGTGCTAGCTGGGACATAATTTCCTCCAAAGTAAGAAGCGCCAATACGATCAAATAATGCTTGATTTCCTTCATTAGTATCTGGATATAGTGTAGTGTTACTTGGTTTCCCTCCTCCTTGCATACTAAAAATATTAACCTTATCTCCTGCCCCATAAGCTTGAGTAATTGTTAAAGTTAAATTAACATAAGTAACTTCTGCATTATTTGGGATTGCTGTAGCATCAAACTCAAGAAAAGCTCTCCAATAGTAATCAATTGCCGCACTAGTTTCTGCACCAACATCAAAACTAACCCCATTATCCCAACGACTATGGACATTAAGTATAGTCTTTTCAATATGCCCATCATAAACTCCAGTTGTAGCATTTAATATTGCATTTGGGTCTACTTCAACAGGATATGAAGCTGTCTTTAACCAATTCTTATCTAATTTAACACCTATATTAATTGTAGCAGAGTAATCATTATCATTTCCATTATCATCAAACACCTGCGAATTAATATTATTTTCATCGTTGACATTATTATTAAAATTAAAAAATTCATTATATATTAAGCTGAAGGTATTGCTATCATCATTTTTGTTGCTGACAACATATTCCCCATAAATAACATCTCCGTTAGAATCTGTTGCATATGGTTTTGGAAGTATCTTAATTGTCTTGTTATTACCATCTCTTACAATTATCTCTTCATTTTCTATGCTTACATTAATCCCTTTATGCAGTTTGTAATCCCCAAATTGAATAACATTGTTTTTTGGTGTTTCATTCAGAATAATTATCTCTTTCTTTATCTCTGGCTCTGAAATCTTGCTAATTTCAGAATACTGCTCTCCATCATAAAAAAACATATTTCCAGCACCTATCTGTGTGGTAAATGTTCCGTCAGGGTTTGCAAATGTCTGACTCTCATAAGTTCTTTTTTCAATTATCTCATTTGATGGTTGTTTAATATTAATCTGATTATCTTCATTGCTAACTGCAGAACTTGTTATCTGTACAAAGCAACAAACAACAACTAAGAACAAGACTAATAAAATAGTTAATGTACATAACCTCTTTTTCATTTTATTTATAAACCTGCTTATTAAATTTCTAATTTCATTTATTTTATCTGAAGTAATGGTATCTGAAATTCCCCGCATTTATATCCATTAGCGTAGGATTTTAATACTTCTGGCCATTTATGGCTAATATTGGTCAAAATTTTACCTCTCATTTCATATCTCATTATTACCTTATTATTTACACTCTTAAGTATTTAAAACTTTTAATACTTCTTCCTTAAAAGTTTCAAAATCATCTAATCGGTTGCTAATTACTTCAAAAACAACTTCATCATTAACAACCCCATATTTATGTACAAGAATGTTTCTAAATCCTTTCATATCTGAAAGGGTATTACCCACCTTTTTTGAAAGTATTTTTTTATCAACAATCGCCCTGAATATATCTTCATCATCAGAAGGTATTCCAAGATCAAAATTGGAGATAATTATATTACAAATATCAATTACAACTTCAATTGAAATCTGAAGCAGTCTCTCACACGAACGTTTATTCTTTATGGATTTTGTATAATCCTCAAATGTAGCAGGAATTACCTGTTCTAACTCATATAAGTAAGAATCAAGTTCATCAATCTTAGATAATATCCTTTTTTTATCAAGTTTGGATTTTCTTTCCATTTTTAATTGCCTCTAAGTAAAAATTATACCTTTTTTCAAACAAATTAAATTCTTTTATAGTGCTAAATGCAATTTCATACAGCAAATCCTTATTCCTGCAAAAAAGTATTCTCATTTCTTTTAGAATTCTCACCCTTATATAAATTGGAAGTTGCTGGAATATCTGAATATCAAACCTATTGTTTATTTCTTTTAAAAAATTAAGCTTTTTTTTTGACATCTCAAGATTAGGATACTTTTTATCTAAAAAAATACAGATATCAACATCTCTACCAACTCCTTTTAATGAAGAACCAAATAGGGCAACAGCTATCACTTGCTTGTCTTTTTTTGCCTTTTCAATAATACTGAATATTCCTCTATTTTCCATATGATTAGTTATCTTCATACTATTTATGTTTTATGTTAAAGGATAAAGTTTCGTCCGCCAATTTAATATAGCAAAGTAATTGCATTATTTTAAATCTTCCTTTATTTTTAACATTTTATAGCATTCAGACGAACTTATATTTCCAATTATTAGCAAATCAATATCGCTTTCTTGGTTAAAATTTCCTTTTGCAAAACTCCCGAAAATAACAGCAAATTTAATCTTTTTATTCTTAATTATAACATTAGAGATTAACAGGGCAACAAAATCTGTTTTAATGAAAATGTTTTTAAGCTCTTCTAAAAAATTGCATTTGTTATTTAGTTTAATCCGGCCATTTTGATTAGTAATTAAACCAATATTTTTTAAGTTTAATATTTCCCTTTTTACAGCACTTGGAGAAATATTTAGATTATTAGACAATGCTCTTAAATATGTTTCATCTGTATCAAAAAGTAAATAACTTAAAATTTTTACCCTATTCCTTGATGTGAAAAGTTTTTCTAACATTTTACCCTAAGATTACCCCCTAACTCACTTCTATAACCATTCTTGAATTAGTATCATCCCAGTAAATTCTGCCGCCACCGACACTAAAATTAGAATATGAACCAGACATATTAATGCTCCCATTTACTTCTAATCTCTGTGATGGCTGTATTGTTCCTATGCCCACACCTGTACCCCAGTTATTTGTGCTGTTAATTATATAAAAAGTATTATTAATAGCAACATTTCCACTATTTGCAAAAATTGCATAATTATCTATTCTTGCTCCTTTTACACCAGAAATATAAATCCCATACCTGTTTTTTGTGTTTATTGGGTCATTTGGCTCTTTTAAATTAATTTCCATACCCTGAAGAATATTAACAGTTGAGCCCCCTCCGCTATTTTGCAACTCTCCTTTAAAAAATGTCATATTCTTAACATCAATTGTACCGCCTCCAGTATAAGAAACAGATGGCTGTGCATATACTCCTATTACCTGCGAATAATTCATATTTCCACTATAAGCAAGTGCTCTAAACCACAACCCTATTAAATTACCCATTTGTGAACTTTGGGGTGCATTATTCCCTGAACGGATATCAACTATCATCCCAGTAAGGTCAGTAGTGGCACTTCCTGCATAATTTGTTCCAACAAGGTGATTATAAAACCTTGCTCCATAGTAATCGCCACTTGAAGCACCTATATTAAAATTTTTCCTCCAGACATCAATAAAATATGTATCTCCAGAAGAGATAACTCCTGAAGAAGTATTTGACACATTCATCCCGCTTCCAAAAACTTCAAATGTTTTTGTAGGAGCAATTCCTATTCCAACCATTGCAGTCAGGTTATATAAAGTCGATATATCTGCTACCCACTGGCTTGAAGTTTTTCCTGCATAACTTGCATTGTAAGTTGATAAATAACTTTCATTATTGACTAATCCTAAAATAGTGCTGTTGGTTCCTAAGATATAAGAGATATTGTAAGTTGAACTCCATGTTTCATTCCACATGTTTGAAGTTGCTAAAGAATAATTATATACTCCAGAAGCGTAAGTTGCATTGTAAGTTGAATATATATCTGTCAAATTTAGCAACTGCTGGATATTTGAAGTAGAATTAAAGCTCCCATAACTTGCATAACTTGCATTGTAAGTTGATAAATAACTCTCATTATTAAATAACCCGCTTACAGGAGCACCGTTAATAAAAACATCTGTTCCAAAATATCCATTTTTATACCTTTGCGAAACATTTCCAATGTCAAATTCATTATCGAATTGGGGGATTAAAGAGCCATTAACATTCATATGAGTTACATACAAAGAAGTTATGTTATAAACATATAAAGATTGTGCAAATACCTCACCTCCGATAATGCTAACTCCTCCTAACTGCCATCCAGAATTAAAATTTGTATTTCCGGTTATATTAACCTCGCTTACATCTGCGTAAAATGTGCTTCCAACTCTAAAAATTTCTGTTACATTAAGTTCAGTAAAATTGCCATAAGCACTAGTGCGTGCTCTCAAATCAATTGTTCTGTTTAAATATGTCTCATTAAACCATAAAGTAGTACTGTTAAATGTCATATAATTTGCAGAAACAGCATCAATAACCCAGTTAAACATCCCTTTTACCCATCCACCAGCTCCAAGAGTTATGTTCTGCCCTTCTGGCAATAAGATTGAATTTGTCCAGTTTATTTTAACAGAAGATATATTTCCGACAGAACTCTGAAACATCTGCCTTTGTGCTCCATTAAATGAAAAGTTCTCCCAATTAACATAAATTTCAAGATAATACAACTGCCCGTAATTCAAAGTCAATTCGTTTGCAGAGTTATTTCCAAGCAGTACATCATATTTTCCGTCAGAAACAGCATCATTAAACTCATTTGAAGAATTGTAAATTAATGTTCCTCCAGAAGGAGCATCATAAATATAAACAGTAAGATTTCCATTCGCCAGATTAATTCCTCCCTGCTTGACATTTCCCTGCAGACTAACTAAGTTATTAACAGCTCCGGCAAAACCTACACATACAAAGATTAAAATTGCTACAATTGATACTAATAAAAATACCCTCTTCATTTTTAAATTATAGAGCACACTCTTTTATATAAAATTATCGTAAAAAGGGTATATAAATATTATCGATTTAGCTGTCTAAGTTAAGGGCGATTAAATTAATTTTTATTCATCTCTTTAACTGCATCAATCACTCTTTTATCTGGAGAAAGAACATAAACATAATCTTCTTTGCCCCTGACTCCTCTGTAAATTTTCTGCAAAAACTCTCTTCTTGCCTTGTCTTTATAAAAAGTCCAATACCATTGGGGATGGGTTTTTTTAAGAATTTTCCAGAATATATTGTCCACATCTGGATTTGGATATTTTGTAAAAATAATGCTCCTGCACTGCTCTCCTGGAAAATCAACTCCCCGATTGCATTTTGTTGTAAATAATCTTTCTTTTTTGCCTTTTTTAAAATCAGAAACCTGCAGTTGGTTAAAATCACTATACTGGCTGTCTTTCAAACTATCTCTTGAAATTAAATATTTTAGTTTAAAATTAGAAATTTCTTCTGAATTAGGCAAATCTGAAAATGAATTTACATGGATTAAAATTGGTTTCGGAGCTTTTTCAACTGCAACATCCAAAGCAACAAGATAATCTTCTCTTGAATGATTCCCGTTTCTAAAATTTTCGTATCTGCAGTCAATCTCCCTGCCAGTTTCAATATACCTTATCTCTCCTTGATTAACTACTTCAGCATCAACCACCTCAAAGTTCTCAACACCAAAAACACTCCTAAGAATTGCTTCTGAATGTATTGTTCCAGACATCATAACAACAACCTTGCTTTTACTAATCATTTCTTCAAGTTTTTTTGAAAGATTTGTAGTGACTATCTCTGTTATTTTTCCCCTCTCACTATCGACAAACCTTACAAAAGAATCATCTAAAAAATCCTCAAATTCCACAGCAACTTCATAAACATGATGGCAGTAATTATCCTCATCAAGTTCATTTAAAAAAGAAGAGTTATCGAGTAAATATTTTAAAAGGGAGAATATGCCTGTTTCTTTTGTTTCAAAAATGTGATTTTCATTAATCTTATGATTTTCAAGCAAATCTGAAACAATTTCATAAAGTTTATCAAGTGTTTCCTTTAATTTTCTGTCAGACAAAATCGAATTTATTAATGTATTTGACAGCCTTGTAAGATTAATTTTAGATACATTTGAAAAGCTGTCTAAAAATTCATCGCATTCATCAATAATTTCAACCTCTGTCTCAGGTTTTCTGTCCATTAAAAATTCAAGTTTATATTTTGCTGAATTAAACACAATTGCATCAGCATCAATATAAGAATTAAATTGATTGTAATATTTGCATCCATTTTTTCTGTTATAAATAGTAAAATCAATTCCCTTAAGCCCTTTATATTTTCTTTTTTCTGCCCTTAATGGGAAATCAATTTCACTTGGGATAATCGGACTCCAATAAGGGCAAATAGGAGCAACAGAAATCCTTTTTATATTTTTTAATTCCAAATCATCAGACACTCTTCTATTTTCTTTAAGATATTCCTTTAACTTTTCCAAATTTGCCTCTTTTATTTCGATTTTGCACGGAAGAAGGGAATAATCTGCAGTTTTATCAGATTCATAAAGACATTTATGGTTGTCCCTGCCTGTAATAACTTTAATTTTTAATTTCTCGTGGTTATTTTTAAGAACATATTTGTTCTTTGAATAATCCTCCTGGTACTGCTTTTGCAGTGCTTTCCCAGGAACAACTATGCTTGATTTCCCAAGCTCTTTGGCAAGATTAAGCGCAATTGCTGATTTTCCTGTACCACATACCCCTCTTATAAAAATAACTTTTTTTCCTCTGCTAATCAAACTGATAATTTCTTTAACAATATCCCCCTGTGTTTTTGAATTTGAAAATTTTAATTCATCTGCTTTAATGCCGTCAACATAGAGATTAAATCCAGAAACATCATCATCTAAGTTATATTTCTCCCTGTCCTGAAGGTTATCTTCATCCCAGATATCTAAAAGTTTAGTTGTGTTTTCTCTGTGCTTTTTCTTTTGTTCCTTCAAGTCTCTTTCCACACTTTCAGGGAGATTAATGCTGCCATCTGAATTAAATTTCAGCTGGGAATTATTATTGTTCAAGGAAATTTTATTAAAACTATTAAATTCCATAGATAATTAAATCAAACTGGGCATTATTAAATACTTCGTTATTTTAAAAACATTTTTTTAATCATAAAAAATATACTATTTATAGTATGAATATTAATTTATATCCTGACAGATAACCCCTCTACTTATCTTTAATTATATATAGCCGCAGTTAGTTAATATTTATAATATTTAATCAGCTAATTCAAAACGAGAAAATCTACACGCCACCTAAACTTAAAAGGGGCTATATCCCCTGCTTTTTTTAATTTTAAAAGTCTAATCTTTTTTTGTGCTTTTTTTGCTTCTTCTCTAATTAATTTTAAAACTTCTGCACCATTATCTGAAAACCCATAATAATTAATTATTCCAGATTTTTTTATGATACTAAAAGCGCTTTGCAAAAATGTATCTTTTAACTGCGGACGGGGCATAACTATCCTGTCAAACTTTATTTTTTTATCTGCAAATCTGCGGGAGATTCTCTTTGAATCTCCTTGAATAACAACTACATTTTTCAGCTTATTTAAAAGGACATTTTCTTCAGCAGACTTGCTTGCCTTCACATTAATCTCATTGGAATAAACAACTTCTGCTTCTGAATTTTTAGCAATTACAATAGAATAAGGGGCAACGCCTGCAAACATAACCAAAACTTTTTCCCCTTTTTTTACTTGCATTGCAATTTCTTTTCGTTCATTGCTTAATCTTGGGGAAAAATATGCCTCTTCAACATCAAACTTAAACCTGCAGTTGTTTTCCTTATACTCTGCAATTTTAGTTTTTTCTCCTGATAAATAATTAGTTTTTATTTTTCTTAATCTTCCGCTAACTTTTCCGGTTTTTTCCAGAACAGTTTTGACTGATTTGATTTCTTCAAGAACTTTTTTTGCAATTTTTACCTTATCCTTTTTTTTAATATCTTTGGAAAATTTCAAAATAGCTATGTTTCCAATAATATCATAGGATTTGGGAATTTCGGCTTTCATAAATTATAAAAAGATATTTAATTAATAAATCTAACCATATAAGATTTTTTTTAAAAAATTAACTATTGGCAGAGTTATAGATAATATTTATTTCTTCTGGGCTTAATAATCTTTTATAAATGCGGACTTCATCTATTGTCATATTTGTGTCTATAGTGAAATCATCACATACTGTAACCGGAGCAATAAAAGAATCATAGCATCCAATCATAAACCCCCTGACATTGTCCAAATTCCCAGAAACACCCGAGATATCTGTAACATTATATTTAACATTATTAACAAACCATGCCATTATATTATTTGTTCTGTCAACTGTCAGTGAAAAATGATTCCAGCTATTATTATTAAAAGAGCTTCCAGGATTAAATGAAGCTTTAACCCCCTCTCCAAGAGTTCCATCATTAATCCTTGCAATTATTTTTCCATTTCCCCCGCGAATATCATAACCATGCACGTTAGCAGTCCATGCCTCTCCTTTTGAAAAAACAAAGTGATTTGTAGTAAAATCAAAATTCTTTAACCAAAAACTAATTGTAAAACTGCCAGTTCCCATATTTAAATCCGCATTATTTCCAAAAGCAATACTATCTATAGAAACAATGTTGGCATCATCCTGAAATTCATAAGCATTACCAACAATTCCTCCTGAAACTGAAGTTGCACCTGAAACAATTCCATCATTGTCTCCAAAAGAAGCATCTATCGCATCTCCATCTAAAGGCAGGTATAAAATTAAGCTGTCATCTTTGACAAAAGATTTTCCAGTTAAAACAAAATCACTTATTTCACTGTATTTTTCCTTTCCGTTGCTGTCCTCAGCCATTGCTCTTGCAGTTATTTTCACGAAACTAATATCTTCAATTTCAACAGGGTTAATATTAAACACATAGGATTCCATCTCCCCTAATTCTTTTTTCTTAGTTACAGATTTTGTTTCTCCATCAGAATCTTCAAAAGTGAATCTTACGCCGTCAAAATCTCCGCTGCCACGCCCCCGAACAACTTTTATTTTCAAAGTTCCACTTCCGTCTGGTTCATAATAAACATTTTCTTTGTCAATGCTAAAATCCACAGTTTTTAATCCAAGTGAAACTTCATCTTTTGTAGATTTGATAAAAGTCATTGTAACTGCCCAGAAAATTCCGACAGCAGCAATTACAACTAATAGCATTAAAACTGCAACAATAACACCACTAACCCCTTTTTTATTATCCATACCGATATTATAATTGCCTGCAAGTTTATAAAACTTCTTATTACATCCGGCAATTAATTAATTCAAAGCAGATTATTAACAAAAAATTCTATAAAAACAAATAACACATAAAATAAAATTAAAATCAGCCCTTCTGTTTTATTTATGGACTTATCTGATTTCATAAAAATAGTTACAAAAATACCTGCTAAAAACATTGCCCCCCCAGTAATATAAATGTTATATGGATTATAACTAAATGGAAAAATTAATGCAATAATTCCCAATATAATAGTTGCATCAGTAATCACTGTCCCAAGCACATCACCCAATGCAAGCTCGTCGTGATTTTTCCTGACAGATTTAATGGAAAAGACAAGTTCAGGAAGGCAAGTTCCAAATGCAAGTATGGTGATTCCAATTAGTATTGGAGGTAATGAAACATCATAAGCAAAATTCACTGCAAATTTCACAGTTAGGTAAGCACTAAACAGCAAAAACCCGATACTAATTATTAAAAATATCAAACTCTTAAATAAAGGTGCTCTTTCAGTATTATCAAATTTTTTATGAAATCTATAACTATCTAAATAAATTTTAACAAAAAATAACAAACCTAACAAAATTAATATCAAACCATCTACCCTAGAGAAATTTCCGTCAAACCCCAGAATAAGCGGGGAAAAAAGGAGCACTAAATAAAAAAAATTATTGCTTAACATCCTGCTCTTAACTCTTATCCCTTTAGAAGAAAACAAGGCAACAATGCCAAAAACCAAGGTTAAATCTGCGACATTTGAACCTAGTAAAGTTCCAAGCCCTAATTCAGGCTCTCCATTAATAGCAGCCATAACTGAAATTGTTGCTTCAGGAAGAACTGAAATCAATGCAATGATAAAAAAACTTACAATAAACTCTGGAAAACGAAGCACTTTAGCAATCCTTGAAGAAAATCGAATAGCATAATCTGCACATTTAATCAGGATTAAAAGAAATATTAGAAATAACACTAAGTTTAAAAAAATCATTTTTCCTCTTTAATCAAATCTGCACTTAGATTATAAATTTTTTAGATTATAAGTTTTAAGAAAGTTAGTTTTATATATCTAACGGGTTTGAATAGCTTTTTTATGTTAAGATTTATAAAATTGCTTTGTTGAATATATTTATGAAAAGGGTGATTAATTTGGGATTGCTGTTGTTTAAAGAATTTTTCTTAATAATTTTAGGCATATTAATCGCAGGTTTTGGGCTTAAAAGCTTCCTAATTCCAAATGGATTTATTGATGGGGGAGTTACAGGGGTTTCACTGCTAATTTCTTTTCTAACCCCTATTCCAGTTTCAGTATTTATATTTATGCTGAATCTGCCGTTTATTCTTCTTGCGAGAAAACAAGTAGGAAATACTTTTGCAATAAAAACATTATTGGCAGTCTTAGGATTATCTTTATGTTTGGTTTTCATTGAATATCCTACACTTACTTCTGATAAGCTTCTTGTCGCAATTTTTGGAGGATTTTTGCTTGGTTCAGGAGTGGGTTTAGCAGTTAGAGGTGGGGGGGTATTAGATGGAACTGAAGTCCTCTCTGTTTATTTAAGTAAAAAAACAGGATTAACTATCGGAGAGATTATCCTTATAATAAATATAATAATCTTTTCTTTTGCTACATTTCTTTTAGGGATTGAAGTTGCACTTTACTCGATATTAACTTACTTAGCAGCGTCAAAAACAGTTGATTTTTTTATCCAGGGGATTGAAGAATATATAGGGATAACAATAATATCAAAAAAAAGCGGAAAAATTCGCAAGAGTTTGATAAATGACTTTGGAAAGGGCGTGACAATCTATAATGGAAAAAGAGGGTATCTGGATAATTCTGAAAAAGAAATAGATATACTCTTTACCTTTATAACAAGGTTGGAAGTGACAAAAATAAAGCAAGAGATAATTTCAATAGATCCTGAGGCAGTCATAATCGAGCAGGGAATAAGAGAAATCAGGGGAGGTATAATTAAAAAAAGGCCTCTGCATTAATCACCCAAACAGCGTCTTCTGTTTTAATTTTTCTCTTAATTCCATCAGCTTATGTAACTGATTTTCTATTCTTTCTTCAGAAAAATCGTGCTTCATAAGAATTCCTTTTATTTTGTCCTTATTAATTTTTGGAAAAGTAATTTCAGGATTTTTTATAACATCGGGTTTTTTAAAAAGTTCAAATATCACTTTCCAATCAAAATCCATATCTGGAAACTGCTTAAAAATAACAGAAGGAATTTTGTATTTCTGCACAAATTGCAAAGCTTTTTTCTGCCCAATTCCCCTTATTCCAGAGGGGTTATAATCTGTACCTACTAAAATTCCTAAAGAAATCAGCTGGTCGTGGTTTAACTGCAGATGATTAAGCACTTTTTCAAGTTCAATTATTTCGGGGGTTATTTCAACTACTCCTGTCGCAGTTTTTCGTGTTTTAGCCATTGTTAGATTCTGAATTAATCTTGGTGCTCCAAATAATAAGCAATCATAATCCTGCGAAACAACAGAATAAGCTTCTCTTTTTGCAATTTCAGATGCTTGAGCTTCTCCTTCTCCTGGAGCTTGAACAACTGCAATTCCCATTGCTTCTAGTAACTCCTTACTCTCTTCAATCATTTCATTAGTCAGTTTAGACATTTGTTGACTATACTTTCTCATAGCTCCATAATCGTCGTTTTCTTTAGCTTTTTTATATTTCCCAAATGCTATGTCTTTTACTTCCTGTCTTTTATCTCTAGTTACACCCTTTAAATCAGGAGGAGTTCCATCAAAAACATAGATGAGTTTAATACCTTCGCTTAACAAATTGATATTCCTGTAAAATAATCCAGATAAATGGCTTGTAACCTTGCCTTGTTTATCCTGCAGAGGAGTTCCATCATATTGCCTTATTGAACCTAAAAATTGATAAAGAATATTAAAAGCATCTACAGCAACAATCTTCCCTTTTAACTCACTAACCTCTACTCTTCTTTTTGGAACAATATCTCTTATATTTAAACCCATAAAATAACAAGATAATGCTAATATAAATAATTAGCGATAACTAAATATCTCTATCATCTCTGAATCCAGGTACTTCTATATATCTTGTTTTCTTTCTATCCTCTTTTCTTTGGAATAATTCATAATTTTCAGGTTTTTTCCACCTAGGATGAGAATCAGCAACTACTTTATCCATTTTTCCAGTTTCATAGTCTAAAAATCTTTGCGCTATTTCCCCTATTGATATTGGTTGAAGTGCCATAATCATTAATCTTCTTTATTTAATCTATATTTTTCTTCAAGTTTTTTTAAATCAATCGTTACCCACTCGTTTCTGTTAAAATCTGGGTGTTCTTTCTGGTATGCATTCCATTCTTGGGTTACTGCTTCTTTTGCTTTTGCTATGTTATGTACATTATAAGCACAATAACCTGGCAACAATGTGGCTAAGATACATGCTACTGCACTAACTATATAATCTGTGCCATTTTTTCCCCTTATTGTTTGGTGTTCTCTTCCTGTTTTCATGAAAATATATCTTTTTAGAGGTTTTTAAACTTTCCTATTTGTTACTCCTAAGAAATAATAAACAAAATTAACTTTATAAGTCAAAAAAATTATTAACATTTCATCTAAAATACAATCACAAATAAACCTAACATTTTAATATTCCTTTATCTTAGCATATCCATGGAACTTGACTTTATTCCTTTAGATTACAGCTATTTTGAATTTAATAAAAAAGATTATGTTAGAATAATCGGAAGAACATATTCTGGGAAAAAAATATGTTTAATTGATAATTACTCCAGCTATTTTTATGTTATTTTAAAGCCAAAATTAGATGAAGAAAAGGTAAAGCATCTTATTAAGAAAATAAAAAAACTATCAGGGGTGGTAGAAATAAGACCAGAAGACAAAAATTTTATGGGGGAGAAAATTAAAGCATTAAAAATAACAGTTGAAAACCATTCAGAAATAAATAAAGTAAGCGAAAAAATAAAATCTCCGGAAATTGACAAAATAAGAGAGCATGATATTTCAAGTATAACTCGATATATTCTTGAAAAAAATCTCACTCCATTAACATGGCATAAAATAACTGGAGAAGCAATAGATAACAGCAACGAATTTGGAGGAATTAGTTCTAAGTTGCATGTGGATTTAACAGTTAAAATCAAGACGAGTGAAATAAAAAATGAGCAGAAAGAATTTATTCCAAAGATACTCGCTTTTGACATTGAAACAGATGAATTTGAAATTGGAAAAGGAAAAATACTGATGATTTCCCTGGTTTCTAATAATTTCAAAAAAGTTCTTACATGGAAGAAACAGGATAGAAGAATACCAAATGTTGAGTATTATAAAAGTGAAGAAGAAATGATTAAATCATTTGTGGCGTATTATAAAAAAATATCCCCAGACATTTTAACAGGGTATTATTCAGACGGGTTTGACTTGCCTTATTTAAAATCAAGAGCTGAAAAAAACAAAATAATGTTAAATCTTGGAATTGACGATAGCAATTTAAAATTTACAGGGGGCATGAATCCAAGAGGAAAAATATCAGGAGTTGTTCATGTTGATTTGTTAAAATTTATACAAACAGCTTATTCACAGTATCTACAGTCAGAAACTCTTTCCCTTAATGAAGTTGCATCAGAGCTTTTAGGGGAGAAAAAACACGACTATGAATTTAAACACGAAAATGAAATGGAAAAAAATGATTGGGAAGAATTTTTTAAATATAACCTACAGGATAGTGTCCTAACTTATAATCTTTTTATGAAAATATGGCCAGATATGTCAGAATTCAGCAGAGTAATGCAAGAGCCTTTATTTGAAGTTTCAAGGGCAGGAATGGCATCAAATGTAGAAAATTATATAATCCATAATTTAGCAGAATACAATGAAATAATTGAGCGAAAACCAGAGCACAATGAAATAGGAAAAAGAAGAGAGCAGGAAAGATACGAGGGGGCATTTGTTTTAGAACCAAGGCCCGCACTATACAATGATATTGTTATGTTTGATTTTACAAGCATGTATGGGAGTGTGATAGTAACTTATAATCTATCCAAATCAACATTTTTAGAAAAAAAATCTTCAAATGCCCTAGAGGTTGATATTGGAAGAGAAAAGGTTTATTTTGAAAAAGAGAGGGAATTCTTCCCAAAAATGCTTGAAGAAATCATTAAATTAAGAAAAAAATACAAACAGGAATATAAAAAATACCCCTCTCCTATCTTAAAAGCAAGAAGCAATGCATTCAAATTGCTTGCAAATGCCGCTTACGGATATCAGGGATTTTTTGGAGCGAGATATTATTGCAGAGAAGCAGCTGCATCAACAGCAGCACTTGCAAGAAAAGTAATAAAAGATACAATTGAAAAAATAACAGATGAAGGATATGAAGTTATCTATTCAGATACCGATAGTGTTTGTCTTCTTCAGGATAAAAAATCAAAATCGCAAGTAATGTCGATGTTAAAAAATATTAATTCAAAACTTCCTGGAATTATGGAATTAGAATTAGAAGATTTTTACAAACGAGGCATATGGGTTACAACAAGAGGAGGAGAGATAGGTGCTAAGAAAAAATATGCTTTAATAAATGAAAAAGGAAAGATGAAAATAAGAGGTTTTGAAACTGTAAGAAGAGATTGGTGTCCGTTGGCAAGAGAACTTCAGAATAAGGTACTTGAAAAAATACTAAAAGAAGGAAATGAAAAATCTGCTTTAGAATTTGCAAAAGAAATAATAAAAAAACTTAAAGAAAGAAAAGTTGATAAAAAATTGCTTATTATAAGAACACAGCTAAAAAAACCTCTTTCAGAATATAAAGCAGTTACTCCACATGTAACAATTGCAAGAAAAATGCTTGCAGAAGGTTTGCCCGTTGAACAAAATATGCTGATTGAATATTTCATAGCAGAAAGCAATGATAAAAAAGCACTTGCAAGAGAAAAAGCATCTTTTCCATCTGAAAAAAAACCTTATGATATTACTTACTACTTAACAAAACAAGTTATCCCGGCAGTTGAAAATATCTTCCAAGTTTTCAACGTCGACATGAAAGAGCTAATAGAAGGAAAAAAGCAAATGACTCTTGGAGAGTTTTAAGCAACATGTCTGTTGCTAAAAGTAATTGGAGGAATCCTGCTCTGTTGTTTTTTTAATTCAGCTAATTCTCTAAGATCCTGCCAAATTTCCATATGTCGAACCTTGACTAAATAAATATCTAATTCCTGTCTAACATTAGGGTCTAAACCAAGATACATCTCTTTGCATTTTCTCCAATCTTCCATATACAAATCTTTAGCAATACCTAAATACATACCATTATCTGGATTTATAGAAGAATTGCTATCCCAAATATTCACCATTATTAATTAGATAAATACATGGTTATAAATATTATTGCGTTAAAAAATAACATAAGAAAAACAAAATCCCAACCGGCAGCTTTAAAAACCTAGTTCTGTCTCAAACTTAATTTTTAAATCAAAAAACTCAAAAATGCATACAAAAGAAGAATTAAGAAAATCAATTGAAGGGTACAGTGCAATTAACCCAAAAATATTAGCTATAGCCAGTGCTGTAAGTGAACTGTCTGCAAGAACAAGAGATCCTGCAAAAGTTAGAAAAATAATATGTGATGCTTTAGAAATTTTAGGTTATACTGCTTCATATGAACAACCAGAAACTCTGCATACTCAACTCCAGCTTGGAACTCATAGAGAAATAACAGGCAAAACCTCTGTAGGAGAGATATATTTATCAGGAGTATTAAAGGACGAAGAATTAAGAGAGTTAACAACATTCGCAAATCTTGCAGGACTTTCATTAGATTATTCTGAACGAGGAGAAACATGGAGAAAGCAAGAAGAAACAGATGCTGAAATAGGAGTTATAGTAAGGCATGATTTAAGGGGGCCTGCCGGAAAACTTGAGATGATATCTCAATTAGGAATAGGCATTTTAGCAAGATTAGAAAACGAAGTTACTAAAGAAAGTAAGGAGTTAAAACAAGCAGTGTATGACTTAAAAAGATGGGTGACTTCTATGGGAAGTGCAGGAACAGCAGTCGCCGATATTGCAGGACTTCTTAGTTTGTCAGGATTCTCATATGAAGATTTAAGAAAAAACTCGGAATATTTTTCTCCGCTTGAAGCTATGAAAATGGTTGTAGAAGGAAGAACACATGAAGTTGTAGTAAAAGGAAAATCAATAAAAATATATTATCCAAAGGCACTTGAAAAATTAAATCTTTACACAAATCACCCGGCATTCTCATGTGTTTTTGCAAACTTGTTAAGAAACGCAATTTATCACGGAGCAGGATATAGCCCTGTAGAGGTTATTTTTGAAAGAAATAAGGAAAACTTTTTACTATGTATAGAAAATCAAGCTCACGAAATTCTTGATACTAGGATGTTAAAGGAAATATTCAAAAAAGGATATACAACTAAAACCAGAGAAACCCCTCTAACTGGGAATGATGGATTAGGATTGCCAATAATTGAAAAAATTGTAAAAACAGGGTACCATGGAAATATAGCTCCATTTAGCGGGCTTGAAAGGTGTATAACCGATGAAAGAAAAAAAGGTTTAGAACGTTTAAGGTTTAGTGATGAAAAAGAAGGAAATCCTAGTATTTTTGAAACATTAGATTTCCCCTGGGATTACACAAGGCCAGGGTTTTACATAGAAGTGCAGATACCAATGGAATCTCTTGTTAAACCCAAAAGTTAAAAACACCTTCTTCTTAAAAGTTAGATGAACCTGAAACCAAGATTTATTGAAAGAATGAAAATGCTTTTAGGAAATGATTTTGAAGATTATCTTAAAACACTTGAAAAGCCTTACATAAACAGCATAAGATGCAATACCCTTAAAATATCTACTGAAGAGCTTAAAAAAAGATTGGAGAAAAAATGGAAAGTAATGCAGCCATTTAAAGAACATCCAGAAATATTTCATATAATAAGCAGCCTTGAACCTGGAGAAATTGGAAAAGCACTGGAATATTCTTTAGGATATTACTATGTTCAGGAAACATCTTCAATGATGCCTCCTCTTGTCATTAACCCAGATGAAAATGATATTGTTCTGGATATTGCTGCATCTCCTGGAAGCAAGACAACACAAATTGCTGCAATGATGAACAATAAGGGAATATTAATAGCAAATGATATCAAACTAGACAGAATAAGGATTTTATCAACTAATCTGCAGAGATGCGGAGTTTCAAACTGCATAATAACTCAGGAAGAAGGAACAAACCTATGCAAAAAAATTGAAAAAACAAATTTTAGGTTTAATAAAATTCTTGTTGATGCTCCTTGTTCAGGAGAAGGCACTTTAAGAACTAATCCAAAAACAGCGGTAATGTTTAATGAGAATTTAATAGAAAAATTTTCAAAAACACAAAAAATAATTCTGTCTTCTGCACTAAAAATACTTAGTAATGGAGGCGAAGCAGTTTACTCAACTTGCACGCATGCACCTGAAGAAAATGAAGAAGTAATTAATTATATTCTTGAAAACTTTAATGTTAAATTAGAAGAAATAAAACTTCCAGTTAAATTTCATCACGGAATAACTGAATGGAAAGGAAAACATTATAATAATGAAGTAAAAAAATGTGCGAGAATTTATCCTCAGGACAACAATACAGAAGGGTTTTTCATCTGCAAAATGAGAAAGTTAGGAGAGAAAAAATGAACATCCAAAAAGCTTATAAACAAAGAGTGCTTTATGATAATACTTTAAGTCTCCGGTATCTCTTCGGACATGCCGGACTTTATGTTTTGATTTCTTTAGGAGGCGATTATGGCTAAAAAAGCTATTATTTTTGTTGATGCTAATAATTGGTATCATAATATAAAAAAAACATTCAACCCAAGCGACATTGATATTATAAAACTTTCAAATCTAATTGGAAAAGAAAAAAAGTTGGATATTTTAGAAGTTAGATGGTACGCTTCAATGCCAAATATGCAAGACAATGAATTAATCTATAAAAGACAAAGAGCTTTTATAGGGCATTTACAAAAACAAGGAGTTAAAATAATCACGCGAAAACTTCAAAGACTTTCTACTAAAGAAATAAAAAGGAAAAGACAAGAATTGTTAGACTCTTGGGACTTATGCAGTGTTTGTAAACCAATTGTAGAAGCAAGTTTTCTAGATATTTCAGAGCATAACCAAAAAGAAAAAGGTATAGATGTTTGGATTGCTATTGATATGGTAAAAGAAGCTTTACAAAAGGATACTAGTTGTTGCGTTTTAATATCTGGTGATGCTGATTTTGTACCGGCATTTGATTTAATAAATGGAATTGGAAAAGAAGTTTTAAGTTGCTTTGTGCCCAGGGGATACTCAAATGAATTAAGGCAAGAATTTCCATACCTAATTTTAACTAAGGAAATATTAAATAATTGTTTTAAAGACTACAAACAAAAATGAACGCTGAATTTTTAGATAACACAAAAAAGAAAAAGCTGATTAGCGAAATAGAAGAGCAGTATGGAATAGACAACATCCCATTTTTAATAATTGAAACAGGCAAGGATAAATATAGGATTTACTCAGGAGAACTGAGCAAAGATGAAATAAAGGAACTTTCAAAATCAGTAAGAATAGAATTTATAGGAAGCAAAATCTGCAAAAAAGACAATGTGAATGTGAGGTTAAATTTTGATATGCTAAATCTGCCATTGATAAAAGAGCAAATTAATAAAAACATAGTTGAAATAAATGAAGAACAGATTAAACCATGGCTAAAAGGAGAAAATGTTGAAAAAAATGTTAATTTAAGCTCAAGTTATCTTGTTGTAAAGAATAAAGGTGACTTCTTAGGCATGGGGCAAAATGGAAAAACATTTATAAAAAATTATGTTCCTAAAGAAAGAAGGGTTAAAGGCTAAAATGAAAAAGCAAGACTTAGAAAGTTTAAGAAAAGCAGGAAAAATCCTAGCTGAAACAAGAAAATATTCTAAAACATTTATTAAAAAAGATATAAAGTTGCTGGATATAGCTGAAAAAATAGAGAAAAAAATAGAAGAATTAGGAGGTAAACCAGCATTTCCAACAAATTTATGTATAAATGAAATAGCTGCACATTACACTCCAAGTTATAATGATGAAACGAAAGCAGAGGGGTTGTTAAAAGTTGATATTGGAGTTCATATTGATGGTTTCACAGCTGACTCTGCTTTTAGTTTAGATTTAGAAAACAATCCTGAAAATAAAGATTTAATAAAAACTGCAGAAAATTGTTTGAATTCTGCTATTGACTCTGTTAAAGCAGGAAAAACACTTAGAGAAATAGGAAAATCAATTCAGGGGCAGGCAGAAAAAGCAGGATTTTCTCCAATTAAGAATTTATCAGGGCATGAAATCTCACAGTATGATTTGCACTCAGGAGTCACAATTCCAAATTATGACAACGGAAACCCAAAAATATTAGAAGATGGAAGCTATGCAATTGAGCCATTTGTAACTGCAGGCATGGGCGAAGTTTATGAAGGCAGACCATCAGGGATTTACAAGTTAACAAATATAAAAAATGTAAGAGATGCAAAAACAAGGGAAATTTTGGCATTTATTATTAAGGAATATAAAACTCTTCCTTTTTGTTCGCGCTGGCTGGTTAAAAAATTCGGGGTGCGAACATTAATTGAGTTATCCATTTTAGAAAAAGAAGGGGTTATTTATAATTTCCCACAATTAATAGAAAAATCAAAAATGCCTGTTGCTCAAGCAGAGCACACACTTATAGTTAGCAAAGGTAAAGTTGAAGTGACGACAGGGTAATAATATGGGAGGTAAAAAGAATATTGTTGGATGGGAAGAGATATTAGCAAACCAGCCAGAAGCTTACAAGAAATGGTTTGAAGAAGAAAAAAAATTTTTTATAAAACACATAAATAAAAATTCAAAGATTCTTGAAGTAGGCTGTGGAAATGGAAGAAGTATAAAAGATATGCTAAACATAACAAAAGATATAACTGGTATTGACCACGATGAAACTGCTATTGAACATGCAAAAAACAATTTTAAAAAATGTCCTTCTGTAAAAATAATTTTAGCTGAAGGAGCAAATTTGCCATTTGTTGACAAAACTTTTGATTATGTTACTTGTATTGGAACTTTTGCAAATTTTAGCGAGGAAAAGTATAAAATACTAGAAGAAATGAAAAGAGTGTTAAAAGAAGAGGGTAAAATTGTAATTAGTGTATATTCCGAAGATGCCCTTTCAGAGAGGTTAAAAGCTTATAGAAAAATAAGAGCAGAAATTAAAGAAATCAAAGAAAATGGAAAAGTTATTTTTGATGACTTTGGAAAAGATGGAATTTCTGAACAATTTTCCAAAAAACAATTATCAGTAATATTTAAAAAAGTTGGATTGAGCATTGAAAAAATTAAGAAGGCAGGAATAGGATATATTTGTAAATTAAGAAAGTAAATTAATTACTTCTTGTGTAGAATAAGCAATAATTTTATTCTGCTCTTTTAGCTTTTTATCGTTGCTCCAAATCGGGCAATTAAATTTAAGAGCTAAAGCAAAATATTCAGTATCATTAATATCGGGAGAAATTCGTCTAGCTTCTTCTGCACATTCTTTAAACTCATCATAAGGAATAAGATTTATTCTGCTAAAGACTAATAAAAGAAATAAGTTTAATTCAGATTCTGAAATATCTGCCTTGCCCAATATTTCATCTTTATGCTTCTCAATTTCAGTAATTAAAAACTCTGGAGAATATAATTTTAATTTATCATCAAAAAGCAGATCACAGGTCTTACCTTCAATTGAAATAAGAGCAGAAATTAAAATATTTGCATCTACAACAAAATCCATTTTAGTCTTTATATCGTTCATGCATTGCTTTATTTATCTTTCTTCCAAGCTCTAAAGCGTCTTTTTCTGTTAGTTTTGATTTTGATGCAATTTCCTTTACAATGCTAACCTGAATAAGTTTATTTTTTATTGCAGCTCTGGCTACCTCGCTCCAGTTTATTTCTTGAAATCTCTCCATTTGTTTTTTTAAATCATCTGGAATAGATAGTGTTATATTTGCCATTTTGTGTATTCTGTGCAATATTTGTAATATGTGCATCTATTTAAAGATTTTGTTTTTGAGTGCTTTGCGCCAGAATAAGCTATAGCATTTTAACACTAAAGTCAATAATTTAATAAACCCTTTCTGCTTAGAAAAAATATGGCTCTGAAAATTTATAATACACTAGCAAGAAAAACCCAGGAGTTTAAACCAATTAATGCAGGAAAAGTAGGGATGTATAGCTGCGGACCAACAGTATATAATTATGCCCACATAGGAAACCTGCGAACTTATGTTTTCAATGACTTGTTAAAAAGAAGTCTGACTTTTTTAGGATATAAAGTAACTCATGTAATGAATATAACTGATGTAGATGATAAAACAATAAAAAACAGCATCAAAGAGGGTATGGATTTAAAAGACTTCACAACAAAATATGAAAAAATATTTTTTGAAGATTTGCAAGAAATGAATATCCTGAAACCAACACATATACTTAGGGCAACAGAATCTATTGATGAAATGGTTAAGTTAATTAAACAGCTAATTAAAAAAGGATATGCATATAAAACAACAGATGGAATTTATTTTTCAATTGATAAATTTAAAGATTATGGCAAACTGGCAAATCTTGACAAATCAAGAAAAACAAAAGAAAGAATTAACTCTGATGAATATGACAAGGAAAATTTAAGAGATTTTGCTTTATGGAAATTCTGGACAGAAGAAGATGGAGATGTTTACTGGGAAACTGAAATAGGCAAAGGGCGTCCTGGCTGGCATATTGAATGTTCTGCAATGTCTATGAAAATATTAGGAAATACCTTGGACATTCACACAGGTGCAAGTGACTTAATATTCCCGCACCATACAAATGAAATTGCGCAAAGTGAAGCTGCAACAGGAAAAAAATTCGTAAACTACTGGGTTCATGGCGGATTTTTAACAATGAAAGAAGGCAAGATGTCAAAATCTCTTGGAAATGTTTATTATCTAAAAGACTTAAAACAAAAAGGATTTTCTCCTTTAGAATATCGTTATATGTGCTTGACAACTCACTATCGTTCTCCATTATTATTTTCAATAGAAAATCTTGAAGCAGCAAAAAATGCATATCAAAGATTAAAAAATATTTGTGAAAATATAAATGATAATAAAAAAGCAGATGAAAAATACATCGATGAATTTAAAAAAGCTTTGGAAGATGACTTGAACATACCAAAAGCACTTCAAGTTCTGTGGGAATTAGTAAGAGACACAAAATCAGAAAGCAAAAAATCTACTATAAAAGAATTTGATAAAGTATTAGGATTAGACTTGCTGAAAAAAGATGTTTTAATAATTCCAGGAAATGTTCAGGACTTAGTAAGCCAAAGAGAAACAGCAAGAAAAACAAAGAACTGGAAAAAAGCAGACGAACTAAGAGATAAGATTAATAAATTAGGTTATGTTGTTAATGACACTGATAAAGGGCCGGAGATAAAGAAGAAGTGAAAAGATGGTGAAAGAAATATTAAACTGGATTTTATGGATAGTTATGTTAATGATAGCCATAGCACTTATAATATGGTTAATAATAAAATGAAGAAGAAATTTAACATATGGGATGTTATTGCATGGATAGTTCTTGCTGGAATTCTATTATGGTTAATATTAAAGGTATTTGGAATTATTAATACCCCTGATTTAATTGAATATGCCCCTTATTTTGGTATTGTTTATCTTGCTGGATGGGCAATGCATAAACTTGAAACAGTGGTAATTGAAGTAGAAACATTAAAAAGATTCAAAGACGAAACAGTCAAGCAAATAAATGATATAAAAACAAATTGTATTAAAAATCATTAATAAAAGATGGTGAAAAAAGAGTTGAAATTCGTAGATTTGAAGTATCATCCAAAAGATGATATAGTTTGCTTATTTAGAATAACTCCAAATAAAATGTCTATGGAAGAAGCAGCAAACACAGTTGCCTTAGAATCAAGTGTCGGAACATGGACAGAGGTCAAGGAGCAGGACTATGTAAAAAAATTAAGAGCAAGAGTTTTTGAAATAAAAAAAGATTATATTAAGGTAGCTTATCCGTCAGGATTGTTTGAACCTGAAAATATTCCAAATATCCTTTCATCAATAGCCGGAAATATATTTGGAATGAAGACAGTAAAATCAATAAGGCTAGAAGATGTTTCTTTTCCTAATTCAATACTAAAACACCATAAAGGGCCAAAATATGGAATCAAAGGTATTAGAGAAATGATGGATGTACAAAAGCGCCCTTTAATCGGGACAATTATAAAGCCAAAACTAGGGCTTAATACAGAACACCATAGTAAAAGTGCTTATGAATCCTGGATAGGAGGATGTGACATTGTAAAAGATGACGAGAATTTATCATCTCAGAGATTTAACAAATTTGAAAAAAGACTATCAAAAACATTACAAATGGCTGATAAAGCTGAAAGTGAAACAGGTGAGAAAAAAGCTTATCTTGTAAACATAACAGCAGAAACAAGAGAAATGATTAAAAGAGCGCAACTTGCAGAAGCACAAGGAAGCAAGTATATAATGATAGATATATTAACTTCTGGCTGGAGTGCTGTGCAAACAATTAGAGAGTGCAAATTTAAAATGGCAATTCACGCTCATAGGGCAATGCATGCCGCATTTACAAGAAATAAAACTCAAGGCATATCTATGATGGCAATTGCAGATTTTGCAAGATTGGCCGGAGTTGACCAGTTGCATATTGGAACAGGAATTGGAAAATTGGATGGGGATATAAAAGAAATAAAAAGCCTTGCAGAAGAAATTAAAGGCAAAGATATAAAATCAACTAACAAAAGGTTAAAACAAAACTGGAGTAATATTAATTCTGTTCTCCCTGTTTCATCAGGAGGTTTGCATCCAGGACATATACCATTCTTAGTAAGAAACTTAGGAAAGGACTTAGTAATCCAAGCAGGTGGAGGAATTCACGGACACCCAGATGGAACAAAAGCAGGAGCAATTGCAGCACGCCAGGCAATAGATGCAGTAATGCAAAACATCTCCCTAAGAACTTATGCTAAAAATCACGAAGAACTAAGAAAAGCACTAGAAAAGTGGAGCTGAACTATAATCGCTCGCTTTATGCTCCTAAGCTGACTCGCTATATTATCTCCTTTTGCTCTCGTCAACTTACTCGGATCGCTCTTGTTGATATATAAAAAATTCGTTCTTCTGTTTTCTTTTCTTTAATAATTATAAAATAAAAAAGAAGTAACCGCTCAACTCACATAAAGTTAGGGAAAGATATAGACTATTAACCCAGATTTATCTTACTAAATACAAATCTTTAACTTCATCATTTGTCAAAACTCTTTTATAGATTCTTAACTCATCAAGTTTCATATCTGTTCCAAAAGGGTTGTCGCAAGAATTTTCACTTTCTTCTGAATTCCAATTCAAACATCCAATCATAAATGAATTGCCACTGTCTAAATTTCCAACAGACTTTATATTTTTAGATTCAACAAGCATTCCGTTAACATACAATTTTATTTCTTCGTCCTTATCAACTGTCCAAACCAAATGATTCCACTTTCCTCTTTTAATTCCTGCTTCAACATTAGAAACAGAAAGGACTTCTTTATTTTTTCCGTCACTGATCCTAATTGAAATACTATTATCATTTCCACGTATATCATATCCTTTAGTTGCATAACCATCCCCTTTTGAAATAACAAAATGGTTTTGGCTGCTGTCAAAATCTTTTAACCATAGTGAAATTGTAAAATCGCCATTACCTAGATTTAAAGTATTTCCAAAAGCAACATACTCCTTGTTATCTGCTTCAACTTCAAGTGCAGTTCCAGAAACGCTGTCAGAGATAAATTCTGCTTTATTTTCTTTTGCATGATTTTCAAAAACAGAATCATCATCTGCATTTCCATCAAAAGGCAAATATAAAACAAGCCCTCTTAAAGGAGCAACTGCTTCTTCAGATTCATAGTTTAACATAATTGGTTCTCCTGTACTTTCTTCATCTGAATCAGAATTAACTAAAGGAATCCACAATACTGCTGCAATAATTAGCAGAACAATAATCATAAAAATAATAACGCCAAGCGCTGTATTGTTTTTTGCCATAAAAAACCTTATCTAAAGTGGGTTAATAAACATTTGTATTGTAGGACTATGTCTTTTCAATAATACATAATGACAAACATCGCAATCTTTATAAGCCCATAAATTTATGGTAGGGAATGGTCAATAAAAAAATTCCGAAAAGTATCTCTAAGGAAGAAATAAAAAATGCTGTTCTTGATTCAAGAGACAAAAGCAAAACCAAAGATAGCTACAAAAAATTCAGATGGTTTTTTACATCTTCAAAAAAACTTGTAATTGGCGGTAAAAACGCAGAACAAAACGAAGAGATTATCCGACAAATTGAAAAAGATGAAGAAGTTTTTCATAGTGCAAAACCAGGAAGCCCATTTGTAAATATAAAGGGGAAAGCAAACGACACAGACATAAAACAAGCAGCAACATTTTGTGCATTAAAAAGCCATGATTGGCGTGACAACCAAGGAGATGTAGAAATTCACCGATTTAACGGCAGAGATATATTTAAAACAAAAGGAATGAAAATGGGAACATTTGGAGTGAGAAACCATAAATCAATAGTTATAAAAAAACAAGATATCTTAAAGTTAAAGGAAAAATTAGAAAAAGAAGCAGGCAATTAAAGAGGGCAAATGCAGCTTATATCATCAATACAAGTGGGAAAAAACGGAGTTTCAGCTAATTTGATAGAAACTCTTAAAACTCATTTCAAAAATCATCAGAATGTTAAAGTAGTATTTTTAAAAAATTCAGTTAGGGACAGAAAAAAAATAAAAAAAGAAGCTGAAAAAATAGTTGAAGAATTGGGCAAGAACTACACATATAGAATTCTTGGATTTACTATTTTTATAAAAAAATGGCGCAAAAACATGAGATAATTATTTTCTTTTATACAAATTCTTAAAAAGAGAGATATTTACTTATTAAAATGAAAAAGACAAGAATATTTGAAAGGACAGATACATATAACCCAAACCCAAAAGAAGATCTATTATCAGAACTAGAGGCAAGATACTCGCGTTTTTCTTTTAATCCTCAAGAAGAAGAGTATATTACATATGATGGAAATGTGGTAACAGTGATTAGGGTAACAAAAACTTTGAATAGAACCTCATTAAGAGTTGTAGACAGATTGGTGTGTGAAACTCAGCCATCAACAGGGGAAATTCCGTGTGAATTAATGGCACTTTTAACCAGAACAGGATTTAAAAGAGTAGCTAATAAATAATAGTAAAACCAGCTCAAAACAAACTTTGTTAAGTTTATCGTCACTAATTAACCAGCATAAAAATAACTTGTTGTCTCTAACATTAACCTATTAATTATATTATCAACCTCTTCTTAAAACACCCCTACCAACAGGTTTATAAATATAGTTTATCGATTAATTTAAACTAAACTGTTTAAACAGTTCTATTGCCGAAAGGCAAGGCTATACATAAGAAGAAAATGAGTGTTTATGAAATACAACCTAGGGAATTTAATAACAAACTAGCAGAAGCACTAAAAGAATTTCAAGAATTTAAAGCCCCGGAATGGAGTTTTTTTGTTAAATCTTCTGTTGCAAGAGAGAGAACCCCCTCTGACAAAGATTTTTGGCACAAAAGAACTGCAAGTATTTTAAGGCAGATTTATATTAAAAATACAATTGGGGTTAATAAATTAAGGACAAGATACGGAGGAAAACAAAATAGGGGTGTCCGTCCTGACAAATTTAAAAAAGGTTCTGGAAAAATAATCAGAGTAATTTTACAACAGGCAGAGCAGGCAGGACTTGTTGAAAAGTCAGACAAAAAAGCAGGGAGAAGACTAACAGAAAAAGGCAGGAAATTACTGGAGGGGATAGAATGAAAGGAAGAATAGTTTTAGGCACAGACACTGAAAAATCCCAAAAAAGATTTATTGGAGAAATGGATAGATTATACAGACAATGCCAACAGAGGAATTGTGCCAGTTTAGTGCGCTATCAAATGGGTGCAAGGGAGTTATCTATTGAGTGCTATGTAACCGCTGGGGGAATTGCTTTAAAACCTTGGGTAGAAGCAAATTCTACATTGGCAGTAGATACAAGAACGGCAAAAACCACAATAAATGCTACTTTTAATAATATACAGAGTCAAACAGGATTTGATTTAGGAGAGGAGGTAGAGATAAAATGACAATACCAAAAAGACAGAGGCAAAAGAAAATAAAACTTGCAAGTGCAGGGAAACATACTAAGTGGGCTCCTTTTTGGGTAGTTGTAAGAAAATTCGGGGCGGGAAAAAGAATACATCCTTCAAAAGTTACAAGGTTAAGAAGAAGATGGAATACTCAAAAATTAAAAATAAAACCAAGGAGGATGAAAAAACAGCAATTAGGTTAAAATGAGAAATAGTATAACAGTTGAAACGAGAATAGAAAGGTATCAAAAAGACAAATTGGACGATGCATTAAATAACAGAGACATTCCAGAAGCTTTCGGAATTCGTAAAGTAATAAAAGATGTTTACCATATAGAAACTGGATTGGATAGCGTAACTTTAGCGTATTATGAAATCCCAAGAGATAAAAGACATTTTGCTCAAGTATTAGTGGGTGGAACAGACTCAATTAAATTAGCAGTTAAAAAATTAAATCTTATATTAGGAGATGCAAAACCAGGTGTAGAATAAAATGGCAAAAACAAAAGAACTTGCAAAAGAAAGAGAATATGTTGTGAACTTAAGAAGAGAAATAATGAAAGTTCCAAAGCATAAAAGAACGCCAAAAGCAGTTAAAGCAATGAAACAATTTGTCGCAAAGCATATGAGAATATCTGACAGAGATGTAAAAAAAGTTAAACTTGATAAATGGTTAAATCAAGAATTATGGTTTAGGGGAATTAAAAATCCCCCAACAAAATTAAAAATTAAAGTTAAAAGAGATGCAGATAATGTTTTAGTAAGCCTTTTAGAACTTCCTGAAAAATGGAAATTCGCAAAAGAGCGGGAAGAAAAAAATAAAAAAGAAGCTGAAAAAATAAAAGAGCATAAGAAAAAAGAAAAAGAAGAAATTAAAAGAGAAGAAATCAAGGAAGAAAAAAAAGACGGAAAAGAAGAGGAAGAAAAAAAAGAAGCAGTTGTAGAAGCAGGATTAAAACAGGCAGAAGTTCAGCAAAAACAGCTGAAACATACTCAGGTTGATAAGCAGGAGAAAACCAAGCCAAGAAGAATGGCTCTGCAGAAATAATTAAATTTTTCTAATGCTGAATTCCACACCAAGTCTATCTTTATACCCACTGTTTAATTCCATTGAAAACTCAATACACGACTCAAAAAAAGTTGTTATTCTTTTATTTGCAGGATATACCAGTACGCTTGTCCTATCTGTAAATCCTATACATATGCCTTCATCACTTATTCCTTTAATAAACCTTATTTTGTCATTATCTTTAAGAAATCCTCTTGTAACTTCTAAAATAGTTTTATAGTCTATCCTATCTACCATAGCAAACCAAATAAATTCAATATTTATAAATACATTTATAGTCAGGATAAGATGGTAAGAATAAACTTAATTGCTCCTGAAGGTTTAACTGACCAGCATTTAATTGCAGAATACCTTGAAATACTTATGCTAATTGGAAGCATAAAAAATAAAGAAGTTAATCTAACTAAAATACCTGAAAGATACTGCCTGGGAAAAGGGCATCAGTTATTTTTCAGGGATAAACTAAAATACCTTAAAAAAAGGCATGAATTAATAAAAAAAGAAATGAAAAAAAGAGGGTTTAAAACTAATCATAGCTTGGATATTTCAAAGTTCAACAATTGCCTAAAGCAGGATTTTTGCCCGGATAAACGAGACAGAATGTTAATTAAAAAAAGGCTTGCTGAAAAAATAAGTTTAAAACCTTCCTTTTACAGATACTATAGTAAGCATAAACCAAAATCATTTTTCATAAACCTGATAAAAAATGCTTGTTGAAGACAGGAATTAATCATTAATAAGAACAGTTAAGGTGAAAATCCTGAGGAACAGCTAAACCCTCTCTTTGTTCTATTGGCCACTCTTCATAGTATCTTTTTGCCAGGGAAGTTAGTTCTCTTGCAATGAACTCTGCATTACCCATAAAAGAAGAATCACAATATACCTGGTTATAGAAAGGAGAAACAATTATAAACCCCCCATCTCCTGAAGAAATAGAAATACAACCCCTTGACTCAGTAATTCTAAGCGGGTACCGACTGAAAAAACCATCCAAAAGGTCTTTAGCTGTTTTACTGATACGATCCTCAAAGTCGCTTTTTAACCCGATCTCTTTTAAATCCATAGAGGGAGTATAATAAATAACTTTATAAAATTAATTATTATTTAGAAGTATGTTAAAAACATTATTAACAGACTTAAAAAATCTTGAAAACAAAGAAAAATCTGTTCAGCTTTCAAGATACTTTAAAACAGGAAAAGGGGAATATGGAGAAGGAGATATTTTTTTAGGGCTAACCTCACAGCAAATAAAAGATGTTTCAAAAAAATATATAAATTTAAACTTAGAGGAATTAAACAAATTGCTAACTTCAAATATCCACGAGCATAGAGCAACAGCTTTGAGAATTTTAACATATAAGTTTAATAAATCAAATGAACAGGAAAAAGAGAACATATTCAATTTTTATCTGAAAAACACAAAAAACATAAACAACTGGGATTTAGTTGACTTAAGTGCTCCAAATATAGCCGGAACCTTTCTTTTTGATAAAGATAAGGAAGTGCTATACAAACTTGCTAAATCAAAAAACCTCTGGGAAAAAAGAATATCTATTATCTCAACTTATGCATTTATAAGAAACAATGAATTCAAAGATACACTTGCAATTTCAGAAATTCTTCTGAAAGACCCCCACGACTTAATTCACAAAGCAGTTGGATGGATGCTTAGGGAAATTGGAAAAAAAGATATTAAAGCAGAAGAAGAATTCTTGCAAAAGCACTATAAGGCAATGCCAAGAACAATGTTAAGATACGCTATTGAAAAATTCCCAGAAGAAAAAAGGCAGGGATATTTGAAAGGAAATGTATAAATTAATGCATTAAAATGAAAACTACAAAAATAAATAAAAAAGCTAACTCATTAATAAATCAAAGCAGGCTTATTTTAGAGATGAAAAAACATAATATAAAAAGGGTAAATAAAAATTCTATTGTTCTGCTGAATAATTACCTAGCTGATAATTTATAAAAGATAATCCCTCTTTTAAATGAAGAGCTAATTACTCACGGAAGAAAAACCCTTTTAAAAGGAGATGTTGCTGAAGTCTTAAAGATAATAAAAAAAGAAGAAAAAGGCTGGGAAGTGTAAGAAGTAAATATTAAAAAGCTAGTTCATTAATAAATTACCTGCTTTGTAATTTAAACATTGCACTAACAGCAAACTCCAGTGATGTTTTAATCTCTCTGTCTCCAAGCCTGATAGGACTTTCAACACTATTTGTTATGCGTTTTCTTGTTTCATCAGATAATTCCCCTAAAGAACTAAACCTAAGAATATAGTTATCTGCACCAATAGAACGATATACACTAAGCTGTGTCCTAAATTTCTCTGCTAATTTTGCATACTTATCATAAATCTGCTCGCAAATACCTGCCATGCTTAAATTAAAAAAATAAAGTTAAAATACTTATTGTTTTGTTATGAAAACTGCTAAAAAGGCAGTTAGTCAAAAAGTGAAAAAAATAAAAAAGAAAAAAAGAAGAAATTAACAACAGAAACAAGTAACCTGTTTATATCCCCCGTCAAAATAAACATCTAAAGGTAGCGAACAACTTCCTTTATCGACTATTCTTAAATCTTGTGTTGTCCCATTAAACTCGTTTTTCTCTTCTCCAAGAAGCCCTGCCCATAGACATTTTTGATTAGCACTTGATGAAGCACCAGGAAGTATGCTATTTTTACAATGTTGAACACAAGTCATATTTCCATATATTGAACCTCTATCAGCAGAAGAAATTGTCCAAGTCATACATTTATCAAATCGTGTATCTATTGTTTTTGAAACAGCTTTAGGAATCATAGAATCAATTTCTTGTTTAGTGTATACCTGATAACTTCCATTTCTATCTTGGTTAAGCTTGATGACATTACCAGTTAAAGAAGTTGTAGCAATGGAAGCAATAATAGCAACAACCAAAGAGATACCAATAATAACCCAAATTTGTTTATTATTTTTCATTTTTTCAACCTCCTTTCATTCAATATCTATTAAACTTATTCCTCTCCTTAAAGGAGATGTCGTAAGAAGAACCTTGGTTCTTTTTACAATTAGAGAAAAGATATATATATACCTTTCTAATTTGCTTAACTAATGGAAATAAATCTTGAAGAAATAAGTTAATGATAACCAAAAAGCTTATCGTATTCCTTATGATTAACAATATTTAAAACAAACAAAAATATTTCAACTTTATTGCCCTCTAAAGTATATAACATCCTCCAGAAATTTGATAGTTCAACTCTGTAAAGGTTATTAATTCCTAATGTTTTTAGTTTGTTTGGGATTAGTTCTTTTTTTATTGGGTCTCCAAATTGAGGATTATCTTTTAAGATTTCTTTAACTCTTTCAATAGAATTAAGTAGAACCTTTGCCTCTTTATCATTCCTATTTTTAAGTTCTATATATGCATCTCTTGCCTGCCCTTTTAACAAAATCCTAACTTCTTTGCCAAAAAACATTTTATTCCAGCATTATTTATATCTCAAGCGAATTTGAAAACATTTTCTTTAAATGTTCTGGTTCTGAATAAATCCATTGAATTCCTTTAGGTCCGTAAATAATCTTGCCACTCTTCCATAAATAAATTAAAATTAGTTTCAGCGTTTGATGCATTACTTGTTTTGGCAGTTTCTCTCTTAAATCAGATATAGAAATTGGGATATCTTTATGTTTTTTTAAAAAATTTTCAACCATTAAAACAGTATTCAAATTAGGGTAGCGAACACTCTGATTTTTATTTCTTTCAATCATTTCAAATTCATTAAACTCAATTTTCTTTGTCATTTTATTAACTATGTTTTATTATGCACTAGCCTCTTATCAATACTTTATTTATATCAGTTGATACTTTTAATATATCAAAGTATATAAATGTTTTGATTTAGTTAGGTGCTCAAATAAGAAGAAAAAGAAAAAAGAAAAAATTAACTACAACACACACATGAGAGGGTGTATCTAAACTCTCCATAGTTTCCAGTAGTAATATTGTCAGTACAAGGAATTATTAAATCTTGTCTATCTTCTCCAGAACTTAAAACTTGTACTTTAGTTTTTAGTGCCACAACACATTTCTTTTCACCACAAAGAGAATTACAATTTGTATTAGCATTAGATAAACTATATGCTGGAGTGCAAACTCCATCAATTTTTCCTGCCATTAATGTATCAACCTCTGCCTTAGTATAAACTTGAGTTCCAATAAGAGATGAACGCACTTTTATAACATTGCCAGTTATGCTAGCAACTCCTAAAGAAACAACCAAAGCAACAATGACAGTTATACCAATAACAATCCAAATTTGTTTATTGTCTTTCATTTTTCAACCTCCTTTCATTCAATTTATTCTCGATAAACCGAGACATAGAATTTAATGGATATATATATATATACCTTTCTAATTTGCTTAACTAATGGAAATAAATCTTGAAGAAATAAAAAAACGGAAAAAAATAAAAGAACTATTAGAGTTTTCAATAATTAATATTGACAAGCCAGCAGGACCGACAAGTTTTTCAACTGACTTAGTGATTAAAACTGCCCTTGGAATAAACAAAACATCTCACTTCGGAACTCTTGACCCTGCTGTTACAGGAGTTTTGCCTGTTGCACTTGGGAGAGCATGCAGATTAATGAATTATTTTATTGGGAAAAAGAAAACTTATGTTGGGATAATGAGAGTGCATAAAGAAACTTCAGAAAAAGAGCTCAATAAAATAATTAAGGAGTTTATAGGGGAAATAACACAACTGCCCCCTGTAAAGTCAAGAGTTAAGAGAGAGGAAAGGCAAAGGACAGTTTATAGTTTTAAAATACTTGAACATGATAGAAATGACTTTTTATTTGAAACAGAAGTTCAGGCAGGAACTTACATAAGGAAGTTGTGTGATGATATAGGGAAAAAAATAGGGGGGGCACACATGCTTGAATTAAGAAGAACAAAGGCAAGCATATTTGAAGAGTCTAAAAGCTATACTATTTACGAATTTTTAGATGCAGTTGAAAAATGCAAAAAATGCGATGAAAAAGACTTAAGAAAAATGCTGATTCCTGGAGAGATTATCTCTGAAGTGCTCCCAATTGTCCAGATTAAAAAAGAAGCTGTGGGCAAAATTTATCACGGCTCTCCAATATTTAAAACAAATATAGAAGGAAGCACCCCAAAATCAGAAATAGCAGCTGGATTTTATAAGGATAGATTTATTGGGGTTTTTAAAATAGTAAATGAAAAAGGCGTAATTGCAAAACCTGAATTTGTTCTGCAGCCAATTAATAAATAAATTTATAAACAGCGATTTTGCTTAATATAAAATGACAAATACTCATAGGTTTAGATTATGTGATGAAGGAAAACCTCGTTATAATCCAAGGACAAAAAGGCACAAGTGTTCTATACCTTGTCCTTATGGAAATTTAAGGAAATTAACAAGCGGAGAAGCATATTGTTTGTCACATGGGATGGTATCCTTTGAACAAGATCCGGAGTTTGATATTCATTTAGAGCAATATCATAAAAGGATAATAGAAACGAACATTGGGAAAGACAATAAAAAACAATTAATTTAATAACTATTGTTTCTTGTAGCAATTATGAGGGAATTTATTTATTTTTCAAATAAAGCGCGGACAACAGGCAACTTTTCTTCAGAGAATCTTATGGATGCAGGAAGAATGGATATTGCAATTCATGTCCTGATAAATGCCTTTTTTTTATCGCATAATACAAGAGAAAACACAAAACTACATCTAATTTTTAACGGTCCACCAGACCCTCCAAAACATCTTGAATTATTCCCAAATGGAAATAAAACATCGGGCAGCATAACTTTAAGTAAAAAAGATGTTGCAGGATTAATAAAAAAGATGCTTTACAAGTCTAAAAAAAATGAAAAAGTTGAAGTTGAAAAAGGTTATGAAGTTGAAAAAAAATCCTTGTTTAAAGTGATTGATGATTTGATAAAAGATAAAAAAGAAATATACATCTTAGACCAAAAAGGAGAAGATATAAGAAAAATTAAATTTAAGGGAAATGAAGTTTTTTTAATAGCAGACCAGGACGGATTTCCAAAAAAAGAATTAAGAAAATTAAAATCACTAGGAACAGGCATAAGTGTCGGCAAACCGACATATTTTGCATCTCAGGTAGTTACAATAGTCAATAATGAGCTAGACAGGCAGGGGATTTAACATTTACAAACAGAATCTTTAACTCTGTAATATTTATTAACTATATCTCTTAAGTTAGTCACAAAATTTTCATCAGCATCAAAATCAACAAAAACTCCTTTAGATGATGCAGGATTTGAACCATCAATTGATATTAAAAACCTTTCAGATTCTAAATAAAGGGTCCACATATGTGAGCGCGTTCTTCCAAGTTTAAGATGAAACTTTGGATTTTCAAATAACGGCAATACCTTTGAATAAAAAAAAGTGCAAACGTCTTGCTGAGAATGATCTCCAAAAAGATTTCTATTATGGATATGATAAGGTAGACTTTCATCCTTATAATGGGCTTGATAATCTTCTGTATTCCTAATTGTTGAAATTCCGGGCCATCTAAGTTTAATAAATGTTGGTCCAGAATCTTTTGGATTGAGAACTCTCTCCCTAAATGTGCCAATCATTGTGCCAGATAAATGTTTTCTTAAAGAGTCTCCTTTATCTTTCTTTCCTCCATGGATGAAATCATTGACTCTGCCATAACCATATACATCCATTAAAAATTTTTCAATTGATCCTTTATTATCCATAAATATTTTAAGTATATCCAGTATAAATAATTTATCTTGTCTTTCTTGCAATAGCCCTACAATAAATTAGACAAACAAAGAGCTTAAACTCCCTCAGATGGAGAGTTATAAATATTAAAGTGGCTTGGGAACATAAATCTTAAAACTGCCCAACCTAATCCCCCATAAGGTCTTTTTGGGATAGGTTCAAAATTTACTTCAGGCAATTCTCTATTAAATGTCCCAGTTCTATATGCAAAAACTTTTGTGATAGGTTTTTCATATGATTGATAAAAGGGGTCAAACTTCTTATCCATATATATTAATCCAAAAAGAGGTTTATATTAATTTCTATAGTTTTATCTAATAAAATTTTAGAATCACTTAACAAATTCTACATTCTTCATACCCTGAAACTCTTTATCTCCTGTTAAAAAAAGCATATTATTTCTTAATGCATAAATATATCCAATGCAATCGGTATAAGACAAATCTTTCTTTTTATTATCTTTTCTAAATCTAATAGCTTCTTTTAATATTTCATCAGGAATTTCTGCAATGCAATTAGAGTATTTATCATAAATTTCATCTGCTTCTTCTTCATTTAAATGATTAATAGCAGACCAATAAATTTCAGCAAGATTAAAAATAGGGATAACCGGCACTTCTTCTATAAACTTTGCGTAATACGGGCTTCCAGAGGCAATTTCAATAACTGCATAACTATCAAAAAAATAATTCATTAATTCCATCCTTTGCGCATTTCATCTTTTAACTCTTGTGCAGATTTTTTAGATTTCCATTTAGGAAACTTGCCGAACATTTCTTTAGCCAATACTTTTCTTTTTACATCTACAACTAAGCTGTCATTCTCATTTATTCTTCCTGTTTCAACAACATTCTTGGGAAGAATAATTGCAATAGAATTTCCCCATTTTCTTGCAATTGTTTTAACTTCCATGATATTTAATGATACTTAATGATCCTTAAACTTTTCGGGTAATCTTAGAGAATGCTCAAAAAGCAGTTATTGTCGCCTGCTTTCTGCTCCTAATCTGACTTGCTATATTCTCCGCTTTGCTCTCGCCAACTTACTCGGCTCGCTCAGTTTAATTATGTTATTTTTTACTTAATTTTTTTATGAGTTGAGCAGTAAGCATTAGTAGAAACAATGTGGATTATTTTTACATTAAAGAAATATAAAAATTCGCTTCGCTCTTTATACTGTAACAGACAGCTATTCTACGATAATTAAGTTGCTACTACCAATAACTTAACTTGATTTTATATATGATAAAGAACTCTTAACAAGAAAATTAATTCTTTCTCTTCACAACAAAATAATAAATTACTGCTCCAATTACCTGCGCAAGAACTATTACTAAAATCCAGACAATTTTATCTGTATCATTTTTGAACTTTCTTTTTGCGCAGTCAACAATCATTAATATCCAAAAAACAAAAAGAAACACAACACCTGCGATAATTAATAAAAAGATAAGTGCTAATAAACTCCAAGCTAAAACTGCTAATCCCCCACTCATATTTTTTTAACCTCTTCCAAAAACTTTTCAGAATCTTTTTCAATTAGTGCAATTGAATCTTGAAGTGCTTTCTTAGCTGTTTTCCCCTTAGTTTCAATTCTAAGAACAGCAGGTTCACTTGGGTGGCTTCTTCTCCAAGCTGCAAATTCAACAGCAGAATCCTTATTAAGATATTCTCGGAGAATTTCCACAACTGTAAGATTATTTATCTTTAACTCAAGCTCATTCTTTTCATCTTTTAAGACAGCTATTTCCATAAGATAAGATTAAAAATTTGATTTATAAAGCTTTTGGATTTTTAATCAAAAGCTTAGTATCATAAAAACAGCCCAAAACAGCCTCCAGCATGTTTTTCGCTTAAAGCTATGGGTTAATGATAAAAATATATATTTAACAAGTATCGTATCTTACATTAAATTAAGTTTCCAGCGAAGAAATTTAACAAAGTTAATTTCGTAGCACACTTTTCTTATAAATTTTCCTAGTCAGAATTAATCAAGCTCTTCAAATTCATCGTCTTCATCGGGAGCAATTTTTTCTATTCTATCATTGTCTTGTTTCTTTTGTTCTTCTGAAGATTTATTGCTTTGCAACCTTCTTATATCTGCAATTGTTACATTTGATAAATCTGTTTTTTCAATATCAAATTTGTCCAACTCCTTCTTTTTATTTCTCTCATCCCTCCACAGGTTAATGCCCAAATACTGCTCAAGTTTGTTTACAAGCCTTTCATAATTGTCCGGAAGCCTTCCTTTTTCAGCCATTTCAAGAACAACTTCTGGCTCTGCGATAGCTTCTGAAAGCTGCTTTAAAGAAATCTTTTTGAGTCTTCTTGAGTGCATTATCTGCCAGTGGAAATTATCTATTAATTCTTTATAATCTCCTGGTTTTACATTATTGACAATGATTTTTTTTAACTCCATATCTTCTTTTGATATCCCCTTAATAATGGGTAATGGGAATCTTCTTGCACCGTAATACTTATGAGAAAGAGCTATTTGCTCCTGAGTTGGACGTCGTATAATTGGAAAGTCATTTTTTTCTGCACATCTTTCACAAACACTCATAATCTTTTCATTACCAATAACTTCCACCAAAATACCTTCTTTTTTACATATGCTGCATTCATTTGCCATAAATATCCTAAAAAATGCCTCTTTTTATTGTTTTCTATATTCAAGTAACTATTTTGCAGTAGAATATTATGCCAAAAAAGCAAGATTTTAGCACGTTAGTTCAAATTTTCCTCGATTTCTGAAGCAGAATGATACCCTTCTAATACAACTTTTTCATCAATTAAAACCGAAGGTAAATACTGAATATTATAAATTTTCATCTGTAAATCAACACTATCAAGTTCTAAGTCTCCTGCAATAGGTATAAGAACAATTTCATTCCCATATTTTTCCTTAAGCTTTTTTAATTCATTTGAAACTGCTTCTTGTTCTGCACTTTTCTTCATCTCTCCTGTTTGGGAATAAATATAAACAACTGTATGTGGAGCATTTTTGCATTTTTGCTTTAATAAAATACTATTAAGCCATAATTCTGTTTTAAGAAGAACGTATCTTTTCTTAGCAAGTAAAAGATTATCAGAAAATTCCTGAGTTTCTTCATATTTTGCAATAAGCAACCCTTCATCATAAATTTCATCTGCGAATTTTAAATTAGATTCAATAGTAAAATTACATGAAGCAGTATTCATAATCTGGTAATAATAATTTTGAAGTTTTAAATCCAACGCATTTATTTCAAAAACTTTATAGTCATTAACTACTTTATCTGTTCGGTAATTTTCAATATAAAACCCTATTGAAATGCCAATTATAAGTATTAGCAGAGAGAGGATTAAACTCTCAAGAAAAACTCTGTATTTGCTTGTTAAAATTATTTGGTGTACCATCTTATATCTCTTTTTGCAATTTTATATAAAGCCGAAATCAGCGGAATTGTGTATAATGGCCGGTATATTAACAAATATATTAATATGGTTAAAATACCTTTGCTTTTTAGATTATCATTGTAAAGGGAAATTCTGTAATAACTGAAAGACAATATGAAAAACATTGCCCCCATTATAAAAATCAAACCTATTCCAAATCCAAAATCTAAGAAATTAATAAAATCATATCCTTGGAAAATATAGGGAAGTGAATTAAAATAAAAATAAAATTTTATCCATAAATATCTTATTATCAAGGCAAAACCAATTATTGCCAATAAAAAAGATAAAGTTACATAAGTTACAACAAAATAACCAAAAATATTTTCTCCTTTAAATGCGGCAGATTTATACTTCTGTATTGTCTGTAATCCCCCAAGATTCCACCTTATTCTCTGCCTAATCCACTGTTTTAAACGAGATGGAACAGATGTATAAACAAGAGCAGAATAAGACATTTTAGTTTTATAGCCAGAGTTTAATAAATTCCAAGTAAGTTCAATATCTTCGGTAAGATTCTTTGGATCAAAACAACCAACTTCCTTAACATATCTGGTGTTATAAACACTTAAAGGCCCATTAGTTACATAAACAGAATCTACATAATCTAAAATTTTTCTTCCCCACGCAATTATTGCATAATCGACTGCTTGAAACTTTTCTATAAAATTTGTTGTATTTTTAACAAGTACTCTTGAAGTGACTGCGGCAATTTTTTCATCTTCTTCAAAATAACCAACCATTTTTAACAAAGCTTCTGGTTCAGGATAAGAATCAGCATCAACAACAGCAAATAGCTCTGTATCAACTATTTCCAATGCTTGATTAAGAGAATTAGCTTTTCCAGAATTTGGCTTGTCTAATAATCTTATTTCCTTGTTTTTCTTCATAAATCCTTTTACTATTTCTGATGTTTTATCTGTGCTTCCATCATTGACAACGATAATCTTTTTCTTGCCTTCAGGATATTTTAAATTAATTAATGCTTCAATAGTCCCTGTAATTGAATTTTCTTCATTATATGCTGGGACAAGAATGGTAATGCTCGGAAATTTAGTAGCAGTAGGATAGTCAAAAAGAGTTTTCCTGTTCCTATAATATAAAATGAGAAACATTGTTAGGAAAAAATTTCCAAAAAAGAACATTACAAGATAAACAAAGGTTATTTTTTCCATTTTTTAAGTTTTGATATTTATTTGTTGAGGGGCGTATTTTGTCTTAAAATATTGCACATTTAATTGTATTTATATATAATTGTTTTATTATTACAATTAAAAATTTGTTCAAAATTTAGATTCAAATCTTTCTTTAAATTTAGGTAATCTTCTTCCAAAACAGGCTCCTGAAAATCAGTTATAAAAAGATATATCTCCCTATCCTTATATCTATCGGCAAAAGTATTTAAAATCTGCAAATTCCATGGTTCTGGATACGTAATAATTTTCTTTCTAAAGAAATAATAACCTAATGTAGATTTATCACTAAACACGACTGAATCTTCATTTACTCCATTCAAAAAAATAGCCCCTTCTTTAAAACAGATATTTGTTTCTGTATATTCGTTATTAATACCGGAATTAAAAATTAAAAATAAATGAACAAGAGAGATAATGAAAATAACAAGAAGTATAATTTTAGCATACTTTTTTAACAAAGATAAAGCAACTCCACAAATAAGGCATATAGCAGGGATTATAGGAATAAAGTACCTTGGTTCTTTATGAGGCATATAACTTAAAATAATAAAGAAGAGAGATATCCATATCAAAAAGAAATAAACTTTCTTATTTAAAAATTGCTTATTATAAACTAAAATAAAAAGAGATATTATAAATATAAATGAAAAAATTGAAAATATCTCCCAAAAGTTAGTAAAAAAGAAATACCAAGGTTGAATACCTCCCCAATAAGAAACTGCTTTAAACCCGTGGATAAATGCGCCAAAAATATTTCCATAAGTAAAATAGCTATACACAAACCAAGGGGATAAAATTAAGAAAAATACTAAAATAGCTACCCATAAAAATTTATCTTTTAAAAATTTAAAAGATTTATCTCTCAGTAAAAAGTAAATTGCAAATACAGGAATAATCCATAACGAAGTATATCTAGTTAACAATGCTAAAGCTAAAGATAACCCAAATAAAACTTTATAAGAATTTTTATTTTCTTCAAAACCTATCCAAAAAAATAAAATTGAAAGTGAAATAAAAAAGGTAGAAAAAACATCAGTCATAATCTTACCACTATATATAACATGGATGGGGAATATTGCTAAAAATAATGCAGAGTATACTCCCACTTTATAATTAAATATTTTTTTACCAAGAAAATAAACAACCAAGACATTTAGCATTCCGATTACTGGAATCAGAAATTCTATAAGGTTGCTTAAATTAAAAAAGAAAAATAAGGATAATATATATGGCAGTAAAGGAGGCCTAAATCCTGCTTTTGGCCAACTTCCATCAGTAATCCTATCGCTCCATCCATTTGTATCAAAAGAATAATGCATAGGATTCTTGCTTAGTTCATATCCCAAATTAGCGTAAATTGTTTCGTCCCACAATTTAACAGGAGATATAAAAACAAAGATAATTCTTAAAATTAAAGCAAGAATAAGTATGCTAATCAAAAGTTTATGTTTTTTTATTCTCTCAAACAAATCTTTAGCTTTGTTCATTTTCCTCAGGCTCTTTATTTTGCTTCTTGCTGAATATTTCCTTGCTACTGTTAACATTAAAGTAACTATAAAACTCATCGCTTAGATTCAACTCAAGAGTTCTGCCAACTCTTTTTGCTTTAACTAACCCCAAATCCCGGAATTTTTTGATATGCTCATAAGCCTTATTTCCTCTTGTCCTTATTATATGTGCCTGAGTTATCGGCTGTTTATATGCAATAATTGCAAGTGTCTCCTGCTCTGCTTTTGTAAACTCGTCATTCCCTGTTGCAAGTTTATTGACAATATCCCTATGTTCTCCACGGACATCCATTTTCCACAAATCTCCTTTATTAACAATTTCGATTGCACTTTTTTCATTATATTTTTCCTTAAGCTCTGAAAGTTTTTGAGATAAAAAAATAGGATTTAAATCAGTCAGAGCAACTAATTCTTGAGTAGAGAGAAAATTCCCAGACACAAAAAGTGCAGCTTCAACTTTTTTCAAGTTGTCAATCTCTCTTTTATTATCAATTTCTTCAAGTGTTTCTTTTGTTATGCTCTCATTCTCTCTTTCAATTTCATACTCTTCGTTAGTTTCATCAGTCATAAATTAGTAAGAATAAGTCAGTTTAAAAGTTTTTATTCTGCTTAAAAACTTATATAATAAAAAAAGAAAAAAGGGAAAAAATCCCAAAAATTGGTTTAAAGGAATTTAACGATAAGTTTCAATTCCTAAGTCAGACATAGCTGGTCGCAAGTGGCTGGTTGATTCAAACTGAGGCTTTCCAAGTACATAAGGAGATTTAACTCCAGTCATAATTGTAATAACTCTTATTTTTCCAGTAAATTCTTTGTTAATTCTTGCTCCAATAATAACTTGTGCTTCAGGACTTAAATTCTCAGTTATCAAATGCCCAATATTACTAAACTCTTCAAGTTTCATATCAGGTCCGCAAGTTATGTGGATTAAAGCTCCGTTTGCTCCTCTGTAATCAACATCTAGCAAAGGATGTGTAAGAGCCTGCCTAACTGCTTCGTCAACTCTTGATTGAGAATCACTTTCACCAATTCCAATAACTGCAACATCTCCGTTCTTCATAATTGCAGATACGTCTGCATAGTCAAGGTTAATTAATGAAGGCAGAGTAATTGTTTCCACAATTCCCTTTATCATTGTACTAACCAATTCATTTGCAACAGCAAAAGCTTGTTCAATCGGCAAACTTCCAGCAATATCCACAAGTCGATTGTTATCAATAACAATGCAAGTGTCTGCAGCATCCCTTAATTCTTGTAATCCAAATTCAGCTTTATCAATTCTTGATTTCTCACATTCAAAGGGCATTGTAACAACTCCAATAACTACGCTTCCTGCTTCCTTTGCCATTTGTGCAAGTACAGGTGCAGCACCAGTTCCAGTCCCTCCTCCAAGTCCAGCAATGATAAATGTCATGTCTGAACCAGAAACAGCTTTCTTAATATCTGCAAGAGATTCTTTTGCTGCTTCTCTTCCTCTTTGAGGATATCCTCCACATCCAAGTCCTTTAGTCATTTCCTTACCTAAAAGTAATTTCTCATCAGACTTTGTAATGCTAAGGTGAAGAGCGTCTGTGTTCATTCCATAAATTGTAGCTCCTGTCAATCCTTTGTTAAAAAGCCATGTAACTGAATTACATCCAGCTCCACCAACACCAAAAACCTTAATGTTTGCTTTTCCAGCTTTTAATTCATTAAAGTTGATGCTATGTGTTTCTGCTTTTTCAATTGCTTCTTTAGCAAAATCTAATACCATTTTTTATACCTCCTTTCACTCATATATCAAAACCACAAATAACTTGTTTAAATAGTTTATTCTATTAGAAGATATAAGAAACGAAGCAGAAATATTTATTAAAAACAGAATAAATAAGGTATTATGCCAAAATCTATGTGGGAACTTTGGGCAGTAATTATCACAATTGTAGAATTTGATATTAATTATTTTGTCTATTCTAAAACCGGATCAAAAATTGATGTTATTACCATTATCGGAGCATCCACAATATTGCCTCTTACGTTTATTATTTCACACATATATTCAAAAATAAAAGAGTTAGAAGATAAACAAGAAGAGGCCATAAAAAAGCTTATAAGAGACAAAGAATTAGAAGATATAAGGCTGGACTTACGAGAAATTAAAAGAAAGGTATTTAAAAATGGTTAGATCAAATGACCCAATAGAAGTTTTAATAAATATAATCAAAATTGTTTCTATTGGAATAATTGGTTTTATAATAATTAAAGCATTATTATCTGTGGCGTAGCATTTTATATTAACGTTGTTATAATTCCGCATATTAATAAAGCCATTGCAATTATTGCCAATGCCCACAAAATTCCTCTCAATATCTTATCTGTCCTCTTTTTCATGTCAAGAACTATGAACTAAATGTATTATACCTCAAAAATATAGTTCTTGAGCACCTCAAGAATTACTCTTACTTTATCAAAAATAAATATTATCGAATGCTATAAAAATAATGAGGTTATATAAGAATAATTCTTAAAGTATTAAAATTAGCTGTTTAAAGTTTATAAAATAATCGCTCAAAGCTCTTCAATCCTTTTCTTAAACTTCTTGAAGTCTTTTTTTAAAATATTTCCTCCGGCAGCAGGAACATGTCCTCCGCAATTAGAATCTTCTAATCCCTGAGTTAATTTTTTCATCAAATCAACCATACTTATTTTTTTATCCTGTCTTCTGGCAGAAATATTAATATACCTTCTATTTGGTCTGACAAAAATAAATGTTTTATTATGCTCTTGAGAAGAAACAAGTGTTGACACAATTGCCTTAATAGGATAATTTGGATTAAACTTCCAGAAATATACGTCCTTTCCATACATCTTTTTTTCATTATTAAAATTAGTGACTGCCCTGTCAATTTCTTTTTGTATTATATTACGATACTTTTTAAGTTTTCTAACATCATTGATACTATCCGTAATTAAACCGTAGCATTTTTCTATATTCTCATAAAAATAAATTAAAGAAGAAGATAGGATAATAGCAGTTTCATACATCCTGCCCTGTTTCTTAACAAGCTCATTTTTAATTATAAATTTATCTCCATATTTTTCATAAACTTCTTTCATAAATTCTCGATTATATGAATAAGCCCAGTCAGTTAAACACGCACATGCAACTAACCAGTCTAATTGCTCTAAATTTACAAATTCTGAAAATAAAATATAAGATAAATAGGCTGCGCAATAATGGTGTTTATTTAAAAAAATAGTTTTTTGTGAATTCCAATCTTCACTAACATGATGGTCAATAATTAAGATTTCAGCAAACTTCTCAATTTCTTTCAAAATTTTTTTATCTGTTATGTTTATATCTGTGAAAATAACCTTGTTTATTTTATGTTTTTTTAATTCTTTAACAAAAGGCGCCCTTATCTCAGGATAATCGATAAATCTTAACAAATTGCACTTGATGACTTTTTCAACGACTTTGGCACAAACAATTCCATCTAAATCATTATGAGTCACTAAAGCCACCTTATCATTTTTATAAATTTTGTTTATAAATTTTTTAAACATTGCAATTTCTTCTTTAGAAAATATTTTTTCCATTTTTAACTAATTTCTTCAATCATTTTTGCAATGCTAAGCATTTTGCTTTCATCTAGTTTTTTGCAGAGAATCTGAATTCCAACTGGAATTCCAGAGATTTTTCCTGCAGGAATAGAAACAGCACAAATTTCTGCCAGATTTGCAGGAGTTGTAAGAACATCATAAGAATACATTTCTTCTGGCGAAATCTGCGAGCCAAGTTTATGTGGCAGTCTAGGAACTGTCGGAATAATAATGCAATCGACTTTATCAAAAGCTTTTGCAAATTCTTTTTTTACAATTTCCTTAACTTGCAAAGCTTTTTTATAATATCTTCCTTCATACTCTGCTTTTGTTATTTCACTCCCTCCAAGAATCCTTCTCAACACTTCAGGCCCGCAAGAATCCTCGATTTTTTTTCCGAATCTTCTTCCATCAAATTTTCTTGTTCCTGAAAAAACTTCAGTATAAACAATCGGATAATAGGTTTGTATCGCCAAATCAATATGCTTTAATTCAATATTTTTAGTTTCCCATCCAAATTTCTCACATGCTAATCTAATTTTAGAATCAATTAAATTTTGAACTTCCTTGCTTGAAACACTTGGTAAAATTCCAACCGAAATATTATTTAATTTTGTTAATTTTATTTTTTCGCTTTCTAAAGTTATGGAATCTTTTTCATCTCTCCCTTTGATTATATCTAATAATAAAGTAGCGCTTTCAACATCTCCGGTTATAGGCCCAATCTGATCAAAACTCATAGCCATATCAATTAATCCATATCTTGATACTAAAGAATAACTTGGTTTAACACCAACAACTCCGCAGTGTGAAGCGGGATTTCTTATACTCCCTCCAGTATCACTTCCTAATGTTAAATCTGCAAATCCTGCAGCAATTGAAGCTGCACTTCCACTTGAAGTTCCGCCAGGAATTAACCCTAATGCAGAAGGATTCTCACAAGGGCCAAATGCAGAAGTTTCGCCGCTTCCTCCGCATGCAAACTCATCCATATTCGCCATTCCAATTATTATTCCGTCTTCATTTTTAATTCTATTAATAACCTCAGCATTATAAGGAGCTATCCATCCCTCTAGAGTTTTAGAGGCGCAGTTGCATTCCAAACCTTTAACACAGATATTTGATTTTATAATAATTCCTAATCCTGCTAACCTTCCTGTTTTTTGCCCTTTAGAAATTTTATCATCAACTTTTTTTGCATCAGCTAAAGCATTTTTATTCAAAGAGAGAACAGCATTAATCTTCTTGCCATTATGATTGTCTTTTTCAATTGCATTTAACAGCTGCTTGATATTATCAACAGCTTTTAATTTTCCAGATTTTATTTTTTCAAGTTTCTCAAATGTTTTCATTTTATATCCCCTTTTTTAATTAAAAATTTAATATTGTTTGCAACATTATGTTTGCCTTGTTTAATCTCATTTATATCAAGCCACATAACTTCTCTAACAGGAGAAATTGGTTTAATTTTATTTTTATTTAATAATTTTGCTGAATAATGAATAAGAACCACCATCATTCTCTCACCGGTCTGCTGATTTTTCCATACTACCATAGGGTTTAAAGGTTTAATTATCTCTATATCCCCATTAATTTCTTCTTTCACTTCTCTCTTGCACGTATCTTCTAAAGACAAATCTTCATCAATAGTCCCTCCAGGAATTTTATAAAAATCGTCTTTATTATCTCTATCAACTAATAGTTTTCCATTTTCAATTATAACTGGTCCAGATGCAACAATTATTTTCATTCCACCCACGCTCCTTTTTCTGCTAAGACGCAATCATCTTTAACTTTTGGCGCATTTTTAAGCATTGTATCCCTGAAATCGCTATCAGAACAAACTTCATCTTCACTTTCATCCCTAACATCTTTTTCTCTTTCAACAAGTGCTTCAGGAATATCAGGAAGCTTTTCAAGTGTCAGAGCAAAATCATCCATTATTTTTTTAGCCTGATGTTTAATTTCTTCTCTTTCCTTATCGCTTAGCTTTCTCCACAAATATGATGCCATGTTAACCTTCAATTATGCAGTAACCACCCATACCTAAATTATAAACTTTTGTTTTCCCAACTTGCATACTTCCTTCTCCTTCATGAATATGTCCGCACAAAACATAACCAGGTTTATATTTTCTAACATAATCTAAAATAACCTTACTGCCAGCATGTTTGCCTTTCCAATGTTCTGGAGCAAATTTTGCTGTAACTTTATCTAAAACCCCATAAGGAGGTTGATGACAAACTAAAATATCTAAACTACCAAAACCCCTTAATACTTTTTTAGCTTTATCAGTTTGTTCTCTCGAGCTCTCTAAAGACTCTCTATAATCTTTAGGTTTAAATTCTCTAACCCAGTTTGTATCAACAAAATATTGCAATCCTCCAATTCTAACTTTGTTAAAATTAGCAACGCGATTATTAATAACTCTCACCCCCTTCATTGAATTTAATCTGTCTGTTAAAAATGGAAGTTTTAACCCAATTTTTTTAGATTCTTTTCTTATTTCTGGATTTGTAGACTCAACATTTCCATAAATAGTATAAACAGGCGCATGTTGTGAAAGATATCTAACAAGTTTAACGCTGGAATCATACGCTTCCATAAATGCTTTCTTTTTCACACTCGGAGAATATTCTTTTTCAGGCAGTCCTTTTTGCTTTCTCCGAATATTTTCAAAAGCCATTTCTCTTGCAAGACTAGCCTTTCCTAAATCTCCAGTTAATAAGATTAAATCAATATTCCATAAAGGAATTTTTCTAATTGCACGTAAATCCCCATGAGGGTCTCCAATCGCAAGTATTTTCATAAAAAATAAAGTAAAGAAAGAGTTAAAAACTTAACTAAAAAATTAAAAATCAGTCATCTCCATAATCGTCATCGTCATTGTCCTTTGGCTCGTCGTCGTCTTCAAAATCATCGTCGTCGTCTTCAAGCTCTTCCTCATCAAAATCTTCGAACTTTTTCATATTTTACCTCCTATTTTTTATTTTGTGGTTAAGGACTAAGTCTGTCCCTGTCTCTTGGAAATAAAACAGCCTCCCGTATATTTTTTAATCCAAGAATTTGCATTGTTAATCTTTCAACACCAACACCCCATCCAGCATGAGGAGGTGCTCCGTATCTAAAGCTGTCTATATAAGATTTAAAATCTTTGGGATTTAAACCTTTTGCCTTTAGTCTTTTAATTAGTAGATCTGGAATATGTATTCTCTGCCCTCCAGAACTTATTTCCATACCATTATAAATTGCGTCAAATCCATTGCTTAACTCAGCATTTTCTTTTCCATCTTTAGGCATTATATAAAATGGCTTTCCTGCCAAAGGCCAATCATGAACAAAAACAATTGTATCGGGAAACAAATCATTAAGCTTTTGTTCGCCTTCTCCTGTTAAATCATGCTTTTCTGTATGCACTTTATTTTTTTTAAGAAGTTCATTAGTTTCTGCAAATGTAATATATTTAATTTTAGGAATTTTTAAATTAACCCCCAAAATATCTAAATCAGATTTATTTTTTTCAATTATCTCTTTTATAATATACTGAACACATCTTCCAAGGACATCCATAACATCTTTATCATCTGCAAAACACATTTCAAAATCCATCTGCCTTGATTCATTTAAATGTCTTACTGTATTATGTTTCTCTGCTCTCCATACAGTAAAAACTGCAAAGACTTTTTCCATAGAACACGCAAGCATCTGCTTGTATAACTGACAGCTCTGGCTTAGATATGCTTTTTTTTCAAAGTATTTAACTGAAAATAAATCTGTTCCTCCCTCGCTGCTGCCCCCAATAACAGAAGGGAATAGACATTCAATTGCCTGTTCTTTAATCATAAAATCTCTATATGCCTGCAAAAGATTTGACTGAATTTTAAAAATTGCCTGAGTTTTTTTTCTGTGTAAATCCAAAAACCGGTAATCTAACCTCTTAGGCAATTCTGTTTTGCTATATTCTGAAACATCAATTGGCAAGGGCAATTCTGCTTCTGCAATAATTTTAATTTCCTTGGGAAGTATTTCCTTTCCTCCAGGAGCTTGCTTAGAATCTTTAATCTCCCCAATTATTTCAACAGCGCTTTCTCGTGTAATGCTGTCCATTAAATCAAAAACTTTTTTATCTGTTTTGCCATCAATCCCAGTAACTTGTATAACTCCTGTGATATCTTTAAGAACAATAAACCTTATCTTTTTCAAATCCCTTGAATCATGCACCCACCCCTTAACTAAAACCAGGCCATTAGAACTCAAAGCATCTTTAACATAAGTCCTTTTCATATTCCAATTAGAAATAAGGTGTTTATAAAATTAATTATATCTTATTTTGCATGCTTCTTTAAAATATCCATAATTTCTTTTCCAGAAGCTTTGCCTTTAAACTTAGCCATGATTATCCCCATATATCCGCCAGCAGTTAAACCAGGTTTTTCTTTAATAAGTTTAATAACAAATGTTTCTAACTCGTCGCTAGAAACTTTTTCAACTGAAATTGCCTCTTTAACAGACTTGCCCTTAGCAACTTCAAGCAGAATATCTGGTATATCATTCTTGGTTATTTTTTCTTTTTTTAATTCATTTAAAATAATTTCAATGACATCTAAACTTACCCTTTCCTTTATTTCCTCAATTGAAATATCTGTTTTTGTTGAGAAATTCTTTGGCCAGAGAACAAGCATTTTTGCAATTAAATTTGTATCTGGAATTATATTTAAAAGAGATTTAAATTCTTCAAGTTTTCCCTCTTTTAATAGCAAATTAATTAATTCGTCATTTAATCCCTGTTTTCCAAGTTCTTTTCTTACATCACTTCTAAGCTGAGGAAGAGTGTGTTTAATTTCATTGATAAAGTCCCTCGAGATTTTAAGCAAAGGCAAATCTGTTTCAGGATACATTCTTGCACTTCCTGGCATCGGGCGCATAAATTCTGTTCCACCTTCAGGAGTTGCCCTTCTTACCTCGCTTTTTGCATTTTTATTTTCAATCTGGCGTTTAATCTCATAATTAATAGTAGGAACAAACATTTTCAAATCCTGAAAACCTTTAATTTCAACTCTTGGATGTTTTTTAATACTAAGATTAATATCCTGTCTAATTGTTCCAATTCCCCTTTTAACTTTGCAGCTTCTAAGAATATCTCCAATTTGCAATGCAACTTCTTTGATTTGTTCAGGAGAACTCATATCAGGTGAAGTTGCAATTTCAACTAAAGGAATTCCCAGTCTGTCTAACCTATAAACAACACTGTTACCAGATTTTTCAATAGTTCTCGCAGCATCTTCTTCTAACCCAATTGTCTGAATTCCAACTTTTCCTAAAGAAGTTTCAATCCATCCGTTTTGCGCAATTAAAACTGTTCTCTGAAATCCTCCAGTATTGCTGCCGTCAATAACTGTCTTTCTCATTATTTGTGTAACAGGAAGAATTTCACAGTTTAAAAGCAAGGCAATCTGAATTGCTATCTTTAAAGATTCATTATTAATCATATGCGGAGGCTCTTCATCTAATTCAATCAAGCAGGTGCTGTCATTATATCCCTGATAAATAAATTCTCTGTCAAAAGAAGCTTCGTGTTTAACAGCTTCATCTACTTCCCCACTCTCGCCAGCAATAGCATGTAATTTCCTCTTAAAAGTAAAATCAGGGTTATCACTTCTTAAAACAGAAGGGCAACTGCAAAATAGTTTCTCTGTATCTAACTGCTGATGTATTTCAAGTCCAGATTTAACTCCCAATTCCTTATAATCTAATTCTTCTGTCATTAATTTCAAAAGAAGGAGGGATATATAAAATTAATGGGTTCTAGTCAGACACTTCTTCATAATGCAGCCTAACTCCTTTTAATGCACTGCTTAACTTAAGTTGAATTCGCATTGCGTCATCTTGAGAGTATTCATATATTCCAACGCAAATGGTCTTTGTATTATCCAAAAAGTCTAAGCTTCTCGGCAAACTATCTAAAAGCTCATCAAGTGTTTCATATTCGTGATTTGTACCATTAGTAATTGGTCCATCATATAACCTATGTTTTTTACTATTTGGAAAGTGAACAATATTAACTGCTCTTACAACATTAGCTCTTATAAACCTAGCATGGGGAAGTTTAACACTAAAAGTTTTTTCTAATGCATTACACTGTTCTTCTGTATATCCTTCAAAATAAACCTCAACAGGCTTTTCAGAATTAAAACGTTTAAGTCTATTCGGGATTACATCTATTATTTCGCTCAGAGTAGCACTTTCAATCACTCTGTATCTATCATCTTTCCTGTCTTTAGGACCATCAAATAAGATATTTCGCCCTACAGTTTGGTTGTACATTAAAGTTAGATTTCTCATATTATTTTAAGGTATTTGAATTATTTTAAGTTTTGTATTATAAATTATATAATAACTTAAGGAAGTTGAGCTATTAAATGCTCCATATTTAATCTTAAAACTGCTTTATCTTTTACAAAAGGGAATTTAGTTAAATATAATCTAAGAGGAATTTTTAATACCTCTCTTGAATCTGCACAACCATATGTATCACCAACTGCTTTAATTCCATGTTTATCAAGAGTTTCTTGTTTAGGAGAATTGCAAGTATAATGTGAAAAAGTAAGAGTTTCACTATCAAAAGTAGAAATACCTTCTAAGCTATGAGGTATATGTCCTTCCATAAAAACACTAAGTATATCAAACTTAAAAACCTTTCCATTTACCACTACTATTAAGTTACACCCTTTAAAGAAAGTAGGTAAAGGGCTAATTCAAAAATTCATCTTCGTAGAGACAGTTATTAAATTCCCCTGCAAAATTAGTCAGCATAGCTCTTTTAATGTCCTTCTTAAACACTGGATTTCCTAATACTAATGAAAGTTTTACAAAAGCTGTTTCTGAAAGCATATCTTTAAGGTAAATTATTCCTGTTTTTTCCAGCTCTCTGCCAGCAGAATAAACAAGGGGATTAAGACTTCCGTAAATTGTCTGAGCAGTCGCACATATTATCATGCCTGCCTTTATTGCTTTTTTTAATTTAGGAATCCAGTTATTTTTGCCTTCTGTTAATAAATGCCCTAATCCAGAAGTTTCAAGAACAATTCCTTTATAGCCATGTTTAAAATAGTATTCAAGAATATCTGGATTTTGCCCTGGATAAAATTTAACTAAAGCAACTTTATCACTAAACTTATTTACTAATTTAACCTTCTTTCCATTGTCTCTCTTATTATAACTTTTTAATGTTTCAATTTTATCTGCCCAGACTTTTGCAATAGGTTTTGCATTTATAGGACGAAAAGTATCTCTCCTCGAGCTGTGCATCTTTCTTACTTTTGTTGCAGGCAGTGCATAGCAAAACTCATCATCTAGATTAGCATGCCCTACTAACATAACTTCTGCAATTTCTGAAACAGCAACTCTTGCACTGCACAATAAATTTAATCTTGCATCACTTGATGCTCTATCAGAACTTCTTTGAGAATAAGTTAAGACAACTGGCTTATTCAAGTTTTTAAGTGCAAATGCAAGGGCAGATGCAGAATAATGCAAAAAGTCAGTTCCATGGGTAACAATAACCCCCTGCACATTTGAATTATTTAATAATCTCGAAACAACATCTGAAAGTTTTTTCCACTCTTTTGAAGACATATTCTCACTTGCTTTCATAAAAGGCATTTCAACTTTTATTATGTTTGCAATTCCAAGCAGTTCAGGGTAAAAATTAAGAAGCTCGTCAGGATTTGTAAGCCATTTAACCCCTCCTGTTTTATAATCTAATCTTGAGCTTATTGTCCCTCCTGTTGAAACAAGCGCTATATTCGGCAGGTTTTTATCTGGAGTGATTTTTTTAAACTCTATTTTTTTAGAAGTTTTTTCAGCTTTTTCTTTAATAACATTTAAATCAAGGATATCTTCTTCTTTTATTCCTATATTATATCCAGAATCAAGTTTTGCAAGTATTATTCCAGATTCAGGAGCTTCTAAAACAACACACTCAAAATCTCCCTGTTTTGTGTGCAGTTTAACTCTTGTTCCGATTTCAATATTTTTAATGTTCATAACATTAAAAGAATCTGCAGGTATAAAAAACTATTGAATTTAATCTCCTCAAGTTCTGTTGCCTGATGCTTTTGTTTTTTCTTGTGATTCAAAACCCTCTCTTCTTATATATACCCCAAGAGAAAACATTACTTGATCAATAGACCTAGCATCATAAGCATAATAAACAGTCCTCTCATCTAAGTAAAGTCCACTATTATTTTCTGCTTCATATCGTGCTGTTTCCTTTATGCGCTCTTTTAATTGGCGTTCAGATAAATTATCTCCCTTTACAAAAAAAATCCTAGGCGGACAAATAGGTATAAGATTATCTTTTTCACGGTCAAAATCAAGCGTATCAAGCAAAACAACATCCTTCATAGAAACATAAGAATGTTTAAGTTTAAAAATATTTATATAATTAAACAATTATTTATGTTTAGAATTATCTCTATAAACATGGATGTTAACATAATTAGAATTAGGCACATCTTCACAAGTAAAAACTAAATTTACCCGATTAGCTAAAAAGTAAGCTTCTCCATAATCTTGGACAACTCCAAGTTCAGCATGCAATTTTATTATATCACCTCTCTGTTCATCACAAGGAAAAGGAACCCATTGTTTCTCTAATCTGCAAACAGGTGTTAAACAATCTTTAATTTGGTCAAATCCTTCAGGAGTTAACCTTCTTAACGGGGTTATTTTATGAAGTGAAGGGAAACAAAATGATGCCTTTATTCTAACCATATAAATCAATTATTAAACACTCTTTAAAAACATTTATTCACTCAGTTCCATAATTGTCTCTGCTATGTCGCCTGTTTTTGCAAGGCTTTCAATCACTTCATCTTTTGACTTGCCTGTTTTGTTGATAATAAGCTCAATATCTTCATCACTAAACCCCTCTTCACCAGCGCCACTTTCTTCACTAATATCCCCTGAAATCTGAAAGCTTTCATTTCCAGACATGTTAATTTTAACTACAGAAGGATTTTCGATAATAATTTTGCCATCAGATTTTTCAATTATAACTCTTAAGGCATCAATTTCTTCCTGGGAAATTCCCATCTGTTTCATCATCTGCTTCATTTTCGCAGGATTAATTCCAGGCATCATATTAAGATTAAATAAGAATCAGAGTTTTTATAATTTTTGATTTTATATTACTAATTTAACTAAATTTAAGTTTATTACAAATAAACAATTCCATCTTTTGTTAAAGCTGTAAATCTTATCCCTGCAGGTATTGAAAGCAAAGCAGAGATAATTGCCATGTGTTCCTTGCCACTGCCAGATGCAATTGTAAGTGCAACTTCTGTTCCATCAATTTTTCCTTTCAGTTTTTCAAGAAGCTCTTTTTTTAATTCGACAAGTTTTTTATCCAAATCAACCTGAATAAATTCAAATTTAGCTTCAGAAGTAAAATCCTTTGCAAAATCACTGCCAATTAGAATTATCTTGTCCCATTCCCCCTGTTTCATTAAACCAGAAACCTGAGCCCATGTTCCTTTTCCACTTGATAATAATGCTACAAGCTCCATAAAATAAATAAAAGCAACATATTTATAAGTTTTTATATGGTGTTAAGTGAGAGATTTTGGAATTATAAATATATATTTTAATATAAAAAAATTTACTTCTAAGATTTATCATTAACAGCAGTCAAAATAATATATAAATTAGTAAGCAAGTGGAAAGCTGTCTGTAAGGTTAAACTAAATTAAAACAGAAACAGGAGCAAGTATTATAAACTGTTTATTATATGTTATCCTATGCCAAAAGATATCCCATTAAACGAGATAATATTAAGAAAGTATGAAAAACCTTACAATATTGACAGACGGCAATTAGTTAAAAAAATATGCCTATCGCTTGGTTTATTGCAGCCAGGTGACAGCCGGGATATTATTATAGATATTCTAGCAGTATTAATAGATGAGCAAAAATTAAAGAATAAAATAAGTGCTGATGATATTAAAAACAAAGTTGAGGTTTTAAGAAAACAGAATAATCTTGAACTAAAGGGGCTTGCAGAAAGCAATGTGAGAAGGCAGTTAAAAAGATTAAAAGACAGCATGATTATAGAAAAACAAAATAATCTTTACTGGCTTTCTGAATTCCAGACACTTGGGGAAATATTTGATGAAAAAATTCAGAAGTTTATTGTCGAGCCAAGCATTGAAAGAATAAGAGATTACTTAAAAGAGCTGGAAAAATAAAGGGTATAATTATCCCCCTTTTCTTTGTTATCACACCAATCAATAGTATAATCTGGATTAATTCCTGAGAATTTTCTTGTATTATTAGTTGCATAAAATAATGAATGTATTATTTAAAAGGTTTATTAAAGTTAATTTATGAATTTGAAAACAACTTAAAAATAAATCTAATCAGGATTGGAGAATTGCCTTGCAACTCCCAAATCATAAGCAGCTACAATATGCGCTAAAGAAACACAAACTGAATCATGAAGAGTAGTAGTCATATTTTGGGTAGCTACGATATTTTCCCACTTAAGACGCAACTCTTTCTCAAGACTTAAAGGATCAATAGAACGCCCATCTCTGGAACTCTCTTTAAATATTTGCCCTTCTGTTCTAAACATTGCAGCATCTCTTAGAGTTATCCAACTATGAGAATCCATTAGAAAATCATCAATTGACTTCCCGGGGTTTGTCTGATTGTTTACACCAACATAAGTCATCCCGTTATCTACATCAAAAGCATATAATCTTGACATAGTTTTATACTACCCCTGGACTTTTTAAACATTATTGTGCTAAACACACACAATAACTTTTTTAACCTGTCTTTACCTTAAAAAGATATGACAATACCAAAGTTCAGTGAGTTGAAAAACTGGAGTGTTGAAACAGAAAGCAAAATAACCGATGAATGGAAAAAACTTGAGTTATATAGATTTGATTCTAAAACAAAAAATCCAATTTATTCAATAGATACCCCGCCGCCATATGTTAATGCCCCTATTCATATTGGACAGGCAATTACTTATTGTTATATGGATTTCTTTGCAAGATATAAAAGAATGAAAGGATTTGATGTTGTTTTCCCATTAGGGCTAGATAGAAATGGACTACCAATTGAAATGGGAGCAGAAAAAAAATTCAAAATATCTGCTTTTGAAGTAGGGAGAAAAAAGTTTATAGAATATTGCAAAAAACTTTTAGAAGAAACTTCAACTGAAACACAAGACACTTTTGCAAAATTAGGCATTTCATTTACCTCATACAAGCAGGGAAATCAAATAGGCTCTGTTTATCTTACAGATTCTCCAGAATACAGAGCGCTAACACAGGCAACTTTTATTGAGCTGTACAAAAAGGGCTTAATCTATGAAGACAAAAGAATAAATAACTGGGACCCAGAATTACAAACAACAATTGCAGATTCAGAAATAGAATACAAAGACATACCTTCAACTTTTAACAGTATAAAATGGAAAATAAAAGGAACAAATAAAGAAATTATAATTGCAACAACCCGCCCAGAATTAACATGCACTTGCGGAATGGTTATTTTTAATCCAAAAGATGAAAGATACAAAAGTTTAGAGGGAAAAACAGCAATCTCTCCTATTTTTAATAAAGAAATACCAATAAAATCTCACCCATTAGCAGATATAGAAAAAGGAACGGGAATAGTTATGATGTGTTCAGCAGGAGATTTATCAGATATCCAATTTTTCAGAGAACAAAACCTTACACCAGTAATAGCAATTAACAAAGACGGAACAATGAATGAAAATGCAGGAATTTTAAAAGGATTAAAAGTAAAAAAAGCAAGGGAAAAAATAATCGAATTGCTGAAAGAAAAAAATATTTTAGTTAAACAAGAAAAGATTTCACACAGAACCCCGATTTCTGAACGTTCAAAATCAGAAGTTGAATTTATTGAAATGCCTGAGTTTTATTTAAAGCAGTTAGAATTTAAGAAAGAAATCAAAAAAATATCCAAGGCTCTTAATTTTTATCCAGAAGAAACAAGAAAAATACTAGATGACTGGATTGATTCAGTTTCAATTGACTGGCCAATTTCAAGAAGAAGATTTTATGCAACACCTATACCTTTATGGCACTCAGAAGACAAAAAATTAATAGTCTTGCCAAAACAAGGAAAGTATTATGCCCCGTGGAGCGAAGAACCTCCAAAAGATGCTGAAGTTTATCAAAATGGAAAGAAAATTGGAGATTTATCTGATTTTAAAAATAAAAAATTTATTGGAGAAGAAAGGGTTTTTGATACATGGATGGATTCATCAATTTCAGAACTTTATATTTTAAAATACAAATCAGACAACGAGTTTTTCAATAAGGCATACCCTGCTACTTTACGTCCCCAAGGAAAAGAAATAGTAAGAACCTGGTTGTATTATACTATTTTAAGAGGATATCTTGAAACAGGAAAACTTTGCTTCAAAGATGCGTGGATTCACCAGCACATTTTAGATGGAAGTGGAAGGAAAATGTCAAAATCTTTAGGAAATGTAATTAATCCTCAAGAATTATTAAAAGAATATGGTGCAGAAGCAATCAGGCTGTGGAGTGTAATTGAAGGAGATATTTCAAAAAAAGACTTGGCATGCTCAAAAGAAAAAATAGCTGCAGAATTAAAAACAATTAACAAACTGCTGAATGTATCTAGATTTGTTATGCAATTTCCAAAACCAAAAAAAGTAAAACTAACAGAATTTGACAAATTATTTATAGATTATATTGAAGAATTTACAAAGGAATTTGACAAAGATTATGAAGAATATGACTTTCATAATCCTGCTCTAAAACTAAGAGAATTTTTATGGGAAACATTTGCATCACATTATATTGAACTTGTAAAAAATAGGGCTTATAATCAGGAAAAGAACTTTTCAGCAGAAGAAAGCGAGTCTGCAAAATACACATTGCATTTCTTGCTTGAAAGACTAATAACTCTTTTATATCCAATAACCCCCCAAATAACCGCAATAATTGCAAATGAAAAAGGAATTAATCTATTAAAAGAAACCTTCCCAGAAGCAAAACTTGGAAAATCAGATACAAAGCTTGTTAAAAAAATAATGGAATTTAATTCAGAAGTCTGGAAAATAAAAAAAGAAAAAGGAATCTCATTAAGAGAACCAATCAGCAATATTAAAATCCCTAAAGAACTAAAAGATTTTGAAAAAGATTTAATAGCATGTCATAAAATTTGACACAAAACTTATTAACTCATTTTTATTTATTGTTTAATATAAAATATAACTAAAATGGAAGAAGAAATATCCCAAAAACAAATGATGGATTTTAAGGACTTTGTAGAAAAAATAGAGTCCTTTAGAGGAAGGCATACAGAGTTAGTAACTGTTTTGATACCTGCTGATTTTAATGTAAATGAAATAACAAAGCAATTAGAAGCGGAAAAATCAACAGCAAACAATATTAAAAGCAGAACAACAAGAAACAATGTTATTGAAGCTCTTGAAAAGATAATAAGAGAACTAAGATTAGGCCCTCAAAAGTATAAAAAAGGACTCGCAATTTTCTGTGGCAACACCTCAAAAGATGAAGGAAAACCAGACATTCAGTTTTTTGTTATTGAACCTATAAAACCAATGAAAGTAAGGAGTTATCGGTGCGATCAGGAATTTGTAATAGAGCCCCTTAAAGAAATGCTAAATGACGGCGAGTTATATGGACTATTAGTAATTGAAAGAAAAGAAGCTACAATTGGATTATTAGATGGAACTCAAATAAAAGTTCTTCAAAAATTAACATCAGGTGTTCCTGGAAAAATAAGGGCGGGTGGCCAATCATCTCAGCGTTTTCACAGAATAACAGAAGGGCTTGCAAAAGATTTCTTTCGGAGAGTTGCTGAAGAAATGAAAAAACATTTTTTTGAAATGACTAGGTTAAAAGGGATTTTAGTTGGAGGCCCAATACCAACAAAAGAAGAATTTTTAGAAGAAGGGCAATTAGTAACTGCTCTAAAAAATAAAGTTATAGCAGTAAAGGATATTGGGTATGCAGACGAACATGGGTTAAAATTACTTGTGGAAGCTGCAAAAGATGATTTAAAAGAATTAGAGATAACAAAAGAAAAAAAACTTTTAGAAGAATTCTTTAATAAACTTGGAAAAAATCCAGACAAAGCTCTATATAAAGAAAAAGAAATAATTAAAGCTCTTGAGGTTGGAGCTGTTCAAACATTAATATTATCTAAGAAACTTGAAAAAGGAAAAATAAGGGAACTTACAGTAATTGCGGATAAAATGGGAACAGCAATTAATTTTGTCAGCAATGAAACAGGAGAAGGGGAGCAATTCCTGAATTTGGGCGGGATAGGCGCACTATTGAGATATGCCCTTTAAAAGAAATTAACACTCGCACTTACTTAATGTAAAGAAAATTTTTCTATGATATACACTGTTTTATCTTATCTTTATACTTATTATACAAAAACTGCCGTTAACAAAACATAAAGTCGGGCAGAGGGGATTATTAACCCCTAGATTTCATTCACATTAATCAAAAGTAAATTTAAACAGGTTCAACAGCAATAATTGGTTTCATATACTTATTATTCCATAGATTAAAATAAACAAACTTGTCGATATTTGCTTTTTTTGGCACTCTTACAGGTTTATTCATCGGATATCCGACAGGCAATAAAGCTTCTACATTTATATTCTCAGGAATTCTTAATGCAGTTTTAACTTGCTCATCAACAAAAGCTCCTATCCAACAGCTTCCTAATCCTAAATCTGTTATTTTTAATAAAAAATTTTCAATTGCAGCTCCTGCTTGCTGCTTTATATATATTTCTCCTCTTTCATCATAACTTCTTATTACCTCTGTAGGGTCTGAACAAACAACAACAATATAATTTGCTGTTGAAACAAATTGCTGCAGACATGCCTTTCCGATTCGTTCAATTTTATCTGGGTCATCAACAAGGATAAATTTTAAGCAATGAAGGTTTCCTGCAGCAGGTGCCTGCCGGGCAGCATCAATAGCTTCTAGAATTTTTCTCCAATCTGGCTTTCGAGGATGAAATCTTCTTATGCTTCTTCTTTCGTAAATTGCCTTGTCTAATTGCATAGAAGAACTAAGAATTCTCTCTTTATAAAATTAATGAGTTAAAATAAAATTCAACAAAGGCTACAAATAGGTAAATCAGACAAACCTTTATTGCAATATAAATCATACCCATTATCACAAAAATCCTGAATAGCAATATAATCTGAATTTTCAGCGCCACAATCTTTCAGGCATCCACATACACTTTCAACATCTTCACAAACACCATTTCCACAGTCAGAGCAAACTCCACTAAAAGGCCATCCACTTGCTAATCCATCCCAATAGCACTTATCAGCAATAGAGATTGTATCTGGTTTTGAAACATCTATCAATCCTGAGCAACAGGCATCTGGCAAATTATCTGATGAATTAAATGAGTCAAACACTTCTCCTTGCCTTGCACAGTTCACATTCTCAAAAATATTAGCATTTTCACATTCCTGTTTTGTAAGAAAAACATCTTCAGAGATAACGCACCCGCGAACTTTACCTTCTTCACATAAATTAGTGTTATCATTATATTCCCAAACACTAAACTCTCCCATACAAATATGTTGGTTAGAAAAAAGTAGATAATACCCCACGACAGCAACTAATATCACTAATATAAGAATAATTATTATCAAAAAAATAATTAACTTTCCTATCAACCCTTTTTTATTCATACATCTATTAAGAATTAAGGGTTTTTAAAATATTCTAGTATTCATCAGAAGAAGAGAAATATCTCATTAAATCGAGATACCTTTCTCTTAACTGTTGCGCTTCGTCATTAAGTCCAACTTCGTAATATGCCTGTGCAAACATTTACATTTCTTCTTCTGGCAAAGAATCTAAAAACTTTTTAATATTTCCGCGTACTTCTGTGAATATGGTATTTTCTTTTTTAACTATCCCCTTATCTTTAAATACTTAGTCGCTATTCCCCGCTTTCTTCCCGCATCTTATATATCCCTTATAAATTCATTAACTATTACTATTAAATTTTTTAGAAAAGGTGTTAATAAATATTATAATACTTTTAACTAGCAAAGGCCAGCTGAATTTGTCCAGAATCTTCACATATTATTCCATCAGCAACTAACTGTTCAACTGAAAAAGTTTTAACAGGCAAACAAACATTGGGGATAATTACTCCTCTATCTTTTTTTTGTTTGCTTGCATTTTTAAAAATGTCTGACAAACTTTTATCTATAAGTCGTGGCAAACCAACGACTCTTGATTTATCAAATTTATTAAATCTATCGGGATATAAAACTTCTTTTATCGGACACAAAAAATCAGGCAGTAAAGGAAACTCCTTAAGACAGGATTCATATGAACGTTCATATCCGCCATAAGTCCTTCTATCAGTTCTAAACAAAAAACAAATTTCAGCATCTCCATTGGTTATTCTCCCTTGGCCTTTCCATTGAAAAGTTCCTTTGCACTCTCCTTCATGATTACTATAATAATCATTATCTCTTTCATAATTGCTATCTACTTCCCCATCAAATTCTCCAGAATACTTCTCTCCATTTAAGACAACTCTGCCCATAACATTCCTCAGATTCTTAGTTAATAAATATTTGTTTAATAGAAAATATATTTACCTCATTTCGACATACTTTTCTATGCCAAGATAATCTGCAAGTTTTTTAGTAAGAACTGCATAGTATTTTGTTGGTTTTTCAATAACTCCCCATTTTTTCTTATAAGGCTGGTCTCCAATTTCCAAGTCATAATATTTAATTCCCTGGCTTATTGCTTTTTCTATATCTTTCTTAAGCAGGAAAATAGGTGTGGAAAGTGATTTGTACTTTCTATCCCACCAGCACCCAAGATAAAATACTGTGTCTTTTTCTCTCATTCCAATATGAACAGCTATTAACTCACCATTAAGATAAGCACTTATAGTGTAGCATTTTTCTTTCCAGATTTCCATTCTTCTTTCAAAATCTTTTTTATTTTCTTTCCAAAGCTCTAAAAACCATTTTTTGCTTTTGTCTAAAGCATCTTTTTCATTGTAAACTAATTTCACATCTGCATTCTTTTTTTCAACTCTTCTTAAATCTTTTCTTAAATCATTATCTAAATTTAAATTATCAAAACTACTAGGTAATTTTATTATATTTGTAAATTCCTCTCTTTCTTCTGTTTCAAATCCAATAGAGCAATCTGGATGTATTTCTGTAAGAATAAATGGTTTTGGAAGTTTTTTCAAATCTTTTTCATATAACCAGGCATAAGGTAAAAAAGGCAAATCTCTCCATGTCCAGTAAAAGAAGTTCTTATTAATTTTTACTTTTTCAAATTCCATCAGCGCTCTCCTAGTTTATGCCAGTCCCAAAAAACTTTTAATTCGTGGCTTCTCCAGTTTCCTTTTACACTTTTTAAATAATCTTTTTCTTTCTGTGTTGCGACAATATGGGCTTCTTCATCAAGTTTAAGCCCAAATTTTTTAACTAAAAATCTTTCTACTACTTCATGAATGCACAAAGCTCTGAATGATTTTTCCTTTTCATCTTCGCCAAACTTTTTATCTATAAAAATTTCTCTCCTCTTTCTGCTCCACTCTGCAACATGCGCTTCTCTTTTAATCGTAATCTTATCTGAAATTCTATGATTAACAAAATCCAAAGAAACTCTATTTTTATTAAATTTAATATTTGTAACAGGAGATTTCAAAAGAATTTTAACAAAATCTTTATGCAAGTTATCAGCGCACTTTCTGCCACTTTTCACCCTCTTTCCTTTCATAATATCTTTAGTCTAATAAGTTATTTAAAGTTTTATAAGAAAATTACAATATTTATCTTATGTCTCTTGCATGTTTCTTCGATTGCAACTTTGCAAAGAACCTGCAGTTTTTCCTGATTCAAAACTTTATATCTATACTTTGTTGTTATTTGTATGTGTTTTAGATTGTTTCCTACTGATGTGTTGTAGTGCTGATACATTTTTTCTCCACAGCTCTTGCTACGCAAAAGCAAAGATTTATTTAGTTAAAAGAAATCTTATCTTCCTAGTGGAAGTAAGATCTCAGTGAGCGGTAATTCGCTCACTGATTATAATTATTCTAGAAATAAATAGTTGTTGCAATTCATCCAACAACTAAAGTAATTGGATTTCTTGCAAGGGCTTTAACCACTTATTTTTAAATCTTTTATTATCTTATCAAAAATAGTAAGAAATAAAAAAAGCAATCAATCCTTCGGGCGTACCAATAATTCTATTAAGTCTTCATAGTCAATAATGCTTCGATATGGTTTAAACCCAATACCAAAGCGAGCCGAGCTAGTTCTACCGTTTCTACCTTCAAAGAGACAAATAGGCCCTTCAAGTATTTTTGAACCTAAATTTCTATAAGTAATAATTGCTCTCCTTCCAAAATTTGCCTCAATAGCTTCCCTTTTAGTCCTTAAAGAATTACCGATATTTATCTTAACATATTTGCTTGCAGGTACTATTTCTTCTTTAATCATCATTTTTGTAGAAATGCACCATTTTTAAATATTTATTTACTTTACATTTTAAGAAAGTTTGCTATGAATATAAAATGCCTCGGAAAAACTTAATCCTAAAAGGGGAAAGTGAGGGGCACAAACTATCTAAATTCATAAGTCCATTTAGGAAGTTCAGAAAAGACTTGAGCTAAATGTTCTTCATTTATTCCAAGACCAAACTCGCCACTACTTCCATATCCAATAGCATGCTTTCTATTAAAATTAACAGCAACAAAACCCATACCATCAACTTTATATTCTTGGTTTCTGTCTAGTAATTGATGTGAAATCGGCAAAAAATCATTATCTTTTAATTCATCTATTAACATCATTCTATGGGTTGTAGTTCCAGGATATCCCACTAGGGCAGGATTAGAAATTAATTCTTCAATTCTTTTTTCCTTAAGTCTTTCTTTATCCCTCTTATATGGTGCGATTAATCTCAAAATTCTTTTATCAGTTTCACTAAAAACTGTTAGCTGAATTGCTTTACATGGTATATAAAGTACCCCATTCCATTCTCTATTTGGTAATCCTTTAATTGTCATTGAACCTTAGAAAATATTATCTTAATAAACCTTTTGCAGAAATTAGGGCGTAGTACCTTTTAGGATTACGCCTCGGAAAGGACTCGAACCTCTGACCTAACGGTTACAACCTTCTCTAATTCCTTAGAGGGTAGGACTATCCCATCACCATAGCTTTTTGCTTTAGGTGGCGAGTGTCTAGTCTCTGCACCTTCCATTTCTGGCTTGGCTCAGGATTGCCCTCATCTTTAATGTAGGGTTTCCCTGAATTTACTCGCTTTTCATTCCGGAATTTCTTTCGGAAGCTGCTAACTTATGAAGTATTTTTTCACTAATTCAACCTTCTTGTCTTACAGCCGTTCGCTCTACCTGCTGAGCTACCGAGGCATATATAAACTCAGTAGAAAGTGTTTATAAAACTAACTATCTCATCATTCTTTCAGCCTTTCTCAACTTCTCTAAACGAGTATAAACATTTGCCTGCTTAGCTCCTTGAATCAGTGATATGATTGCCTGTTCAGCTTCTTGCATCTTTCCACACGGGCCAATAATGGCAACTTTATTTTCTTTAACAGCAAAAAAGCAATCACACAAACTTTCTAAAACTTTCAAAGTTTTCCCTTTAGTTCCTATCAACCTGCTCCTTATAACATTTAAATCATTCCTATTTGTATAATCTTTTATATTAAGAATGCAAAGCATATAATCCTCTCTTAAAAGCAATAAAGCATCTTCAATTAAAAATTGAAAATCTAAAGCCTGTATAACTTTAACAGCAAAATGTTCATCATCAGCATTTCCAGAAAGTTCAACAACCCCCCCCATTATAGAAATATTAACATTAAGTTTTTCTTCCAGCTCGTGCTTATTCTGAGCTATTTTCCGTACAGATTTTATTGATAAAGATTTCATAGTTTATTTCTGAAAAGTATCTAAAAAACCCTTGCCTCTCAAAACAGAAACATCACTTGGGCGGAATTTAAACAAGATATCCCCTTTTGAATCGTCAAATTCCCAAGGGTGGATAATAACATAATCCCCCTCTCGTATCCATAAATCTCTCCTTAATCTTCCAGGAACCTTGCAATTTCTCTCTTTTCCATCACTGCACTTGACAATCATTCTGCTTCCGCCGACTCTTTGATCAATCAAACCAATAACTTCCCCCCGTCTTGGAAGACGGATGCGAAATTTAAATTCTCCTGGATTATTGTTTTCTGAACTTTCTACCATATTAAAAAAATTAAAAGAAGGGATAAAAACCTTTCGATTAATAATAAACCTATTTACCCAACATTCTGCAGACAGTTATCCCGCAAAATGGGCACTTGCCCTTCATCATTCTGGTGCCTCTTTTTGTCTTTGTTTCTTTACCGTCTTTCATAGTGACTGTTTTTTTGCATTTTACACAATAAGCTTCAACCATTTATCCTCCTTAGTAATTTAAATATAATGATATTAGTTTCAGTGATTTTTAAAGATTCCTATAATCTATAATCAGCTCCTGCCCAAAGAATGTTTGGCCCCGCAAGCCAAACAATGCATAAAAATAAATCCCCCTTGCTTTATTAATTCTGTATCTGGCTTTTTACACTCGGCGCAGATTACATTTTTATGTATATAAAATGTTATTTTTTCATTTATCTGGGAATTCTGAATTTTTCTATTTAATATAAGCCGGTCATTTTCAAACTTGCATTGAGTTGCTAATTCTTTAGAAAGAAATTTTGCAACATGATTACAGTCGCGTCTTATATAAGAGCAAATCTGAAAAAAGTTGCTGATAACAGTTTTTCCACCGATTATCTCTGATTTAGCAGCAGGAACTTCCCATCTTTCAAATTTTCTGATTTCCCCAGCAGGGTTAATCTTCCCATATGCTTCTTCTAATAACTGCTCATAACTTTCCATAATAATCTATCACCTGAGGAGTTTAAAAATCTAACCTTTCTTCAATTATCTTTGAAATGGGCTTTCCGGTTTTTTTCTTTAATTTCTTGAGATTATTAATAGTTTTAACTGAAAGAGTTATATCTATCCTTTTTCTTTGAGATGGCAGTTCTCTTGTTTGATCATACTCTGCCAAACTATCAAAAACATACTTATTCTCTTTCAATATTTTTTCAATTTGTTTTTTATTCATATTATAATATTCTTTAATCTATATTCTATATTCCGTATATTTGTTTCGTTGTGTTTTGCAATCGATACTATATGCTCCATTAATAATTCCCTATCAATAACCCTCTTCTTATTTTCACTTGCAAGAGCATAAGCTAAAAAAGCTGCAGTCCTTTTATTTCCATCTGAAAACGGATGGTCTACAAGAATTGCCCTCCAAAAATAGGCAAGTTTTTTATAAAAACCCAGCTTCTTATTGCCGAGCATATAAAAGGCATAATCAATGCTGGAGCCACTTCTAAGATTCCCGCCAAATCCTTTATTTATTCTTAGCAAGTCTTCCTTACCAATTTTCATACACATAAATATTAGTAACTTGATATTTAAACTTTTCGGTTCAGACATAATATCATAAGCTTTATAAAAAAGAAAATGCTGGTAATAATATGAAGATGTGGCTAAAAGGAGGGCTGATTGGAATTATTTTAGTCGTAATTTATATTATCTTTATTAGTTTATGGACTTTGCTTTTTTATTCAGCACCATCAGAAGTTGGATATCTATGGATGGCTTCTCCTTATCTATTATTAGGAGGATTTGTTCTTGGTGCACTTATTGGTTTAATATTTAATAAAATTAAAAAACCTAAAAATAAAAGAAAAAAATGGATATAAAAAATATTTTAATAGGAATTGCAGTTATTATTCTGGCATCTTTTGTCTCTATTTACGGAATAAAAACGTTTTACGGGGATAAACCTATTTATGAAGATTATTGTAATATGGGAATAAGTTACACTTACCCGATAAACACTTCTGAACAATGTACTGCTTCGGGCGGAAAATGGAGTCCGTCAATGTATTATGAAAAACCAGTCCCTGAAAATTCCGCAACTGGATGGTGTGATTTAACATACTATTGCAATCAAGAATTTACAGAAGCTCAAACGCAATACTCAAAGAGTTTATTTATAATAACTGTGCCTATTGGAATCATTTTAATAGCAATAGGAGCATTTTTATTTTCAATTGAAGCAATCGGTGCGGGCATAATGGGCGGTGGAATTGTAACTTTAATTTATGGTGCTGGAAGTTACTGGCCAAATGCAAATAATATGTTCAGATTTATAATTTCTTTAGTTGGGTTAATCGTCTTGATTTTCATAGGATACTGGATAAATAAGGAATATATTAAAAATAACAAATTAAAAAAGTTATTTTCTAAAAAGAAATAATTTAAATAATTTCTATTTTATTCTATGATATGTGGGAAATTTTTATATACGCTTTAATAAGTGTAATTATTATCAGTTTAGCTTCTCTAATAGGAATTACAACTCTATCAATAAAAACATCAAACCTTGAAAAAATTCTTACATATATGATTGCTTTTTCTGCAGGAACACTTTTAGGAGATGCGTTTCTTCATTTAATACCAGAAATAGCAGAAAAAAACATTGCGGTTTTGCAGTCATCATCACTTATATTATTTGGAATAGGATTTTCATTTTTTCTTGAAAAAATAATTCACTGGCGCCACTGCCACCATCCAACAACCCCTTCTCATCCTCACCCAATAACCACCATGAGCTTATTCGGAGACGGAATTCATAATTTGCTTGATGGAATAATTATCGGAGCAAGCTATATTATTTCAATACCAACAGGAATTGCAACAACAATAGCAGTTTTATTCCACGAAATACCTCAGGAAATAGGAGATTTCAGCATGTTAGTTTACGGAGGATTTTCAAAATCAAAAGCAATATTATTTAATTTTTTGGTAGCTTTGACCTCAATTATCGGAGTAATTTTATCAGTGTTAATAGGAAATTATTCGTCTCAAATTGCATCATTTGTAATTCCATTTGCAGCAGGAAATTTTATTTATATTGCAACAGCAGATTTAATTCCAGAACTGCACAAACACTCTGAATTAAAAAAATCATTAATTCAGCTGGCTCTTTTTATTCTTGGAATATGTGTTATGGCAGGATTGCTGTTGGTAGAAATTTAACTAAAATGTAATTCAGGTTGTTCAGGAGATTCAGAATAATATCCTTCACGCTTTAGTTGTTCATAAACTTCTCTAGCCCGTTTATTCAGAACATATTTCTCCCAATCATAAGGTTTGCCGACATTATCTAATAAACCCAAGGTATTAAAGAAAAAAAATGTTCTTGGATATCTCTCAAAATGTCCAGACCTATAAGACCCATCTTGTTCTTGGTCATAAACTACTATAGATTCTCCTTCTCTTGCAGTTTCAAATTTTCTTAACACCTTTGCAATTTCTTCGGTAATACTTTTTAATAAATAAGAATCCCTTAATCTATCATGAATTTCATCAAATGTAGATGTCATAGTTTTTCATTAAAATTAAGATATATAAAGATTTATGTAAAGAAGATTCAGCTCCCTAACCACCTTAAAATACCTGGGCGAGGTTCATAGATAATCCCCTGTTCAAGAGCTTTTTTAACTTCTTGGTTGATTAAATCAGGACTTTCGTGCATTTCAAGAATAAGAGTTTCACTTAAAATTCCATTTGGTTCAGATTCACGAATCCTATTAGCTATTTTATCTGAAAGCGCAATGGTTTTATTATTAGGTGCTTCAGAGATATTAGAGTTTGCCAATTCCAATTTCCTAACCATTAAATATCTTGGGTCCTGCTTTCTGATAATCTCGGGAGTTATATAAAGCTCATCATTGTACTTCCTTAGAAACCCAATTATTAGGATGCTGTCTCCCTGAGAAACACCCCGGAATTTATTCACATCCTCTCCAAAAATTTTAATTCTTATCTGCCCAGAAGCATCATCAACTGTAAGACTTATATACTGCTTTTCTCCAGATTCATATTTCTCAACAACATTTGCAATAACATTAACCCTCGAAATATTTTTATCTCCCAACTCAATAAAATTAAATCTTTCTCCATCTAAAACATGCTTGCCCTTAAAAATATCCCCAATCTTTACCTTATATGCTATAGCTCGTTTAAAATCACCTGCCATTTTAACTCTCCTCAAACAAAAATAAGTTGCTATTTAAAGGTTTATTTAGTTAAGTGATATAATGTCGCTCGCTACGCTCGCTCATGTTAATATTAGAAAAATCCGTTCTTGATAATAATACAAATATCTCTGCAATATTTCCCCTAATCTGTAAGACAGCGTTTCTACGATTTGTTTAGCCTTAAATCAAAAAAACAACTACCTCTCAACCAATATAAATTTTACCTACATTAACCTAAAACCTAAACCTTTTGAATAAACCCTTTCTTTGGCTGGAAAATGTCTCCTGCAAGCCTTAATTTATCCAAAGCTTCTGTTATTTCTTCAGCTGTCATTTTGCCCTTTAGCTCGTTTTCAACTTCTTCAATAGGAAGAGGTTTTCCGATTTTAGATTCCAGGTTAGAAATAACCTCTTTAACTTGAAGAATCTTGCCTCTTTTAGAACTTGTGATTCCTGTTGCAATTTTATCAATATCAAAACTCTTTGTTTCATAATCATAACCTGCCTGCATCATATAATATTTAAGAAGTTCAATTGCTCTTTGCGAATCCATTCTCTCAACTTTATCTGATAATCTTGTCTTTGCAGAAGCTTCGCTTAATCTTATAAGAGCATCTAACTGCCTTGCAGTAATAGGAATTGGGCGTGAAGTAGAATCAGAAGCAACAGGTGCATTTCTCAAAGTAACATAAAAATTTTTTATCTCTTCAACAGCTTCATCAGTTAATTTTGGGTGAACACTTTGTTTTGCATATGCGATATACTTCCTGAATAAATCAACATCAATAACCCCTCTTTGAGAAGGATTTTGATGCTCAGCTAAAACATGCATTGCAATTGCTTCATCTTTTATTTTATCAGGCAAATCTCTTAGCATGAAAATAACATCGAACCTGTTTAAAAGAGTTGGTTGAATATCTACTTGTGAAGCAATTGCCTGGTAAGGGTCAAATCTCCCGAATTTTGGATTACCTGCTGCCAAAACACTTGTTTCAGAACGCAAAGATGCCTGAACATTTGCCTTTGAAATTGTTACTGTATTATGTAAAATCATCCCATTAGATATAAATGTATGGTAAGGTTCTACAGTAACATCATATACCCACGGAATATTGTTATTTTTAACTTTTTCAACAGATTTGATTTTCATCCATCTCGCGTAGCCAAATGCTAATTTTTTAATTTCAGACAAATCATAAATAATATCTCCATAATCTGCAATAACATTTGGCTTTTCTTTTAATAAGCTATTAAGTTTGATTTCTGCTACACTTACTAGTTTTTGCAAAAATATTCTCTGTTTCTCAACACCCAAATCAATTGAATGTCCTATCTCTTTCCTCATTGAAATCCTTAATTTTTTAAATATCTTACTTATTTTATCTGTACATCCTGGGACAACATCTTTAATAGTTCTATATGTCTTATTCTTTTCACAGTATTCTTTTAATCTTTGTTTTTTATGCTGAGACAAAAAACTTATATTCATTAAAAATCTACTAAGATTTTCCTGCCCAGAAATATCTAAAATCCAAACATGTCCTGTTTTATCTTGAAATATAGAAGATTGAATTTCAAATCTCAATAACAAATCTGAAACCTGTTCTAAAAGTTGCCGGTTTTGAGATGATAATGAAGCTCTGCATCCATTTCTCTTCTGAAATACAACAGTCCCATCTCCATCAAATAATGCTCTTAACAGATATTTAATATTTTCATTTGGTAGCTGCATTACATAAGAAGGTATCTTTTTAATATCCCCCTTTTCCATCAAACCTTTGTCTAATTTATTAAATTCTTCTACAACTTTTTTAGAAATAACTCTTACTGCAAACTGATGATTCCTCGTTGTAATTATTGGGTTTAGTTTAAAATATTTTTCAATTGAATTTTTATAATCGTCAATTAAAAGTTTATTATTATTCCAAAATTGAATTCCTGTCTTTTTGCCCCTATTCAGTTCGTAACAACCATCACTTAGGTGGTATCCTAAAATCTTGCATAAATAATCATTTTCTATTTTGTATGGTATAGTTTGAATCTTAATTTTTGAGGGAATTGGAAAAAACATTTTAGGATTTAATTTTTCAGCAGGAATAGTAGTTATTTTGCCATTTTCAACAATCCAACAAGGATGCTCAGGAGTTACAATTATTTCTTTTCCATTTGTTAACTGAATTTTAACAAATTCCTTAGGGGCAATATGTCTGCTTACTCTAACTGCATTAATGGGGAAAGAGGTATTAAAATCAGTAGAAATCAATTTAATGTTCTCAACAGGCAGGATTTCACAATCCTTGCCTTTGTAAACTTGTTTTTTGTTTTTCTCAAGTAACCCATCAACAAAACTGCCAATATCCACAGAACGTCCATCAGCAAAAGTTAGTTTAAAATCTGGCAGCATACATTGTTGCTCCAATGCCTCGTGCATTGCACTTCTGTCTGTCTGGTCCATTTTCTCAATTTCATCAATACAGACAATACCTTTATTTGACAAAACCATTGCACCTGCTTCTAAACTCCAGCCCTTAAGAAACTCATCTCTTACAACAGTTGCTGTAAGTCCTGCTCCAGATGCTGATTTTCCAACAACATATCTTCCTTTTGGAGCAATAGTTGAAATAAATTTAAGAATAACAGATTTTGCAACTCCTGGGTCACCTACTAAAAGAATATGGATATCTCCTCTTGAAGCAGAACCATCTGCTTTTTTCTTTTTAACACCTCCAAACAACTGCAAAACCAGGGCTTGTTTTATTTTTTCATGTCCATAAATACTTGGAGCAATAGTTTGTGAGAGTTTATTAAAAATATCAGAATCCAAGGACAATTCCTTTATCTGTGTTTCATCTTCTTCACTTATCTGCAAATCTTCATAAGTTTCTTCTAATGGCATAACATTATTAGCATCAACTGCCAAATCAAATCTTGTTGAAAAACTGCCTGTTGGAAGAGGGACAGGAACCTCATTTAAAACCCCAAAAACCCTGACTTTGGCACCAGGAGTAGTTTTCTCCTCCATTTTTGGTTCAACTAAATCTTCTTTTAAAAAAACATTAATCCTTCTTGGCTGTTCTCCACCGATAAGTGCATCTGGAGATTCTTCTATCACCAACCTTTGAGCATCAACCATTTGTTTGCTAACTAGCTTAAAAAAACCTTTTCTTCCACATGAGCATCTTGACGGCTCCTTAAATTTTTTCTCTAATTGTAAAACTGAAATAATTGTTCCGCATGATGGACATTCAAATTTAGCACTTACAACCTGCGGACGAACATCTGATGCCTGTCTGATAATCCCTTCAATCCACATAAGGTTATTAAGATGTTTAGCTCGGATATTTCTTATTTTAACAAAACTGTTTTCAGGCAAATCAGTAAACCTAATTCTTGGATTTTTAATAAGCAGAGATTCTTCTAATGCCTGCTCTAGTAAAACCATTGCTTCTTCAGGTTTTTCAAGAATAAATTCAGACAGCTGTGGTGAATATGCAGCTAAATCTTCAAAACTGACATAAATAATCTTTTCAGCTTTTCGCATAGCTTCCCCTACTTTTTTCTTGTTTGTACTAAAAAATTTCTTAGCATCTCCTAAAAACTCCTCCTTTTTAACTATCTCCATATATCCCTAAAAAACCCAATCTTTATATGGATTTCTATTCAGAAATATGCAGTATAATTAGGACAAATTAAAACAAGGCATTAAAATAAAAATCACTCAAGTGACAGGCCAACCCCGATTGTTGCAGGCAATTCTACAATCTGTTCTCCCCTATCTAAAGATTTAATAACCGCAGTTTCAACACAGCTTAACTCTCTTTCTAATGGGCTAATCTTAATAATATTTTTACAAGGCACCTGAAACAGCCTAAACCTAATTAATCCTGTAGGTCCATCGTAAGCACCTTTAACAAGGTAAAGAGAACCGCCATGAACAAGCCCATATGCTGTTTCCCCAAGATAAGCTAAAACAGGGCAACTGCCATAATCTAATAATTCTTCTCTGTCCATAGGATATAGTTAAATAATTTGTTTAAAAAGATTTAGTTACTTCTCTTTCAAAGCTTCTTTTATGTGCTTATTAAGCAACACCATGCTTTCATCAAGCTGTGCCTTGTTCTTAGTTCCTGTGCATACTAACTTGCCGTTGCTAAACAGCAAGAAAGTGGCATTTGGTTCAATTAACTTATACACTAAACCTGGAAACTGCTCTGGTTCATATTCTGTATTTTCAAGAGCAAGTGCAAGATAATTAAGATTGAGCTTTAAATCAATGCTGCCAGATGCAACAATATTTTGAACAGTAACTTTAGGCTTATCAGTAATTTTAACCCCTATTTTGCCCAGTTGTTTAATAACCTGATTAATAACTTCTTTAACCTGTGCAATAGATTTAGTTCCTGTGCATACTAAATTTCCAGAAGAGAATACAAGAACAGCTGATTTTGGTTTTGCAATTCTTAATACTAACCCTGGAAACTGCTCGGGATTATATTCTGTATTTGGCTGAGTTCGTGCAAGTTTAGTAAGTGAAACAGGTTTTCCCAAAGAGGAAGTTGCAACAATATTTTGTACAGAAAGATTCTTTGTCATAACATTTATAAAGGCACTCCCTTTAAAAATCTTTCGGCACAAGGTTTTTAAACTCTATTTTATCAAGAATAAGATGGACTACGAACAACGTATAAGAGCTTATCGCAACGATTTAGATGGCGAGTTGGAAAGACTGGAAACAGTAAGAAGAGACTCTATTAGAGATGGTCGTAAGGTAGATGCTCTATATACTTCTGGGACAATTAGACTTGTCGAAAGAATCAAAGCTAGCTTTGATAAATTATTTTCTATAGATTCAAGTGTTAGTGAAGCACCTGCAAGAAGGGAAAATCCCAACACACATGTAAGAAGGGAAAATCTTCCCGAATATATTCCAACAATTTCAGGATGGGGTATTTACCCTAATAGAGCTGATGGGTCTGTGGACACTTTCTTGGAATAAATTAATATTAAAAAAATGGACGAAGATTTTAGAATATATGAAGTAATAGATCGTACTAAAACTCGCACAACCACAGCTTATGGCATAGCTAGATATGGTAATCCATATTATCCTGAAGGAGTAGGACATCACAGATTTACCACATTAAGGGATTTAGCAACATTTATTGTTAGTAATTCTATAGATTTTGTTAAGACTATTTTGTCTGAAGATATAAGAATACCCAAGGGTGCATTTACAACATCAGAGATACCACTAAGCCACCACAAACCACTTAACTCTACACAAATGGACTATTTAACTAATTACATTTTGGAACAAATAGTTAAACAGCAACATTAAAGCCTTTTTATCTCATCAAAAGTTGCAATGTCTCTTGTATTTCTTTCAGGACGATAAGCAGTTATCCTCGGAAATCTCAATGCATAACCTGAAGAGTAACTTGGTGACTTCTGGATGTTTTGATAAGTGACTGAAACAATAATTTTTGGTTTTACATTAACCATGTGCCCTTTTTCTCCAGTTATAAGAGGTTTAATTAGTTTAGTCATTTCTGCATAGGTTGTTCCCTGTTCTTCTTTTTCTTTTAATCCAGAAGAAACCTTGCCAACTTCTAAAAATTTTCCTTCTTTGTTTCTGCATGCAACAATATAACTTGTGAGCCATCCTCCTCTCTTACCTGTTCCATGTTCAGCACCAACAATCACCAAATCTAAATCCTTTGATTCTGGCTTCATCTTAACAATAAAACCAACTCTTCTTCCGGGCTTATAAGGAGCATCTAAATTTTTAATCATTATCCCCTCTTCTCCACTAGCAAGTGCTTTTCTATAAAACTCAAGCGCCTTTTTCTCACTGTCTGTTACAAACTGTTTTGAATGCCTTATCTTATTTTGTTTTTCTTTTACAATTTTTTCAAGAATATCCCTTCTTTTTTTAAACGGCTCTGTTATTAAACTCTCGCCGTTGCAGTAAATAACATCAAAAACATTGACTTCTACCGGAAGTTCTTTTTCAAGCCTTTCAATATCATATTTTCTTTTTATCCTCTGTGAAATTGCTTCAAAAGGACGGGGTTTTTTTGTTTTTGGGTCATAACCCACCACCTCAGAATCAAGAATGAAGTCTTTTGCATGAACCTGCTCTTTTACCACTGAAACAACATCTGGAAATTGCTTTGTAACTTCTTCTAACTTTCTTGTAAATAATTTTATTTCATTTCTATTTTTAGAAATCACAACTCTAAATCCATCGTACTTGTGTTCAATAGCTGCAGGCTTTCCAGCAATTCTAAATGCCTCGCTAATTTCTGTAACTTTAACTGGCAGCATTACATTCATTGGTTTGCCAGGAACAACAATTATTTTATCAAGCGCTTTTTTGCCTTTTGAAACAGCATCAAAAACTTCTGCAAAATCATTGGCTAAATCATAAACATGCTCTATTTTTTCATTCATTTCTTTTTTATCATCTGGAAAAAATGCTTCAGAAATCGCATCTCTTAAAGTAGAATCAGCAACTCCAATTCTTAAATCATTTAGGATAGTCCTAATAATATATTTTGCTTCTTTTCCAGTAGCAGATGCCAATAGTTCTGAAACAAGCAAAAGTTTTTTATCAACACTTCCTTTTCCTTTAATATAAAGTATTTTTGAAAAATTATCAAAAACTTTTTCAACAGTTAATTTATTTGAGAAAAGAGTTGATTGTTTTTTTGTATTTATGAAATGCTCTGCAACTTCTCCCAAATCTCCAAATTTATTAAATTCCCTTTCAATCTTTTCCTCTGATATTCCTGTTGCTCTGGAAATTGCCTTAATAGCCAGCTGTCTTGACAATCCAAATTCAGTAGGATCGTAATCAGGCAATACTCTCCCTCTTAAAAGATAAATCCATTTGCTGTTGTAATTTTTAAGCTGTTTTAAAAATTTAGCAAGAATTTCAGTTTTCTCAAGCCTCTTGGTTGTGGCACCTAAAGATTCATACACCTCTACCAATTCAGAATATCTCATATATAAAAAGAATTAATCAGGATATTTAAATCTAAGGTTAATTTCTAACTCTCAATCCTCTTGACTTCTTTTCTGCAGAAGTTAATCCTCTAAGAACCCTATTTTTGTTTTTCTTATCAGAAATCCATTTCATAGTCCTGTCATTTTTTATTTCTGGCCTTTCAGGGTCAACTAAAATAACTTCAAAAAAATAATAAATTCCATCTTTTCCAATATTATATGAATTGAGAACTTCTAAATTTTTGAATTTCTTAGCAACTCTGCCTTCTGCAATTGCACGATAATTAAGAGATAAATTTTTTCTTATTGTTAATCTTCTTATCTTTCTTCCTTTAGCCGGACGTGTTCTTTTATGCCCGCCTCTCATTACTTTAACTCTTGCAACTACAAATCCTTTTTTTGCTTTATATCCTAATGCTCTTGCTCTATCTAATCTTAATGGTTTTTCAATTTTAACAACAGAATCAGACTTTCTCCATTCAACCATTCTATCTCGAAGAGTTTTAGCATCTGGTTTTTTCCATGCATCTCTTATGTAATGATACATTCCTTTAGTCATAGATATCAAAGAAAAAATTGGTTTTTAAACCTTATGTATTATTGCTCTAACTTAGCATTATCCATCACATCATCAACAGTTCTTCCTATTAACTCAAAAAACTCATAGACTGTCATAGACTCAGAAATTTGAACTCTCTTCGTACCTGCATGAATAACATGGTTCACAGCATCATGTGAATGTCCTTCTAATTGTTTACGAACATCTAAATATATGTATCGAGTAAAAGGCTCTTCAGTTAGAGTAATATAAATACCCTGTCTCATCTCAAAACTACCAACAGAGTTAGTAGAAGAAGTGCATCTTCGTCCATAATTTCTATCAGCCATAAGATAAATCAATATTTATTGTTTTTAAGCATATATGTAATTAAATATAACAAATAAAAATAAATGAGCCTGCCCAGATTAAAAACCACCTGCGGGTTTTTATAATCCTGCAACCACTGTGCAGTCTATAGACATATAAAAATAAATGAGCCTGCCCAGATTCGAACTGGGGACCCCTGCCTTATCAGAATCACCTTTTGTCTAACTTTTACATCACAACAAAATGCAGTGCTCTAACCTGGCTGAGCTACAGGCTCATAACAGGTTCCTTAAAGGTAAGGATTGTTATAGCAGACTCATTTACAAATTCGAAATGTCGATTGTTTATAAGCTTTTTGAATCCAAGAATTTTCTATATTTAGACATATGTTTGGGATTAGCAGGTTTAATTGTTTTAATAAAGTTATGAAACATTTCTTCGCCCCGAATTGAAATAACATAAGTTTTTTGTCTATTTACTTTTTTATTAAATAATTCTGAATGCATTGTAGCCCTCAATCCCAAATTATTAAAATTATATTGTAATTGATTTGCAAGTTTTAATGAAATTGTCCTTATTTCCAACCTCGGATAAAGTTTATTATTCTTATTTTCTAAATAAATCCCTCCATCTGTATCAAAAATACCTCTAAGAACACTAGCAACTAAAATATCATCTTTTAAAAATACTGCAGGAATTGAAATATTTAACTTTCTACCTAAAGATAGTCCTAATTTTTTCTTGAATTCAACTAACTCGTTATTCCAAATTTGAAAACCAAAAACTCTAGTTGAGGGCATTTCCCTTAGACTAACATCAATTCCATAGAGTGATTTAAAAAAGGGTTTAATCCTAATTAAATAATGTTCTTTATCATCTTCGATATGTCCTCTTAATTGGTAAATGCCTTTTAACTTGCCATAATTTTTATAGAAATTCATACTTCCATCACCAATATGCCAACCAGCTTCTTCAGCTAATTCTGGAGAGATTTCGGGGATATTCATTGCGTATTAAAGAATATAAAAGATATAAGCTTTTTGAACTATAATTTAAACTCAAGAATAAGTTTTTCAGGTGCAAAGGAGTAATCTGCAAATTTTAATCCAGATTCAACTGTCTTAACAAACATTTCTTTATCTGAAAAAGCTTTTACTTCTACTCCCTCTTCCAAGGCGGTGATATTAAGGCTATCTTCTGATTTAACCCCTTTAAGTATTAATTCATAAATAACTCTGTCAGCTAATCTCCTTACACTTGTCTGCGGTTCTGCCCTCGGCAATTTTTTAACTTTTGAAAGTATTTCTGATTTTATCTTTGGAAGTTTTAGAACTTTTTTATTTTTTGATTCTGTTCTTTCCCTATTGGCAAATTTAAGATTACTATTCATTCCTTCAAGGACTATTGGTTTTGCTCCTGGCATCCCAATATGTATGCTAAAACTTGTTCTAACAGGCTTGCTATTTTTTCTTGCTAATTTATCTTCCTCACCCAACTCCTTATTCAGCTCCACCATTTGTTTGTTTAATTCCTTCATTAATGGCTTAAAAAGCATATTAAATCCTGGAGGGAGTTTAATCCCAAGCTCGTTTAAATTTTCTTTGCCCAAAAAGCCGTAATCTCTTTCAGAGTCATAACTAAAATTAGAGTTAAATCCACAATAAGGGCAAAACTCATATTTCCTGCCTATTTTTTTGCCACACTTAATGCATTTCTTTTTAAACATTCTTAAATCAGTTAAAACAAGTTTAAAAAATTAACTGATTTGGGCTTTGGTGGATTCCTGTAATCCTCAAAGACAATATACTCTTTCTATCGATATTATATGCAAATAATCTGAATAATAATTCTTTTTTAAGCTCTAAATGATTTGCTCAAAATAAACTCTATATTTTTGTTTTATGCCTGAAAAAGACTATTTCAACTTATCTTCTTTTTATGTAAAAGGGCAATCTCCTTTATTTTGTAATGGTTTTACCAAAGCCAAAATTAGTAATGTTTAAAAATACCCTAAATTTAAAGTTGTATGGCATTTAAGATAAATATATCAGAATCTGGAAAAACTTTCCATATGGAATTAGAATCAGAAGAATTAATTGGAAAGAAAATCGGAGATAAAATAAAAGGCAATGAAGTGCTTCCTGATTTGCATGATTACGAACTTGAAATAACTGGAACAAGTGACGAAGCAGGATTTCCTGGAAAAGCAGATGAAAAAGGCCCGCAGTTAAGAAAAATTCTTTTAACTAAAGGCAAATTTCTCCACAAAACTCCTCATAAAGGGTTCAGAAGAAAAAAATCAGTAAGAGGTAATGAAATATCTGCAAAGACAAAACAGATAAATATTAAGGTAGTAAAGCAAGGAGCTAAAAAACTCCACGACATCTTCCCAGAGCAGAGCAAGAAAAAAGAAGAGAAGACAGAATAATAATGTTTAAATAAGAAAAAAGTCTTAAATATATTAACTGCAAAGGGGCTACATATACAAACATTTATAAATACCTCTTTTTTAACAAAACTATGGCAATTAAGTCAGCACCAATGATTCCAAGAGTCAGAACTTTATCTGCAAGCGAAGTTTTGCCAGCTTACAAAGAAGAAGCTGAAAAATACATAAGAGATACGCCTGCATATTATAGAGATAGTGTTAGAGGTTCTTTAGGTGTTCTTGGAGAAAATTTAGAAGGAGATTTAACAGGAAGCAATGCTTTTGCAAATATACTTTTAAAAAAAGTTCTCCCTAAAACATTAAAACTTGCAACAATGGCAGATATTGGAAGTGCATTAACAGAAAATCCAGAACAAGATTTTTTAAGAGGTTGTTATACAGACACAGGAGTTTGTTTTAGAGCTAAAGCAAAGGTTTATCAATTAACTGAACCATTAGCAGGCAGATTAGAAAAACAGCTTAAAAAAAGAGATATAGTTTTGCCAACTCCCCAAGTAATTTATTTTTCAGGATTAAACCTAAGAAGAGATTCAAATTCAGAATTTGGATTAGTTTATGATTTAGGAGATAATGCCGAAGTTATTGATGCTCCTGAACTTATTTCAAATGGAAAGTTTAACAGATTTAGTGACAAAGGAATTCCAATTTTAGATGTAAAAGGAAAAAGAACAAGCTATACTACTAGCGGTTCCCGTTTGTCGAGGTTCGGCCTTTGTAGTGGTGGCGGTGCCTACTCGGGCTGGAACAATCTTCGTTATTCCGACGATGGGGGCAGGGGGGTTGTTGTCGACGCCGAAGGCACGACGTCTGCAAAAATTGATTAAAATGAAACAATCTAGAATTTCTATGATTATTAAAGAACTCAACCATTTTGGAAAACCCGAAAATAGAAGATATCTTGGAGATTGTGTTAATAATATTGCAAGAATAGTTTTTGGATATATGCCTATTGATTATGAGGTTATAAGTCATGAAAATCAGGTAGTAGGTTCAATTATTCCAAGTCTGGATAAAACATACAGATAATTGATTTTTGCTTATTCTGCTTAAATATAACGTTTAAAAACCACGAATTATAAGGAAATTAATGGTAGATCAAAATTTTTATTCAGATGATAAAAGAAGAGTTAGAAGTGCATTAGTTAAAGCAATGGCTTGGTATGCTGAAAGAGCGAATAAAAGATTCATAGAAGTTGAAGGAACTTATCCTGCATTCAAAGCCGGAACAAATGACATATGGATATTTGGAAAGATATTAGATGAAAATAATATTATTGATGAACTAGTTACTAGTAAAAGAAAAATACTTCCAAGGGTCTGGGCTCAGCGTATTATGATTAGATATTACTATCCAAACTATATATATAATCTTGATTCTGCTTAAACATCACATTTAAAAAACCTTCATGCTAATAATTTCTATGACAGAAATTGAAAATAATCAAATTAATATTGAAGAGTTGCCAGTGTTAAATGTAGGTATGGTTGGGCATATTGACCACGGCAAGACAACTCTTTTGCAGTCGCTGACAGGAAAGTTTGCAGATGTTCACTCTGAAGAGCTTAAAAGAGGAATTACAATCAAATTAGGTTATGCAGACATAGTTCTTAAGAAAAATGGAAATGAATACGGAGTTAAAGAAGGAGCTCCTTATAGATATCTTACATTCATAGATGTTCCAGGGCACGAGATGCTAATGGCAACAATGCTGTCCGGAGCTGCAATAATCGACGCTGCAATACTATTAGTAGCTGCAAATGAGGGCATTAAACCTCAGACAAGAGAACACCTTTTAGCATTGCAGGCAAAAAATATAAAAAAAATAATAATAGTTCAAAACAAAATAGATTTAGTTACTAAAGAACAGGCATTGAAAAATTACCAGCAGATTAAAGCATTTGTAAAAGGCACAATAGCTGAAAACTCTATGATAATTCCTGTTTCTGCCCAGCAGAAGATTAATATAGATAAAATTTATAAAGCACTTGGCGAGATAGAAATTCCAAAAAGAGATATAAAATCAAAACCTCTTTTTATAATTGCTAGAAGTTTTGATATTAATCGCCCAGGAACAAAAGCAGGGAAATTAAATGGGGGGGTTTTAGGAGGAAGTTTAAAAAAAGGAGAATTAAACCTAGGGGATATAATTGAGATAAAACCTGGATTAAATGTAATTGAAAAAAATCAGAAAAAATATGAAACTGTTACTACTAAGATAATGTCAATATATAGAGGCAATAATTCTTTAACAAAAGCAACTCCTGGCGGAAATCTGGCAATTGAAACAGAGTTGGATATGAATTTAACTAAAGCAGATAATTTGTCAGGGTGTGCAGCAGGATTAAAAGGAGAACTTCCAGATATTACTTATAAAATTAAAATGAAATCAAAACTATTTGGCGAAGTTTTTGGAACTGAAGAAAAAATAAAAACAGAGGGGCTTAAGATGAGCGAAATTCTTATGTTGAGCTTAAATACTTCTATAACTGTAGGGAAGGTGTCAAAAATAAAAGATGAGGAATTTGAACTTGAACTTAATATCCCTGTTGTTGTTTTTGCAGGGGATAACGTGGGAATTGCAAGGAATATAAACGGGCACTGGAGATTAATTGGCTATGGAGAGATTGTATCGTAAAATATTTAAATGCTTAAAATTAAAAAATTTAGATGGTTACTAAAATAACAAAAGATGATTTAATTTCAGAGATATTTGAACAATACCCTGAACAGGCAAACAATCTTGCAGAAGCTATGATTGTTTCTGGAATGCATTGTGTCGGTTGTTCTGTTTCAAATATAGAAACAATTGAACAAGGTGCAAAAAGCCATGGATTAAAAGATAAAGAGATTAGAACACTTCTGCGCGAACTTAATAGTATTGTTGAATAATATTTGGAATATTCACTAAATTTGAAATAACTTAATTATATAAATTGGACATTGTAAATTGTATTATGAAATTTCCAAAATTAAAATCCAGGGTATTGCTGGCTCCAATGGCAGGGGTAACAGATGTTGCTTTTAGGGAATTATGCAGGAAATATGGAGCAGGATTAACATACACAGAATTTGTAAATGCAATTGCCATTGGCAGAAATAATAAAAAAACAATAGAAATGTTAAAAACTTCAAAGTTAGAATCTCCAAGTGCAGTTCAGATTTTTGGCTCTGAAAAAGAAGATTTTGTAAATGCAGTTAAAAAATTAAAAAACAAATTTGATATTTTTGATATTAACTGCGGATGCCCTGCTTATAAAATAATTAAGAATAACTGTGGAAGCGGGTTGTTAAAAAATCCTGAAAAAATAAGGGAGATAATAGCTTCTGTTGAAAAAATAACTGGCAAGCCAGTTACAATAAAAATTAGATTAGGAATAAATAATAACTCTCTTGCTGAAAAAATTGTTAAAATTGCAGAAGATGCAGGAGCTTGTGCTGTTGCAATTCATGGGAGAAATGTTGAACAGGGTTATGGCGGGAAAGCGGACTGGCAGACAATAAAAAAAATAAAAGAAAATTCAAATGTTATAATTATTGGAAATGGGGATATTGTTTCTCCGGAAATAGCTAAAAAAAGACTAGAAGAAAGCAAAGTAGATTATATAATGATTGGGAGAGGGGCAATTGGAAATCCTTATATTTTCAAACAGATAAATGATTTTTTAAAAACTGGGAAATATCAGCAAAAGAGCAAAAAAATTCAGTTTTTAGAATATATTAATTTTGCAAAGAAATATAAGGTGGGATTTAAACAAATACGGCAGCAGGCGATATGGTTTACAAAAGGAATTGAAGGTAGCGCAAGATTAAGGCAGAGAATTTCAAAAGCAAATACTATCCAGGAAGTTGAAGAAATAATAGGGTTTAAATAAGGTGGTTGGGCTGAATTAACATGAATCTAGGATTAAATGAGATGCAATTAAGAGAATTTGCTGATAGTTGTTATATAGATGCTCAGGATGCAATAATCCAGGAAGAAATGGAATTAGCAACTCTTGACTTATTTAATGCATGCGTATTGTACGAGTTAGTTTTGGATAAAAACAAGGCAGATAGATGCAGAATGGATTTATTAGATAAATGCGGAATAATCCCTGAATTTCATGGGGCAATGTATCGGGAAGCAAGAGAAAGAATTAATATGGCGCTTTTAAATGCCAAAGATGTTGCTTTTTCTTTGATAGCAGAATGTAACTAGAAACATTTTAATAAACAGCTTATTTTAATAAAATATGAATTATAATTTGGAGTTAAATAAAATTGCAGAAGAGATTAAAAAATTCCAGGCTGGAAAAGTGCTTTTGCAGTTTCCTGACGGGTTGAAACCTAAGGCAGAAGAAGCTGTAAATTTTCTTAATAAAAAAACCAATGCAGATATTTTTATATTTCTTGGAGAATGTTATGGCGGATGTGATTTTCCCCTTGAGGTTAATAATCTCGGAATTGATTTAATTATTCAGTTCGGGCACAATAAATTTGTTAAGAGCAAGGAATGGTAGAATGACAAAAACAATACATATAGATGCGAGATATAATAAAAAAATAAAATTATCCGGAAGATTAATTAATCATTTAAAAAAACAAGGCGTTAAATCCGCTGCTTTATTTGCATCTGTTCAGTTTTTGGATTTGATGATTGTTAAACAACAACTTAGAAAAATTGGAGCAGCAGCTAATACAACAAAAGCAATTCGCTGTGATAAAGAATCTCAGATTTTAGGGTGTGATTGTTTCAATGATTCTTTTAATTCAGACATAATAAATAAATCAGATATTGTTCTTTATATTGGCGACGGGCTGTTTCATCCAAAGGCTATTTTACTTTCACAGATAAAAAATAAGCAAAAAAAGCAGGTTATTTTATATAATCCAGTTTCAAAGCAGTTTAAAATATTAACTCAAAAGGACATAGAGCAACAAATAAATAAAATAAAATCAAATCTAAGGAAATTCGTTTTAGCAGACAAAATAGGAATTGTTGTTTCTGTAAAACCAGGACAGGAGCATTTAGAACTTGCACTAAAACTAAAAGAAAAACTTGAAAAAGAAAAAAAGAAAGTATTTATTTTTATAACAGACAGCTTAACCTTCAACGAATTAGAAAACTTCCCATTTATCAAAGCATGGGTAAATAGTGCATGCCCGAGAATTGCAATAGATGACATACTACACACAGAAAAAACAATTGTAAATATAAAACAGGCTTTTAATGCTATTAATGAGTTAGAAGAGATTAATTAATCCCAATCTTTCTCGCAGCCCTTTAATAACCTCTGGGCCAGCATGAGAGAGATATTTTCTTCCGCAAATAGCACATTGATAAAGAATAGCAAATTCTTGATATGATTCTTTGCCTAAATACACAATTCCCAACACTCTTTTTTTATTATCCAATATGCTACCGGGTTTTGAATTCGGACATAAACTAAAAGGACATGCCCAGAAAGAACTGTAATACGCGTCACTTAAATCCTGCTCTCCCCAGCATAATTCCTTTAAAGTTTGCATGAAAATTAATAAACTAATAGTTTAAAAAATTTGTTATAAACTAACAAGCCCTAAACTCTACGACGCCTTTTTTAATTTTGCACTGGCATGCAAGGCGATAAGGCGGGTTTATTCCCATGTCTTTTTCTTTGCTTGTTACAGAGGAAAGGTTTTCCATTCCTTTAATAACTTGTATTTTACACGCTCCGCAAATTCCCTGTCCGCATGGAATAGGAACTCCTAATTCTTCTGCAGCTTTACTTATATTTTCACCATCTTTGACTTCGATTGATTTAGAACCACTTTTTAACGTTGCCATAATCAGCTATATGAAAATGCATTTTTAAATATTGCTCTATATCTAAAAAACACTGCTCGCCTCGCTCGCTATTGTTAATAATGCAAATATCCCGGCAATATTTCCTTTAATTGGCAAGACAACGATTCTATGGTATGATTAGCTTATCCCGCTATAAAGATTTTCTTCATATTAACCTCTTTACCAAAGATATTGATTATTGACCCAAAAATTATTCTTAATAATATAGAATAATTTTTAAACTCTTAAATACTAATTCTTATATAAATGGAGGGAAAATGAAAGATAAAAAACTTTTGATTGCAATTGGCATTATTATAATTCTTGCAGTTGCTCTTGTTTATGTGACATTAATAGGTCCAAGTTTGCAGGGATATATAATAAACAAACAATTAACTGCCCAGGAAGTTGTTGTTAAAACAATAATAAATCAGGCAGAAACAAATGGTTATGTTCAATTGACTGATGGTGAAAGGACAATTGTTTTAATAAACTATCAGCCTGAAAATCAGACACAAATTTAAAATGAAAAAAAGAGGGGTAATTGTTGCTTGTTTAATTTTGATTTTATCAGCAGGAGCTTTTGCAGAAGTTTTAAGTGATAATTCTGTAAGTAGCGAGGTTAAAAATTATATTGGTTCGTTTATGGAAAAAGGGGGCATAGCAAAAGATAAAGTTAAAACAATAAATCAAATAGACCAAAGCAATCTTCCAGATGATGTTGAAATAAAAGAGATTGAGAACAATCAGGTTGGGATTTACCAAGTTAATTATACTGATGAACAGGAAGAGAAAAGTTTGTTTGTAATAACTTATTCAGCAGATGAATTTAAGAAAAAACAAACTATAGTTAAGAATATCCAGCAATTGTATTTTGGATATTCTGGAACATCTGAAGAATCTTTGTATCTTAAAACAAGTGCAGGGGTGACTTCTGGAGAGAATAAGGGATATGTGATGCTTTCTAAGGGAAGCATAACAGGAATATCCACTAGTTTGGATATTATTTCTGGAGACGGGAAAATTGAAATTAAGGTTTATAAAAACGGCGAAGACACAGGATTTTCAAATACTTTCTATTCTTCAGATTCTGCAAATATTGATTATGACTTGCAATCTGAAAATATAGTAACATTTAATGCAGGGGATGTAATTTCTGTTTATCTTGAAAAAACAGGAGGAATGGTTTTTGGAGATGCAACTACTATAGTTGAAACTACAAGCAGTTAAGAATTAAAATGAAACAAAAACAAAAACATAAAATTATCTTAAGCACTTTATTATTAATACTTACAGCAGTTTTATTTATTTATTTTATAACTTATTCTCAGAAAGGAATAACTGGAAAAGTTCTTCTTAATGTAGAAACAAATTATGCAGAGAATGAATCTCTTCAGGGAAGTTTTAGGTTAGAATCAAAAGCAGGAGAATTAATCCCTGCAGATTCAATTGTCTCTATTTCTGTTTCAAATAGCACATATGATTTTATTTTATCAGATTTGGTTTCAGAAGAAGCAGTGCAGGGAGATTATTATATTGAAGACGCAGGACTATCTGGAAGTGGAAGTGGATATGGAGTAGCTGGGGAAAAAGAGGCTAATCCTGAAGTAAATTTTAAATTAAAAATATCTAAAAAAGAATCGAGCGGGGGTAAAAAGGGAGAAAGTGAAACAAGTGATACAGCAGAGGAAACAACAAGCGAGAGTGAAGAAACTAGTACAACTGGGGAAAGTGAAACAAGTGAGACAGCAGAGGAAACAACAGGTGAGAGTGAAGAAACTAGTACAACTGAAGAAACTGCAGGAGAAAGTGAAACAAGTGATACAGCAGAGGAAACAACAAGCGAGAGTGAAGAAACTAGTACAACTGAAGAAAGTGAAACAAGCGAGACAGCAGAGGAAACAACAGGTGAGAGCGAAGAAACTAGTACAACTGAAGAAACTGCAGGAGAAAGTGAAACAAGTGAGACAGCAGAATCTGGAGGTTCTATTTTAACAGGACAGGTAGTTGCAGAATTAGAAAACATTGTTAGTGGGAAAACCTCTAAGGGAAATTCATATACTTATGAGCTTGGCGAGGGAGAGACAGCAGAAATAATCTCATCAGATAAAGAAATCAAATTAATAACTGAAGGCAATTTAATAACCATTACAACAGATTATTCTGAAACTGAAAAAGGATTTGGAGAAGATTACCTGGGAGATAGTTTTGAATATGAATTAGTTATTGATATTTCTTCTTTGAATATAAAAGCTGTTGAAGGGGAAATGATTACTGCATTAATGTATGAAGACAGCGAGATTTTATCTGTTTCAACGATTTTGAGTGTTGAATCTCCAGTTCAAAGTGAAGAAGTTCAGACAGAAAATGAAACATTAAAAAATATGACTTCTATAAATGAAACTGTTGCAAATGCAACTATACTAACAGAGAATATATCTGATTATGCATTAACTGATGAAGAATTGTCTGTTTTAAAGGCAAAAACCGGAGATAATAGTGTTAAAATAACAAAGTCAGAAGTTGTTAATGATAGGTTGGTGATTAGATTTGAAATAGGAGATTATTGGATAGAAAAGTCATATTATTATGGGGATATTGACGAATTAAAAAATTTAATTGACTTAGACAGAGCTAAATGGCTTAAAATTCTAGCTAAACAACTGTCTGAAGATAAAACAGTCAGTGAACAAGCCGACGACTTCTTGAACGAGTACACTTTGTAATAGAAATGTTTAAATACTAAATTTAGTATCATTAATGTATAAAAATAGTATTTATAATTTAATGAAAAAAAGAATTAAATTTGGCAGTTCGAGAATCCAGAAATTAAACAGAGTTGCAATTCCAAGTTCTTTGCTCGATAATCTTAATCTTAAAACCAGTGATGGAGTTGAAATTATGCTTGATGTTGAAAAAGAGGAAATTATAATAAAAAAATCAAATGAGTAAAATTCATACCAATATTAAAAAGAATTTGTGGATTGCAATAGCTATTATTATCTCCCTAATATTTTTAATGAATATCGTTTCTTCTTTACAGGGAGTTTCTACGAGTTATACTCTAGATTCAAAAGAGGATTCGTTTGCAGTTACAAATGCAACTTCAACTACCTTGACGCAGAGACTGGTCGGAGGATTAAAGGCAGTTTCTCAATATGTTTCAGCAACGTTTACAGGAAGGTTTGGAATTTTAGGAGAGGATTTAATTTTAGATATTAATTTGACTTATCCTATAAATAATTCAGAAATAATAAGAGGCAACGATGCTGTTTCTGGAGAAGATGATAAGGGATTAATTCCAGATGCAATAAATTTGACTGCTAAAGTATATCAGTCAGGAACAACAACTGGATTTTCAGGGGCGATGTGCTATTTTTATAATAACCGGATTTTAATTGGAAATTCTTCTACAAATTCATCTGGTGATTGCATAATGAATTATACTAAATCCTCATTGAGTATCAGCAATAAGGAGATATTTGTTAATTATTCTATTTCAACAGCAGATACTATAAATATTAATTATTCTCTTGTTAATTTTTCTTTGATAACTTATACAATTGGCAGAACAATGACAAATCTTAGAACAATTGGAAAATATTATGATGGAGATGTTTCAATTCTTGAAATAACTTTATTAAAAGCGAATTTATCTGGAACTTTTTATTACGACCCCCAAAATATGAGTGCAAATGCAACAACTTCTGCCGGAGCTGTATATCCTGAAAGTCCAAGATATTATACCGGCAGTATTATAAAAACTGCTTTGGGGCATTTTTCAGCCAATGCAACTACAAATTACACGCTTGGGGCATTAATAAAGTGGGTAGTTCTGGCAAGCGATAATAACTATACAACATACCTTGCAACAACAGTTCATGGAGATGAGGATATTTGCAAAGGAGATTTTGGTTCGTGGAGTGATTGGAGCACTTGTTCTGGAGGTAGTCAGACAAGAAGCAGAACAGATTCCAGCAGCTGTACAGAAGTAGAAACCCAAACATGTGGAGAGTCAGGGGGAGGAGATGATGGAGATGATTGTACCCCTGTTTGGGGAGAGTGGGGTAATTGGGGCACCTGTATTGATGGAAGGGAGATAAGAACAAGATCAGATGGTTGTGGAAGTTCTGAAACAGAATTTAGAGAGTGTACATGTATTGCAAACTGGCAATGTACAGGGTGGGGTGATTGTTTTTTCAATGAATCTTATATTCCAGCTGGTTTATTAAGTCCTGCAGGAGGATGGGTGCAAACAAGGAGCTGCATTGATTTGAATAGCTGTGGATACTTAACTGAAAAACCCTTAGAAGTTCAGGAATGTATTTTAGGATTAGTAATTAATTATACCCCGGAAAATTTGTTTATAGTAGTTGCTAATAATACAAATCTGGATTTTAGTGTTGATATAAAAAATGGAGGATTGAATATTCTTGAAACAAAATGGTATCTTGATTCAATTTTCCAGAAAGGAGATTCACAAGTTGGTTCTTTAAGCAGCAGTTATTCAAAATTATTATCAAAAAACTCTTATGTTGAAGCAAAGATAACTGCAGGAGTGCAAAATCAGGATGTGGCATGGCAGATAATAGTAAATAATACTGCGAGATTAGATTGCAAAGAAGACTGGGTTTGCGAATATTACACTTGTGGAGAAGATGGGTATCAAGATGTGAGGTATTGCGTGGATTTGAATAAATGCGGGACAAGAATTAACCAGCCCCCTATAAGAAGAAAATGTTTGTGTATTCCAGAATATGAATGTATGGAATGGGAAGGATGCCATATTGATTACAATCTTACTTCAATTGTGCATGGAAGAGTTGTAAAAACCGGGATAAAAGAAAGAGTGTGCAAAGATTCTACTGGCTGCGAGGGTATTAAAATAGAATATGAGAATTGCAGTTTAAGTGTGCCTGTTGATATAAGAAGAGCAGTATGGTGTTTTGAGTCTTATGTTGAAATTTATGAAATTCCCACAAATAAATTAGTTAGCAGAATAAAAGAATATTCTGAAATGAATGTTAAAAAACTAAATATTGGGTTTATTGCATCAGAATTTGAAGGGTATTGTGATTACTGTTATGATGGAATTAAAAATTATGATGAAGAAGCTGTTGATTGCGGAGGTTCTGGATGCCCTCTTTGTGCTGAAAGAGGGGAGTTCTTTGACTGGTTTATTTATGTAAAGATAACCTTGTGGGTTATAGTGTTGTTGCTGACTGTAACTCTAATATTAACAACAAGGAAAGAAGCAAGAGAAAGAAACAGTTTATGGAAGAGTTTAATGAAGGTAAAAAGCAGCATATTAATAGTTTTAAGAAGGTTAAGAAAAATCAGAACTCAAAAAGTGTCTATTCCAAGAGCAAGAAAGTTAAGATTGAAACTTCCAAGAATTGAGATTAAGATAAGAATTAAAAACGCTATTGCAAGAAGAAAAAGAATAAGAAGAGAAAGAAAAATAAAAAAGAAAGAAATAAGAATTGCAAGGCAAAAGGTGCGTGCTGAAAGAGTTCCTCCAATCTTAGCAGATTTAAAGGCAAAACTAAAGAAATGGAAAGGGCATTATGCAACAGCCTCACTTAAGTATAATCTTGATACATTGCTGGAAGAGAAAATTAGCAAGTGGAAGCGCAACAGAGAAGAAAGAAAAATGGCAAAGTCTATGAAGAGAGCAAGGAAAAATAAATTTAAGAAAGCAAAAAAAGAAGCTAAAATAATGAAGAAGGCAAAAAGAAGAATAATTCGCAGAGAAAAAAAGACGGCAAAAAAAGAAGCTAAAATAATAAAAAAGAAGATAAGAAGAGGGGAATTATCGAGAGCTGAACTTGCTGACTTAAAGAAAAAGCTGGCTGAATGGAATAAAAAAGGGTATTATAATACAACAAATCTTCATAAGAAGATTGATAAATTTGAAAATAACAATTTTTTTAGGAATGGAAAGGTATAAAAATAAAGATAACTAAATAATCTTGTAAAAAGATGGTGAAAAATAAAAAGTCTAAACATCCTGGTAAAAAAAGATACAGCGAGGCACATAATCTGGATAAAAAAGAGAAGAGATTAAGAGAAAATTTTTATAGGTTTCAGAAAAAAGTAGAAAAACTTGAGGAAATACGGCGTGAAATTTTTTCTCTTGAAAATAGGGGGCTTACAAAAGGGCTGGAGAAAGAAATTGCGATAATAAAATCCAGATTAAAAGATACAACAGCCATACCTGAACTTGAAAAACAGATGCATTTACTAAGAAAAGAAATAATGGAACGGCGTGAGATAAAAAGAAAATCTCCGCTTAAGAAAATAGGGGAAAATGTTGAAGAAGTTGTGGAAAATGTTGAAGGAATATCTCATTCGAATATGCAGATAAAAAAAGAAATTAAAAATCTTGAAGATAAAGTAAATGTTCATCTTGATAAAAAAATCAATTTTGATTCAGAAGTCGGAATTATTGTTGATAGTGAATTTCAATCATTTTTAAACGGATTGAAATCAAATATTTCTGATAAAATCCGTCTTAAGCAGGAAGAGGTTAGGTTTAGACTTAAAAAAGATCTTATTCTTAAGAAAAAAGAGCTTAATGAAAAGTATCATTTGATGGAAAAATCCTTGAGAGAGCAGTACAGCCAGAAATTTAAGAATGTGGAAGAATTTAAGAAAAAGCTTTCTGAAATGGAGGCTCAAAAAAAGAGAGAGAGGGATAGGTATGAAAAAGAAAATGAGGAGAAGATAAAACATTTTCATGAATTGCTTGAAAGAAATGAAAAGTTCAATGAAATGCTTAAAAATCACCTTATTGAGAAGAAATATCTTATTGACCAATTAAGAGAGAAGAATAAATCTTTGGTAGACCAACAGAGCTTATTAAAGCAGGAAGAGGCTAGAAAACTAAATCAGGAGCATGACTTACTTATTCAGGCTCATAAAAGGGAGATAAAAAATCTGTCTGAAAGATTAAAAAAACATTTTAATAATGCTTTTGATAAGAAACTTGGCGAGCATACAAAAACTGAGAAGAAAAGATTGTATAAAGAGTATAGGCAAAAAGTAAGGGAGTGGAAAAGAAAAACAGAGGTTGTTTCTTCAAAAAGTAAAAAGGCATTTAAACAAAAATTGCAAAGAGAATACGGGGAAATTTTGAGAAAGAGCATCTCTGAAAAAACAAGTGAGCTGACAGAAAATTTGAAGAAACAATATTCATATAATTTGGCAAACAGAGTCATGATTGAAAGAGCAAGACTTGAAAATCACATTAAGGAGCTTGAAGAGAAGTATAAGGCAAGAGAACAGGGATTAAAGTTAAAAGAAAAAGCAATTGTTGAATCTCAGAGAGCAAAAGCATTAAATCTTGCTTCTGAAAAAAGAACCTTGGCAGAAAAACTTCAGCTTGTCAAAAAAAATGAAGAGCTAAAGTTCAGGCATGAAAAAGAAAAATTAAAAAGAGACCTTGCAGAAAGAATGCATCGTGAGATGCTTAATGAACTTAAAAAAAGAGAGAATTTGCTTAAGGAAAATATGAGAAAACATTTTGAACATAAATTAAAAGAGCATGAGATTATTCAGGAGCAGGAGCTTGCAAGGAAAAAAGCAGAGCTTGCAAAAGAGCTTCAGCATAAGGCAAAGAATTTATTTGGATAAAACAGCAGATTATTTGTATTTTAATATGTTAAGATTGATATAACTACATTTACAAACTTCTTTTTATTTACCTTGTTGGTTAAATTTGATAGCTAATCTATGTCTTTCAATAAATTTATAAATTGATATTCCTTATGAATTATATGGTTAAGAAAAAAGGGAGCATTAATCATGCTGAAAAACCACAGAATATAATACATTCTGCTGATGCGAGAAGAATTGAGATGGATAAGCTTTTAGTTGAGAATTTTGTTACATTGCAGAGAGTTTTAACAAATCTTTCTAAAAAATTTGATGAACTTTCAGATAATCTTACAAGGATGATTAACCTTTTTGAAATTTCTGCAAAAACTTTCATTGATAAACATGGAAGTGCAGGCATTACAAAAGAAGAAAAAGAATTTATTGATAAATTAGATAAGCTTCTTGAGCAAAATAAAATTATTGCAAAAGGGCTTACACTTATGGAAGAAAGAGTGAGAGGGCATCCCTTACAACAGCCTCAGATAAACACCTTACCACAATATCCTCCGGCAAATCCGGCAGGGCATTTGCCCCAGCCAGCTGCTCAAAGAACAAATATGTTCCCTTCAATAAAACAAGACAATATAAACAAATCTTAATTTATAAATGGCAGAGCAAATATATTCTTTGCACTTTTTAAGGGAATTTACAAAAGCAGTTCTCTTTAATTTTATCCCAAGGGATGAACTTGAAATAATAGAAAGAACTGAGCCAATTTTAACAAAAGAAAATCAGGCAGAAGAATCAGTTAGGTTAATACCTTCATATCCCGCTGTCTATGAACCGCAATCAGGCAGGTTTTTTGTTCAGAGAACAAGGACAAATCCCAAAATATTTATAAAACAACCACAAAGAGTTTTAAAACAGGAGATAAGGCATCTTGATTTGGGAAAAATTCAGACATTAATTGATGATTTATCAGTTGCAAGTGTTGACTGCCCCGGGCCTGGGAAAATAGTAAGTGCAAGAAAGATGAATTCAATTATTCATACAAAAATTATGCTTAATAAGGAAGAAATAAATGATATAATTAATTTATTCTCACAGCAGTCAAGAATTCCAAGAATAGGAGGATTTTTCAAAGCAGTTGTCGATAATTTAATGATAAACTCTGTTGATTCTGGTTTTGGAAGCCCAAGATTTATGATAACAAAAATGAATAAGCCATTTAATGCACAAAAGAATTTTTAGTGCTAAAGTTATGCCCAATTTATTTAAAATGTTACTAATATTAATTCACTTTTAAGTTTAACTTTCCTGACTGCCAATCTCTTACAATAAGCTCCCAAACACGCGTTTCGTCTGGTATTCCGCCTTTTTTAAGGAATTTTTTTTCAAGTGCTATTGCATTTATAAGAGATTCAAAATCATCTTCTGAATTAGAAATGTTATAAAATTTTTTAAAGTTGTTTTTTTCTTCAAATAAATTTACTATTGCTTCTGCAACTGCTTCTAAATTGTGAATTCTCTCAACATTTCTAGAGCCAATAAGAGCATATTTTACTTCATCATCATTTCCTAATGGAATTACCCCAGGACTGTCTATAATTAATATATTTTCTTTAAGTCGTGCCCATTGCTGTCCGTGAGTTGTTCCTGCCCGTGAAGTTACCTTAACTTTATGCCTTCTTAGTAAAGCATTTATCAAAGATGACTTGCCAGTATTTGGATACCCTAAAATACCTATTTTAAAATCCTCTTTGCCATGCGCCAAATTAAAAATATAATCTCTTAACTTGCTGATTCCAAATTTTGCAGATGAAGACAAGATAAATGCATTTCCCGATTTCTTTAATTTCCTTAATTTATTTCTAAGCTGTTTTTCAGGAACTAAATCAGATTTATTTAAGCCAAAAATAAGCTCTTTTTTAAATTTCTTTGCAAGTTCTTCAACTTGCTCATTTTGTGAAAGCTCAGGCATTCTTGCATCAAGAACTTCGATAATAATATCAGATTCCTTTATAATTTTTTCAATAACTCTCCAATAAGGAGTCATATCTGTATTCTTAGGTATCTGCCATGTTTTAATCCTGAATTTGTTTCTAATCATATTAATAATAAAATAATCTAGGATTTAAGGCTTTCTGAATTAGAAACTGGAAAATTGAGAGAAAATAGGATTATTTTTTATCATATTTAGCTCTTTCTAAGTAAGTTTGAGCTAAAAGAGACTGCCCTATTATAAGCACATCGCTTCTATAAATTGTCTCAATTTCAAGATGCTTCTTAGACTTCTTTAAAAGTTCTTCTGCTTCTCTTAAGTGTTCATCTGCTTTTTGAAGGCACTCGTTTCTTGTTAACATAAAACAAGAATAATAAACCTATTTAAAAATATTATTGCGATGTTTTATATGTAATTAATACATCTTTTGCTGTATATCTTATCATGATGGTCAAAGTCAACAAATAGGACAGAATTAGAAGATAAATTTACTTTAAATATTAAAACAAAACTTGTATCTATATGGACGCTTTTGAAATCTTTTAAATCATGCCTTAGGTTTTTATAATGCTGGATAGAAGTATAATCACAGTTTATAATCTCTTTTATTTTTTTATTTATTATCTCTACTCTTTTTTTATCTTTTCTTGCAAGTTTTTTGATTATAACTCTTAATTCATCTGTCAAATCAAAATTAAACATTTAAACCTCGCATAATTCATCAAGTTCTTCTATACTCATTTTTCGAGAATTGTATTTTTCCATGTGCTTTTTTACTGTCAGAATAACTTTTTTTGCATATTCTTCTGTCGCATCTTTTTCAATTACCTCATCTCCATAAAGTTCAATAAATTTGTTTAAAGCTTCTGATTTGTCTTTAAGCCCGAATTTTATTTTAATTATCCCAAGAACCCGATTAGTATAATCGTCAAGTTCAACTCGTGCAGATATTGTTTCAGCCATATGTGATTTAATGTGTATTTAGTATGCATTTGATATGCATACTAGCTATTTAAATGTTTCTTCAGTTTAAATCAATCCGAAAATCATTGCAACTCCAAGTGCTAGAAGAACAATTCCCGCAATTAAATGTAGATATTTAATATTTCTATCTTTCCAGTTCTGAGCTTTCTGGACACTTGTTACTCCAAAATAAACTAAAAAAGTAATAATCAGCATTGGAAGAACAAAAATAATATTATAAATCAAAAGCCAAGGGAGAGACTTAACAATTATGCCAAATTTTTCACTCATGCTTAAAATCAAGCTCTGGCTTATTAAACTCCCAAAAACAAAATAAGGCCCAATTGTGCATGGAAGCAAAAATAAAGTTACAAAAATACCTGTTAAAAATGCCCCTTTTACAGAAGTAATTTTAGAAATTATCTTCTTAACTTTTGGACGTAACATCAAAGGCATTTCTGTTCCAATTGTGCCTGGGCGATAAGCAATAAAATCCTTTATCCCCAGCAGTCCTAAAGCAATTGCCAAAAATCCAAAAAACACATAAATATATTTGCTTAACTCACTTAAAACTTCTTTAAGTCCGGTAAATAAGGTAATTATAATTGCTCCATAAATAAAATACATAACAAAAACAGAAAAAGTAAATGCTAATCCTGCAAATAAAACTTTAGATTTTTTATTAGGATTATACATCATTATAGCAATTAAAATCATAAATAAAACAGCTAATTCACACGGATTAACAGAATCTGCAAGTGCAAGGGTAATAACAGCAGGCAAAGTTAGTTCAACCATTTTAACATCTTGTAATCTCCTTTAATTCATCTATTGATTTAACACCTTTATATAATTCCCCATTAATAATCCATGTGGGTGTTGCTGTAATTTCCGCACATATTTTTTCAGTGTCGTTACGATAGTCTATTTCATTAATATATTTGAAATTTTCTCCGAACAAATTTTCCTGAATCTCACATGCATGGCATCCAGTTTGTGTGCATACAACTGCTTTTTCACCTATGCACTTTGCAACTTGTTCATCAACATTGCCAGGATTATTCTTATACAAAATATAAGCCGCAACTATTAAGATAAAAATTGCAACCATAACAATGCTAACTATTTGGTTTCTGTTCATCTTAATTAATGGAAGATTTTATTTTTAAATCTTTAGGGAGATAAGGTTTAAAAACTAATTTTATCTTTTAAAATCAACTGTAATACATGGATCCGTAGCTCAGTCTGGTCAGAGCACTGGCCTTTTAAGCCAGGTGTCGAGGGTTCAAATCCCTTCGGGTCCATTTTTAACCTGGGATTTGAACAGGTTCAAATCAGTTTTATTTGCAAAAATAAAACTTACCAAGAAGTTTCTTCTTGAGTACCTTCGGGTCCATTTTTAATCTGGGATTTGAACAGGTTAAATAATTTAATTATATATTTTTCAGTATAGTTTAGTTTTTAAATAAAGTTTATTTAGTTAAATCATGAAAGGAGATGAGCAAAGTTATTTAAGAAGAGATGGCAGAATCCCTTCAATTGTGATTAATGCAGAAAATCTTGCAGAAGGAGTGTGTAAATCAATTATTGCCTGCCACGATTATGGGGCGAGGGTAGAGACACCAAAACAAACAGATGGCATGACTTTAGGTTATGATGCAGATATAACTGTAAATATATCACATCCATTAAGTGAACCAAAAGTTTTTTCACCAGCAGTTCATGATGATGCTCGCGGAGTTATGCAATATATTCTGGAAGTTACACACGGCATACATAACCATTGGAAAAAATCTCCTGAAAATCCGGACTTTTGGGGATATACATATAATGAAAGAATTGTAGATCAGTTGCCTTTTGTTTTTAGAAGAATTAAAAATGACTGGGATGAAAAACGAAGAATAACTGGAAGAGATTATCAGTTTACAACATGGCGTCCAGGAGAAGATATTATTTTAGAACAAGAGGATCCGCCTTGTTGGCAGAGAGGAAATTTAAGATTTTTAGAAGATGAGAGTGGGGATATTGTAATGAACTATTTAACTGAATGGAGGTCAAGAGATTTGTTAAAAGCATGGAATGAAAATAATATAGGGCAGGTAGAACTTCAGAAATTGTTAGCACAAAAAATTTCAGATATGCTAGGAGTTCCTATAAAGGTTGGTTCTTATATAGACAGAAGCAGTTCATTACACTTATACGGACTTTATATTGATAGAGATAGATTAGAAAACCAAATAGACCAAATTAGAGAATCGTCTTATAAAGATTTAAGCTTTCCCATTGACAATTTTCTTATGTATGCTGGAGCAGAAGCAGGTTCAGCAGAAGATTTAAAAAAACTTATTGCGGCACAATCAAAAGCAGAAGCAGAAGGGCATGGGCGAAATCAGTCAAGGTCAAAATTAGAAGAATTAGGATATAAAATTGATGATTATCCTGAAGAATGGGACAGGTATCCTGATTCATGGAATGCTGATCCAGATATTTCTAAATTAGCAAGAGTTTATCATTAGTTAACTAGATATTAGGTAATATCCGTTTCTTAAATCTTCCCTTGCATTAATTGCTTCTTTAATTTTAGGAATACTTATTTGGAATGGTCTTTTTAAAGACGGGTCATAAACAAAAGCAAAATCACTTGGATAATTATAATCTAAAACAAGAATACAATGCTTTTTTCCTCTAAATTTTCCTGCAATTAAAATATGTTTTTTATTAATTTGTTTTAAAATTAAGTCATCTTCTATTGCCCCTAAAAACGGACTTTCAAATCCAAGATATAATCCATAACTGCCCGTAAAATTAGTTAATCTTGCTCTATTAAAATTAAATCCATTTTCTTTAATGCCTAAGTTATTTGCGATTTCTTCTTGTGAAACACCAAAAGATTCTGCTTTTAAAATACTTTCAAGGCATGCTGGAACACACCAATAACTTCTTTTTTGAGCTATTAAAGGGTACATCATTTTAACGGCTTTTATTAAGATTTTGCTGTTCGAATATTCTTAATCTCCTTAAATTTTGAGCTTCAACATCAAAATTAAGCTTTCTAAGAGTGGTATTACTTTCATCAAAAAGTTCGTTTGTTAATGAATCTGGTTCAGCATAAACAAAACAATATACAACTTTTCTAATTCCTTGTGCTACAATTGCTTTTGCACATGCAGAACAGGGAAAATAAACACTATACATGGTAGTTCCAATTAATCTTTCTCTTTCGACTAACCCCATTGCATTCATTTCTGCATGAGTTCCTCTGCAAATACCTTTTCCCTTATCATTAAATTTTATGTTTTCTTTATCTTTTCTGCACCCTATATTTAAGCAGTTTTCAATTCCTGGAGGAGCACCATTATATCCGGTAGCAATTATTCTTTTATCTTTTACAATAACTGCTCCTGTGTGAAGATATTTGCAACTTGACCTTGTTGCTGCATCAACAGCTACTGACATAAAACTTTCATCCCAATTAGGTCTGTCTTTTTGTTTTTTCATATTATCTAAAATCTGTTTTACATGGGTTGCTTTCAGGACATCTGCTATAAACTTCACATTGAGGCCCTATAAACTCTCCCAATTCAGGATAAACTTTTTTAATTTCATCAGCCATTTTGCAGGCAATATCTCTTATTTCCCATTGAGCTTTTGCGCATGTTCTTTTTGCAATAGAATGAATAGCATTCCACCCGTTTATATGGATTATATCATAAACTTCTAATGCATGAGGCAATGCTAAAAAAGAATTTGGGTGGGTGTTTGCATTAGCATAATCAAAAGAATCATTTAATAAGGAAGAATAAGGAGTTTTAAATCTAGTTTCAGAGATAGTTGGAGGAGTAACATATTGTCTTTTGCGAACTGCATTTGGAATAGCCTGAACACTTTGGTCCCATGTTCTCTGTCTTGTTGCCTGATGAAATGTTGCAATAGACATTGGAGCTAAATATGTAAAATGAACATGTTTTAAACATGATAGTAATGCTTCATTTCTTTTTTTAATAGCTTGTTCTATTTCATCCTTATCTATAAGTATTGTTTCAGACCCCAAAAGTGTAACTTTATCTTGTGCAGATCTTACTAAATTTTCGATTGTTTTATTATCTAATGCAAATAATTGGGGTGCGGGCAACCACGACAAGACTTCCATACTATTTTCTCTATCTTCCATCATTCTTGGAGCTACTTCCTGTGCCAAACGATACATTTCCCTGACAGTATCTTTTACTTCATCAGGGGCGTTTGCTCTTTTAGACATTGAATAAAGGTGTATTAATTCTCTTGCATCTAATTTTGTTTGTATTGCTGTTTTTGTACCTAAAGGAAGTATAAACCTTGCATCTTCAGGAGGAATACCTCCTTCCAACATTTTTTCATATAGCCTAAATTGATGGCTCATTAATTTATCCGCATCTTTGTCAGCATTTACAAATCCTCTCTCAGCAGTTGCTCTTCTTAATGACTGCTGCAAGTGAGAAGCGTATTGCGGAGCACACAAAAATAAAGTTGATGCCCTGCTTAAATTATCAGCTGAAAATAAAAAAGCAGACTGGTCTAAAACAGCTCCATGACCTCTTCCAGATGTTTCTCTGAAGATTAACTCTTTTCTTTGATTGTAATCCTCTCTTTTCTCTTCATCTTCCTGAATTTTAAATGAGGGTTTTTCACTAAAACATCCTCTTGCTCCTGATGTAGCGAATGCTTCAGGATCATCTCCATTAACTGGCAATAACATTCCTGTTAACTTGATGCATTTGTTATTCATTAAAATAAAAAACTCTGTTTATTTATAAATAATATTATAAGTTAAAATATATATTTATTAATTTCCTGTACTTCCAAAACCATCTTCACCTCTTAAACTTCCTTCAAGACATTCAACTTCTTCGATTTCTGCATTTTCAAATTTATTTAAAACAGCCTGTGCTATTTTGTCGCCTTTATTGATTTCAAAATTTTCATTTCCATGATTTATTACAATAATGCAGATTTCCCCCCTATAACCTGAATCAACTGTCCCTGGAGAATTTACAAGAGAAATTCCATTTTTTAAAGCTAATCCACTTCTTGGGCGAATTTGAATTTCATAGCCCCTTGGTATTTCAAAACTTAATCCTGTTTTTACAAGGCATCTTTCTCCTGGCTTTAATATATGCTCACTTACAGAAAATAAATCCAGTCCTGCATCCCCTTCTTTTGCATAGAAAGGGGTTACTGCATCATTATTAATTCGTTTAAGTTTTATTTTTACCATATATTTTAACCTGCTTGCTTTAATCTTTAGACATTTAATTTATTTAAATCATTGCCTAAATCTGATTATTTTTGCAAATTCATCACCTTGAAAAATTTCCACTTCGTCCCCTTTTTCAAGATTAATAAAATCCCTGTTATTGTCTGCAACCAGCACAGCAGGGCCCCTTAATATTTTAAATTTGATTCTCTCTTTATTCTCTAAATTTAACAGCGGTTTTTCAGCAGTTATATTATTAAATGCAATCCCTATACCATTACAAATGTTTTTTCTTGTAATACTATGGAAATAAGCTGTGCTTCCATAAGGAGTTGCGATTACAACCCCATCTCCAATAAATTCTCCAATTAGTTTATTGTTAATGAAACTTTCGAATCTGACTGCCTCTGTTGGCAGAGTATTTCTTATAACAATATCATTCATTCCTGTTAATTCCCTTGTTTTTGAAGATAAATTTGCAATTGCCTTTAATTTATTTATAATTTCAATTTCATAATCATGGGCAAGATATTTTTTTATAATATCTTCAATATGCAAATTGCATGCTTTACTTGATGTATTGCTGTCTTTTACAAGAATTTTAAGCACACCAGGAAACTGCCTTTCAGCAATAAGCAGAGTCCCATCTCCTCCATATGCAATAACCAGTGATGGATTTTCTTCAGAGTATTCAAATCCCAGCTTTAACAGATGCTCTTTAAGTTTTTTTGAATTTTCCATATCCTTTCCGACAATACATATTTTTTTCATGCTTTAATAATTACCTCATTGCAGTATTCTTGAGCTATTCCTTTTAATTTATATAGATACTCTTCATTAGTATCTTTGTAATTTTTAAATTTATCATCAATTATTTTATGTTGTTTCTTAAAACCCTGAAAAACGAACCTTTTTATTTTTTTACCTGCAAATTCACTGACCCATTTAATTATTTTTTCGACTTCCTCTTTGCTGTGAATTTCTTCAATAATTGTAGTCCGAAATTCATAATCAGGAAGAGAGGAAATTATTTTAATACTTTCTTCAATTTTATTTAAATTCACCCTAGAATTAACAAGCTTGGGATAATTTTCTCTGCTTGATTTTATATCCATAGCAATATAATCAACTAAATTTTTAGAGATTAATTCGCTTAATTTATCAGGATAGCTCCCATTTGTATCAATTTTAATCAAATAACCCATAGACTTTATTTTTTTTATAAACTCTGAGTTCAAGGAGATTAAGGGTTCTCCTCCGCTGATACAAACCCCCTCTAAATATTTTCTTTGTTTTTCCAAAAAAGTCAAAATTTCATTTTCATTAATGTCCTTTTCTTTTTCATAAATAACTAATTCAGGATTATGGCAGAAACCACATTTAAAATTACACCCATGAATAAATATAGTGCAAGCTATTTTTCCAGGGTAATCAATTAAAGTTGTTTTTTGAATAGCCTTGATTTTCATCATTTTTCAGCTACATTGAACATGATACGATCAGAAACCTCTGCTTGTTTGCCTTCATTCATCATTTCAACTGGCCTTAAATAACCGCACACACGGGTAAATCTTTCGCATTTTGTTCTTTTTTCACCTGTCATTTAAATTTCACCTCCTTTTTTTAAATTAATGTCAATTGCATCTTGATGATGGGTATCTATAATAGAATCCCCAATTTTATTATTATAAATTGCTTCAACAATTACCTGAGCTCGTGATGCTTTTTCAGTTGCATTAGAAAAACCATTTTCATTATCACATTTTGGGCAGTACTCATGGTCCCCAGCCAAATACCCGTGTATGGGACAAATTGAAAATGTGGGGGTTATTGTAAAGTATGGCAAGGAAAACTTTTCAGCTACTTTCTTAACAAGAACCTTAACAGCTTGTCCAGAAAGTTTCTCTCCAATAAATGCGTGAAAAACTGTTCCTCCAGTGTATTGCGTCTGAAGATTATCCTGAAGTTCTAAAGCTTCAAATAAATCCGGGGTGTAATTAACTGGCAGTTGAGTCGAGTTTGTATAATATGGTTTAGCTCCATTTTTAAAAGCTTCCTCATTAGCAACAATTATCCTTCCAAATCTTTTTTTATCATTTCTTGCAAACCTATATGTTGTCCCTTCTCCAGGAGTTGCTTCTAGATTATATATATTCCCTGTCTCTTTCTGGAATTCTTCTAATCTACCCCTCATAAACTTAAGAACTTTAATTGCAAATTCATTTCCTTTAGCAGTTGCTATATTTTCTCCAGGCATAAAATTCATAATTGCCTCATTCATACCCAATAATCCAATAGTTGCAAAATGATTTTTCCAATAATTTCCAAATCTTTTATGAACATGCCTTAAATAAAATTTAGAATAAGGATATAATCCAATTTCTGTAAATTTCTCAAGAGATTTTCTTTTTATTTCCAAGCTTTCTTTTGCCAATTCCATTAACTCTCCTAAACGTGCAAAAAAATCCTGTTCATCAACTGCAGTAAATCCTAATCTTGGCATATTTATAGTTACAACACCTATGCTTCCAGTTTGAGGATTTGCTCCGAATAATCCTCCTCCTCTTTTTCTTAATTCTGTCTGATCGAGGCGAAGTCTGCAGCACATACTTCTTGCATCTTCTGGTTTCATATCTGAGTTAATAAAATTTGAAAAATAAGGAATTCCATATTTCGCAGTCATTTCCCAGATAAGATTATAGTTGGGGTTATCCCAGTCAAAATCAGAAGTTATATTATATGTAGGTATAGGGAATGTAAAAACTCTCCCACTTGCATCTCCCTCCATCATACCTTCTGCAAAAGCCATATTAATCATATCCATTTCTTTCTGAAACTCGCCATAAGTTTCCTGCATAGATTTTCCTCCAATTATAACTGGCTCATTTTTCATATATTCTGGAACTTTCAAATCCATTGTGATATTTGTAAATGGACTTTGGAAACCGACTCTTGTAGGAACAGATAAGTTAAATAAAAATTCCTGAATTGCCTGTTTAACTTCATCATATTCTAAATGGTCATATTTAACAAAAGGGGCTAATAAAGTATCAAAATTTGAAAATGCCTGTGCTCCTGCTGTTTCTCCTTGTAACGTATAAAAGAAATTAACCATCTGCCCTAGCGCAGTTCTAAAATGTTTTGGAGGTTTAGACTCTACTTTTCCAGGAACACCTCTAAATCCAGTTAATAACAAATCTTTCAAATCCCAGCCAGCACAGTAAGCTCCAAGTGTGCCTAAATCATGAATATGAATATCCACATTTTCATGAGCTTTTCTTATTGCTTCTGGATAAACTCTTCTAATCCAGTAATTTGAAACTATTTTAGTTGCAATATAATTATTTAACCCTTGCAAAGAAAAACCCATATTAGAATTCTCCTTAACCATCCAATCATTTAATCCAATATAATCGTCAACAGCTTCTATAGTATCAAACAGCCCTTTTACATTTCTTAATTCTTCGTGGCTTTTTCTATAAAGAATATATGCTTTTGCTGTTTTTGCATGCTTTTCTTCAATTAATGTTTTTTCAACCAAATCCTGAACTTCTTCTACATCTGGAATTCCATTTTCATTATATTTTTTATTAATCTGGTTACAGACAATTTCTCCTAATTCTTCTGCTCTTTTTCTATTAGAACCTCCAACAGCTTTTACTGCTTTCCAAATAGCTTCTTTTATTTTTTCTTCCTGAAACACAACAACACTTCCATCACGTTTCCTTATTTTGTTTACCATCGTTCTCCTTTACAAAATAAGGTATTGGAAATTTCCTGTTTACATAATCTTATTTTATTAACCATTTTTATAATGAATTCAATTCTTTTGTAAAATCGTTTATATCTCTAAAATCCCTATAAACTGATGCAAATCTTATGTAAGCTATCTTATCTAATTTTTTTAAGTTTTTCATAACTGCCTCTCCAATTTTAGCTGTTGGAACTTCTTTGTTCTTTTTTATTATTTTATTTTCAATTTCAGACACAATTTGTTCAACTTGTTCGTGGCTTATATTTCGTTTTTCACAGGATTTTATAATGCCTAAAAATATCTTATCTCTGTTGAAGGGTTCTCTTCTGCCATCTTTTTTTATAACATACCTTTCAATTGGTTCAATTTTCTCATAAGTTGTAAATCTCTTAGAGCATTTTAAACATTCTCTTCTTCTTCTAATTGCTCCGCTTGAAGCTCTTTTATCTGTTACCTTTGTTTCTTCGCTCTGACAAAAAGGACATATCATTTTTAAATATTATTAGTTAATAGTACATACAATATGTTGTATGTATCCCCTCTTTATTTACTTCTAGTTGTATTTCGTAACTAATTTAACCCCTATTAGTATTTAAAGTTTTAGAACTACTTGAAAGTGGAATGTTAAAAATTAACTCTTTTTTATAAGAAATTTATTCAGGATAAGGTTAGTAGCAATAACCATTAAAAATAAAATTACGAACCATGCAAAAGGGTAAAGAACCGGGTTAAATGAAATATTCCCACAGAATTTGTAAACACAATTAACATTTCGTGTGCTACTAGCAAATAACCTAGAAATAAAAAACATTAAAGAGATGTAAACAAAACTTAGTTTCCAAGAATCTTTTCGTTTATAGCCTATCAAAAAAATACAAAAAATAGCCAAAGGAACTGTTATAAAATGCTGTAAAGTTATAATCTTTGATAATATGTCCCCTCTTTCAAAAAAATAATTAGTTATTCCAAAAAAACTTTTTTTAGTAAATAAAACGTAGGCAAAATCTACTATCCAGATTACAGCAGGAATTGCGAGCATATTAACTTGACTTGAAACAATAAAAGAATTTCTAATTAGTACCCCAACACCAAGAATGATCAAGGAAAAATAACAAAACCACAAGAATTCCTGAGGATGAACTTTAACAGAAGTATTAATTGCTGCCACAATTCCCAATATTATAAAAAATATCCCAATTGTATTTAAAATCAATTTTTTCCTTTTAATAACCATAACTTATTAAATAAATTATATTTTATAAAATTATATAAAACTACATAAAATTATACAAACATCAGCTCCTATAGTTAAACTTGGATATAATAATTCCTTGCGGATGTGGGAGAACCAAGGTTCCAAGAGAAAATAAATTTTCTCTGGACCAGAGAACAAATATGTTCTCTAGGTCTCCTAACACTACCTCTCCTTAAGGAGTAGGAAGAAACAGCGAAGAGGAATTGTTCGAGGTTCAAATCCTCGTGGGGGCATGTTACCTAAGGTTAACAATTGCACGACTTTATGTGTAAAAACAAGCCTAAATTCTGTCAAATTTGGTTAAACGCTCCCGCAAGGGTGTTTACACAGCGAATGTAAAATTTTTATGAATGAGTTTCGGGGGGCGTTTAACTACATAAGGAATATATCTTTTATTTTAAACACTTTTTAGATATTTTTGCATTATTCCCAAAAAATCATCAAAACATTCTTTATATTGGGGGTTAATTCTAACAAATTCACTTACTCTTGTTTTATAAGTTGGATGATTATAAAATCTTTTTAAAAATTCCATTTGTAAACCTTCCAATTCTCCTTGTGAAAAATTAGGATGTTTGAAAACTAAGTGTTGAGTATCATACTTTGAGAAATTAGTTTCTGTTAAGACTCCTTGTTTTTCTGCAATGTCAAAATTAACTGCTCCAGGAAGAGGAGTATAAATTGATGGTCTGATCATATGCAAAGGTAGTAATGGAAGTGTTTCCATTGCCCTTTCTAAATCTTGTCTTGTTTCATTAGGCCAACCAATTATGTAAAATCCTTCATTCATGATTCCATTACTTTCTGAACAACTAAGAGTTTCTCTCATTGCTTCAATAGAAGGCAATTTTCTTGTTTCATCTTTAATCCAAGAAGGTTGAGTAACATTTTCAAGCCCCCAACAAATGAATTTACTTCCACCTTCACTTAATTTTCTCAGCAGAGTAGGAGTTATATTCTTAAAACCCGACATAAATGCCCAAGATACTGTTTCGTTAATTCCTTCTTCAATTAAAGCATCCGATAGTCTCTCTAATTTTTGAGGATTTAATGTTGGATTCAAATCAGTTAAAAACAAATCATTTATTCCATATTTTTCATACTGTTCTCTCCAATGTTTGGCGACTTTTTCAGGGCTTCTATAAACAAGTTTTCTTCCTAAGACATTTGGTGAAGCACAGAAGTTACAATCAAAAGTGCATCCTCTTGAAAATTCAGAATAGCCACTAACTCTTATCCTTTGAGAAGGATAACCCAAATAATTAGACTTCTGAGCTAAAAGACTATCATTAATATACGGCTCTGGCAAATCATCCAAGTTAGAAATTCTTTCCCTTCTTGGTGTGACTACTAATTGTCCGTCTCTTAAAAAAGAAATTCCACTTATATTGGAAAAATCTCTATTTTCTGAAGTAATTCCTTTTAGTAATTCTCTAAAAGTTTGTTCTCCTTCTCCAATTACTGCGTAATTAAATCCATCTTTAACTACATCTGGTTTTGCTGAAGGATGATAACCCCCGATTACAGAAACTAAGTTAGGTTTAACTCCTCTCAATCCATTATGAAAATCTAATACAAATGGAAACTGATTGGTCATGCAAGAATACAAGACAATATCTGGATTAAATTGAATTAATCTCCCATTATCTTTCGAACCATTCGGTAAAAATAAGTCGATTTCATGTCCTTCTTGTTTTGCTATTCCAAGAATAATTTGTAAACCTAAAGGCCAATCAACACTATCAACTCCTTCAGGAGTTTCTCCTGTTCTAACTAATTGTGAGCCAACATTTCTATTTGTTTTGTAAATACCCGCTATTCTCATTTTCTATTCCTCAAAATAATTTTACATCCAGTAGAAAAAGGATTTTCACTCTCAATTCTTTCATCACTCTCAACTTCAATTGGAAGATTGGAATGATAGATTAGTTTATCATAATCCATTAAAGAATCCCAAACAATCACATCTTTTGGAAATCCTATATTTGAAGCATGATAATGAATTAGCTCTTGCCATTTAGTAACAGATGGATTTCTTGATTTACAATAATCAAGCAAAGTTATTTTAGATCCTGATTTCGTTACCCTTATAATCTCTTGAAGAGCTTTCTTAGGATTCTCAACAACGCATAAAGTAAAAGTTGAAACAGCCGAATCAAAATAACTATCTGGAAATCTTAAAGAATGAATGTCTCCTTCTTCAAGTTCAATATTAGCTAAAACTTGTTTCTTTCTTGCTTCGCCAAGCATTCTCTTAGAAATATCAATTCCTAAAATATGAGTTCCAATAGGATAGTAGGGGAGGTTTAGACCTGTTCCAACAGCTGATTCTAATATCCTCTCTCCTCGCTTAAATCCAAGCGAAGCTATGAATGGCTCTCTGGGAATGTGCCAATATTCTTTCATTACTTCTTCATACCTTTTAGCCCCACTATCATAGACGCGGAGTATTTTCTTATTTTCCATTTTGTCATTAATAAGTAGTTCTATTATGTACTATAAATACTTAACTTTAGAAAATTATCCAAAATGGAGAAAGATTTATAAATATACATCCAATATAGATAACATGACTCATAGAATAGAATTGGAATATGGAGAAAAATTCAAATTAGATGAAAAAGATAAGAAAATTATTGAGCAATTACAATTAAATGCGAGACAGACAATTAGTGAGATAGCAAAAAAAGCAAGATTACCCAGAGATGTTGTTAAGTATCGTATTAAAAGACTTGAACAAAATAAGTTGATAAGACAGTACCATGCTTTTGTTAACCCTGCCTTATTGGGTTATCCCTTATATGTTTATGTGGGATTTGCCTTATTAAACATTAAACCTCAAGAAGAAGAACTCTTTATTAATTTTTTAAAATCACATAGGCAAATAATTTATGTTGCTAAAAATTCAGGGAAATGGGATTTTTCTATAGGGGTGTGTGCAAAGGATTATGCAGATTTCGATAGCATCTTAAAAGAAATAAGAGCTAAATTTTTAAAAGTCATTAAAGATTTTGAAATTCTTCCAGTAATCCAAGAATACAAATATGACTGGATGGTTGATCTAATTTAATAAGTCAATAGAAACACTTAACTCTTTTACTATATTGCTAACCTTAACCTAAGGTTAAACTCTGCTCGGGAGCGTTATTTCTATTAATTTTATAAAAGTTCAAATGAAACCTTAACTTAAAACATGAAAAAACCTTATCGTCGAGAAAGTCTCCATTTTCCTCGTGAGAACCTTAACCTAAGGTTTAACATCTCGTGGGGGCGTTAACACCCTAAAGCTTACTAATAACAATAGAAAGCTTTATAAATAACCTTTCTATTACTATAATATGGACTTTAAGAGTATAATCAAAGAGCAAAGAGAAGAACTGGAAAAGATAGAAAAAGAAGAAAAAATAATAGAAAGAACTGGATTAAACAAAAGCAAAGAATCCTTAAAATATCCTAACATACTCGCCATTTTAGGAATAAGAAGATGTGGAAAATCTATTTTTTCTTATTTATTAGCAAAACCTCACAAATTCGCATATATTAACTTTGATGATGAAAGGTTAGCAGGATTAAAAAGTGACGATTTGAATAAGATTTTAGAATCATTCTATGAACTTTATGAAGACATAGATTACATAATTTTAGATGAAATTCAAAATGTAGATAATTGGGAACTATTTGTAAACAGATTAAGAAGGACAAAAAAGATAATTCTAACTGGAAGCAACTCTAAACTTTTATCTGGAGAGCTATCAACTCATTTAACTGGGAGATATTTAGATATAATTCTATTTCCTTTTTCATTTAAAGAATTTTTAAAATTAAAGGAAGTTAAAGAAAATAAAGTATATACCACACAAGAAAAAGCAGAAATTATGAAGACTTTGCAGGAATATTTGGAAATTGGAGGATTTCCAGAAGCATATAAATTTGGAAAGGGAATGATCTCAAAAATTTATGAAGATATACTCACAAAAGATATTTTATTGAGATATAATATTTCTAAAAAAGAAGAAATAAAGAAACTTGCTAAATATCTCATAACAAATTCTTCTGAAGAAATAACTTACAGCAAATTAGCAAGGATATTTAATATTAAACATGTATCTACAATATCTAATTGGATTTCATATCTTGAAAATACTTTTTTAATATTTAGATTAGAAAGATTTGATTTTAAATTGAAACAGCAATTTATAGCTCCTAAAAAAGTTTATTGTATTGATTCTGGGTTAATGAATACTATAGGATTCAAATTTTCAGAAAACAAGGGAAAGGTTATAGAAAATGAGGTTGCTCTTGAATTGCAAAGGAGAAAAGCAAAAGAAAACTCATTTGAAGTTTATTACTGGAAAGATTATCAGCAAAATGAAGTTGATTTTGTTATAAAAAGAGATAAAAAAATAGAAATTTTAATTCAAGTAACTTACATAAATTCAAAAGAAGAAATAAAAGAAAGAGAGATTAATGCTTTACTTAAAGCAAGTAAGGAATTAAGATGTAAGAATCTCATAGTTATAACTTGGGATTATGAAACAGAAGAAAAATTTGGAGGAGAGATTATTAAATTTGTGCCTTTATGGAAATGGCTTTTAGAATAATTGAGGAAAATGTTAGGGAGTTAATCCTTAGGACCTCAAGAATTAATAATTCTTGATGGCATCCAAGAATCTTTGATTCTTGGTGTTAAGTAATCGTGGGGGGCATTTAACTTTAAACCCATCTATAGAAAAATCAGGAATAAAATAATATAAAGTATTGGAACCAATATGAACATTGTGAATTCTGTTGCTTTGTGAAGTTTTGCAACAAGCTCGTCTTTTTTCTGCTCATGAAGTTCAAGCAACAACACATTAAATATAAAACTCATAAGTATCACAAAGTAACTTAACACCATAAATTTATCAATGAATGTAAGATATCCCACTGGGGGTATTTGGTTTGCAAGAGAGACATGGAACATAACACTCGCTACTAATGCAGAACCTACCATTGCTAATCTTGTAGTTATCTTATCTGGATCAAGTACAAAACTTGAAAGCATAACAAGGATTATAAAAGTAATTGGCAGAAATGTTTTAAAAAAAGCGTTTACAGTGATTCTTGATATTGGAATCTCAAAAACATACTGGGAATAAGTTTCGCCATAAATGTCATATTTGTGATTTTTGTTATAAGCTGTCCAATTATCCATCTCCCATCCAATGAAAATAATTGATTCATCAATCCCACTTGATTCTTCATCTGGAATATAAACTAATTCTTCAGTTGTCTTTTTTTTATCTTCTAATATTATTTCCAATTTCTGTTTATCAAAAGGGAATTTTTTTAAATCTATTGGACTGACTAAGTTCGCCTGAACTCTGTAAAATTTTTCATTTGGAGTATCTATTATCTTTTCTAAGCTTGATGCTCTTCCGTTCATAAATTCAAATTCAAGCTGAGGACAGGTATTTTCACAGTTAAATGAAAGGTAAAAATCTGCGGTGAAAGCCCCGGTTGCTATATCAAATTTTCCTAGGTTAAGGAGATATAATCCGATAGTTACATTTTTATCGACTATTTTGTTTGTTGAAAGTGTAGCTGAAGTTAAGCTGATACTAAATAGAATCAAGAATACAAACAATATAACCAAACTCCTTTTTTTATGTTTCATAATCTATTTTAGAAAAAAGCATTTTTAAATTTTGTTGTCGTTTTTTACATTCTTTCCAGAATTTCAATCCTTTTTTCAATAGGCGGGTGAGTTGAACTTAGATTTGCCATTTTTTTTCTAAATGGGTCGGAGATAAATAAAGGGGCAATTGCTTTGCTGATTTTCCCTTTTTCCATTGGGGCGTCATTTTTAATTTTTTTTAATGCACTTATCAAACCTGTAGGAGTTCTTGTGAATTTGACAGCAGTTGCGTCTGCCGTGTATTCCCTTTTTCTTGAAATTGCCATCTGAACAAAGTAAGTTAAAATTGGTGCAAGGATTGCTAAAACAATCCCAATTATTAAAAAAATTGCCTGCCCCTTGTCTTTTTCTCCTGAACCTCCTCCACCAGAATACCATAAACTTCTTAAAAACATCTCAGAAATAATTGCAACTAATCCGATTAAAACAGCTGTTAAAGTCATGAATCTGATATCATAATTAGCAACATGCCCAATTTCATGTGCAATAACTCCTTCTAACTCCTGCTTGTCAAGTTTTTTCAAAGCTCCTTCTGTAACACAGATAGCAGAATGTTGGGGGTTTCTTCCTGTTGCAAATGCATTTATTTGCTCCCCGGGCATAACATATACTTTTGGCATCGGCATACCAGAAGCCAGACTCATTGACTCAACACTATTATAAAGCGTTTTATACTCAACTTTATCTGCTTCTTTGGCATTTACAGAAGCTAATGCAATTTTGTCAGAATTGTAAAATCCAATTGTAACATATGATACGGAAATAATAATTGCAAAAATCATTATAATAAAAAAATATCCTTCGCCAACTGCCAGCCCAATAGCAGAACCTAAGGCAATTATAACTAGGATTATTAAAAACATTAAAAACACAGAATTTCTTTTATTCTTGGCAATTTGCTCATAAAACACAATTCTGCCTTCTTTTCCCATAATATAATAAAAATACAATGTTTTATAAAGCTTTAGAAGCGTTAAATAATTATCAACCAAAATAACTTTTTTCTTTTTTAAAACTTGTTTTTCTCCAGTTATCCTTAAGCGACTTGATAACTTTTGCTAAATCTGGTTTAATTTCCTGCCATAAGTGGAATGTTTTTTTAATAAATTCCGCCTCTTTTTTTTCATTATAATAAACATCTAGTTCAAAGCCCTCTATTTGAATCTCCCCGATTTTATCAAATAAATTATCCAGGATGTCTTTTTCTTCTTTTGAAATACTTTTAACCAGAAACATATGGAACATAGAGCCATTGCTTGGGTTTAAGAGAAGTTCAACAATGTTTAATGCAGAAAGATATTTGGTTGAAATTTCTTTTCTTATATCTCTTAGCAAAGTTTCACATCCAAACTCTGCTTTTACAATATCAAAGTCTTCGTTAAGCTCTTTAAACAAGGGCAGAGAATATTTCTTGCTTAATTTTTCATATTGCTCTCTTATTTCTTCTGCATCGCCTTTATAACATTCATCTTTCTTTTTATCTGACATAATTTATTTTATGGTGCCGAGTTTATAAACATATTGGGAGTTTAAACTGATTTTTAGTTTTTTACAGCTCTTTGCGGCGCTTTTTCTTTTATAACTTGCAGTTCTCTTATTACTGAAATTTCTTCTCCTGACAAAATATCTTTGTTATTCAGCAGTGTTTTAATTTGCTTGTCGCTTAAAGCTGAATAAAGGTATTTTTTATTTCCTAATTTTCTTTCGAAATTAATTCCCGGTATTGAAATGGCAACTTCCATTCCATGAGAAGCTTCTTCTACTGAACTCTTTTCTGATTGAATATGTTTTATTCTTCCAATATATTCCCCATTTTCATCTATTAATTCTGTGTTTGCCTTTAATTTTCCTGTAGTTATGTTGATTCCAAATATTGCTGGATTGCTGTTTCTGAACATATATTTATGGAGTATTTCGAGTTTGCAGATATTTGACAATCCCATAAGCCTTTCTTTTTCAATTTCTTTGTTTTTTTCTTCCCGGTATTTTTGCAAGTCTTCAATTAATTTATAAACTACATCGTTTGTTATTATTTTTATATTTGTAGTATTGCTAATTTCCTCCTCTTTTTCTACATTAAATCCAAGAATAACTGCGTCAATTGGATTTATTTCTAAATTCGCTTTTGCTGCAAGAATATCTGATTTGTTTATTGAACCTATTCCTGCTTTTACTATTTGAATATTTGACTGTTTTAACAAAACAATCATAGCTTCCAAACTCCCCAAAGAATCTGCTTTGATAATTATCCCCTGTTTGTCAGTTTTTATTGCTTCTCCTGTAATTTCTTTAAATTCATTTTCAGCTTCTTTTTCATTTTCATAAGTTATAAAAGGCATTCCCGGAAGAATTTCTGCTTTATCAGTTAAATAAATCCTGATTCCTGATGCAGACCTAACTTTTTCAACCTGTCTGAACTTGTCAGACATCGGCATTATTTCATGAATCGCCTTTACTTTTGTGAAAATTAGCTTATTAAAACTTGCAATTGCAATTTTATCCCCTATTTTCAACTCTCCATCATATAAAATTGATTCTATGCAGTTAATTGCATTTTCTTTTTTAATTTCTAATACAACTCCTTTTGCTTTTTTTCCTAATTTTAGATTTTCTTTAAGAAATTTCTGAGATAAGCCACATAATACCATTATTAATTCAGGCAATCCCTCTTTTGTTTTTGCAGAGCATGGAACCATTGCAATTTTTTTTGTAAAGTCTGTTATTTTGTAAAATAAATCTGATTCAAACCCGTAAGAATTTAAACTTCCAACCAAAGTGTAAAATTTTTCTTCGAATTCTTGTTTTGCATTTATAGGCTGTTTTTCTATATTTTCTTTTAAATCATTTGATATTTTTTGCCATCCTTTTATCTTGTCAATTTTATTGAGTGCAATTATAAATGGAGTTTTGTTAGATTTTAAAATTTGTATTACTTCTGCTGTCTGCGGTTTTATACCTTCATTTAAATCTATTACAAGAATTGCCAGGTCTGCTAGGCTTCCTCCTCTTTTTCTAATGTTATTAAATGCTGCATGCCCTGGGGTGTCTATGAATAAAAACCCAGGTATTTCTAATGCTATCTTCCGAGTTTCAATTAGAGGACATGATTTTTTCAATGCACTTTGTGGAAATAATGTGAATGAAATTTTTTGAGTAATCGCCCCGGCTTCACATTCTGCAACAGAGCTGCATCTAAGCGCATCTAAAAGAGATGTTTTTCCGTGGTCAACATGCCCGGCTACTGTTACAATTGGCTGTCTGATTGTCATCTTAAATTAAATATAAGAGTATTTTTAAAGGTTGGTTCATTTGTCTTAAAAGGTATAATACTGATTTTTTGCCACAAATAGAACAATCTGAAAGAGATTTATTTGGAAGTTGTGGCTCTTGCGAGTTGCCGGATGTAGCTTACTGCTTACCCAAAGATGTTAAGGTAGTTGAATGTTCTCCTGACTGGAATGGAGAGTGGATTCTCAGAAGTTCTTTAACAAGAGCGAGAAGAGTTTATCTTATTATAGAAATAATGGCAAACCAAGTTAAACAATTTTGTTCTAGGAAGCAATAAAATTAGTGCTTGTCAGATTAAATAACCTGGAAAACTAAAGCTATAAAAACCCTTAGTTCCTTGATTTTTTATTAAATTTTGGGTAAAGTATGGAAATGGTGCCTGAAGAAGAAAGAAGCGAACAAGAGAAATTAGAAGAAGAGATAGCTGAGCTTAAAAACAGGATTAAGAACACAGAGTATGATTTAGCTAATATGTTTAAAGGAAACTCTTTTTTAGAGCAAAAGCTGGTAAACTCAAAAAAACAGCTTGATGAAAAAAAAGGAATTTTAGAGCAGATAAAGCAGAATCCAATGCAAAAAAAGAATCTTGATAAAATTGAAGCAGGATTAGATGAAGAGGATGTTGTTGTTTCTAAGGAGCAGGAAGATTTTTTAAATGAGGAAATAGAAGAAGAATTGTAACTACTTTATAATCGAAACATTTATAAAGGTTTTAATTTAGGTGATGTTATGGAATCACAAAGAGAAACTGGCAATAATAATCGAGGAGGGGAACCTGGGGCATTTAAAGTTATCTTGGGAGAAGAACGTCTTAATAGGCATAATAAATTACTTACTACTGCACTTTACGGAGAACCTCTTTTTAAAAGAATAACTCCTGGACAAATGGAAGAGCTTACAGCTCTTAGTAATGAGGTTCAAAATTTTGTTAGAGAACATTATACTAATACAATTGCAGAAGGTGATGAAACTTACTTAGTTGGGCAAGATAACCAGGGAAATCCGCTTCCAAGAGTTCCTGTTTCTAGATGGAGGATGTATTTAGAGCATATTGGGAGAATCCAAAGGGTTTTAGTAGAATAATTACGATTATAAAAATTTAAAAGAGGCAGGTATAAATATCCTTAAGACTTTTCTGTAAAATGACAAGCATAAAGAAAGCTGTGGAGAGAAATTCAGATAAGATAGCAGAGACTTTGCATCCCCTTGTAAAAGAGTGGTTTTTTTCAAAGTTTAGTGATTTTTCTCTGACTCAAAAATATGGGGTTGGTGCAATATGGGAGAGGAAAAATATTTTAATTAGCGCACCGACAGGAGGAACTAAAACTCTTACAGCTTTTTTATCTATTTTGAATTATCTTGTTATTCTAGCTGAAAAAAATCAGCTTGAAAATAAAGTTTATGCAGTTTATACTTCTCCTTTAAAAGCTCTTTCAAATGATATACATAAGAATCTTGTTGAACCTCTTGAGCAAATAGAAGAACTTGCTAAAAAAAACAATATTAAACTTCAGAAAATAAGAGTTGGATTAAGAACAGGAGATACAACTATTGCAGAGAGAACTAAAATGGCTAAGAATTCTCCGCATATTTTTATAACAACTCCAGAATCTTTAGCTATAAGTTTAACTTCAAAAAAATTTATTGAATACTTTAGAGCAGTTGAATTTTGCGTTGTTGATGAAATCCATGCTTTAAATAATAAAAGAGGGACTTATCTTAGCATAACCCTTGAAAGATTAAATGAAGTAAGTAAAATATGGCCGGTTAAAGTTGGGCTTTCTGCAACAATTTCTCCTTTAGAAGAAGTTGCTAAATATCTTGTGGGTATTGGCGATTTTAGGGAAGTTGAAATTGCAGAAGTTCCTATGGATAAAAAAATAGATATTTCTGTTTTAACCCCTACAGAAGATTTAGTTGATGAATTTGATTTTTCTAAAAATATTTATGATTTAATGGATTCTCTTATTCAAGAGCATAAAACTACTTTGATTTTTACAAACACAAGAGCAGCAACAGAAAGAGTTGTCTCGCATCTTAAAGACAGATTTCCAACTACTTATGGGGATAATATTGCTGCACATCATTCTTCATTAAGCAAGGTGTTAAGATATAATATTGAAGAGAGATTAAGAAATGGTGAGTTAAAAGTTGTTGTTTGCTCTACAAGTTTAGAATTAGGCATTGATATTGGGTTTATTGACCTGGTTATTATGTTAAGTTCTCCTAAGTCGAGTGCAAGAGCATTGCAAAGAATGGGAAGAGCAGGACATAAACTGCACGATATTGCAAAAGGAAGATTTATTGTAACTGACAGAGATGATTTAGTTGAAAGTTCTGTTATTCAAAAAGAAATGGTTGAGAAAAAAATAGATACTGTTTATTTTCCGAAAAATGCTTTGGATGTTTTAGCACAGCAGATTTATGGAATGGCAATTTATAAAGTCTGGAATGTTGACGAGATCTTTAATTTAATCAGAAATTCTTATTGTTATTCAACTCTTTCTAAAAATGATTTTTTTGATATAATAAGTTATTTAGCAGGAGAATATGCTTTGGAGAAATCAAATGTTTATGGGAAGATTTGGTATGATAAAGATACTAATATGATTGGAAAAAAAGGAAAATTAGCAAGAGTGATTTATCTTACTAATATAGGAACAATCCCTGAAGAATCTTTTATAACAGTTAAAATTGCTCCTGAAGGCGAGAAAATCGGGGTGATTGACGAGGGATTTTTAGAAAGAATGAAGCCAAGAGATGTTTTTGTTTTAGGGGGAAGCAAGTATGAATATGCGTATGTTAAAGGAATGAACCTCTATGTTCGTCCTGCTATACACAAGAACCCTACAATTCCTTCATGGTTTTCTGAACAATTGCCTCTAAGTTTTGATTCTGCTCTTGAAATAAACAGATTCAGATATCTAATGAATGAGAAGTTTGAAGCTAAGGCAAAGAAATCTGAAATTTTAGAATTTATTAAAAAACATCTTTATGTCAGTGATTCTGTTGCTAATGCGATTTATCAGTATTTTTATGAGCAGCATCATTTTTCAGAAATACCACATTCTAAGAAAATTTTAATTGAAAAATATAAGGGAGAGAAAAATTATATTTTGGTAAGTTCTATGTATGGCAGAAGAGTAAATGATGCTTTGTCAAGAGCACTTGGATATTTAATGGCTCAGGTTGGAGGAAGAGATATAGAAATTGGGATTAATGACAACGGGTTTTATTTTGCAGGCGATAAAATGGAAATAGAAAAAGCATTTAAATTTTTAACAAAAGACAATTTAGAAGAAGTTGTTACAGAAGCTATTGAAAGAACAGATATTTTAGCAAGAAGATTCAGGCATTGTGCGACAAGAGCTTTAATGATTCTTAGAACTTACAAAGGAAGAAGCAAGACAGTTGGCAAACAGCAGCTGAAAAGCCATTTTTTATTAGCTGCTGTTAGAAAAGTTTCTAAAAAATTTCCGATATTAAATGAAGCTCGGCGTGAAGTTCTTGAAGATTTAATGGATATTCAGAGTGCTAAGAAAGTTATTGAATTGATAAATAATAAAGATGTAAAATTAAAAATAAAAGATGTATTGCTTCCCTCTCCGTTTACCTTAAATCTTATTATTCAAGGGCATGCAGATTTAATAAAAATAGAAGACAAACAGAAATTCCTAAAAAGAATGCACGAATTGCATATGGGGATGATTGGAGAAAATTAGTGTATAAATATTTAAAAATAACATACATTAAGTTATTTTATGAAAAATTTTAGAATAAAGATTAGTGAACAAACACATCCGAAGTGTTTTCCTTCTAATGAATTTACAGTAAGTATATTAGATGAAAGAGGGGTTCTTTTCCCAGAATCCTATATACTTTCATCAAAACAAAAAGAAGGGTATATTGCCTTAACTCAAAGCAGATATACTAAACTTAATGGTCCTGATGCTGTAGATCCTGAAATGAACAGAAGACATTTTGGAACAGCTTACGACCGGGATAGTGCAGAGGAATTATTACACTCAAAAGCTGTTTTTATTGCAGAGGAATTAGCTGTAAAATATGGGGCTGATGAAAACACTGCTGAAGTTGTAGATTTAACTGGAAGAACTAGAGAACAATAATTAGTCTTCTTTTATTTGATAACTTTGTATTATTCTTAAAACAGCAAGAATTATAAATTTAACTTAGTCATTAAAAATATGCAGACAAGACTAACCCCCCGCAGGAAATTTGAATTTATCAGCAAGGCAGTTTATTTTCCAAGTGAGAAAATTCTTGCACTAGGAGATATGCACTTGGGATATGAGTCTATGTTTAGAGAATCCGGGAGTTTAATTCCTGCTGTTCAGGAAAAACAAACAGAAGAAGACTTAAAAAAAATATTTAGCCAGCTTAAAAAAGAGAAAAAACCTGTTGAAAAAGTTGTTTTTTTAGGAGATGTAAAGCATTTTTTTTCATATCAGAAACACGAGAAGAATTTATTTTTAGAGCTTCTTTTATTAATTGACAATTATGTTCCCAGAGATAATATAATTATTTTAAAAGGCAATCACGAGAAATTTGCTGAAATTGCTGACAAGAAATTAATAGATTATTATATCCAAGGAGACATTGCATTTATTCATGGAGATTTTTTATTTAAGGAAGCTCTTGATAAAAAAATAAAGTTTGTTGTTATGGGGCATTTGCATCCTGCAGTTAGTTTAAAAGATAAGAGTGGAGTAAAATCAGAAAAGTATAAATGTTATTTAACTGGAAAATACAAAGATAAAATGTTTATTATATTGCCAAGTTTTATGCCTATTATTGAAGGGACAAGTGTTAATGAATATCTAAGTGATTCTCACTGTGCTGTTCCTGTTAATTCTCTTAAAGAATTTGTTGTTCATGCAATTGGAGAAAATAATGTTTATGATTTCGGGAAGCTGAAGGGGCTGATAAGAGAGCACGATTAATAGGTTGATATTCCCTATCTTTACCTAATTTAACATTGGTTATGCTGGTGTGTTACTAATAAACAAATAGATATCTTATTACAAGAAAATATTCTTAGCATCTGAGTATAATAATCTTTAAAAATACACCTGGTTTTTTGGTTAAATGTTAGGACAATCTAGAGAAAGGCCAGAATATTATAAAGAATTGGAAAAATGGTATGAAAAACTATGCCAAGGGGCAGTAGGTGTTTATGGGAATTTATGCAGAGCTTCAAAAAGAGTTAATTCTGTTCCAGAAGGCGCAAGAGATAGTGCTAGAGATGATTGGTATCACTTTTATGTTAAGTTAGCAGGGATTTTAACTTTTACAGAACAGGATTTGTTTCCAGAAGAATTTACAGATGGAAGAGGATATTTAAAAAGAATAAGAGATATTGGAGAGAAAAAGGATAAAATTGCTACTAGGACTAGATGCAATTTGCCCCGTTTAACTAGAAATGAAGGGGAAGATATTGAACAGCCATTAGTAGGAGAGTTTACAAGAACAAAATATGCCCTTGGACCTAGACTTGGAGAGATTTACTTTTTTTCGAAAGGTTGTCTTTTTGATGAGACACATAGAGGGTTATGGAATGATTTTTATAATCTGGCAAATGGTTACAGAATGCTAGAAACAGGTAATTCTGAATCTTCAAGAATAACAACAACTACTGTTGAAGTTCCTTCTCGAAAATCATATAATGTTATAGATAAAGCAATAGAAAGATGGAAATATCAAAAGGATTGGAGTAAATAAAAGACTCTTCCCATTTATTTCAAAAATCTCTCTGCGAATTTCTCTTTTATTTCTTTTTGAACTTCTTCTAATTCGTTATTTGCGTTAACAATTATTATCCTTTTAGGATTTGATTTTGCGATTTCTAAATAACCTCTTCTAACTCTTTTATGAAAGTCAATATCTTTAATATCAATTCTGTTTTGTTGTTCTCTTGATAATGTTCTCATTAATCCTAACTCAGGTGTTACATCTAATAGAAATGTTGCATCAGGAGTTATGCCCCTGGTTGCTATTCTATTTATTGCTTCAATGTCCTTAAGCGACATTTCACTTCCATATCCTTGGTAAGCTGTTGTTGAATCTGCAAACCTGTCACATAAAGCACTTTTTCCATCTGCTAAAGCAGGCATAACTATATTTCTAAGATGCTGGACTCTTGCTGCCTCGAATAAAAATAATTCTGTTTGCGGATACATTGGAAATCTTTGATCTTCATGTTCAAGTAAAATTGCTCTTATTTTTTCAGCATAATGTTCCCCGCCTGGTTCTCTTGTTAGAATTGCTTTTCCGTAACATTTTATAAACCAATTATAGAATAATTCTAGCTGTGTTGATTTTCCGCTTCCTTCTCCCCCTTCGAATGTGATAAATAATGGTTTTCTTTTCATAATTTAGTTAAAAAAATATGGTTTAAATATAAGATTGTGGTGGGGTAGAGTTTTTTAGTTTAATGTGAATAAAACTTTTGGGTTAATGTGAAGAAAATCTTTATAGTGGTGATAAGCTAAGTATATCGTAGAATATCTGTCTTACTGGTTAAATCACGCTTTTAGCAAATTTTAATAATAGGAGATACTGTTATTTTATATGAGAACATTTGAAGTTTTAAGCAGACCAGGAAGAATATACAGAAGAATGCTCGGGGATATTAAAAATGCTGAGAAGAGCATTTATCTTGAGACATATATATTTGATAAAGATAAGGTTGGAAACATATTTAGAAAAGCATTAGAGAAAAAAGCAGCAGAAGGAGTTAAAATAAGAGTTCTAGTTGATGCGTGGGGTTCAACTGCAGATAAAAAGTTTTTTGGAAGACTAGTTTGTTTGGGCGGAGAAGTTCGATTTTTTAAAGAATTTAAATATGCAGTTAGAATATTTGCAAAAAATCATGAAAGAGATCATAGAAAGTTATTAATTATTGACCGCAAGATAACTTTTGTTGGTTCTGTAAATATTACTGCTTCTTGCTTAAAATGGAGGGAACTTGTATTAAGATTAGATGGAGATATATCAGAAAATTTTGCAAGGTCATTTAATAGATTTTGGAATAGAAAAGGAAAAGTAGATATGAAAAGAATAAATAAAATAGCTTATAGAGGATTTGAAATAATTCAGGATATACCATCAACACTTTTCAATCCTACAGAAATAAGTTATGAACATTTGATAAATAATGCCAAAAAAACCATACTTATAGAGACTCCTTATTTTGTGCCTTCATTGGGAATAAGACAAGCTTTGAAAGATGCTGCACAAAGAGGTGTTGAAGTTAAAATTGCTGTACCTAAAATTTCTAATGTTAAATCTGTAAATATCATCAGAGAAGCTTATTTAGGAGAGTTATGGAGATGTGGAGCTTATATTTATTATTTTAATAAATTTACTCATTCTAAATTAATGGTAATTGATAATAATTATTTTATTTTGGGTTCATCAAATATGGATTATAGAAGTTTCAGACACCAATATGACATAAATCTTCTTGGAAAAGATAAAAAGATTATTGCTGTATTAAAACGATATTTTGATAGAACAATATTTGATTGTGTTTTATTTGATTACAAAAAATGGAGTTCAAGATCCTTATCCCAAAAAATAGGAGGATTTATTCTTAAATCAGTAAGGAGATATTTGTAATTTTGCATGACGCTTATAAAGATAAAATAAAACAGGGAGATATCACAGAAAAGCTGTCTTACAGGTTAAAAGAAATTAAAAGAAATTATTTTATGTGTTGGGTTAATATGTCATAACTTTCCCTAGCTTTATGCGAGTTGAGCGGTTATTATTTTTATTTAAATTTTATAATTAGAAAAGAAAACAGAAGAACGAATTTTTTATATATTAACTCAAGCGAGCGAAGCGAGCGATGTTTTTATTCAGCATAAAAATATTTACTCTTTCATCTCAATCTTTATATTAACACTCTTTGGTATTTGAAGCCTCATTACAGAATGTAAAACTTTGTCGTTGCTAGGCAAATCTATAATTCTTTTGTGAATTCTCATTTCAAACCTGTCGAAAGTTGCTGTGCCATTTCCACATGGAGATTTTCTTGTTGTGACTTTTAACTTTTTAGTTGGAATTGGAATCGGGCCTTTGGCTATAACCCCTGCCTTGTTTGCTATTTCTTTTATTATGCTGGTAATTTCATTGAGCTGTTCTATATTTGTGCTGCTTAATTTTATTCTTACAACTGCCATAAATATTATGGTTAAAATTGGTTTAAAAATGTTATTGTTATCTCGGAGCTTGAACGTGGCATTGGGATTGCTAACGCGGCGCTTAAATAAAGGCGGGCAGTCCGCGCCGCGTGCGGGACTGCCCAATCACCACAGCCAAAAAGGGTGGTGATGATAATAGGAATAATTCTGTCTTTTAAAGGTTTAGGTTTTATTCTCTGATTCGCAAGCTTTAAAATCTTTGAATATGTAGTAATTTTATGAGAAAGAGTGTGAGGAATTTAAGAAAAGTTCATGTTGAAAAACATTCTAGGTTCGGAGCTTTGTTTAAGGAATTTATCCTGGGCGGGCAGGATGGATTAGTAAATGTTCTTGGAGTTATTTTAGGAATTGCTGTTGCAACTTCAAGTGTAAAAATGGTTTTAATTGCAGGGTTAGCTGCAGCATTTGCAGAATCATTTTCTATGGCTGCAGTTGCCTACACTTCAGCAAAAGCAGAAGAAGATTTTTATAAAAGTCAGGAAGCAAGGGAAAATTATGAAATTAAAGAGTTTCCAAAAAAAGAAAAACAGGAAATTTATGATATTTATTATAAAAAAGGATTTAGAGGGAAGTTACTAAATGACATTGTAAAACATGTTGTTTCAGATAAAAAAATCTGGCTTAGCACAATGATGAAAGAAGAGCTAGGTTTATCAGACGAATTCTTAAACCCTATTAAAAGTGCAATTGTAGTTGGACTTGCAGCAATTATTGGAAGTATTATTCCTCTTGCAGCGTTTTTCTTTTTCCCAATAAATACAGCAATAATTGTTTCTGTAATTATTTCTGCAATTGCTTTATTTATTACAGGTGCTGTTGAAGCTAAGATAAATGTTGGCAACTGGATTAAAAAAGGAATTCAGCTTATGCTTATTGGAATGGGTGCTGCTTTAATTGGATTTGTTATTGGCAAGGTATTAGGGGTTAGTGTTTAGTGTAATAATGTTTAAAAAGGGATTGTTTATTGAAATATTAATAAAATGATATCAAAAATATGGCATATATGCAATATAACTACTGATCCTGAAACTTATAGAGATTCTAATGTTGTTGAAAAAGCTTCTTATGGGGGGTTTTTAGCAGCTGGAGGAATGGCTAGTATTGTTGGTTCTGGCAGGTTTATTGAAGGAGCTTGTATGTCCCTTTTAGGCATGCATCTTTGTATAAAAGCAAGAGAGGTTAATAGCAGATATAGAACAAACTTATAAAGGATTTTTACTCCCCCTCAAAACTAACAATACTAAAAGATTCTACTGGCAGTTTATCTCTGCCATTTAAGTCTGGCAGTTCTATTATAAAGCAAGCTTCTATTACATCTCCGTGCAGTTTTCTAATTAAGTTGCATGCAGCTACAGCTGTTCCCCCTGTCGCAAGCAAATCATCTACTAAAAGAACTTTTTCATTTGGCATTACAGCATCTTTATGAATTTCAATACTATCTGTTCCATATTCTAAATCGTAGGTTTCTTTTATTGTTTCTCTTGGCAATTTGCCAGGTTTTCTAATTAATACTAAAGGTTTGCCTAATTTCTGTGCAAGAGCAGAGCCAATAATAAATCCCCTGCTTTCTATTCCTGCAATTACATCTATTTCTTTTTCTTTATATCTTTGTTCTAATATTTTAATTGATTTTTCAAATGCTTTTGGATTCTGGAGAAGTGTTGTTATGTCTCTGAAAATTATTCCTTTTTTTGGCCAGTCTGGAATTGATGCTATTGAGTTTTTTATAAAATTAACTGACTCTTCTCTGCTGTTTTCTTTTTCAATTAATTCTATTGTTTCAAGAAGTAGTTGAATTATTTTAGATGCATTTTCTTTGAATATTCTTGATATCTCCTGCCATTCAACAGGTTTTTCATCTAGTTTCCAGCAGTCATAATCTGTTGACATTGCAATTGCAGCATATTCAATTTCTGCTTCTTTTGCAAGAGTTGCTTCTGGAGCAATTGACATATTAATAACATCTGCTCCCCATAAACGAAACATGTTGCTTTCTGCTCTTGTTGAAAATCTTGGGCCTTCAATTGTCACAACAACTCCTTTTTCATGATGTTTGATTTTTAATGTTCTGCAAGCATCAATTAATTTTTTCCTTAAATAATCTGAAAAAGGTTCTGCTAAACTTATGTGATTTACAGATTCTTTAAAATCATCATAAAAAGTTATTTTTCTGTGCCTTGTAAAGTCAATAAACTGGTCAAGTATTACAAAGTCTCCTCTTTCAATTTTTTCTCTTAAAGAACCGACAGCAGAAGTTGCTAGTATATGTGTGCATCCTTGCTGTTTTAGTGCATGTATATTTGCCCTGTAATTAACTTCTGTTGGAGTTATTTCGTGATTTCTTCCGTGACGCGCAATCATATACACTTCAATTTCCCCAATTTTTCCACATATTATGGATGAAGAAGGATTGCCATAAGGAGTATCTACAAATTTTTCCTGATAGTTTTGCAAAATTTCTGGCTTATCTAGCCCGCTACCGCCTATAATCCCTATTTTCATTATATTGTATAATATTATTTGTTTAAATTTATTATTGTAATTAAATAGAATAGTTGATGTAAAAGCTTTAGGTTAATTGCCAAGGCTATTTTGAGTTGTTTTATTTCTTAAAGTGAATACCTTATTTCCTCTGAATTTATACGAGATAATATTAAATCATCCCTAATCCTGCATAAACTCTTTCAAAACACTCGCCTATAATTGGATAATTCACTTTTAGATACGCTACCATATTTCTCCTCTTTAATACTCTTATAACTTTAATTTTATCGTGCCTATCTGGAGTTAAAATAGTATAACTAAACCCGTCTTTTTCATGCACTACAGTTCTTTTCATTTTTTCTCCTTGATTTTTTTAAATCCTGTGTATTTTTGCAATACTTTTGGAATATCAACACTGCCATCTTTATTCTGGAAATACTCCAAAATAGCAACTAAAATTCTTGAAGTTGCAAGGGCAGTATTGTTTAGAGTATGCACCACCTCTCTTTCACCATTACGCCGTGTTACTCTAATATTATGTGTCCTTGCCTGATAATCTGTTATATTTGAAAGAGACATTACCTCTCCATAATCTTTGGTTGTTGGACGCCAAACTTCCAAATCTGCACTTCTATGCTTCCATGGCGCCAAATCTCCTGTGCAAATTTCAATCACTCTGTAAGGAAGACCCAGCTCTTTTAAAATCCCCTCAGAATTTTTCATTAATTCATCATAAAATTTTTCAGAATCTTCTGGAAGGCAAAAAATAAACTGCTCTATCTTATTAAACTGATGAGTTCTCCACAATCCTTTTTCATTAATCCCGTGAGCCCCAATTTCTTTCCTAAAGCACATGGAATAAGAAAAATATTTTTTTGGAAGTTCATCTTCTTTGAAATTTTCATCCTTATGCATTGCCATTAAAGCATGTTCAGCTGTTCCAATCAAAGCTAAATCAGTATTTCCAATTTCATAAATTGAATTTGAAAATGTCTGTGAGCCTTCTGAACCTTCAAATATCCCCCTTTTAATCATCAAAGGAGTTTCGATATACTCATACCCTTTCTTTTTCATATAATCAATTCCAAATCTTATTAAGGCTTGATTTAACAAGGCTAATTCATTTTTTAAATAATAAAATCCGGTTCCAGATGTTTTGGCAGATTCATCAAAATCTGCAATTTTTAAATTTTCTGAAATTTCAACATGAGTTTTTACAGGAAATGAAATTTTTTTTAGTTTCCCATATTTTTTAATCTCTTTATTTTCAGAATCATCTTTTCCAATAGGGGTATATTTTGAAATTATATTTGGCAGTTCACTTAACAGCTTATCCCGATTTTCCAGCAACTTACTCGATTCTTCTTCAAGAGTTTTTATTTTATCAGGAATTTCTTTCGCTGTTTTAATAAGTTCCCTTGCTTTTTTCTCGTTTTTTAATTTTTTTGCCTGATTGATTTCTTCAGAAACTTTATTTCTCTCACTTCTGAGTTTATCAGTTTCATATTTTATCTTTCTCCATTTCTCATCGAGTTTTAAAACTTCATCGACTATATGTGCTTGCTTTCCTGCTTTTATCTGATTTTCCTTAACAATCTCTGGTTTTTCCCTAAGAAGATTAATATCTAGCATTGCTTAAAATAGAAATCCAGATATTTAAATTTAATTGAGATGCTGGATTATTAATTAATCATACTTAATATGACTGCTTCCTGCATTAGTTCTACTTTTCTTTACATCAGACTTATTTTAATCCTACTCGTTTTCAGGCAGTTTTTCCTGTATTTCTTTTTCTTCAACTAATTTAGCGACATCACTTACCTCATCTTCTGACTTTAATTTTATTGCTCTCACTCCTTGTGTAGCTCTTCCCATTATTCTTATGTCTTTAACACGAGTTCTTATTGTCATCCCTTTTTTAGTTGTTATTACAATGTTGTCGCTGTTTTCGACTGCAATTGTTTTTATGACTTCTCCTGTTTTGTCAGTAACTTTAACATTAATTACCCCTTTTCCTGCTCTGCCTGTCAGTCTGTAATCTTCTATATTGCTTCTTTTTCCATAGCCTTTTTCAGTGACAGTTAAAATAGCTTCTTTTGTTTTTTCCATAGGCACAATTTCCATACTTACTACTAAGTCATTTGGAGCAAGTTTTATTCCTGTTACTCCATAACTTGCTCTTCCCATTGAACGAACTTCATCTGAGTTAAATCTTATTGCCTGCCCTTTTGCAGTTATCAGCATTACTTCCTGCTTTTCTTTTATCTCATTTACATCAACAACATTGTCGCTGTTGTCTGCAGGGAGATTAATTATTCTAACTCCTGTGTTTCTTGGTTTTGAAAACATGTCTAATGGTATTTTTTTAACCTGCCCTCTTTTAGTTGCGATGAATAGGTAATTTTTAAATTCTTTAACTGCCATGACACTTGAAATTGCATCATCTTTTATATTTAATAAATTGACAATTGCCTGCCCCTTTCCATATCTTTGTGTTTCTGGAACTTCATATGCTTTTAGCCAGAATAATCTTCCTCTTTTTGTAAATAATAGCAAGTAATCGTGTGTTGAACATGTTAAAATTTGCTTTACAAAGTCATCAGTTGATAGTTCTGTTCCAATTACTCCTCTGCCCCCGCGCTTTTGCTCATGGTAAGTTTGGTAAGGCATTCTTTTAATATACCCCTTTTCAGTGATTGTAACAACAACATCTTCTTTTAAAACCAAGTCTTTTTCTTTTATTTCTTTTATGCTTTTGATTACTTTTGACCTTCTTTCATCGCCATAATTTCTTTTTAATTCATTTAATTCCTGTTTTATAAGTTTTAATATTTCAGATTCATCTGATAATATTTTTGTAAGTTCTTTAATTAGTTCTTTCAATTCTTTTTCTTCTTTTTCCAGCTTTTCGTGCTCTAATGAGGTCAGCTGTTTAAGTGTGATTTCTAAAATTGAATCTGCCTGTTTTTTAGACAGTTTAAATCTTGCCTGGAGTTGTTCAGAAGCATCTGATGCTGTTTTTGCTTTTTTAATTAGTTTGACAATTTCATCAATATTTCTTTGAGCTATTAACAGCCCCTCTACAATATGCAATCTATCCTGAGCTTTTTTTAAATCAAATTCTGTTCTTTTTTTGATTATTTTTTTTCTGTAAGAAATATAGCATTCAATAATTTCTTTTAAGTTAAGTGTTTTTGGAATACCATTTACAAGAGCAACAAGAATCCCGTTAAACCGTGTCTGCAAGTTTGTTGATTTATAGAGGTGGTTTATTGTGAATTTTGGGTCAGTGTCTTTTTTTAATTCAATTACAACTCTTATATCCCCTTTTGAAGATTCATCTCGTATATCTGAAACATTGTTAAGTTTTTTATCTCTTGCAAGTTCTGCAATTTTTTTAACAAGTTCTGATTTATTAACTTGATAGGGGATTTCTTCTATGACAACGAGCTCCTTATTCTTTGTAGATTCTGTTTTGATTTTTCCTCTTATTGTAAATCCTCCTCTTCCTGTTTTATATAAATCTTCCAGCCCTTCTGCAACAATTGTTCCTCCTGTTGGAAAATCAGGGCCTTGAATTATTTCCATAATTTCTTCAATTTCTATTTTTGGCTTGTCAATTGTTTTTATTATAGCATCACATACTTCTGTTAAGTTATGCGGGGGGATATTTGTAGTCATACCAACTGCAATTCCATTACTTCCATTAATTAATAAATTTGGGAGTTTTCCAGGAAGTATTATTGGCTCTTCTAATGAATTATCAAAGTTGGGGATAAAAGGAACTGTTTTTTTGTCAATGTCCTGGAGCAGCTCATTAGATATTTTTGCAAGTTTTGCTTCTGTATATCTTGATGCAGCTGCATTGTCAGCGTCAATACTTCCAAAATTTCCCTGCCCTTTTATTAACGGGTATCTTAGTGAAAAATCTTGAGCCATTCTTACTAAAGAATCATAAATTGCCATGTCTCCGTGGGGGTGGTATTTACCCATAGTATCTCCAACAATTCTTGCGCATTTTTTCGTAGCCCCTTTATCTAACCCCATTTCGTTCATTGCAAAAAGAATTCTTCTGTGAACTGGTTTAAGTCCATCTTCAACACTTGGCAGTGCACGAGAAACAATAACTGACATTGCATAGTCAATATAGGCTTTCTGCATTTCTGTTGAAATCTCACTATTAATAGTTCTGTCTTCCCCCAAATCTTTTAAATTAACATCCTTTTTTTCAAGAGTTTCAACTAACGCTTCATTTGCTTCACCATTTTCATTTTCCTCTCCTATTTCTTCTTCGTCTTCTGTTTCTTTTTCTTTCGGCATTTTTATATCCTTTATTATTTAACTCTCAGGAAGTTGATTGTCAAGGAACCTGGGTTCCTTACACATCCAGCTCTGCGATATTTGCATTTAATTCAATGAATTTTCTTCTTGGGCCTACAACATCTCCCATTAACATTGAGAATACCTGGTCAGCTCTTACTGCATCATCAATTGTTACCTTCTTCAAAATTCTTTTTTTAGGGTCCATTGTTGTAGTCCAAAGTTGTTCAGGATTCATTTCACCTAAACCCTTAAATCTTTGAACATCTGGTTTTCCAGTTAATTTTTTAAGTTCTTTTTCAAGTTCTTCATCTGAATAAACATAATCATCTTTTCCGCCTTTTCTTATTCTGTATAACGGGCTAAGTGCAACATAAATATTCCCATTTTCAATTAACTCGGGAGTGTATCTAAAGAAGAAAGTTAATAATAGTGTTCTGATGTGCTGTCCGTCAACATCTGCATCTGTCATAATTATCACTTTATTATATCTAAGTTTGGAAATATCAAAATTCTCTTTAACCCCTGTTCCAATTGCGGTGATTAGGTTGACAACTTCTTCACTTGAAAGTGCTTTAACAGGAGAAGATTTTTCTACATTCAGTATTTTACCTTTTAATGGCAGAATTGCTTGGAATTCTTTGTCTCTTGCCATCTTTGATGAACCGGCCGCGCTATCTCCTTCCACGATATAAATTTCTGTTTGTTCAAATTTTTTAGAAGAACAGTCTGCTAATTTTCCAGGCAAACCTCCAAATCCAAGTACATTTTTTCTTCTTACTAAATCCCTTGCTTTTTTTGCAGCTTCACGTGCTTTTGCAGAAGTAACTGCTTTTGTTGCAATTTTATTTGCAATTAGAGGATTTTCTTCTAAGTATTCGCTTAGTGCAATATTTGCCATTGAATCAATAAGTCCTTTGATTTCAGAATTTCCGAGTTTTGTTTTTGTCTGCCCTTCAAACTGGGGCTCTCTCATTCTTAGACTTATTACTGCAGTTAATCCCTCTCTTACATCATCTCCAACTAACTTTTCATTTTTTAATAGCCCTTTTTTAGAAGCATAATCATTTATAGCTCTTGTGAGTGCTGTTTTAAAACCAGAAACATGAGTTCCGCCTTCAACAGTGTTGATTGTATTTACAAAACCAAAAATATTCTCCTGATATCCTTCAACATACTGGACAGCAACTTCAACAACTGTTGAATCATTTTTTTTCTGGAAATAAATAGGCTTGTGGATTTTGGATTTTGAGCGATTTAAGTATTCTACAAATTCTACAATTCCTCCATCATATTGGAATTCTTCTTGTTTTCCTGTTCTTTCATCTATAACAATTATTTTAAGCCCTTTATTTAGGAAAGCCAACTCTCTCATTCTGCTCGTTATTACATTAAAATCAAACTCTGTTGTTGAAAATATTTCTGCATCTGGCCAAAAACTAATGGTCGTGCCTGTTTCACTTTCTTTAGCCTTTCCTATAATCTTTAAATTAGATTGCGGAACTCCTCTTTTGTAAATTTGTTCATAGATTTTTCCAGTTCTTTTTACCTGTGCAATTAGCTTTACTGAAAGTGCATTTACACAGCTTACTCCAACTCCGTGCAAACCCCCCGAAATTTGGTACGCCTTACTTTCAAATTTTCCTCCTGCATGAAGTTTTGTCAGAGCAACTTCCATAGCAGATTTTCCTGATTCATGCTTGTCAACAGGTATTCCTCTGCCATTGTCTTCAATTGATATAGAGCCTTCTTTTTTTATTGTTATAACTATTTTATTGCATATTCCTGCAAGTGCTTCATCAACCGCATTATCAACTACTTCATAGACACAGTGATGCAGCCCATCCTTGCTAGTGCTCCCTATATACATTGCAGGGCGTTTGCGGACTGCTTCTAACCCTTCAAGAACTTTAATACTTTTTGCATTATATTCTTCTGCCATTTGTTAAAATTTAGCGAGAAAATCAGATTGTTTTTCTCTTATTTTACTTGTAATTTATAATGAAAAAACGCAATTTTGCTTTATAAATCTTTCTATCAAAAAATCAAATTTCCCGACGATAAAAATAAAGTTGAATGCAAAATCGGTTAAATTTGAATACTCTGTTTTATATTTGTAGATTATGAAGAAATTATCAGGTTGCTGCAAAAGTCTGCAGATAAATTTTATTAATTTATACTACCCTTTCTTTGCCTTTTCTAAAACAACCTCTGCTTTTTCCTGCTCTTCGATTGTTTTGTCTTGTTTTTCACCTTTCTTTTTCTTGATTATCCATTTAATTTTTTTTTGCTTTCTTCCTAAATCATGATTTTTTTTGCATTTGCTTGAACAAAAATAAAGAATATCTCCATTAGATAAAACAAATGTTAGTCCTCTTGGGTTTTTATAATTTTTCTGGCAATATGAACATACTGGCATTTTAAGTATAAGCTCCTTTTGTTACTTTGCTTCTTATTCTTCTTGCTTCTATTTCTGTTTCTCTTAACATTAAAACATCTCCGAGCCTTATAGCTCCTTTTGAATTTCTTCTCATTGAACGCCCTTTATTTCTTCCTTCAAGAATTTTTACTTTAACCTGAGTTACTTCTCCTCTGAAACCTGTTCTGCCAATTATTTCCTCGACAACTCCAGGCACAGCTTCACCTTCTGTTAGACTTATTCTTTTTCTTCCCTGCTGTTGTTGTTTTTGTTCTTGTGCCATTTTTAGTTTTTTCCTCTATATAAGTTTCTTTGTACACTTTTTGCTGTACTATTAAATCCGTCCTTCAAAAGCAAGTGATATGCAGTTTGAACTAGATAGGTTTTTGTCTTTTTAATTCGATCTCTATCATTTTCGTAATTTTCTCTTATGTGTCCTGTTATTTCTCTTTCCATTTTAACCAATAGATTTATTTAATACTTGCAATGTCTTTGTCAGCGTCGCCACCATTAATAACAGCTATGCTTGAACAGCTTACTGGCAAACCTGCTGATATGCCCAATTTCTGCTTACTATCTACTTCACTGTATTTTATGCCTTTTTCTTTGCATAAAATTGCCAAGTGATGAGTAATTTCTTTTGGTTCTACATCTTTTGCAACAACAATTAGCTTGGCAGTTCCTCTTTCAATTGCCTTTGTTACTTCATTAGTTCCTTTTTCTATTTTTCCTGTTTTTCTTGCTTTTTCTACAATTGTATAGAAGTCCATTTGAACCTCCGTAATTTAGTACCTCATCGGTTAATTATTATTTGCTGAATGGGTTTATAAATGTTTTTGTGGTTATGAGTTATAGTATTTCTGATACTTATAAGGTGGAGGTCGAAGAACATCTTTTATTGAAAAGATGTTAGTTCACAAATCTAACTACATAAATCTTTAAAAATGCCAAAATTTACAATTTGTAATGGTTTATCGAACAAACCCAGGTAGCAAAAGAAGGTTAAAAATAATACCTACACAAAGAATTAAAATATGCGAATCTATGCGTTTATATGAGAGTATACGAGAGAACCTTGAAGATGATGTTTTAAAAAGCCTTGTTTCATATTTTGAAGATAGGAGTTTCAGATATAAGAGAACAAACCCCACTCTTACTAAAAATTGGCTGTCAGAAACTAAATTTTTTAGGGGCAGAGATAGAAGGAGTATAGCAGATTTTGAGTTTGATTTACCTATGTATCTTGGGGAGGACCCACTTCGTGTGAAAGTTACTGGTAATTCTCCTGAGTTTTATGAGGCTTGTTATAATTTATTTGTCAATTTAACTAACAGCAAAAAAAATAGAAAAAACATTTGTTTAACTCTTGAGAGAGATTATTGATACAGTAGATTAACTTATTATCTATAAACCTAACTTTGATACTCGTAGAATGACCGGGAAAGTTTTTCAAATGAATTCACGGAAACTACTTCCAGCTAACTTCTACATCATCTGTTCTTTGTCTAGGGTTTATGTCAACTTTATCATACTCTGTGGTTTTAATCCCTGCCTTAAACATGATTTCTCCGAGATAAGCAATCATTGCCCCATTATCAACAAGAAGCGAATTCGGAGGGCAAAAGAATTTGGCTCCTCTTTCTTCGCACATTATTCTGCACATTTCCTGCAGTCTTTTGTTACATGCAACTCCTCCTCCAAGTAGCAATTCTTTTTTACCCGTATGAGCTAAAGCTCTTTCACTTGCTTCTATTAACATTGCAAAAACAGTTTCCTGCATGCTGAACGATAAATCTTCTAAGGTATATTTTTTATTTTCAATCATGTTTCGCAGTTTTGTTAATATTCCTGAAAATGCAACATCCATGCCTTTAATTGAATAAGGAAGTTCAATATAATTTTTTGATTTTTCAGCTAATTGGGCTATTTTAGGCCCTCCTGGAAAACCTAAGCCAGCATATCTTGCAAATGTATCTATAAAATTTCCTATTCCTAAATCCAGGGTTTCTCCAAAAACCCGGTACTTGCCAGATGCATAGGCAATTATCTGCGTGTTTGCCCCAGATGCATATAACATTACAGGGTCTTTTGCTCCTGTAATTCTGCCGATTTCCAAATGCGCAATGCAGTGATTTACCGGAACTATCGGAACTTTTAGTTTTTTTGCTAAATCAATTGTGAATTCCTTTCCTGCAACCAGGCAAGGAGGCAGTCCAGGAGATTGAGAAAATGCAATTGCATCTATCTTATTTAATTTAACTTTAGATTCACTTAAAGCATTTTCAAGAATAGTTTCTGCAATTTCTCTATGGTGCTTTGCAGAATCTATAGGGATTATCCCCCCTTTTTCAGTTGTGTAAGAATCCTTGACATTTACTAGTATCTTGCCATTTTTAACAATTCCAACCCCAAATGTATGTGCAGTTGATTCGATTCCAAGTATAACAGCCATATAATAAAAAGAAATTGAGTGTATATAAAATTATTGTGATGAAAAATAAAAAACAAGAATTAGAAAAATATTAAAATAAAAATTAATTTTGCTTACTTTCTTTTTTTCTTAGCAGTTTTTTTCTTAGCTTTTTTCTTTCTTCCGCCTCTAGCCATCTTTGCTTCGCAAACATTTCCCTTTCCGTCAACATAGTAAAGATGTCCAGCTTTTCTATTAACAGCGCCCTTTATTAATACTGTTCCCATTATTTTACCTCCTTTTAATTATTATAATTTTATTAAGGATTTATTCTTTTTAAACCTTTCCTCGACGATGAATGTCACTAATAAATGATATAGACGATAAATTTGATTTTTGTTACTCTGAAATCGCTATTCAGCAGATTTCTCCACTAAGAGTCTTTAATTCGAGTAAAATCAATATTTATTCTACTGATGATTGCCGTTCAAATCACTTTAAATTAGGTAAATCTGCAGTATAATTCTCACGAGCGAGCGTAGCGAGCGATATTTACTTGTATTTTTCTGTTTTTATGATTTTATCCACGAGAGTTTTGTATTTTTTGTTTATGGGAATTTCAAGAATCTTTGAAAAGGGCTTGTTTGGTTTTTCATAACTTGTAAATGGAAGGATTATTTTCCATTTTATAATATTATTTTTATTGTCTATCCATAGAGCAGCGAATTCAAAGAAAACAAACCACGAATGAATCGCCTTTGGTTTTTTAACTTTAAAAAGCAAAGCTTCTGCTTTTTCCCTGTTCCTAAACATTAATCCCCGGAATTTCAGCCATAAATTTGCTTTTTTTACTTCAGGTATTTTTAAAATTTTACCACCAATTTTTATTTTCATTATTGCCCTGTTTTTTTAATTTTTCATATTTTTGAAACATGAACTCTACATTGTTGTCATTAACAACATCGTGATGAATAAATCCTCCTCCGAAAGATTTTGGTATATGCATAAGCTCGTGAATAATAACTTTTGTCTGTTCATCTTCTGGCATTTTGTCAAATCTTTCACTTAGGAATTCAATTGCATAAAATGCCTTGGTTTTCATTGCTAATTGCATAACTTTTCCAAGAGCATGGCATCTCGCAATTGTTCCACGGGAACTGCTGTTAAAACTTCTTAAACAGGCAACATTTTCAATTTTAACATGGGGGAACAATGCCCTGGATATTTCCTGCGCTTTTTCATTTAAATCTCCTGCATATTCATATTTTATTCTTCCTCTTTTTCTCTTCATTTTAGACTCGTTAAAAAACCTCAAATTATTTTAAACAGCTTATCTTCGCTGTTTTCTCCTTTTAACATGCTAAATCTTCCTTGCGGAACTCCAGTGTATCTCGAAAGCATTTCCAGAATTTGTTTATTTGCTTCTAAATAGGTTTTTGAACTAACCTTGATTAAATACCTGTCATTTCCAAAATATTCAATAGAATTCTTCTCACACCCAATTTTTGTTTTTATTGTTATTAATGTGTTCATTTTACCTCAATATATTTTATTCTGGATTTTAATCCGTGTATTATCTTTACTTCTTTATTAAGATACTTCTTTAATAATTTTACTAATCCTATGTTTGCCTTATTTTTATCTGGTTTTTCTTTAAGATAAACTTCATATTCTTCCTCAGATGTTTTTATTATTTCTTGCTTTGATGAATTTGGATGAACTTTTAATTTAAGTTTCATTTTTATGATTTACTTAGTCATGATTTCCAATCCGTCTCCTTGCTTTAATTTGTAGTTTTTTCCAACTGCTTTTTTAGTTTTTATATCCACTGCTTTTATGAAATTATCCCCTATATCTGTATGCAGGCGGTATGCGAAATCAAGAGCTGTTGAGTTTGGCGGCATAAGAAAGCAGTCTGGCAGGATATTTCCTTTAGAATCTGTTAGTTTAGCTCCTGCAGGATATATTGCAATATACTCTAGGATTTCAAAAATTACTTTATTTAAAATATCCTGTATTCCCGTTGTTTTGTATTCTTTTAGTATTCTTCCAATTGATTCTAGAGCAGATTCCTGCCTTTCATTTAATTTTTTTAAGGATTTAAATTCAGATTCTCCGGGGATATAATCTATCAGTCTGTGTTTGTCTGCTTCTTTTAGCGCCAATTCCCCTTCTGCGAAACATGGAACAATTGGATAATTAAACTCTTCTTTGATTTTCTCAAAATTTTCCTTTCCATTTGGGCGGTCAATTTTATTTGCAGCAATTATCATAGGTTTTGTTTTTTTCCTTAATTCTCTTGCAAATTCCAATATTTCATTTTCTGTCCATTTTGATGGATGCTGAAAATTTATACTGCTGTTTAGCATTACATACTTTACGTCTTCTTCTTTAACTTTTAACCCTGAAAATTGCTTTGCAACTCCTTGAGAAAAATTTGATTTTTCTACTTCCATTGTTTTTGAAAAAGACTTCCACGCTTTTTTTAATATCCCTACATACCATAAGTCCAGCTCATTTTCAATCATTATAATGTCTTTTCCAGGATAATAATCACTTGTTGGTTTTCCTTCATGGTCTGTTTCTCCTGATAAGTCTACAACGTGGATTAAAGCATCTGCTGATGACAAGTCATTTAAAAATTCATTTCCCAGCCCTTTTCCTTCTGAAGCCCCCTCAACTAATCCTGCAACATCTATAAGTTCGAAAGGGACAAATCTCCACCCAGATTTTATAAACCCTTCTCTTGGATTTGAAATTTTGCCAAATTCAGACGCTAAATCTTTTATTTTAACGTAAGCCATTCCCGTATTTGGTTTTATTGTTGCAAAAGGGTAGTTTGCTATAAGTGCGTCTGCAAGTGTTGCTGCTTTAAAGAAAGTTGATTTTCCTGCATTTGGTTTCCCGACAATTCCAATTAACATGAAACTTTAATATATGGCTAGTTTAAATAAATTCTTATTATAGTGTTTTTAATTTTTTTAAAAAAATAAAAAAGAAAAAGCAATTAATCTCCGTCACTTAATAAATCGTCTTCTTCAGTAAAATCAATTTCTTCGGTAAAAACAATCTCATCTTTATGGACTAGTTCATTTGACTGTCCTTTATAACCCATTATCTTAACCTCTTTATTTAATTAATTCTCTAAGAAATGTTTTGTTTTTAAACTTTTTTATTCTTGAGAGGTATTGTTTTTTTAGGCATATTATACAAATTATTTTTATGATTCAGTTATTACCCAATTTATAAATTATCCTGTTTTATGAATACTAGCAAAAGCGTTTTTAATTGTCTATAAAATAGCTTTTAGGATTTAATAATTGCTCTTTAGTGGGAACCCCCCTTTCTGAGATACTTTCAATAAATTCAATCAGCCCATTAACCCCTTCTTTTAAGAATAATTCATGAAAAAATCTATATCCTAATAATGTGCCTCTGGAACCATAAGCAACAAAACATTTTGGGCAATTTTGTAATGCATTTTCTTTTCTTTTATAAATAAATTTTCTACCTTCATCAGATAAAGTACAGACTTCTGGGAATATATCCAGTGCAAAACATTCGGCACTCCCCTCAACCATAGTTTCAATGCTACGTATGTTTTCCCTTATTTTTCCACTGAAAAAAAATCTCGCAATCTTTAAAAGTCTTCTTTTAATATCTGATTCATTTACACACCCAATCAAATATTCAGAAGCGTCTGTTTCCATATCCGGGTTAAGTTCCATTTGAGATATATGCCCCAATTCATGTAGGATTACATGTTCCAACGAGACATATGCCGGATACTCTTTTTCTGGATCAATTCTAACCTCATTATTTACTGCGCAAAGTAGGGCTTTAGAATATTTTCCTTTAAGGTTAGTTTTAACTAGTTTTACCTTCCTTAAGGATATAGGAGTAGATTTTGTAATTTCTTCACTAAATCTAGTTAAGTAATCTTCTGCGAGAGATAAGTTTGGTTTCATAGATTCGGCAAATATTAATTGTTTAAATATATTTTGACTATTTCTTTGGCAATTTTTGGTGGTTGATAGATATAGAGTAATATCATACTATTTATGTCTAGTTATATAGGAGCAATAATTACCTCTAAGTTATTTGCAGGAGCATTTTGTGCCAAACCTTCTTCGCTAACTAAAGTAGATGCACATTCAATAAACCTAGTTGTGACATCTTTAAGATATCCAATTTGCGCATAAAAATCAAAAAAATTTGAATTTGGTTCATTTGGATAGGGGATTTTAACTGGTTTTGTTCCTTTGCTTCCCATACAGATAATATACCCCCCACCATCACTACATGGCATAATACATATAGCAGGTGTTCCATTAGCATATAGTAAATAACCTGTATCCTCACTTACTTTTGAAAATCTGTCTGGATACTTTTGTGCAAAGTGCCTTAAAACATCACAAAAGTCTATTTCAGGGGGGCATTTTGCAAAACGTAATTTTAATGAGGCAGCATAATCACAATTTGTTCTAATAAATTCTGCATATACATGCTTAAATGGAGGTTGAATAGGTATAAAACCGCTTTCTACTACAACCCTTTCTTCTGGGAATAATCTAATATCTCTTTTATCTTTCCATTCTTCACCTTCTAATGTTTGACTTAATGCCGGGTTTAAGGCTCCACAATCTACTCTAAAGAGTTTTTCATAAAATTTTTGGCTATCTATTCTTAGTTTCATTATGCTCTTAAAAAGAAATAGTTTTTAAATCTTTCTGTTTATCACTACTTTAAAGAAGTAATATCCCCCGCCCAGATGTAGAAAAATCCCTAAACTTTAGAATAAATGTTTGAATCTAAAAAGAGTAGTTTAATAAAGGAGTAATCTCAAATGCTACAATGGGAAAAGATATTGTTATTTTTGATGATGATAGAAATTACACTGTTTTACTTAGTGAAGAATCTGAAGAATTAGGATTACATCCTATTGTATTCACTAATGCAAGTGAAGCTTTAGAGCATCTTACTCAAAGACAAGAAGCACCGCAGGGTTATTTAATAGATATGAAACCTTGCAAGGAACCAGCAGAGGGCTTTCAAGAGGCACCAGATAAATTTCCTGAATTAGCTATTCCTGAGAAGATTTTTGATTATGCTAATTCAAGAGGTTGGACTAATCATTTTTATTTTATGTCAAGCCATCTATCATCTCATGATGAAGATGTATTAGCACGAACTAGGGCTCAATTCATATTAAAAGGAATGAAATCAATAAAACCCAAATTAGAGATGATTGCTAAAGAATCTAAATAAATAAGATTTAAGTCTATTCCAAAAGTGTTCGACTCTGCCTCCACTTTTTAACCAAATTCAAGTTTATCGTCGATAGAAAAAATCCCCCCGCCCAGAGTTGAACTGGGGATCTTCCGGGTTCTGCATTTTACTAAAACCTCCAGTGATTGGCTAATCAAGTTTCATTGTAATTCCATATGGAATCTCCACCTTAGCTTTATTTGCTACAGCCAGACGCTCTAACCACTGAGCTACGAGGGGATTTGACGTTACCACACCTAAGAAATCAGATAATTTGACTTACCTGCACCTAAGTCGTGATATAAATAAGTATTGTTGAGATTTTATAAATCTATGGTTTGAAGATTTATCTGCTAAACATCTCTTCAAACTCTTTAATATGCTGTTCGTCTCCAATAGATGTATAAGCATAACCTGAAGAGGTTCCTGTTGTTCCCCATCTTGCTACGACTGCGATTGGGGGAACATCTATAGAATATACTAATATAAACTTCTCTCTTATCACTTCTGTAGCTGTCTTTTCTTCGAATAGTTTGCTAAGTAATGGAAGTATTTTTTCATCCCCTACTCTTATTGGATATTGTTTATGCATATACTCTTTTGAAGTATGTCATTTTTAAACTTTGTTATAATGAGAATATTTTTAGGTTAATAAGTATCTTTTGCTAAATTTTATGTGAGTTGAGCGGTTACTCTAGTTATTATCTAATGTTGAGAAAAAAGAAGAACGAATTTTTCACATTAACCCTAATAATACCTTTAAAAAGAATTAATTTTTTCTTGCTAATCATTCACTTATTTTCCGAATTCTAGCTTTCTGTGTTCGTGAGGTTCGTTAAGGAAAAAAGCTTTGTTTGATTTTGATTCGTGAACTTTACCGTTTGTTTCATAAACTCCTGTTGCTGCGGGAAGCTCGAATTTTCCAATTACTTTCATCTTTGAGTATATTATATATGTATAAACTCTTTCCTCACCTTCTGTAAATCTTTTTATATTCCAGCTTAATCTTCCTGTTTGCCTGTCAATTTTGTCGGGCATTGTCCCAAATTTTTCATAAAGCTGGGACATTGCAGGAAGCTGGTCGTAAATCCTTACATTTTCGAGGAATTTTTTAGCTTTTACCTTTAATGTAACTTTAAGTGCAAAATAGTTTGATTTTGTTTTGACAAAATTCACTTTCTTTTTTATCACTAAGTTTGTTGTGAAATACATGTCAGAGAGATAAGCAATTATTGCAATTGCAATTATTAAAATCAGCGGAAAGAGCCAGTTGGTTATAACTTCAACATCTAATAGTTCTCCTGGGGCAAGTTCGGTTTTCCATGAATAATCAACTATAAACCCATTTCTTTTAACATCTGAAGGAGCAGGAGAAAATGAAGAGAACAGCCTTGAAATGATATTCTTTTTTACATTTGCTTCTACAATTACAGGGATATTCCCCTCGTTAATTTTTTTAATTTTGGTTTTTCTTATTATAATCCCCGACTGTGACTTGCTTGATGATACATCTGATTTTTCCAGAAATTTAATTGGTGTTTCTGTAACCCCTGCTTCATCTTCATATGTGTAACTTGCCCTTATTGTATACGCACCTGATAAAAGTTTTTTTAACTTTTCCAAATTAATTGGGATTATTACCTGCTGTTTTTCGTGCGGATACAAGTTAAGCGTTTTTAATTCATCGTTAAAAAAACTTGATGAAAAAGTCACTTTTACATCTTTATACGTAATATTTTCGAGGTTGTAAAAATACATTATTATTTCTTTTGAATCAGGATTTATGCTTTCTGCATTTATTGCAAATGTCTGCTCTACTTCAACTAATCTTACAACAACTCTTCCTTCTTCTGTATGTCCGCCTGTTTCCTCTTTAATAAAAAATGGGACTATTACAGAACCTTTGTTGTTTCTCATTGATTCAATTGGAAGGAATTCAAAGTCAATTGTTTTTGTCTGCCCCTTTTCAATTCTGAACTTAGAAGGTGTGATCTCAAATTTTTCAAAGGTAAATATTTCGAAATTTGCCGAATTGCCGTTGTTTTTGATTTCAATTTTGAAAATAGCCGGAACATTTTGATTATTTATAACCGAGTCTCTTACTGGCGATGAACTAATCTCCAAATCTATTGCAGAGCATATTGGAATTAGAATCACACTTAATGCGATGATTATTAATAACCCCCTCTTTGATAAGCTCATATAGTTTTATAGTTCCTGCATATATAAACATTTTTATGCTGTTACTAGAACTTTTACCAACTTTCAGATAGTAACTTGTAAGAAGAAAATACAATTAAAATTAATGTTATAAAAACTATAGTAATGCATAAAATCGCCCCAAAAATGTTTTTTGCATTTGAATAAAAATAAACATAAACATATGTTCCAATCAGGGCAATTGTCGATACAATAAGCACAATCATAGCTTCTCCTGAATAAACCATTTTTATAATTTTATTAGTTTTCTTAAGTTTATAAATTTAAGTTTATTTAAAGTACAAAGCTTCCCAACGCCTCATTATATGCTCTGGGACATGGATTCTATGGCGTTTTGATTGTGTTTTATTGCGAAATCTAAATAAAGCTCCAAAAACAATCCCAAAAACAATCCCTAAAATATGGGCTATATGCCCTACATTATCTGGGATAAAAACTCCAAATAAATCTACAAAAATCCAAATTATTGCTGCAATAAACACCGGTATAATCATCCCGAAAGCCCAGATGCCCATCATAGGTTTGATAATTGCAAGGGCTCCTATAATGCTCATTATTGCTCCTGAAGCTCCTAGAGAGCTTGGATAAAAGAAAACAGAAATTACATTTGTGAGAATACCCGAAATTAAAAACACTAACAAAAACTTTCTGCTCCCGATTATATTCTCTAAAATTAATCCAAAAATTATAAGAGCAAATAAATTTGATAAAAGATGTGCAAGAGAACCGTGCAAAAAAATTGCTGTTAAAAATCTCCACAACTGTAAATATGAATTGGAATTTAAAATAAGTGTTTCTGTAAAATTTGGAATTAAATTTTGTAAAATAAAAATTGCTATAAGCAGGAGAGAAAGCCATATTGAATAGAACCTATTTTTTTGCATAAACTAACTTAATAAGGGCAGTATAAAAATGTTGGGTTAATGTTATATTATTAATTAATTTATTGGGTTAATATTAAAATTAAATAAAATACAATTTATAATTTTTTGATATTAATGTTATCATCAATCTTTTATTGATAATATTGTTAATTAGTTGAGTAGTGATAATCTTAGCGAGTCGTAGAAAATATGTCTTACTGATTAAAGCAGGATATAACTGAAAAATCTTTATTAACATCAAGGATACAGGAAAATTAATTTTTATACATTAAATCACATATTTCTTCTAGGTATATTTATAAAGCATAGTGATTTTTTTTTCTTATGAAAAAACTTAAAGAGCAGGATAAAACAAAGATATTTTTTTATTTTGCAGCAATTTTAACAGTTATAGCAATTATCTTAATGTTTTTTGTGGATATAAAAGTTGTTGTAACTGGTTTGCTTTTTTTATTGTTAGTTATTGGTTATACCATATATAGGGAAAAAATAGGGCAGGAATTGTTAGTCGCGTTTATTATGGCATTAACTATAACTTCTTATCATTTTTATGAATATACTACGCCAAATTTATATTTTGGCAAAATTAACTTATTTCCGCTTGTTTGCTGGACTTTTGGACTTGTCTTTTTAAGAGAAATTTATGAAAAAGTTAAGATTAAGCAAAAGTTTTTAATAACCTCAATTATTTATGTCATAATATTATTTATTACTGAGTATGTAGGATATTATCTTTTAGGTATAAGGCTTAGTAGCAATTATTCTAGCCTGCTTGGTTTAGGAATTATTCATGCGCCTTTGTTTATGAAGCTGTTCTATGTTTTTGCAGGCCCTGTTTATCTTTTGATAACAAATTATTTAAAAGTTAAGTGAGATTTTATTTAAATAGGGTTAATGTTAGAGATATGAGTTGAGCAGTAGTTTTTGTATGATAAATATAAAGATAAAATAAAACAGTGCATATCATAGAAAAGTTTTCTTTGCATTAACTAAAAGCGAGCGTAGCGAGCGGTATTTTTATTGGTTAATATTAAAATTAAATAAGCATAAGAACGAAGTTTTTTTACATTATGTTAAATAGAAAATATTATTCTTTTACTAAATTAAGTTTGTTTTTATTAGCGTTTTTTACTTCATTTTCTTCTGTATTTTTATCAAAGTCTTCTTCACCTTCTTCTAAATTATCCTCAAATTCCCTTTCTATTTCATCTGTTAAAATTTCGTCTTTTTGGATAAACTGGCTTCCGTCTTTATGTATCCATATTTCTTCAAAGTGCTTTTCCTGCTGCAGCCATAATTTTCCGTGATTATCAAGATGCAGTAGGGGTATAAAATGATTTATCTTGCCTTCTTTAGTGTTGTCTGTAATTTGACTGAATGGTATTTTTTCCTGTTTTTTAAAAAGGGAGATTACTTTTTCATGCACTTGTTTTATTCTATCTATAAGTGGGATTGATTTTTTTGGCATAAAAAGTTTTGTTCTTTCATAGCTTTCTCTTTCAACTCTTTTTTTAAGATCCCTTCTTTCTTCTGTTTTAATTGCCTTGCTTAGGGCTTCCATTAGTTCGCGAATATCTACTTTTTTAAATCGTGGAAGCGGGGTTCTTGGATATAGCTCGGGTATTTCTCCTTCATGGTATTCTTCTAATTCCAATCTATTTTGTATTTCTGAAGATTCTTTGTTAAATAGTAAATCATCTAGACTTTTGATAAATTTGTTCATAAGAAGTTCTGACTTGATTCTTAGCATTAAAGATGCAACCAATAGAACTTTGCTTGATAATGCGAAATTAGCTTCTTCTAAATCTCTTATTTTTTCAAGGTATTTTTGGGCAAGAATTGCGAGATTTATGTCCCAGGGGTCAAGCTGTTCTGTATTTATTAAGTCATTTATAATTTCCTGCCAAGAATGATTTTTTCCAAAAACAAAGCTTTGGAATTGTTCCTGCCCTATTTTTTCAACTCTTTTTACTTCAGAATCCATTATATAATTTAGAACATAAACCTTTATAAAACATGTTATGCAAGAAGTTATTCATTAGCCAGAGTTTTGTTAATAAAAGGGGTAGGGTATGTAGTAATTATATAAGAGTAACAAAATAGAAAGATTTAAATAGTAGTCCTACTTGTTTTTATTATCACCTCTTTTTCCCCATTAGAGGCACGCTAGCATACTTTTTGTTCGCTGGTGTTCCTCTTTTCGGGGTTTGATATTCGCACAATTACCTTTTTGAGGGGGGATGTAGAAAATCCTAGCCAATTATAATTAAATTATATTCAAGATAAGAAAGAGGAAAGATTAGAATACATTAAGTTTGTTATTATAGCCTCGTTTATTCTTATCTTATCATGTTTATTCAATACTGAAAGAATTATCCTTGGGTAACCTTCTTACTTTAGTTTGTGAGACAATCTGGCAGCCATATTATTTTGGTTAAGGAAAATGGAGAAAAAATCGGAACTGTTGCACCAAATCATCCTGAGTTAAAATTAGGAACACTTAGAGGAGTTCTTAGGTTGGCAAGAATTAGCGAAGAGGATTTTGCCGAATATGGATAATTCTTATTTCCAGCTTAGCCCGAAAAGTAACATTAAGTGTAAGGGCGAGTAATTTTTAACCGAGAAGTATTTAATATTAAAAAATTACGCAAGAATAATCTAATATAACTTTTAGATTATAACAGTCTTTAAATACCATTTTTAACTGATATTATATAGGAGGTAAAAAATGGAATCAGGAAGAGAAAAAAGTCATATAAACCCTGTTTCAAGCCAATATCTTCCAGCAAGGGCTCAGGATTGTTGTTGTTCAAAAGTTTATTGTGGAATTGGCAATTTAATGGGACTTGCAGGTTATGCAGGCAATGTTTATTGTGGACTTACTTCATGGAGCAGGGATGTGATAAGCCAAGCTTTGTGGACTGCAGGGGATATGAAGGCAGGAAATTGTAGCTAAGAAGATTTAAAATGTTGCTATTTGCTTTATTTTAAAATAAAGCGATTTTTTATTTTTAATTATTTGAAAGTTTTACAAAGTAAACTTTGTAAGTTTTTGTCATTTTAGGATAGTTAGGCAATTTTATATATTTGAAAGTTTATGTTATTTTGGCTGATAAATCAGTTGCCCTGGAAAGGGTGCTTATATAATAGCCTCTTTTAAGTGTTAAGCCATTAGTATAGCGAACGGGCTATAACTCGCTGTACAAAATCTGCACTTAATAAGCTTATTTATATGGCGAAAAAGATAACCATTAAAACAAATCGATAGGTTAAGATTTATTTCGATGATTGTTTGTGGCACTTTTTCACTGAGCCCGTTTTATCAGCCACTTATTAAAAGAGGGGGAAATGGATAGGAAAAGAAAAACTAAAAAGAAAGTTGGATCTGTAAAATACAAAAAGACTTCAAGAAGAGCATCAGGAAAGGAAAAGATTTCTAAAGTCAAAAAGATAATTGCTTTTCTGAAGAGCAACAGGCATAAAAAGATGGCTAAGAAAACTAACGTTAAAAAGATGGCTAAAAAGCCTGTTAAGAAAAAGGGCAAAAAGAGGAGATAAATTGCTATTCTAGTTAATGTTAAAAACTGGAGTTTATAAGTTTGCTTAGTAAGTTGATAGCTGATTAAAAATTAAGGTTATTGTTTTCTTGGTATAAAATAAATGAACCACAAAAACCACAACAGCCACAACATATCAAGCCAATCTTGTGTTAAAATTCCTGGTATTCCCAATAAGCCAAGAAATCCCAAAAATCCAAAACACCAATCTTTTTTTAATTTCTTTTTCATTTTTTCTTTTTTCTCCAACCAATAAAAAATAAAATTCCTATAAAAAATGCAATTCCAGAAATTTGTATTGCCCATGACAGATAATACCATTCAAAACCATTTTTTACTGCTGTTGTTAATACAAAAGCGATGTAAAGTATTCCTGTTCCAATGAAAGTGATTGCTCCAACCCATTCTCGTCTCCAAGAAGCCCATAATAGCAATGCCAAAACAATTACAGGAATATTATGCATAAATAATGCTAGAACTGTTTGCCAGAAAGTATAGTCATTTCCAAAAACATCTAAGGACATCACAGCCAAGAATACTACAAAAATTATTGATATGATTCTTGGTGTCCAAAAAATAAATTTGTTCACCTTTTTCATGATATATTGAAGAATGTTAATCTTATAAAGATTTAGTTATATGGGCCCACGAGGAGTTGAACCTCGGAATACTCGGTGTAAACAAAAAGCTCCTAAAGGTTAACTTTTTTAACGAGTCGATTTATTTTATTCTATTTTTATCTTGCCTATTTCTTCTTTAAGTTTAGGCAGATCATTTTCTATTATATTCCACACCCTTCCTAAATTTACTCCAAAATAAGCATGGCTTAATATATCTCTAAATCCGGAGATATCCCTCCAAGCTATTTGAGGATACTTTTCTCTAAAATTAGAGGGAATGTTTTTAACTGCTTCTCCAATTATTTCTAGTTGTCTGATGATTGCACTCTGCCTTAAATTATCTCTAGAAAATTTTTCTTTGTTTAATCCCCTTGAAAACTCTTCAATATTTTTAATACTTTTAATTATATCCTCTATGAACAGCCCAATATCTCTTTTCATAGTATCCTAATCTCCTCTCTAAGGATTCTATCCTTTATCCTTGATTTTATAGCATTATATTCAACTAAATCTACTTTTCTTTTTAATATTTCTTCCAGAATTCTAATCAAAGCAATAAAACCCAATAAACTCATATTTTTATCTTCTATATTAACAACTATATCAATATCGCTATCTTTCCTTTGCTCGCCTCTTGAGTAACTTCCAAAAATTCCTGCTTTTGTTACTTTATTCTTTTTCAAAACAGGAACTATCTTAGATTTGATATTTTCAATCTCTTTGTTTATCTTCTCGTTTTTTTTAGGTAATAGTTTTTTATCTGCTGTCTTTTCCTTATTTAATAATTCTAAATTAGATAGATTAACTCCTAAATAGACTCTTTTCTTTGAGATCTTCTCGTTCTTTCTTATAGAGATAACCCTATAATAATATTTTTTCCCATTAATATTCCTAGTTTCGGTATATGCCATAATTCTATTATGTCTACATTATTTATAAATCTTTCTATGTAGACACAAGAATAGAAAAAGAGTATATAACTAATAGATCCTAAGAGTTACTTTTTTTGATAGCACTTTTATGATAATTCGTTGTCAACGAGTTGCCCATGATTATTAATGTTAAATTCATTGTGAATTTAAAGCTTATTGTTTTATAAATTTCCTTCAATGACATCAGTTAAATATTGATGCTTTTCAGCCTCTCCTCTTTGTGAATCTAAAAATCTTTTCCAAGCTTCTTTCTCATGCCCAACAATTCCCAACTCCCAAATACAAAAACTTCCAACCTTATTTATATCTAAAAGTTGAGCAGAATTAATACTTCCTTCAAATCCATAAATTTGATTTTTAACAACAATAGGATATTCTGTATCCCATCTTGCTACATTTAACATATCTTCAGAAAGTATTGCAAAACCTAATCCAGTTAATGGTTCTATTTTTCCTTCAGCAATGTCTCTTTCCAATAATTTTCCAGTATCTCTGATGGTTCTATTAGTTGGGTGCATATCTTTTGCCATAGAATATAATTTTAAGACTAAAGAAGGAGTTGTAACTAGGCCTTGAGGTCTAACTGTCCTTGGTTGATGCTTGTAATCCTCTCTTACATTCCCAATATTTCCATAGTTTGGTCTTTCCATGTTATTTTTAGAATTCTAAGGCGATTCCTTGCCATCACCTCTTAAATACCATTTATTGTTTATTTTTAAATGTTTAGTATGGTCCCACGAGGAGTTGAACCTCGGAATATTCGGTGTAAACAAATATATCCTAAAGGATATACTTTCTAATTGATAAATTTGGCAAGTCAATAATCCCTTAGATTATCTGGAAGATTGTCTATTCCAGAAAATTCTTTAACCACAATAGATTTTATTCTTATCTTAATTTTTGGATTAATATAAGTGATAGTCATTTCACTTTTGCCACCGATACTCTCACAATCATCTTCAATTAAGATGTCTGGGCTAATTCTTTCTGCAACATCTTTATATTCCTCTCCCTTCTTTCTATAAACTACTTCTCCTTTTGGAAATTTAAACTTTTTTAAAACAAGTTTATCTTTTTGCACATCTTCAAAACTTTCATGTGAACTAAGATAAATTATTTCAAAACCTTGTTTCTTCCAGTTCTGCAATTTTTCTACACTATTTCCCACAGGTACATAATTAACATAATCTAAAACAGATGACTCTCTTCTAACGGATTGCTCTACTCTTTGTTTTCTGGATTTGTCTATCCCACTTTTATGCATAATTATAGTTCCATGCAAAAAAATAAGGATTTTCATATTATACCATTTAATCTTTCACTTATAAACCTAGTTTTTCTTATTATGAAAAAGACCACTAAATACAATAGGGAAATTATAATAGAAACCTTTAAATATAGGGTTACCTATTGGGTAACTATATAAAACACCTAACAAATAAGAGCAAAATGACAACAGAAATACCTCAATATGGCTTAAAGGCATATGCTTTGTTTTTTGCAAAGCATAAAGATAAAGAAGAATTCAAACAATCAGAATTAGACTGGATAGTTGGACAAAGTATGAAAAAGAAGATATTTTCATTATTGTTGAGGGCAGGATGGGTTAAAAAGCAGTCAGATAATACCTATATCTGCATAAATCCCGAGATTGTAATTAAAAGTTTATTAGAATTTAAGGTTCCTCAAATAATAAAAGAAGCTGAAAGAGACTATGCTTTTACTAATTTGTCTGCTGTAGAGATTTGGAGTGATTATTCTTATGTTCAAAGAGGAATAGAAAAATCTCCTTATTTTATTAAAGTATTAAAGAAAGATTTAAAATATTGGAAAAATTTCTTTAATAGCCATAATATCCCAAATTATGTTGACGAAGGAACTACAATCGGAGAATATATTGTTTTAATTCCTGTTAAAAAATTAGGTTTTGTAGAAAAAGAAGGTTATAAAGTTGAAAGTTTAAAAGAAACAATTAAATTAGCAAAATTAAATGAAATGTATTTGTATGCTTACAATTACATAAAAAACAAATATCCCCATGTTACAGCTTAGAGAAAATGAGATTTTTGAAACTTTAAAGAAAATGAGTAAATTTAACTTTGTTATTATCGGAGGATATGCGGTTAATGTTTATACTCTTCCAAGATTTTCAGTTGATTGTGATATTGTAGTCAAAGATGAAAAAGAATTAAAAGAAATAGAAGAAACTCTAGTAGATTTTGGTTATGTAAAAGAAGGGAATAATAAAGACAAAACTTCTTACTATGGAGATTTTTTAAGATTAGAGAAAGATTTAGGGGGGAATATTAAAGTAAGCATTGATATTTTAATCAAAGAAGTTTTAGACAGACAAACAAACGCCACTTTTTCTTCTGATTGGGTATTTAATAATTCAAGAATAAGAACATTAAGAGGAAAAACAATTATAGAAGAATTAAAATTAAGAATCATAAACTTAGATGCTTTATTTGTCTTAAAGTTTGTGAGTTGTCGATTAACAGACATAAGAGATATTTTTATGTTAGCTCCAAATATAAAAAACAAAGAATGGATAAAAGAAGAGATTTCAAAAAAATATGATTTTGATAAATTATTTTTAAAGATTGAGGAAAAAATAACTTCAAAACAATTTAAGGATAGTTTGCAAGGAGTTTATGGAATTGTAGATGACAAAGTTTTTGAAAAGCACAAAAAAGCTATTTTAGATTTAGAGAAAATTTAGAAAGTATATCCTTTTTGATATACTTTGTGTAAATAAATGTATCCTAAATGTAACATTTTGTAACGAGCTAACTTAATAGTAAGTTAAATGGTTGATTAATGTAAGGAAGTTGTTTATGCTTCTAATGACAATATTTCTCTTGGTTTGTATTCTCCAGGATTATTAAATAATCTATAAAACCGGGTTGTTGCAGTACCTTCTTTTGTTTTATGGCTAAATGTTATAGCTGGTTCTTTTCTTAATGCCCAGTCGGGCATTTTAGCATATGGCTCTGTCCAGTAATGAGTTAGTCTATGCCTTCCCTTGCCATTTAATGAATCCCCTGCCACTTGATAACATTTTTCCCATGTATTGTCTGGAGAGATGTTGATAACAAATTTATGATTTGGGTTTTTTGCATTAAAACAGCTATACTGATAAATTGTTCTTCCATTTTTAAAACGCCAATTATCAAATATAACTGAAACTAATCCATCTTCATCCAATCCTGCAATTTCTGCTCTTGTTAAAACTGTATCTGCAATCGCATGTAGAAATTCTTTTGATTCCCCTCTTCCTTCTCCGTATAGAACCCTTGCCAATTCAAATTTAGGCGAGCCTGTACCAAGAGGAATTAAACTAGGATTAAATCTTTCTCTTGTTTTTTGTTCTACATCTCTGATTAGTTTTGCTCTTTTTTCATATTCCACTAATTCGCGAATTGCTTTACCAAAACTTTCTTTACCACTAAAATAATCATAAATCTTTTTAGGAGGTATAACTACTGGTGCCATGCTCATTGCAAGAGACTCCTTAAGAAAATTCCGTCTTGATAAACTCCGTAAATTTTTCATTTTAAAATTAATTACAACTAAAACTGAGATTTATAAACCTTTGCCCGGGATTTTTGTGCTCTGTTAACATTAATAGAAGAATATGATAGAGAAGCAAGAAAAAGAGCAGGTATAAAAAGTCATTAATTTTATAAATAAGGATTATCTTATTAGCATATGAAACTCTTATTATTACATTGTGATTATATTAAATTTAAACCCTTGAAAAAAGCAATTAAAAGTGCTGAATTAAAAAAAGGTGAAGAAGACGAGAAAATAGTAAAAGAATGTTTAGTTGTTCTGACAGCTGTTGAAAAATCTGACAGCGAGAATAATATCAAGGATTTAGTTTCAAATGTAAAGGACGTCGCATCTCAGATTAAAACAGAAAATATTGTTCTCTATCCTTATGCTCATTTGTCAAGTAATTTAGCAAATCCAGAAATAGCTCAAAAAATACTCGAAGGCGCTCAAAAAGAATTAAAAAAATCTTTCAAACTCGTTGAAAAAGCGCCTTTTGGATTTTACAAAGAATTTGAGTTAAAAGTCAAAGGGCATCCTTTGTCAGAGTTAAGCAGAAATATCGGAGAGGCAAAATCAGAAGTGAGATTAGAAGGTATAAAAGTTAAATCTGAAGAAAAATACGATGAAAAACAACTGCTAAAAGCAATATCAAAAACAAAACTAGATACTTCAAAATTAAAAGAAAATGATCATAGAATACTTGGGCAAAAATTAGACTTATTTAGTTTTAGTGAAACAGCTCCTGGAATGGTTTTCTGGCATAATAATGGGTTGGTAATTTACAATGGGTTAGCTGAATTTTGGAGAGAAGAACATAAAAAAGCAGGATATCAGGAAATATCAACACCACAAATATTGGACAAAAGATTGTGGCTAATTTCCGGGCATTGGGAAAAATACCGGGAAAATATTTTCTTAACAAATTATGAGGACAGAGAGTTTGCCGTAAAACCTATGAATTGTCCTGGGGGGATGTTGGTTTATAAAACAAGCCCGAAATCTTACAAAGATTTGCCATTAAGGGTAGGAGAGTTAGGTATTGTTCATAGGCAGGAGTTATCTGGAGTTTTAGGGGGGTTATTCAGAGTAATTAAGTTTACACAAGATGATGCCCATATCTTCTGCACAGAAAATCAGTTAGAAGAAGAAATCGGGGGAATTATGAACATTATAAATTGTTTTTATAAAAAATTTAATTTAGAGTTTGACCATGTAGAGCTGTCAACACGTCCTGAAAAAAGAATTGGAAGTGATAAAACCTGGGATAAAGCAGAAAAAGCACTTGAAAATGTTCTGAAAAATAAAAAAATAAAATATAAAATTAATAAAGGAGATGGAGCATTTTATGGGCCAAAGATTGATTTTCATATAAAAGATTCGCAAGGAAGAACATGGCAGTTGTCAACAATACAGCTCGATTTTGCCATGCCAGAAAGATTTGAACTAGAATATAATGATAAAGATAATAAGATTAAAACTCCTATTATGTTACATCGGGTTATTTATGGAAGTTTAGAAAGATTTATTGGTATTTTATTAGAGCACACTAACGGCGCTCTTCCAACATGGCTCTCGCCAATACAAATAAGGGTAATTAATTTTACAGATAGAAATAACAAATATGCTGAAAAAGTCATTGAAAAAATTAAAAGCTCAAATCCTATGATTAGAATTGATGCAGATTTTAATGAAGTTCCTCTTGGCGGGAAAATAAGAAATGCAGAGCTGATGAAAATACCTTATATAATTGTAGTTGGAGACAAAGAAGAAAAAGCAAACACAATTGCAATCAGAAAAAGAGGGGATAATAAAATACAACAGTCAAGTATAGAAGAATTTATTAAGGTGATTTCTAAAGAGATTATTGAAAGAAAATGAGCTACCATTTAAAGCATATGTCCTTAGGTTATGTTGGACAAAATGATAATGGAGAATGTTGCTGGGTTGGAAAACACGACAGAGTGCATTTTATAGATTTTTCCACCAATAGAAAAGCTGTAGAAGCTATTGGTATAATTTGCAGATTTGATTATCATTGTCCTAGAATGCCTAATCTTGATGTAAATGATTTTAAAGTAAAAAATAAATGAAGCATATAATTAGAGTTACTAGTCCTGCATTGGCTTTTGTAGGGTGTCCAGAATTAGAGGACGATCCTGCTTCAGTATGGGATCCTTTTCCTGAAGTAGTTTTTAATAAATCAGATGCGACAGTGTATGCATCAAGAAGAGAAGCGACAGATATTGCAGAGCATATAAGACTAAAGTATAAGTATGCACGAACAAAAGTTAAGCCTGCATTATTTTCATATCTTTAAGGTAATTTAAAATGAAAAAAAGATGGCATATTTTTAATGTATCAAGGTTAGCTTATTTGAGGGAGCAAGAACCTATTGTATGGACATTTAGCTCAGAGGATTCAAGACATTATACCTATTTAAAAGCAAGCAAAACTTTTTGGGAATTACGCAGAGAATATCCAGAAATAAGTCTAGGTGTAATAAAAGTCAGAATATAAGTTTCCTCTGCCTATCACTAATTTTAAAAACCCCTTTTCCTTAAATTAGATATGAAAGTCAAGCCGTATATTGAAAAATTAAATAACTCGACGTTATTTAAAAAATTCTCTGAAAAAAATCCAAAAGCTTATTTTTGTGCAGGGTTCTTTGTTTTAGATTTTGATTCTGGAAAAAACCTCCACCAAATAGATTACTACCTTCCTGATACAAAAAAAATGATGACTTTCCATCTTGATGGAGAAGTTGAAATGAAGCCTTCTGAAGCATCAAATGCAAAAACACCCCCTGCAATTAAAAGAGAGATTAATCTTGACTTAGATACTATACGGGGGCTTGTAGAAGATGAAATGAAGAACAGGACAGTAACAAACAAGATACAAAAAATAATTGCTATAATTCAGAATCAAAAAGGAAAGTTAATCTGGAATCTTAACTGCATTGCATCAGACATGGGGGTAATTAAAGTCCATATAGATGATGAAACACACTCTATTCTAAAATTTGAAAAAATTAACTTATTTGAAGTCATGAAAAAGATATAACTATCTTATTTTCTCTCTCTTGAAATTCTTCTTCTGACTGCTACAGAAGTTCTTACCTTATTTTGGTTGTGAAATCTTCTATTAACTGCTAATGCAATCTTATAATAATCAGGTTTATTAGATACCATTCCTCTTCCACTAGGATGTAAATAATCAGGATTAAGGGATAAGTTATAAGCAAATGTTAATTCATCTCTGCTCCAGGGGATTTGATTTAATGAAGCCAACCTCCTGCTTTCTCTATTTCTTAACACTTCTTCTGAAGGAGTATCATAATAAAATCGATTACGGGCCCTTCTAGAATCAACTTTATGCATATCAGATTCCACTTTTAATAAATAAGTAACATTTTTAAATAATTTTCTATACTAATAGATTATATATAATGAACAATATAAGTTAAGAATATAAAAGAGGCAAAATGTTTGATAAAATAATTAATCTTATGAGAAAAAAAGAGGAAAAAGAGCCACAATACAGAGAGGGTATTTTTTTAGTTGTTTATAAAATAGAGGATAGCCAGATTAAGTATCTTATACTAAAAAGAATACTTCACTGGAAGGGGTGGGAATTTCCAAAAGGGGGAAAAGAAACTGGAGAAACTGATTTAGAAACAGTTTTTAGAGAATTAAAAGAAGAAACAGGACTAAAACCAGTTTCGATAATGTCATTTAAAATAAAAGGGAATTATCATTACTCTAGTAATTTGCATGACAGAATACATACAGGACAGACATACACATTATATGCAGCAGAAGTAAAAGGCTCTCAGATAAATTATGACGAGCATGAGCATGAAGGATATATGTGGGCTAATTATGAAACAGCTGTAAGAAAATTAACATGGCCAAATCAGAAGTTATGCTTAAAGAAAGTTAACAAAAAATTAGAGATGGGCTAGAATACTAAGTATAAAGAATACCACTCGCTTCGCTCGCTTAGGTTAATGTAACAGACAGCAATTCTACTCTACAAAAACTACTGCTCAACTCGCATAAAGCTAGGGAAAGATATGGATTATTAACCTCTATAAATAATATTTTCTTTAATCTGTAAGACAGCGATACTATGGCTTGCTTATTATGTTTAATAACTAATGCTTGACAATTAAAAACAAACAAAACCATAATAAAAGATTGTCTTTAACATTAACCTAAAATTTTCTTCACATTAAGATTATATTTTATTTATTTCTCCACAATCAAAACCAAATTCCTTGCTTTATCTGTAAAGTTCTTTTTTACAATTTTGAATCCTGCAGATTCTAATTCTTCCTGCAACTCTTCAAAATCATAAAGATAATAATATCTGTAAACTTTCTTATCTCCAATTGTCCATCCAGCTTTAATTTCTTTTGGCTTGTTTCTCCATCTCTTTGACTTTTTATTCCAGACAGTTAAAAATAATCTTGCTCCTGGTTTTAAAACTCTGTTTAATTCTTCTATTGCCTCTACTCTTTTTGATTTTTCATTGATACAATGCAGAACTGCAACTGCAATTGCATAGTCAAAAAAATTATTGGGAAACGGCAGCTGCCATGCATCTGCTTTTACCAGTTTAGTTTTAATTTTGGTTTCTTTAGCATTTTTCTTTGCTAATTTTAACATATTTTCTGAAAAATCAACTCCGTAAAATTTTACCCCAGTTAATTTTATAAAATTTCTCCCGCTTCCACAACCTAAATCAAGAATTTTTCCTTTTTTATTTTTTAAAAATTCTTTTGCAGGTGGAGATATATCTTTTGTCTTGTAACTATCCCATTGCTCTGCAATTTCATTCCATACTTCTTCATGTTCCATATTTTTTTGAGGGAAAAAGTATTTTAATAGTTATCTGAAAAGATTTAAATATCTCGTTGTTTTTGTTAAATAATCAAAAAGAAGTGAAAGGAGGTGTACAAAGATGAATAAAAATAAATTAGGGTTGGCTGTAGGTATCCTTTTTGCAATTATTCATGCTGTCTGGGCTTTGGCAGTTTTAATAATCCCCGGAGCTTTGCAATCATTTTTAAATTGGGTGTTTAAACTACATTCATTAGAACCAATCTGGATAATAACTTCATTCAATTTCCTAAATGCAATTTTCCTAGTTGTAGTTACATTTATTATAGGATTCATAATTGGATGGGTTTTTGCATGGGTTCATAATTTGCTTCACAAAAAGAAGAAGTAAGTTTTAACTCATTGTTTTTCATTTTTCTTTTTATGCTTATTCTTGATATCATTTATATACTGGCGAGAATATCTCTTTTAGATGTTATTGCCACAAAAAAATGAAATAAGAAAGCCGACAAAAACACTTTCAGGGGTTACTCCAATAGCAGTAATGGTTGCTCCGAGAAAATGCCCCCATGGAAAATGCACATATTGCCCGAGCTTAAATGTTCCACAAAGTTATACCCCAAAATCTCCTCCAGTTATAAGAGCGAAGATATTAAAATATAATCCTTATGAACAGGTAAAATCAAGGCTTAAAGCATATAAATTAATGAATCACCCAACAGATAAAATAGAATTGATTGTAATGGGTGGGACATTTTTATCATACCCCTTAAAATACCAAGAGAATTTCATAAGAGAGTGCTATAACGCCCTTAATGATAAAAAATCCAAAACACTTGAAGAATCAAAGAAAATAAACGAGATTTCAAAACACAGATGTGTTGCTTTATGCATTGAAACACGCCCAGATTATGCATCAGACAAACATATAAGACAAATGCTTGATTATGGAGCAACAAGAGTTGAATTAGGTGTTCAGGCAATTGATGATAAAATATATAATTTAATTAACAGAGGGCATAAAGTAAAAGATGTTATTGATGCAACGAAAAGATTAAAAAATGCAGGGTTTAAAATAGGTTACCATATGATGCCAGGACTTCCGGGAAGCAATCAAAAAAAAGATTTAGAAATGTTCAAAAAAATATTTAAAGATAAAAATTTCAAGCCAGACCAAATTAAAATTTATCCATGCCAGGTTATTAAAGGAGCTGAATTAGAAAAAGACTATAAGCAGGGAAAATATAACCCATATAGTTTAGAACAAACTGAAGAATTATTAATTAAAGTTTTTAAAATTGTTCCAGAATACTGCAGAGTTATGAGAGTTATGAGAGAACTTCCTCCTGAATATATTATCGCGGGAACAACAAGAATAAGCTTAAGAAAAGATGTAGAAGAAAAGCTAAGAAAAAATAAATTCAAAATAAATGAAATACGATTTAGAGAAATTGGTTTCGCACAGCAATATTCTAAAACTTTAAATAAAGAAATAAAAATCAAAATAATAAAATACAAGACAACTGAAGGAAATGAGGTATTTATACAGGCAGTGAATAAAGATAATATTTTATTTGGATTATTAAGGTTAAGAATTCCAAATAATTTAATTAACCCAAAAATAAATGAATTAAAAAACTGTGCTTTAATAAGGGAACTGCATGTTTATGGGAAATCAGTAGGAATTGGGCAAGAAGGAAAAAGCATATGTGAACAGCATCAGGGAATTGGAAAATTGCTCATGAACTCAGCAGAAAATTACACTAAAAACCTAAAATATAAAAACCTAAAAAAAATCGCAGTTATTTCTGGAATAGGAGTAAGGGAATACTACAGGACATTAGGGTATAACTTAGGCAAGCACTATATGATTAAGAAGATTTAAAACAAAACCACTCAAAACAAATTTCGTTAAGTTTTTTGCAAGATAAATAAACATTACAATGACAGATTTTCTTGACATTAACCCAAAGTTTTTTTCACATTAACTCTTTTAAAAATTAAAAATAATAAAAGTACAAATTATAAATTAAAATATAAACTTTTAAGCTACAACCCTAGGATTACCCCTTCTCCAACAGTGCCACAAACCTTGTCTTTAGATGCTCCTATATAAGCAATTGCTTTAACTGTTTTTCCTGTATAATCTGTTGTTATACCGCTAGTTGTTATCTTTTTTGTTTCTCCAGGACTAATTATAGGTGTACTTGTTGTATTAATTGAAACAGTACCTTCGTCTGATTCCACAATAATTTTTATTGCTGTTGGAGTTACTTGTCCAACACCTTGAACCCAAACAGATAAAGATTGTGCAATTATGTCTTGTTCAGCTTTGATTATTTTAGTCTGATAGGTAATACAATCCCCTTCATCTCCACCAAGAGGTTCAACACCTTTATTAACAAAATTAAGGATAACCCCTGCCAATATTGCTATTGCCGCAAGAACCAAAAGAACCATTAGAACAGTAACAATTACTTCTGATACCCCTCTTTTATTTAATCTTCGCATATTAAAACTAAGAAGAATCAATTTATAAATGTTTTTAATAAGAAACAATAAATAAGATATGCTACTCGCTTCGCTCGCTTAGGTTAATGTAACAGACAGCAATTCTACTCTACAAAAACTACCGCTCAACTCGCATAAAGCTAGGGAAAGATATGGATTATTAACCTCTATAAATAATATTTTCTTTAATCTGTAAGACAGCGATAATATGGCTTGCTTATTATGTTTAATAACTAATGCTTGACAATTAAAAACAAACAAAACCATAATAAAAGATTGTCTCTAACACTAACCCAAAAATTATATTAATCATGGCTAAACCAGAATTCATACTCATCGAGTTTTTTATCAAAATGGTCAAATCTGGCAAAACCAAATCTTTCAAACTGAATCATTTCACCGGGTTTTAATTTTGAAACAGAAGATTCTGCAATTCCTTTAGTATAAATTCCATTAGGCATCATTATTCTTGCCTTAACACTTTTAGAAACCCAATGTATCTTTTGAATTTTCAGATTATTCTCCTCTGAAATAAACTGGGGAATTTTTTTAAGATTAATATTACAAAAATGCATAAGCCTGACATCTTTATCCTTGAAATCATTAAAATCTTTCAAAGCAATAAAAATATTTTTATCAATTATAATAACTTTATATTCGTTTTTTTCAGGATATAATTTAACCTTTAAACTTTTCTTTTTTATCTCTTCTGGGATTTTTATCTCTACAGGATTTTCAACAAAAAAATACCTTCCCGAAGTAGAATCTATTTTCTTTCTGTTTATTGCATATAGTTCTTCAATTGGAACAGTTATCTCATTTTGGTTAAGCCCGATTTTTTCAATAAATTCCCTTATTGAATTTGCTAAAATCCCCCTCCTCTCCAAACTTTGCACACTCCATGTTCTTGGGTCATCCCATCCAGAATATTCCCCAGATAAAACCTCTTTCTGAGCTTTGCTTTTGCTTAATTTTCCCCCAATTCCTTCTAACTTAACTAATCCGACATAAATTAATTCTGGATGTTTCCATTTAAAAATATCCCATATATATTTTTGCATTTCTCCTTCAATCATTAATTCTTTACCCCGAATGATATGGGTTACTTTAAGCAGGTGATCATCAATTGCCCATGAAAATTCAAGCATAGGCCATATCCGATATTTTTTTCCAACCCTTGGATGCTCTCTTTCAGAAATTCTGCATAGAACTCTATCTCTAAAAGCAGGGTTTGGATTTTGCATAGATGTTTTAATCCTTAGAGTATATTCGCCTTCTTTTGCTTTAAACATTTTCCTCCATCTTTTTATCTGTTCTTCAATCGGCATATGCCGGCATGCACACTCTCTTTGGTTAGCTCTGTTTTCCCTTAATTGTTCATGAGAGCAGGAACAAACATAAGCTTTTCCTTTTTTTATAAGTTGTTCTGCATATTTGTAATAAATTTTTAACCTGTCTGACTTATATATTATTGGCTTATTATATTTAACTTTAAGATAATTAAATGCCTGAGGAATTAAATTATAAGCTTCGTCTATGATTCTTTTTTCCTCGCTCCCAATTGTGTCATCAATTACTAAAAATGTCTTTCCCTTATATTTTTCAGAGTATAAAGCATTAAGCAAGTAAGTTTTTGTGTTTCCTATGTGCAAACCCCCTGATGGAAATGGAGCCATTCTAAAAACCATATGTTTCCCTGATTTTGGAAGCTCTTTAAGCCCCTTTTCTTCAGCAGGTTTTTCTTTTAGGAAAGATTTATACTTTTTAAACTCGGAAATTTTTTCATCATTTTTGAGAGAATTAACAAAACTGACAATTTCTTTTATCTTAACCATTACATCTTTTATCCCTTCTTTTTTTAACCCGTGCTGAAAAAGTTTAGTAAGAACAACGGATTCTATTGCTTTTCCATAAACAATAGCGTTTTCAAGTGCATAAGCATGAATCTCGTCATTAAAATCTTTTGCCATTTTGATGTATAAATTAATCAACCAACAAACATTAATAAATCTTATTAATCTGCCAGTTAAATCCAAAATATTTATATAGGGCAAAATATATAGAATATTATTGAAAGGAGGTTGATAAAATGGCTAAAAATTGGATTGACTGGGTAGCTATTGTATTGGTTATCATTGGAGCTGTTAATTGGGGTCTTGTAGGTATTGGAAACTGGGATCTTGTAGATATTGTATTTGGCTCAGTTGCATGGCTTGCAAAAGCAGTTTATATATTAGTAGGGTTAGCAGGACTTTATATGATATATACATCTACTAAAAAATAAAAATTTGTTTATTTTTGTCTTAAATTATTAAAATTCTTCTTCTATTTTTCTTTTTTATCCTATACAAATAAAAATTATCTTCCGTTTTCAAGCCTTTCTATTTTCCTTTCAAGAAGTTCAATTCTTTGCAAAAGCCTGTAAAGTTCATTTGAATTTTCTTCAACTCTTCTTGCAGTGTTTGTCAAAATCTTATTTGTTTCAGAATCAGAAGAACCTGCTGAACCAGAATCAGAAGAGAATCCAGAATTATTTTCTAAGAAATTAAATCCCGAATTAGATGGAAGAGATGATACTGGAGATGCAGATTTTTTTAATGGTTCAGAATCCCTTAAATCAACTAAACCCTCATTTGTAAATTTAAATTCCCTGCTCTCAGCTACTCTTGAATCTGGAAGTTTGGTAAAATCAATTGTTCTCTTTTTTCTAAATAATCCCATCAATAACTAATGTAATCTCTTTTTTTAAAGATTTGGATTGCACAATAAAGCTTATAAAATGAAATTTATAAAAAAGTTAATGGATTTAAGGACACAAAAATTAGCAAAATTGCTTGTGAATTATTCTGTTGCAGTAAAACCAAACGAGGTAGTAATAATAAGTGGGGAACTTCCAGGCCAAGAATTAATTAAAGCGATATATAAAGAAACAATACTAAATGGGGCTCATCCGGTTATAAGAGTTAATCTTCCTGGATTAAATTCTTTTTTTTATAAATACGGCAAAAAACATCAGATAGAAAGATTCCCTGCAGAATTTGATTTTATGGTTAAAAATGCACAAAAATATATTGGAATAATTTCCCCTTCAAATACCAAGGAGCTAACTGAAGCAGATTCTAAAAAAATAACTGCAAGAAACAAAGCAACCCATGCAATATCAGATTATATTGTGAATGAGAAAAATAAAATAAGAAGATGCACAACCTTGTTTCCCTCTGAATCTTTAGCGCAGGAAGCTGAAATGGATTTAATTAATTATGAAAATTTTGTTTATTCTGCTTGTTTGCTTGACTGGAAAAAGCTCGGGAATAAAATGGGTAAAATCCTTTTTAAATTCAAAAAAAACTCAAAGGTACATTTAATAGGAGAGGGTATAAACTTAACTTTTAATGTTCACGGAGATAAATCAGTTGCAGACAAAGGGGAAGAAAATATGCCCGGAGGAGAAATTTTCATGGCTCCTGTAAGAGAAAGTTTAAATGGATATGTTAAATTTGAATATCCTGCGGTAAATTCTGGAAAAGAAGTGGCTGGCATTGAATTAACTTTTAAAAATGGAAAGGTTATAAAATTTAATGCAGATAAAAATAAGGAATTCTTAGAAGAAATGTTAAATGCGGATGAAAATTCAAGTTATGTTGGGGAATTTGGAATAGGGGTTAATCCAAATATAACTAAATTTACAAAAAATCTTCTTTTTGATGAAAAAATAGATGGAACAATACATTTGGCGCTGGGAATGGCCTATAAAGAAAATGGCGGGGGCAACGATTCATCAATACATTGGGATATTGTCAAGGATATGTCAAGAGCAAAAATTATCGTTGACGGAAAAATACTGCAAGAAAATGGTGTCTGGAAAATATAACTTCTTGTAAATATGCTTAAGAGGATAACCTTTAAATAATTCAGAAACGAAGTAAGGTAATAAAAAGGAGCAGCTGATTATGGCAGAGATAGCAGATATTATTGAAAAACAACTTGGAGAAAAAGCAGTCAAAACACACGAACTTATCTATAATTCCAGTTCTGAAACTCTCGAACCTATTTATTTCTGGACACTTGATTTAATGAATGATTTTTTTAGTGGAAAAGTTGAGAAACTTGCAGACAATTTTACCTCTTCACCAGGAGGAGGGCATTTTGCAGAAATGGGGCAAAGAAAAGCAGTTATGCAAAAAAATGTAACAGATAATCTTGCAATGGTTAATACAGTTATAAAAAGTGTGATTAATTTAATATATGACTTAAAAGATTTTGAAATAAGACTGGCAAATTATGATGATGCAAATTCAAAAAATGAAGAAAAAAGAACAACAGGGATGCTTGCATTAAAGCAAATATGGCTTGATAATGTAGATATAAAAAGAGGGAGAGGGTCAATCCATGGAATGGCGCAGGATTTAAATTTTGTAACACTAAGAGACGCATTTTTAGCAGCAGATTCTGAAAAAGAAATTGACAAATTGGATTTAAATACAAGGGTAATAAGAGTAATAAAGCCAAGATTAGAAGAATTCCTAAAATGGAAAGAATTAAGTGAAAAAGAATTAAGAAAAAGATATCAGATTCAAGTAACATACTTAAAATCTCAGGTAAATACTCTACAGTTATATTCTAGATGGGTAAAACCTTATTTAAAAGCAGCACAGCAGTTAGAAATGAGAGGTAATGAAAGAAACCCAGAATTAGTAACCCCATTCAATACAATAATTCTTGAACTAGCTTTGTTTGGAAAGAAAGATATTAAAGTAGAAGAGGAAATCAAAAGTTTTAATCTGCCAGAAGGAATAAAAAAACCAAAAAGAGATTACTACAACTGCTTATTAATTGAATTCCATTTCAGAGGAATACCAAACAAAGTCGGACAGCACTATGTATTTGGAGGCAAAGCAACAATGTCTTTTAAAGGATATGCCTTAAACAGCGACCAACTTGCGCTTTTTGAAAGCGAACTTAAAAAATCCGATATGAATGATGTTTTAAAATTAATTGAAGGGGCAACAACAGAAAGCCTCGACCAGTTAAAAGAAGATATAGACCATTTTATTAAAAAAGATGAAAAGAAAGAAGAGGAAAAATCAAAAGAAATGAATCCATTCAAAGCTCTTTTTGGAAATTTATTTCCAAAAAAAGACAAGAACAAAGATAAGGATAAAGAGAAGAATAAGATAAACAGCAAAGACGATATAAAAAAAGACAGTTATGTCGAAAAACAAATAAGAGAAATTGCAAAAAAAAATGCAGAAGAAATGTGTTTTAACATGTATGATATTTACAAAAAAGCCCACAAAATGCTTTCACATGATAATCCATATGAATGATTAGTGTTTTTAAAATTTTAAAAGTTAAAAGTATCTTATAATTGTAAAATAACTCTACTCTAACAAAATATTTAAAGTATAGATGTAAATTTTATTAATGGCTGAAAAAGAGACAATTACCGACTACTTAAAAAAAGTATCTCCGGGAAATCCGCTAAGAACCGCAATTGATGATTTAATAACTTCTAATATGGGGGCACTAATAGTTTTTCATAGTATTGAACTTGAAAGTCTTATAGACGGCGGATTCAAAGTAAACTGCCCTTTTTCACCAAATAAATTGTTTGAATTATGCAAACTCGATGGAGCAGTAGTCATCTCTCCAGATTTGAAAAAGATTCTTTATGCAAATGTTTTGCTTACACCAGACCCAACAATAGAAACAACAGAAACAGGAACAAGGCATAAAGCAGGAGAAAGAACAGCAAAACAAGCAAATACTTGTGTTATCACAGTTTCAGAAAGGAAAAATAAGACAACATTATACCTTCCAAATACAAAATATTTCCTTAAATCAACAGCAACTCTTTTAAATGAAGTAACAAGCAATTTACAATTACTGGAAAAACAAAGAGAGCTTTTTGATAAAGTGATAAAAGAGTTAGATTATCTTGAAATAACTGGCCGGGCAACTGTCGGAGATGTCTGTAAGGTGATACAAAGAGCGGAAACCGTTCTTAGAATAGCAGAAATGATTAAAAGATATTTTACAGAGCTTGGAAATGTTGGGACAATCATAAGTTTAAGATACAAAGAATTGATAAGGGGTGTTGAAAAAATAGAAGACAATATACTAAGAGATTATAGTGATTTACCTTTGAAAAAATCAAAAACATTATTATCTACATTTAATTTTGAAAATCTTATTGATTTAGATATAATTGCAAAATTGATGTTCGCCCGCTCTCTTGAGGAGAATATTCCTACAAGAGGATACAGATTTGCATCTTCTCTTAAATTAACAGATAAAGAAGTTTCACAGCTGATAAATCATTTCAAAACACTTGATATATTTTTAGAATCAAGGGACTCTGAATTAAAAATACTGCTTAAAAACAGAGACTCTGAACTTGTTAAAAAAGAAATAGAACACTCAAAAGAGCAGATATTCAGCACAAGGAGATTTTAGAACCCAAATCTTTAAATAGAGTTTGTTCTCTTTTATTTTACTATTTAAAATGCTAAAAAGAGTTTATCAGCCAACTGAAAGAGAATTAAATTTAGCTGAAATTATTTGGGATTACTCAAAAATCGGTGATCAGTCTTGGAATAAACTTCAAAAAGCAGATGCAATAGTATGGTTAGCATCTATTGATTTGTTGCCTGCTGAAAGAGCTGTTGAATTGTATAAAGATAAATGGGCGCCTTATTTAGTGTTTACAGGAGGACAGGGAGGAAGGAATTTTGATAAAAGAAGGCGTGATCTTGATGCGGTGACAGAAGCAGAAATGGGGTATGATGTTGCATTAAAAATGGGGGTTTCAAGAGAAGACCAGCATATTCTACTAGAAAAAGAATCAAAAAATACAGGAGAAAATATAGGTTCTGCAAAAGAAAAATTATTTGAAAGAGGAGTCTCTCCTGAATTAGTTATTTTTTCTCATATGCCCTCTTCATTAAGAAGAGATTTGGCAACTGTTAGAAAGCAATGGCCAGAAATAACTCCAATAATGGTTTGCCCAGAAGTTGCTTTTGAAAAGTATCATCAAAGAGGATTTCAGGGGCAGATGAGCCAGGTTCAACTAATTGCAGATATGTTAGGAGATTTTCAAAGAATGATAGTATATTCTGAAGAAAAATATGGGTTTAATTATATGGCCCCTCAGCCAGACAATATTCCTGGATATGTTTTAGAAGCATATCATGAATTATTGGATTTTAATCCAGAGTATCAAGAACATCTTGTGAGAAAAGACAGAGAGGTACTCAAGATATGATTATGCTGTGATAGTTACTTTTTTATACCTTAAATAATTTATTATTACATGGGTTACAAATTATCTCCATCATCAATTAGTTTAATGAAGGAGTGCCCGAGATGTTTTTGGCTATCAGAACACGATGTTTGGAAGAGACCAAATGGGATATTCCCCTCGCTTCCATCTGGAATGGATGGCATTCTAAAAAAACACTTTGACAAATTCATGAAAAATGGCAAACTCCCACCAGAGATATGTGGCAATTCAGAATGTAAGAATCTTAAATTATTTGATAATAAAGAACTCTTGGAAGAATGGAGAAACTCTAGAAAAGGTTTATGGTTTAAGGACGATAATGGGAACATCCTGCATGGCGGGATTGATAATATGTTGGTTAATAGTGTTAATGATAAATTAATTGTTCTTGACTATAAAACCCGCGGATACCCTTGCAAAGAAGATACCCATGAGCACTATCGAGACCAGCTTAATTTTTACAATTTTCTTTTAAGAAAAAATGGTTATGAAACAGAAGATTATGCTTTTTTGCTGTTTTATGTTCCTAAAGAGGTTTTGGAAACTGGCGAAGTGATTTTTGATACAACTTTAAAAAAAATATCTGTTGATATTGACAATGCTGAAAAATTATTTAACAATGCACTGGTTCTTCTTGAATCAACCTGCCCAAAACAATGCTGCGAATGGTGTAATGGGGTTAAAACATAAATATGGCAGAAATGGGTGCTAAGTTTATAATCCTTTTTCTAGATTTATAATTTTTCCCCACGAACTCCCTAATTTTTTATTTGCTTCACTTACAACTAATTTCAGGAAATTATCATCAACTAATACCCTTCCTTTATAAAAAATTGGGAATTCAAGCTTTTCAGTTGCGTTTAACTCAACAACAATCCTTTTTTTAGTTGCTATTATCCCGCATCTTTTCCATCCAGCTAATTTTGCCAAATCATGAATTTCCTGAGCTTTTTCTAAACTAGAACAAGAAACATGCAGGATACAAGGTTCCTGCTTAAAATAAACTAGTTCTTTTGTTTTTATTTTATTTAACTCATTTTTTAATTCATCAAAATTTATTTTGTCATGCCAAACTTTAATAAATAAATCATCTCTTTTCTCCTTGCTTTGTTTAAGCAGTAAAACTCTTCCTGAACAGGATGATGTAGTATAATACTCTTTTCTTTTGTTTATTAAACTGCAGAGGGAAATTATTTTTTCATCCCAGTTTTGTTTGATACTTTTATCTGATTTTTTAAGCTGGTTTTCTTTTCTGAACAAAAAATGATTTCTGGGCATAAAACTAATTGCTCCTTATGTTTATTAAAGTTTATCCGATTAATATGATATGGGATAGAGTGATAAATAGCAATGATGTTATACTTGTTTACACCGACCGGTCCGCGGTTCGATCCCGCGTGGGCTCATGTTTATAAATTGAAATGTATATGTTGATTACATGATTGATGAAAATTTTTATATAAAATTAAAAGAAAAGATACAGCCTTATTTTATTAAAGGTGGAAGTCACGCCTTTGACCATACTGAAAGAGTTTATAATTTAGCATTAAAATTATCAAAAAATAAGAAAGTTGATTTAGATGTGTTAAAAACCGCATGTTTGCTTCATGATGTAGCTAGATTAAAAGAACATAACAAAGAAATTGAGTGTCATGCAGGACATGGCGCTAAAATGGCTGAAGAAATATTAAAAGAAATGGGTTTTCCAGATGACAAAATAAAATTAGTTATTTATGCTATTAAAGTTCATCGTCATAGTAAAAATATGAAGGCTGAAACTATTGAAGCTGAAATTCTTCAAGATGCAGATAGGCTTGATGCATTAGGTGCAATAACCATTGCAAGAATGTTTTGCACAAGTGGAGAAATACAAAGACCGCTATTTAATCCAAATATACCCTTAAATGATAGTTCTGTTAATTTTTATACATCAACAATTCATGGTTTTTATAGGAAGATTTTTAGAATAACCCCTGAAAGTTTTAATACCAAAGAAGCTAAAAAAATTGCCAAAGAAAGATACCAATATGTAAAAGAGTATGTTGAAAGGTTCCTAAAAGAATGGAAAGGAGAGTTGTAAAAGGTGTCAAAACGCGTATGACAAAAACTGTTTAATGAAAAAAGAACAATAATGTTATACTTGTTTACACAAAGTAGATATGTTTTTTGACTAAAGTTTTAAACACATTTTATCATATGAAATTTAGAGTAATTAATTACTATATAATTACAACAATAGAAAGATTTAAAAAACTGGAAAAATGTAGTATTAAAATGGGAAAATTAAAGCCAGTATCAGGATTTAAAGAAGATGTTAGAGAAGGAGATTTAGTAAGAATTGTCCATAATCTTTTAGGAAATAATCCCTCACATGAATCAGTAGGATACTTTACTCTTGTACAAGAAAGAGGAAGCGGAAATAATAAATATAACGGAAGATTAGTGGGCTCTTATGGAGAGGGGGTATGGCCAGAAAGTTTAAAAGGAGTTAATTTATTACTTAATTTTGGAGAGGTTAGTGAAGGAATATTAGGATATGAAGTTTTAAGACGCAGAAAAGAAAGATTCCCTAGACCACACGATAGAACAATTCAGGATTAAATTTTTTGTGATTCTAAAATCAATTTGTACTCAAAAAGTAAATGTGTTTAATTTTCTTACCCAAAAACATATCCTAGTGTTTACACCGAGTATTCCGAGGTTCAACTCCTCGTGGGACCATATTATAATTAAGTTTTTATAATATGAAAAGAGCTAATAGTTATGCTAATAAAAGATAAAGTTTATGGTGAAGAAGAAATTAATGAACCTGTGTTAATAGATTTAATTAATTCAAAAACATTACAAAGATTAAAGGGTATTTCTCAACAAGGATTACCTCAAGACTACTATCACAGAATTGTTTTTTCAAGATTTGAACATTCAATTGGAGTGATGATATTATTAAGAAAATTAGATGCGGACATAGAAGAACAAATAGCAGGACTTTTACATGATATTTCTCACACTGCTTTTTCTCATGTAGTTGATTGGGTTTTAGGAGACCCAACAAAAGAGGATTACCAAGATAATAATCATCTAAATATAATTGAAAATTCTGATGTTCCTAATATACTTAAAAAATATGGATTTAATTACAAAGATGTTGCTAATGTAGAATCATTTTCTCTTTTAGAAAAACATGCTCCGAGTTTGTGTGTAGATAGATTTGATTATACAATTAGAGAACTTAAGGATTTAGGAAAGGACGACTTAGTTAAATTATGTGTAACTAACTTAAAGAATATTAATGGACAAATGGTATTTGAGACTAAACAATCTGCTGAATCCTTTGCAAATGAATATTTAAGATTACAAAAAGAGCATTGGGCAGGAAATGATGCAAGAGCCAGATATTATATTTTAGCTCAAATTTTAAGGAAGGCTATAGATTCTAAATTAATCTCAAAAGAGGACTTAATGAAAACAGACCAATTTATTATAAACTTATTAGAAAACAGCAAAAACCAAGAAATTTTAGAGCAATTAGATATGTTAAAAAATGGATTTAAAATAGAAGAGTCTAAAGAAGGAATAGAATTGAAGAAAAAATTTAGATATATTGATCCCGAGGTATTAACTGAGGAGGGTATAACTAATCTAACAAAAATTTCATTAGGATATAAAGAAGCTTTAGAAAGAGAAAAGACTAATAAAGACTCTTTTGTTAAAATTAACATAATTAAATTGGGCTCGAAACCATTCGTTGCAAACGAGCTATCTTAAAGTGCTCTTTTTATTTGGATGCTTTAGGATACATTTGTTTACACAAGTTTTTTCACATTAACTCTGGTATTTTTTCCTTTCCTGCTTTTGATTCTGAAATAAAGCTTAGATTATTTCTAATTCCTCTGAATGCAGTATAAAATGCATGAGGAGTTATAAGTGTAAGGTAAGTTATAAAACTCAATTTTTCACTTGGAGGCGGAGTTTTCCTAACTTCTTTAATCATAGGAATAAATATCAAAGAAGCAATTCCTCTTAATATTCCTGAAATAAGAAATATCAGCAAAAAAATGTTTATAAACTTTAACCCTATATACTGGGCAAACAATCCTCCTAAAGATGCTCCTAAGAAAACACCGATTCCGCTTATAAAAGTGTGATAGGCAACACAAATAGCCCTCCTTTGAGGAGTAACAGCATCATAGATAAAATTGGATGCCCCTAAATTAAATCCTGCCCAGCCCAAACCAGAAACTAATTGGACAAAAAATATAAGATATAGTGGATTTGGTGAAAGCAACCATAAAATTGGATTTATAGTAATTATAACACTGCATACAGCCAACAGTTTTTTATTACCATAAATATCCCCTATCTTGCCCCATAAAGGCAGGAAGATTATTGTAAACAAGCTTCCTGCAATATTAACTAATGTAAAAGTAAGGTAGTTAAAACTCAAATCTTTAAGCATATAAACTGCAAAAAAGGGTCCTGAAAAATTAACTGCAAAATTAATAAAGGCTATATAAAACACAAATTTGCCATAGTTATTATGTGGAGCTTTTTTAATAAACTGCCAAAAGCTAAAGTAAGATCCTTTTTCCATTTTTGATTCTGGTTCATAATGTTTTGTAAATAAAAAAGTAGAAATATATCTTCCTGCAGAAGAAAGAATAAATAAAGTAATAAATCCCAGCATTAACAATCCTGCTTGTTTTGAATAGTCAAGGAAAAGTGCTGAAAAAAAAGTCACAACAAGGGCAACTGCCCCAACTATCTTGCTTTTCCTTGAAAAATAAGCACCACGCTTTTTTTCAGGAACTAAGTCCCCCATCAAAGAGAAATAAGGAGGACCTGCAAAATTGCCAAGGATAGAATATAAACTATAAATTAAAATAAGAATAGAAGCTGCAACTCCGTTAATAATCCCTTTCCATGCTAAAATTCCAAGCAAAGCAAGTAACAGCCAAATTGTTGCTTGTAATGCAACAAATAAAACTATGAGTTTTTTTCGCTTGTATCGATAAACTAATTTACTTCCAATTATCTGTGCAGATGCCCCAAATAACCCTACAAAACTGGATAAAAAACCAACTTGAGCATTTGAAGCATTTAAGGCAAGGGCAAAAGGGGTTATATAAGCTTCACCTGCTCCAGACATAACTGCTGTTGCACTGCCTTCCTGAATAGAATATTTTAAAGTCTTTTGTTTTTTTTCTTCAATTTGGTTATTAATAATTTCATCCATAAGCACCTCTTAAATAGATTAGAAGTTTATATTTAAATTATCTGTAACGCTCACTACGATTCCAGATTAGAACTTTGAAAATATGATTTTTCATATAAAACTATAATCTCCCCTCTTTTTAATTTTATCTGTAGGGGTTAAGTAAATAAAGATTAAATGGGCCTAGGAGGAATCGAACCCCTTTAGAACATGGAACTGGAGGGAATCGAACCCCCATCGTTGGTTCTGGAGACCAAAATTCTAACCATTAAACTACAGTTCCATTAAATAAGGCACTCTGTCAAGTTCGTCTTTATCTAACACAAATATTCTATTTTTACCAATTATAAACTTATCCTTCTTTGGCTTAACATTGCATATAAGCAACCCAAGATTGCAGTTAAAATCATTTAAATAACTGTTTAACTGGTTAATCTGTGAAAAAGAAACCTCTTTTTTTAAATAATTTTTTACCTCTACAATTGCTTTTTTATCTTTTCTTTCGAAGACTATATCTGCAACACCCTTCTTTATTCTTACCAGTCTATTAACATTGCCATAGCCAGATAATTTTAAGGCAATTTCATCTTCAAATCTTTTTGAATCCTCCCTTACAGATTTAATTCCAATACCATAGATTTTTAATCTCTCATATGGAAAAAGAATCTGTGCATTTTTATAAGCTTCAAATATCCCACCATTAAATAGTTCTTGAACATGTGTCTTACAAGTGCGATTTATCTCTCTTTGTGTTGCTCTAGGATTATTTTTAATAAATTCAATTACTTGGTTTTGCTTTTTAATTCTTTCTTTATTTTTATTGCAAATATCTTTTATTTCTAACTCCTTGTAAACTTCATTAAAGTTTTTAAATACTTTATATAAATTTATTCCGCTTAATTCTTTTATTTCTCTAGCAGTTATTAAAGGGTTATTTTTAACCAAAAACATTATTTGTTTCTTTTTTTCTGTTTTTGATTTATTAATTCTTATCCGAGGGTATGTAATCCCTGCAAACACATAAGCCTCTCTTATACTATTAAAAATACTAGATGGATTTATTTTTGTATCCTTTGCAATTGTATGTGCCCCAACTCCGGGATGTTTCTTTATATAATTAATTATAATTTTTTCTCTTTCCTCTCTATTCTTTCTCTCAAAATTCCTTGGATTTTTAATACCTGCATCTTTAAATGCATCTTTCATCCCGCCAGTGTACACTTTTTCAACTTTGGTATGAATTTCCCTTTTTATTTGCTTATAAGTCGCATTAGGATTATTTTTTAAAAACTTTCTAAGAATCTCTTTTCTTACATCAATATCTTTATATTGCATTTTACAATAAATATACGGATATATTTAAAATTTACCATTTAACTATAGACCCATAAAATATCAAGAAATTTAATGTTTATAAATTTATAAGAAAATTCTAATATTAGCTTACATCTGGTAGAGATTATAATATCTATATAACTAATCTATTAAATTGCACCCATTGAATATGCCCATCATTTCAATTTTAATCTGCAAGATTTTTATTTATAGCAAGATATACTTTTCAATTTCTCTGATTTCTTCATTAGAAATAGCACAACCCTTAAACTTCACAGAGTAAAGCATAGCATCAAGCATTTCTTTGGATTTATCTTTTATCAATCCTTTCTTAAACGCAACATAAACTAATTCAGAAGAACGAATAAATGAAAATTTGCACTCTCCAAAATTAGCAAGCATGTTTATTGGAGTATGAAGTTTTTCAGTTAATAGCAACTGAAGATTCTTTGGTTTCTCGCACATCATTCTTGTTGTTCTCTCATCAATACAAATCACGTTTTCAATACCTTTTTCAGAAAGCATCTCGCTTAAAGCTAAACAAGAACATTCTCCTCTGTCAATTATATGTATCATTCTTCCTTTTGCTTCAAAAGCAGAATTTGCCTTTCTGAAGATCTCCTTTGCCCTTAATTCTAATAAATTATTTTCAACGCCCATTGACTCTGGAAATTCTAAAATCTTATCATCAATTAATTCTTTTAATCTCATAGCACCCAATTTATACTTAGGAATCTGCATAGGGCGTTTTATACATTCATATTCAATCTCTTTAGTAATCAAAAACTTTCCATTAAATGATTTTTTCAAGTTTTTTAATAAATCTAGCAGACCACTCATTGAAAAAGTTATTAAAGTTCCAGAGTCAAATATTATTGCTTTCATTTTTGGTGCTTTTTTAATAGTTTATTTGTATTATTTATCCTTAATTTTTCAATTTGTTTTATCTTTTCTAAGATTATAAAATCTTTTTTATCCTTTAATACATATTTTCTTTTTTCATAAGCTGTTATTTTCATTTCAACTCTCCTGCAAATTTAATCACTTTGTTCTCAATCATTTTCGCAATAATTTTGATTCTCTTTAAATCGCTTTGGTGAGTGTCTGGAATTTTCCAGACAATTATTTTTTTCACTCTGCCCTTAAAAAGTTCTTTAGGAACATCATTTGCAACAATTACTAAAATATTTGTTTTAGATAATAATAACTCTGAAACAGGCTGTGTTTTAATTTTTACAATCGCTTTTTTTTCTTTTCCAGCTAAAACAACATATTTACTTGAAGGATATCCTTTAATAATGCCTGCACTTTCAGCGCGGTATTTATCTCCTCTGTAATATTTATTAAAAAAAGCTTCTGCCAGTTTGCTTCTAAACCGATTATATTTGCACAAAAATAAAATTTGTTGTTTCATCTAAAAATCTCCATTGCTTTTCTCAATCTATCTTTAATATCAATTGTTTTTCCTCGGGACATGTCTGCTACATTGCTCTGCCCGGCATATTCTGCCAATTCCCATAAAGAAATTCCTAGGAGATTTGCTGTTCTTTCCATAGAAATTCCGTGCTCATAAATTTTAGACGCTTTATTGATCCTTGCTTTTTGAAACATATCCTGCAAATGCCTTTTCAAATCCCCCGAAATCTCGCTTTGTTGTGTAAATATTTTCATCTGTTTCCTAAAATCTTCATCATTATTATTTGTCAAATCTATTATAGATTTATCAATAGCTTTTGTGTAAACTCCAAGATATTTATGGTAATTATCCTTGTAATATTTCTCGCCCCTTTCAATAATCTTGCTAAGTGCATAAATTACAACAGCAACAAGAAGATTATCCTCATCATTGTAAATAGTTGCAGAATGAATTGTCTGATCACTGAGCTGTTTTATTTCTCCGCTGTCATGTTTTGTGATAGCTTTCCTGACTTTCCTTAAAACCGAAATTACATGCCCTCTTTCTTGCATATAAAAATTAATACAAAAGGTTATTTAAAGATTGGGATTTTACTTTAATCATGGAGCAAATAATATTAGACACCAATTTTTTAATAATCGCTGTAAAAAACAAAATTGATTTATTTGAAAGCCTAAAAGAAAAATATGGGGTTTTTGAAGTGCTTATTCCAGATTTAGTAATTCAAGAATTAGAAAAAATAAAAAATTCAAAGCAGAAACTAACTGACAGGCAGGCTGCAGAAATTGTGCTTGAGGTTATAAGCAAAAATAAAGTAAAAATAATTAATCTTGAAAAAAAAGAAGCTGATTCCGGGATTGTTTGTTATATTAAAAATAAAAAAGACATTTATGTTGCAACTCTTGACAGAGAACTAAAAAACAAAATCAAAAGAGCAAATAAACATGCAAGATTCTTAACAATAAAGCAAAAGAATCAAATTGCTGAAAATTAAAATTATTAATTATAAAAATTACCAAGGCTCATGCCCGCAAATTCTTCTTTCTTTAGGCAATTCATAAGTTACTGTCTGATAAGCAAGGTATCTAATCACACTTCCTTCATCAGCACATGTTATAGGTAAAACTTGTGCCTGTCCACCAAAAATTAAACGCCTTTCAGATAAGAATTTAGCTACATTGTCCCTTAATTCTTTAAGTGCTTCTTCTGCTTTTGGCTTTGATGTATAAATAGTATATTGTTTACGTCCTTCCATTTAATTGAATAATTATAACCATTTTTAAACATTATTGTGTTCTAAAATAATCATACTTTAGATTTGCCAAATGCTAGAGTAACGTTTATAAACCTATTTTTACCACTTATTATATTAAATTTACAGGGACAAAATGTACTATCTAATAGATGTTGAAGATTATATACGAGTTGAGCCAAAATTGTTTGGACTGCCGACAAAAAAAGCAGTAGAGCAGCAGTTAAAAGAAACTTACCTTAATTATTTTGACAAAGAACTTGGCTCAGTTGTAGCAGTTGCAGGAGTTAAAGATGTTGATGAGGGGGTAATTATCCCCGGTGACGGCGCAGTATATTATAAATCACAGTTTAAATTAATTGTATGGAAGCCTGAAATGCAGGAGTTAGTTTATGGAACAATATCAGAAATTACAAATTTTGGGGCATTTATTGATTTGGGCTCTATACAGGGGATGATTCATATAAGCCAGACAATGGATGATTATGTAAGCTTCAGCAAAACAAATGTGTTAGTGGGAAAAGCAAACAAACATACTCTCAAAAAAGGAGATAATTGCATTGCAAGAATTGTTGCAATAAGTTATAAATTAGGAGAACCAAAAATAGGGCTTACAATGAGGCAGCCAGGATTAGGAAAAATAGAGTGGATTGAATCTGAAAAACAAAAGAGCAAAAAAACACTGAAATCAGCTGAAAAAAAAGTTGAGAAAGAAAAGAAAGGAGCAAAAAAGAAATGAAAAGGGATATTCGATTTGAATTAAAACAAACAATTTGTGACTATATAAACGATGAGGAACTTGCAAAAGGATTAACTCCTAAGGAACTAGATGAAGCAAAAGCTCTTGAAGATTATGGAATAGATTCGCTAAACTTACTTGAACTTGGAATTAGAATTGAAGAAGATCATCCTATTGATCTTAATCTGTTACCCCATCTAGAAAACCAGAGAGTAGGAACATTTTTAGATGAGGTTATTAAATTATACAAGGAAAATTATTAAAATGGCAGAAAACAAAGAAAAAAAACCAGAACTTGAAAAAATAAACATGGAAAAAATCAGAGGGCGTATAATAATAATTGATCCTGAAAAATCAGAACTAGCTAAAAAATTGGGGTTAAATAAAAAAGGAGACTATTTTAAAAAAATAAAATAATCGTTATAAAATGGCTGAAAAAAATATTGTAAGTAAAAAAAATAATCTTTTATTAAAAAGAGAGGAAATAGTTGTAATAATCAGTAGCAATGTAACCCCTTCAAAAAAAGACGTGGTTAAAATGCTTTCTGAAGAATTCAAAAAACCAGAAGAGAATATAGTCATTGAAAAAATAAAAAGCAAATTTGGGATTAAAAATTTTGAAGTTCATGCAAAAATCTATAATTCTATTAAAGACAAACAAAAATACGAAACAACTACAAAAAAAGAAAGAAAAGCTCTTGCTGAAGAATCTAAAAAAACAAGCGAAGCAAATAAAGAAGGGAAATAAAAATGGGAAAAAAGAAAAAAGTTGAAAAAAAAGGAAAGAAACCTCACAAAAACAAGCCAACAAGCAAGAAATATTCAAAATACACTATAGAAGGAAATACTGTAAAAAGGGCAAAAACCTGCCCAAGGTGCGGACCAGGAATATTTTTAATGGATACAAATAATAGGTTATACTGCGGAAAGTGTGCATATACAGAATTTAAAATACATAAAAAAAATTAATGTTCTTGCTTGCATAAATTTACTAAAAGGCAAATCAATCTGTCCGCATTATTCTTGTAGAACCTTGTGCAAACATGCTTGGTTCCATGATTCTTTCTTCCCCAAAAACAGCTTCTTTCAAATTTTCCCAATTATAAATAGGGTAAGAAGAGCCATGATAGACAGAAGTTTCATTATCTAAAAACGAGCCCCATAGTTCTAATAATCTCTGGTGATACTCATCAGGGCAGTTAATTTCCCTGTTTTTACCGGCAAGATTAACAGACCAGCAAAATCTAAGGGATTTATCAAAAAATTCAATTGGACTTTCTTTTGACCACTTTGCATAAAATGGTTTGTCTGAACTACGAAGCTCTTTAATAGTAGCAGGACAATTTTTCGAAAATCTGCCTAATTCCCATTCACCTAACTGTTCATGCAACAAATCACTTAATACTATATGCCTGTCTTGATTTCCTCTGCAAATTCCAATTAGAAGATTGTTGCCGTCCTTCATTTTAATTAACCCTCTTGGGATGGATTTTCTGTTCCAATCTGCTAATTCATCAATATGAACATAAAATTCTGTCGACATTTTAGAATCTATAATTGCATGTATAAAAACTTATTGGTATTTATAAATAAATTTGTCAATAATTTTTTCTGCTTTTTTTCTTGCTTCCTGATGTTTTTTCAAAAAAGAATTTATTTTTTCAATTGTATATTTTTTTAATTCACCTGTAGTCATTTTCCCAGATTTATAATCTTTGTAAATCTGCTCAAGTTTTTTATCATCTTCTTCCAATAGCATTCTTAAATACTGGAAACAAACATCAATGTCAGGATTTCCCCCTGATTTCCTATGCTCTTCCAGAGTGTCTTTGCCTCCTGAAAATGCATATTTATTTATTTTATTTTTTACTTCATCAGGGGTATCAGTTGTAAATATAGCATCATTTTCAGAAGAAGACATTTTTCCATTTATCCCTGAAAGTGGCGGGAGAAATAAACACTGAATTGAAGCTGGCTTGTAATAGCCTAACTTTGGTATTATATCCCTTGTTATCCTAAAATGAGGGTCTTGGTCTATTGCGTGGGGGATTAAACAGGGAATTTTTCTTCCTTTAATTATTGAAGGCAAGAATGCAGGAACTGCCTGCATTGCAGTATAAAAAATACTTCCAATATTTGTTTCATTTGTCATGCCAAAAGATGCTTTTACAGTTGAAAATGTTACTTTTTTAGCAACCTCACATGCCGGCTTGTACATTAATCCTGCATGTTTTGTATCAATTATAAAGTGTGTTTTTTTAGGATCAAAACCCAGGGCAATTATATCCAGCATATTTTCATAAAGATTTTTTTCAATTTCTTTGAAGGTTAGATTCTGTTTAAACAGAAATTTTTCCTCATCTGGAAACTGAAACCAAAGTTCAACATCAAATTTATCCTGCAGCCATTTTGTAAAAATCCACGGAAGCAAATGCCCTAAATGAATTTTCCCAGATGGCGCTCTTCCAGTGTATAAAAAAAACTTATTTCCTTTGCTGTATTCATCAAGTATAAATTTCATATCCCTGTGCGCAAAAAACACACCTCTGTGAAGCATAAAATGAACTTCTCCTGCCCCTTTCTTAATTAAACTTAAAATATTTTCATCAATTTTGCTGACACCAAAGTCTCTTATTAGTTTTTCGTAATCTATTATGCCACTAACTTCCCAAGGAGTCACTTTATTTCCTGTCATGCCCATTAAAAGCATAAGGGATTTATAAAAGTTCTCCTGACAGAATTTGAAGAGCAATTATTAGTGTAAAAATAGCATATTAACCAAATAATGCTTCAGTTTGATGCCCATTTTCAGGATTATTTGGTTTTCTCCTGCATGATTCCAATTTCTTTACTTTGTCCAGCAAATCTGCATGAGGGCAACTAAACTCACTAGTATCTCTACAACAAATAATTTCTTTAAATGGATCAATTAGGATTGGGCCTATTTGATGGATTATTTTATCAGGAGGGGTATATAATTCACATTCATTTTGATATTTGCATACCATTATTATTCTTGCAGTAAGATATTTAAAAACTTTTATATGATTGCTCTGCAATTTACTATTAACATAATAACAACCACAAAATGTTTAAATACTAGAATAGATTAAATTTATAATGGTGAAAAAAGCAGGTGGATTGGCGTCATTTTTAGTTTTAAGTTTATTCCTGGTTTCATTAGCAAATGCCAGTACATTTTTTATTGAACAGCCAAAAGAAATATATTCCATAGGGGATGTTATGAATCTTGTTCTTGGGACAGATGGTGAAGAAGGCTGGGTTGATTTAAAAATGGTGTGCGGAAACAGCACAAAACTGCTTTATTATAATTACTTGACAAAAGACACAACTGCTTATTATATTTCTGCTCCTCTTACAAGAGAGTTTTTAAGGGATATGGATGGAGCTTGCCATATTCTTATAGTGGCAAATGATGGGGAGAAAAACAGCCTTGATTTTGAAATTACCGGACAGATATTTTTCACACTTCAGTTTAATGCAGAATCTTTTAATCCAAATGAAACATTAATATTTACAGGAACAGCAAAAAAAACAAATGAACAAAAAATTAATGGATTTGCAGAAATCAAGTTTTCTTCAAATGGATTAGAGATGATTGTTCCTGTAACAGATAATAAATTCAGCGGGAATATTTCTCTTCCGGAAAATATAGCTTCAGGAGAATATCAGCTTAATATATTCATTTATGAAAAAGATAGTTTTGGAGAAGTTACTAATTTTGGAGTTTCAAACAGCACTATAACAATAAACTCGCTGCCAACAAAACTTGAATTGTCAGTTCCTTCAAGCATAAAACCAGGTGAAAATCTTGAGTTTACATCAATTCTTTATGATCAGGCAGATTACAATATAAATGGAAAAACTGCAAGTTATATAATAACTAGTGCAGATGGAAGGGAAACATTTAATATAATTGGAAACACTGGGGAATCAAGTTATCAATCTTTTGAAGAAAATGCAGTTTTAGGATACTGGAATATAAGTGCAGAGTCTGAAGGTATTTCCACTAAAACCCAATTTTATGTCAGCGAGAACAAAAAAATTTCTTTTATAATAGTCAATGATACTATAACCCTCTTAAATGTTGGAAATGTGCCTTATGATAAATTTGTTGAAATAACTATAGGGAATTATACTGAAGTTAAAGAATTGAATTTAAGTGTTGGCAATTCAATTAAATATGTTTTAAGTGCACCTGATGGAGAGTATAACATAAGTGTTGGGGATGGTGAGACATTCCATCATGGGACTGTTGCTCTTACAGGAAATTCAATTTCTATTTCCAAAAACAGAAAGCCCGGCAGTTTTGGAGAAGTTGTAAACAGAAATTCTTTTGCATGGCTAATACTTATTGTTATATTTGGGATGTTTATCCTGCTTACATCAAGAAAAGTGATTAAACATAAATTCCCCTATGGGATTAGCAAGTTTTCTGCATTTGGAGGCAATATCCCCTTTTCAGAAGATAAGAAGGGAGGGGTAATTAAATTAGCTTCACCTAAGGAAGAAAAAATAATTAAGCCTGTTTTTGAAACTCTTGGCAACGAAGCAAAACATTCTTCGGTTGTAGATGGAGAAAAGCAAAATTCAGGGATAATCGCAATTAAAATAAAGAATTACCATGAAGTTATAAACAGCAAGACAAATGCCAATGAAAATTTGAAAAAGGCCATAAATAAGATATCTGAAAATGATGGAAAAGTATATGATACTGGAGAATATGTTGTTGGAATATTTGCGCCAATTGCTACAAGATCTTTACAAAACAGCTTTAGTGCAATAAAAACAGCAAGAGCAGTTGCAGAATCATTAAGAATACACAATTCAAAATATGCCCAAAAGATTGATTTTGGAATAGGTGTAAATGAGGGGGAAATTGTTGCAAAAAAGCAAAGTGGAAAGCTGATATTTACCCCTCTTGGCAATGTTCTTATTTCAACTAAAAGAATTGCAGACATAGCAGATAACACTATACTTGTAGGAGAGCAGGCAAGAAAATCTTCTATGAACCTTGTTAAAATGTCCCCTAATCCTGATAAATCAAGCATTAAAACATTTATAGTTGGAGAAATACTTGATAGCTCTGAAAATAAGAAGTTTATAAGTAGTTTTCTTGAAAGAAATAAAGAATACAAGCAGTTAAGAGATTTCAGAGCTGGGAAATAGTTTAGATATACAAAAGTTTAAAAAGAGCATAATTACTAACTATGCAATTCAAGAAATGTTTGTAAAAGGCACTAAAGGTGTAGTATTACCCATATTTTTACCTATTGAGTAAGATAAGGTTAACAATACCTATAACTGATTTTCTTTTACATTAGAATTATTCTTAACATTAACTTTATATATATTATTTGGTTTAGTTGAAAATGGAAAAAACAGAGGTTGCAATTATAGGAGGGGGGCCAGGTGGTTTGGCAGCTGCGATATATTGCAGAAGATACGAATTAGATGTTATAATTTTTGATATTTATTTAGGCGGGACTATAATGAAAACAGACATTATTGAAAATTATCCTGGATTTAAAGAAATAAACGGCTTTGAACTTGCAAAAAGAATAGAAGAGCATGCTCTTTCATATTCCCCAAAAGTTGTTAGCTATTTAGTTGATAAAATTGAAAAAAGAGGGAAATCGTTTATATTAACTGCAGGGGGAAAAGAATATGAAGCTAAAGCAGTTATTTTAGCAACAGGAACAAAGTGGAAAAAACTTGGTGTAAAAGGAGAAGATGAATTTTCTGGAAAAGGGGTGAATTATTGTGCAATTTGTGATGCACAACTTTACAAAGGCAAGAAGGTTGTTTTTGTTGGTGCAGGAAATTCCGCTGCAAAAGATGCTTTAATGTTATCTGATATTGTTGAAAAAGTGTATATAATTTCAAGAAAAACATTTCATCCTGAACCAATAAACCTTGCAAAAGTAAAAAAGAAAAAAAATATCGAGTTAATAGAAAATACACAAATCAAAGAGATTATTGGAGATAGAAAAGTTTCTTCAGTTAAATTAGACAAACCTTACAAAGGAAAAGATTTTATTGAGGTAAGCGGGGTTTTTGTTGATATAGGAAGAGAACCAATTACACAATTAGCAAAAATTTTAGGGGTTAAATTAAATGATAAATCAGAAGTAATAACAGACAGTTTAATGAGAACAAATATTGCAGGTTTTTTTGCAATTGGAGATATAAGAGAAATTCCTATAAAACAAGCAATAATTGCAACAGGAGACGGGGCAATTGCAGCATATTCTGCACATGATTATATCAAGAATGCAGAAGTCTCAACTTATGGATAAGTTTAATATTAAATTTTAATTTTGTTAATGTTAGAGACAATCTTTTATCGATATTTTAGTAGTTAAGTTAGTTGTTAGTTAAGCGAGAGGATCAGTAGTCAGAGCGTAAAGTTAGGGAGAAATAGGGAATATTAATTTATGTTTATTAGTTAATATATAAAAATTAGATAATTTTGATACAATTAAACCACCAACGACAAATCCCATGTTATCTAAACTTTTTTCTGACTCTATTCTACCTCAATATCCAATCTCCATGCATTTCCGCTTCCAGAAATTTTCTTATTAATTAATTTTAGTGGCTTTTTGAATAAAGGGCAGTTAAGAACAAAAGTTTCAAATTCCCCTCCTTCTCCTGCAGGATTAATTTTATATTTTTCCTGCAGCCATTTAACTTCGGTTATAAATTCCTTATCAATTTTTCTTCCTAGCCATTCTTTTCCTAGCGGATATGCTGCAACACCGACGATAATTGCATTAAATTTATTTTTAACTATCTCATTTAATAATCCAATCTGGTTTTTCTTCCATAAAGGGTTAAAACATTTTATTTTTAGTTTGTCGCAGATTTTTTGTATTCGTGATGCCTGATAAACAGATTCAACAGCTCCGGTTATAATCCCATCAATACGGTATTTTTTTATTGCATTTTTAATTGCTTTTTCCAAATCTTTTAATTCTTCTTCTTTTTTTCCTTTTGTTTTTTTTATGATTAAAGGAATATTCATAACAATTGATTGTTTTTTAGTTTTTTCAATACTCGGAGTGTGAAACATAAAGCTATCTTTATTTTTTGAATAAACTGATATTAAACACACTAATTTGTTTCCCTGTTTCTTTGCAAGATAACCTGCATAGGTTGAATCTTTTCCACCGCTAAAAAGTATTGCGAGTTTCATTTAATATTTAAGTCTCTTTTTGATTTATTTAATAGTAATTTGGGTGATAAAAATTTTTCCACTTTTTATAGAGTAGAGTAGTTTCCATGCATTTGGCAGATTATATTTCCATAAGTTTTTTATCTGATGTTTTTGAAGGTATATTTTAAGAATTTGTTTTTTAGGAGTCTGTATGCCACAAAAAGGATTTTCTTTAATGTCTTCAAATGCACGCTTTATAAATTTTACAAGTTCTTTGTCTTCATAATTGCTATTAGAAAGTTTTTCAAATGAGTTTAATAATTTTTCATTAATAAATTGAATTTCTGATTTCATTTTTAAGGTTTCCAAAATAAATGGGCTTTTTTTAGCCTATTCTCAGATTCTTTTGGATAAAAAATCCATCCGATTTTACCTTCCGAATCTACAGATATTTTTCCAGAAACAAGCAGATAGTCAATGATTAGAGAGAAAGTTTGATACATTGTTTTTTTAGGGAGCGATTCCCATAGTGCTCGTTTTTTAAATTCCCCATCATGTTCTTTAATAAATTCTTCAACCATTAGGATAGTATCTAATCTCGGATAACGCAAAATATTTTCTTTTTTTCTTAATATAAACAACGATTCCATGTTATATCTTATGATATAACAAGTATTTAAAGTTTTTGGTAAACTCAAAGTAAAGAATTTATTTTTCTTTTCCCCTCATCTTTTGTTTTTTTCAACTTGGAGTTTTATTGGTTGCCCGCAGCACACTAATGCTCCTATGCCTTCGTGCAGAACTTCGACTATGTTTCCACAAATTTTACATTTATAAATTTGTTTTTTTGTCATTTTTAATTACAGCATTCATATCCTTCTTCAAAGCACATGCATTCCGGTTCATAGTATTTTCTTTCATGCTTACAGCAAGGGCATATTAATGGAGGTTCAGTTCCAACATGTATATAACCGCATTTTGAACATTTCCATCTTATTGGTTTATCTCTTTTGTAAAGTGTTCCATTTTTTAGCATCTCAAGAAGTTTTTTATATCTATTTCTATGCTGTTCTTCTACTTCAGAAATTTCTTTGAATAATTTTGCAGCATATTTATTTCCTTCTGCTTCAGCTTCTTTTTCCATTTCAGGGTACATTCTTGCGCACTCGTGATGTTCTCCTGCAATTGCTTCCCTTAAGTTGTTTTCAGTATTGCTTATTCCATTCAGCAACTTAAAAATCATCTATTAGACAGATTAATTTTGATAAAATAAATGCGCCACCCGGCTGAAAGAATTCAGGAAAAATTCTTAGTGCCGTGCGTCGCTAAGATTTCACTTAATCTAATGATTATATGCGCCACCCGGGAATTGAACCCGGCTCACATCCTTTTTGCTTTCTCTCATTTTTCCTTCATAAGGAGAGGTAGTGTTAGGAAAACCTTGGTTCTTCCACATTGGCAAGGATGTATTCTACCGATAAACTAGCAGCGCATTTTAGTCTGTATTTTAAAAACCATAGATTTTAAAAAGGTTGTTATAGCAAAACATTTTTAAGATAGGGTTAACTGCTTTTTATACGGCCCTGTAGTCTAGTGGCAAAACGACTCGTTTACAAGTATAGCGAATAAAATCATAAATACTAAAAGCCGAGTAGTCAGGAGTTCGATTCTCTTCAGGGCCATAATTAAAATAGCCTTAAAATTTGTATATAAAATTAGCCATAGGTAAAAAAAATATTATAGTGTTTTTAACCCACTTACAAAAACAAAAACACAAACCTTTAAATTCTGTTAATTTCTGTTATTTTTATATGCCGACATCGCTTACAGAAATTCAGGAAATTTCTGTCCCATTCAAAATTTGCATTTTGAAGGCAGTTCCTTCGCGATGTCGAACATAACCAACAAGCCGACATCGCTCAGTGGTAGAGCACGAGATTGCTAAGTAAAAAGAACCTATGGTTCTTCTTACGACATTTCCTTTAAGAGGATATAACACAAACATCTCGGCCCTTCGGGGTTCCTGGGTTCGATTCCCAGTGTCGGCGATATTTTTGTAATTACTTCTAAGTTACATATTAATAGGAAAGTTTAAAAATACAAATACTATTACCCGACTATGAAAAACGAACTATTAGTAAAGAAGGTTTTAGAGGCAACTGACTTGTTATTAAAAGAAAATGTCCCCTCACTTGCAAGGTTGGACAAAGAGCTCAAATATTTAACTTTAAGAAAAATTGATTCTGCTAGAAGATATGCCTATACTGCATCAGATGATATTAATGCAGAATATTATGCCTTGGCTGGTTCAGATATCTTCCCTAATGTTGTAGCTAATTTGGTTAAAAGAGAGGTCCTTAACTCAAGTTTATGGTATGTTAGGGAATATATGGAACATCCATTTATAGAAAATAGCGAAGACTTTGGAGCTTGTGAAACAGTTCAACTTGCACTTCCAGATTGTTGCAATGATGGATTTATTCCAGGTTCGGTTTTAATAAAAGTTTTTGAATTTAAAGGTGAAAATAAAAATCCTTTTATTTGGCAAAGAGATGATAAGGGTTGGCGAACAAGTTAATTTTCTCTATGTTAATTGTAATTCTTCTGATTGTATAACTTTTTATTGGGTTTCAGTGTCGCCGTCAGGCATCTGTTAAACAATAAAATCACTACTCCCTCTAAGTTAAACCTTTTATATTATTTATTATACATTTGTTTTTATACAGTTTATTGTATATTTTAAGTATGGTTTCAATAAGAAAATCTAAAAAATGGTTAAAAAAACAAATTGAAGAAAATAATCCTAATATGCATGAACTCCATATTTGCGGGTTGCCACAAAATTTAGTTTTTAATGTTAAAGAAAAAGCATGGTATTTTATGGATGATCCTCATAGAAGAAAAATTCTGTCTGAAGTGCCTTTCTTAATTGATACAGAAGTTGCAAAGAGATTATCTGATGATGAAGATACAGTTAAAAATCCAATTCCTCCTGGAATATACCATCTAAAGTCAACTTATTTTGAAAGTGGAAAAAAACTAGAGCCCCCTGTTAGATGGATATACCATTCTGATTCAAGAGGCAAATTAGTTAGAAAATTACCATGCCAAACACATGCTCAAATTCTTAATTCATTTTTAGATTCAAAAGTTGCAGAATCTTATGATTCCTTTCCAATAGGGGTGAGAGGGGAGTATAATCCTTCTCAACTTACAAATATAATTCTGGGCGTATAACCTTCTTTAGTTAATACCCCCCATAAATCTATAAATACCAAATAATCTTATATTCTTAATAAGTTTGATAAAATGGCTAACAAAAATTGTCCAAAATGTAAAGGCTCTGGAATTGTTAAAGATAAAGATGGTTCTATCCATACTTGCTTTGATTGTCTTCAAAATGGAGAATTTGACCAAGCTTCAAAAGACGTCAAAGATTCTGGAATAAAAATTTAATTTTCTTAACCCTAAAAATAAAAAATAGCAGAGGCGGGTGCTAAAAATTGCAGGCAATTTTGGCAAGTTATTTTCTTGCGAAATTAACTATTTGAAAATCCCGCAGATTAAGTAAATAGCAGAGGCGGGTGCTAAAAATTGCAGGCAATTTTGGCAAGTTATTTTCTTGCGAAATTAACTATTTGAAAATCCCGCAGATTAAGTAAATAGCAGAGGCGGGATTTGAACCGCGCGATCTCAGGGTTATGGGCCCTGCGAGGACTCCAGGCTCCTCCACTCTGCTATGGAAATTCGAAGATTATTCTGTTTTTAAAGTCTTCTAAAATATACTTCTTATCTATATAATTTTTATAAAGCATTTAATTTATCTTAGCTTATGAAAAGCAGGTTGAATCTTAATTTAAGTTGGAGGGGGTATGATGAATTTAGCAAATGGTTAAGAAATGAATTTAATGGCACCATATATCAGCCTATTGCAAAGAAGTGCATTAATATCCCATTTGAGGGGGATTCTCAATTAGAATTTTTATTTCCATTAAAAGAGCCAAAACCAGATATTTCTAGTTATAGCGGTTCATTTTTCGAATATCTTACTGCAGCTATCTTTGGAGGATATCTTCATCAGGGTAGAATGTTTAAGTTAAAGGGGGGCAGAAGTTCACTTCAACCAGATGTCTCAGACCATAGAAAGAGAATTTACTATGAAACAAAATCATGTGTACAAAGAGATCAATTAAAATTAATAAGGGAGCAAATGGAAAAAATGAGGCAGTGGCAGATTTATGATAACAAGCGGCCATTTCCTAAAATTTACTTTGTTCTTTTTAGGCATAAAGTTACAAAAATGAAAAATAGGGGGATTACTCAAAATCAATTTTTACATGAAGCAAGAAAAGGAGTACTATATGCGATTCATGCTCCTTTTTCAATTATGTTGCAATTTTACATTAATCCAACTGCAACAAATAAGTATTTGCTTAATGAATACTGTTATTCAGAAATAAGGAGAGATCCTAATTCTGGGGGCTATGCAAGAAGACATGTAAGAAGTATTTCAGGGACATTTTTAAATGATTTAATGGTAGACCCAAAAGCAACTGTTGAAAGTATTGGTCTTTGCCCAGATGATTACAACTTTGAAAGACGAAAGGTTCGAGGATTGGTGGTAAATAACCAGCGAGTTCATTCTTTTCCATTATGGTTTATTTCTCATAGAAACTATTGCGATTGGGTTGAAAAACATAGAGAACTGCTTGAAGAAAAATTGATTGAAGGATTAGAAGTGCAAGATGAATTGCTTCCTCTCTTTTCTAAATCAGACCTTCCTGTAGGGGATAGAAATTATCTTCCAGACAATACTTCAAGAATAACTCAAAAAAAAGAAAAAGAAAAAATGTTGGATGAAGATGATTGCTTTCCTTGGGAGCATGAAGAGCAAGTTGATGACGGAAAACCGCAAGAAAGTATTTTTTAAAAACATTTTTATACCTGATTTAGTTTAACTTGGCATGTTAATCCTTGGAATTGATGATGCTGGCAGAGGGCCAGTTATCGGCCCAATGGTTTTGGCAGGTGTTTTAATTGATAAAGAAACAGAAAAGCAATTTGTAAAACTTGGGATAAGAGATTCAAAAACACTTCTTCCTAAAAAAAGAGAAGAACTTGCTAAAATAATAAAAGAAAGGGTAATTGATAGTTTCTGTGTAAAAATCTCTGTTGATGAAATTGACAATAAATCTGGAGACAGGTTAAATCTTAATCAAAGGGAAGCAGTTGCGTCTGCACAAATAATTAATCAAATAGCTAAAAGATTAAAAGATAAAAAAGAAAAAATTGGGGTGATAATTGACTGCCCTTCTGTTAATATTCCTGCTTGGAAAGATTATGTTGAGAAATTTTTAATGGCCCGCGGGAATATTGAGCTTGTTTGCGAACACAAGGCTGATGTAAATCATGTTGTTGTCTCTGCTGCAAGTATAGTTGCAAAAACAACACGAGATGCAGAAATAGAAAAAATAAAAAAACAAATAGGAATTAATTTTGGTTCTGGATATTCAAGCGACCCAGTTACGAGAAAATTCATTTACGACAACTATGATAAATTCAAGGACAAAGGCATATTTAGAGAATCCTGGGACACAATAAAAAAATACAAGTTGCACGGCGCTCAGAAAAAGCTGTTCTGATTTTTTACCTATATTTTTCTGTTAGCCTCTTTAGAACTTTCTCATAAATGTTATGAGGGATAGTGATCCCATCTTTCGGAGGACATTTACAATTAAAAACTTCTGCTCTTAATTTTCTATTTTGACTTTTTTCCCAGATATTTTTTATACTTTCTTCTCGCACATTCCCTTCTACATTAGTAAACCCAGGACATCCGACAACATTCCCATTAGCAGTTAAATAAAGCCCGCAAGCTATTTGATTACAAGGATGAACTCCAGGCATTGCAGAAACTCCCTCCTCTTGAATCTGTCTTAATGTTTGAACTCCATGTTCAATATTCCAAGAATAAATGTTTACATATAAGTCTAGTTTTTGTTCATAACTAATATCAACACTTCGTAAAAATCCTCCATCAAATTGTTTTCCACTAACCATTGATAAAGCAAAAACAGGATATAGATTTCTTTCTCTTGCATAAACATAAATCTCAAATGCTTCATTATAGTTTGTTTGGGTTATAGGAGCATTAACTAAAGCCAATCTTGTAGGATTACTTCCATTAAAATCTGCTTCTACTAAATTGTCCAATGCTTTATTTCTAACAAGACTATACCCCTCTTTTCCAACTAATTTATCTTGTATCTCTGTATCAAATGATTGGAAACTTAACATAAAACTAACTTTATACTTTGCTAACTCATCACATAATTGTTGAGCAGAAGTTATTCCATAATTTCTATTAAACCTTTTTGCTTCTTTATCATCACCTAAAACTTGTCCCTTTGTAAAAATCGCTGTTCCTAGGTCTCTTTTACTCATGTCTTTAATAAACTGCAAGAATCTTATATCTTGTGTTGGTTCTCCTGCTCCACAAGTTTTAACACTTTGTAATCCAAGTTTTCTTGCATCATCAATAACCCTTAGAAGTTCATCGTATTTTAAATCCCCTTCAAAACCTTTATCCACTACATTGCTTTTTCTAAAGCAAGTTGGACAATCAAGAGAACAATATCTCCCAAAATCTATATCCATCATTAAGAGCCTTCCTTCATTAGACCCCATTTCTTCTTTTGAGAAAAATCCCCAATAAGGAAGTTTGTTCTGATAATCTGCTGGAAATTTTCCTCCAAATTTCCTTGCAACTTCGGGAATTATTTTCATTTTAAATCCTCCAGCCCAAAAGGTAAATCTTTTGGTAAATCCTTATCAGTTTTAGTATAACAAGTTGAACAAGGGCAGCCAGAATAATGATTTAGAAATCCTTTGAATGTTTGAGATTCAAATATTTCTTTTAATGTTTGTATATCTATATTGCCATGACAATAAAAAGTTCCAGGACAATCTTCAACATCACCATTAGTTCTAACAACAAACGAATATGTTGGTCTTCGGCACGGTTCTTGAGCAGTCATTCTTTGCTGATTAACTGGTTCATATTCGTATCCAAATAACCTGTCAATTCTCGCAGCTTCTTCAAAAAACTTTCTTGCTTGTTTGAAATTTAACGAGAGTTTTTTGTCTTGTTCTGGGCAATGTGTGAGAATAAACTGCTCTGCAAAAGGCACTATGCCTAAATATCTCATTGCAGGCAAAAAATCATTTAAAACTTCTTGGTAATTTGAATTAATTGCAGGTATTTCAACTGCTAGCCGATTTTCATCTTGAAAACCATATTTTAAGGCGTATTTTATCGCACGAATACTTTTTCTAAATCCCCTTCCCCTTACTAATTCATTGTGAGCTCTTTCATTTGTCCCCCTTAATGAAATAGTTAAAGAAACATCTTTTTCTTTTAGCCACCGAATATCTGCTTCCTCTAAAAGAGTCCCATTTGTAAATATCATCATACCTAAACCTCTGTCTGTTGTATATTCTATGAATTCTCTTGCTTCTTTTGGTTTTGTCCAGAGTTCCCCCTTGCCCGCATAGACTATCGATTCTCCTCCATGGCTTTTTAAGAAATCTATAGTCTTGGCGAGTCTTTTGTAATCTGTTACTGGTTGATTTGATTCTAGAGGGTTTGTTGTTCCAATTCCTGTAAAACATCCCCGGCAGTTTTGATTGCATCTTGTTTCAAGATCAAAATATACCATTTTGAATATGGGTTTTTCTTCCTCACTATTTACCCATCTTTTGTTGTGTTCAGTAAATGAGTCAATATCATTAGTATACCATCTTAGTTGGGGTATCGGTTTTTTTGGTAATGGAATTTTTGGAATTAAATGGCTAGCGCTAAATGAGAGCCCTTTTTCTGGGGTTTTAACTAGAACCTCAATTAGTTTTGGTTTTACCATTAAATTTCTTTAAAAAGAAGATATATAAAACTATTTACTATTTTTTTTACCTTTTAACCAAAAAGTATATAAATATAATAATTATAGTAAAAATATGGTATATAAACTAGACAAGAAAGACAGAGCTATCTTGTATCAGTTAGATTTAGACAGCAGACAGAGTTTTAAGCAAATTGCAAAAAAAGTCGGACTTAGCAGGGAAGTTGTTCAGTACAGAACAAAACAACTTGAGAAAAATAGTGTGATTAAAGGTTATCAAACAATGATTGATGTAACTAAATTAGGATATATTAACTGCAGATTTTTTATTAAACTTCAAAAAGACACACCAGAGCAGGAAAATAAAATCATAGGGTATTACAAAAAACACCCAAAATTTTGGTGGGTCGATAGTATAGATGGATTCAGAGATTTAGGGCTCGCTTGCTGGGTTAAAAATATATATGAATTTTATGAATTAAGAGAAGATTTAATGAAGCGATTTGGAGATTATATCTTTGAATTAGATATGTCTATTTATTGCAAGTTTTATATTTACAAAAGAGATTATTTAAATGATAAAAAATCAAAAATTCTGCCAGAAGTTAAAGTTATGTTTTTTCCTGAAAAATCAGATTTTGATTCAATAGACTTGGAAATCTTAAGACTTATTAGTGCAAATGCCAGAATGAGTTCGGTTGATATTTCTAAAAAAACTAAAATTAGCATAACTAATGTAACTTATCGGATAAAAAAGATGATTGAAAAAGGAATTATCAAAGATTTTAGAGTTATTTTGGATTTAGAAAAAATTGGTTATTACTGGTATAAAATTGAAATACAACTCGAGGATTTAACTATTAAGGAAAAAATGCTGGACTATTTTCACCGGCATCCAAATATTATTTATGCCTATGAAACAATAAGCGATAATGATTTAGAATTTGAAATGGAAGTTGAAAGTTATGAAGAATTTAGGAAAATATTAAATGATATTAGAAATCTTTTCGGAAAATCAATTAAAAAATATCATCATCTTCTCTGGTTTAAAGAACACAAATTCTTGTTTATGCCTTAACATCCAAATATCTTCCAACTCTATAATCTAATCCTGCAGTATCTGGATATATTGCTCTTACTGGCTCTACTTTGCTGTCGCAGGGCTCTACATTAGCTCTCTCTTCTGCTTTTCTGACAGCTAGCTCGCTAGAGTAAACAATGAGGATAATCATATTAGGATAGTTATAACTTATTCTTAGCATTATAAACCATAAAGTTATTAACTTAAAAACCTTGCCTTTTATCATCTCAACCTTTAAAAATATTCAAATCCTTTGTAATTTATGGGTTATGTAAAAGAGCTGACAATAAATGGGTTTAAGAGTTTTGCAGGAAAAGCACAGCTCCCATTTGATACAGGAATTAATGTCATTATTGGCCCAAATGGAAGTGGTAAGTGCCTGACTGAAAATTCACTAGTCCAGCTATCAGACGGAACAATAGAAAAGATTGGAAATATTGTTAATTCTCGTTTAATCAATGCTATAAAAACTGAAGATGGATTTTTAATTCAAGGCGATGGCACAGAAGTATTATGCCTTGATTTTAATACTTTAAAAGTTGTAAAAAAACCCATTAAAGCATTTGTAAAGAGAACTTCTCCAGAAAAACTGCTAAAAATAAAAACTCGTTCGGGCAGAGAAATTACATCTACTAAATATCATCCTTTCTTTATATTAAAAAATAATAAAATTGTTCCTGCAAAAGCAGAAGAATTAAAAAAAGGGGTTAGAATAGCTGTTACGAGAAAAATAAACTTTGAGCCTGAAAATAAATATTTTATAGAACTTCTTGATAAATTTAGTCTTGAAGATAATTTTTATATTCCTTATAAAGAAGAATATGTTAATATTTTAAAATCATTAAAAGAAAAAAATAGCTGGAGGGAATTAGCGCAGAAAATAGGAGTTAATTATTATATTATTAAAGGGATGCTTGATAAACAATCAATTCACTTCTGCAACCTTATAAAAATATTTAGGTATGCAGGTTTTTCAGATATAGAAATAGTCAATAATATAAATACTATTTGTGCTAATGGCAAGGATACAAGATTTGAATTTAAAAATTCTCCAGACTTTGCCAGATTTTTTGGATATCTTTTGGCAGAAGGAAGGCTTGGAGATTCAAGCCATATCTGGTTTACAAATGGAGATAGAGAAATTGTAGAAGATTATGTTTATCTTGTAAGAAAACTTTTCCATAAAGAACCATTAGTCCGGGAGTATAAACAAAATTGCTGGGATGTAATAATTTTTTCAGAGCCATTAAAAAAGATTTTAAGGGAATTAGGGATGGCTTCAAAAACAGAAAATAAAAAGATTTCAAACATTATTTTAAAACACTCTTCTAAGGAAGAAATATCAAACTTATTAAATGGACTATATTGTGGAGATGGATATGTCTCAAAAAAATCTCCAGTAATTGAAATAACAACAAAGAGTGAACTGCTTTGTCATAGTATTGAAACTTGCTTGCTAAGGTTAGGCATTCTTTTTAATACTAAAGACATTATAAAAGGATATAAAGACTTTAAAGGCAAATATAAATCAATAACTATCTCAGGAGTTTTAAATTTAGCATTATTTAATCAATATATTCAATTAATCCATAAAAGAAAAAAAGACAGGATATTATCCCACTTGCATAAAAAATCTAATACTAATGTTGATTTAATCGAAGCAAATGATTTAGTAAAAATAATCACAAACGAGTTAGGCATCTCAGTTAAGAAAAATAAACAGGATTTTCCAAGTTTAGATTCATATTATTATAATCAATGCACTCCTTCAAGAAATGGACTTTCTTTATTGACTAATCAATTATTTATAGGAAATTCTGAAAATATAAATAGGTTAAATCTGCTAATTCAATCAGACATCTTTTGGGATGAACTTATAGATATTCAAGAAATAGCTGGGGGGGAATGGGTTTATGATTTGTGCGTTGAAGAACATCATAATTTTGTAGCTAATAATATATTCGCGCATAATTCAAATATAAGCGATGCTTTGTGTTTTGTTTTAGGGCGTTTGTCAAGCAAAAGTTTGAGAGCTGAAAAATCATCACATCTTATTTTTCAGGGAACAAAAGAAAGAAAACCGTCTAAAGAGGCAAGTGTTGAAATTGTTTTTGATAATTCTGACAAAATGTTTAACATCGATTCAAAAGACGTTTCTATTAAAAGAATTGTAAGGAGAAAAGGAACGAGCATTTACAAGCTAAATGGCGAGACAAAAACACGCCAGGAAATTTTAGAACTTTTATCTCATGCAGGAATTGACCCAAATGGATTTAATATTGTTCTTCAGGGAGAAATTGCCCATCTTGTTAAAATGCACCCTATTGAAAGAAGAGAGATTATTGAAGAAGTTGCAGGAATTTCAATTTACGAAATGAGAAAACAGAAATCTCTCCATGAAATTGAAAAAACAAACCAAAAACTAAAAGAAGTTTCTGCAGTTTTAAGAGAGAGAACAGCATATATGAAAAATCTTGAAGAAGAAAGGAAGCAGGCTTTGAGGTTTAAAGAACTTGAAAAAAGTGTCAAGCAGTGCAAAGTATCAATAATAAAAAAGAACCTTGATGAAAAAGATAAAGAAATTGAAAAAATAAAAGAAGAAGTTGATAAAAACACCAAATTCAAGGAAAAAGTAAAATCAGAAATATCAAGATTGGAGCAGGAAATTAAATCTCTTTCACAAAGAGCAGATGAAATAAATGAGCATGTTCAGAAATCTTCAGGTTTTGAAAGAGAGTCTTTGAATGATGAAATTACAATGCTGAATATAAGGGTTACAGAAGACAGAACAAGAATAGATAACTTTGACAAAAAACTAGCTGAAAATGAAGTTAGAAGAAATGAATTAGAGCACAGCTTAAAAGAATCTGAAGAAGAACTTAATAGATTAAAAAAAGAATCTCCATTACTTTCTAAAAGACAGAATGAAATCAAAGCTAAAAAGCAGGAACTTGATGAAATTGAATCTAAAAAAGAAAAAGTTTATTCTCTGCAGACAGAATTTAATCTCATTAAAGACAGGATAAGAGATAAGGAAAGAGAATTAACTTCTGCTGAAACAGAATCAAGATATCTTTTTAACCAGATAAAATCTTTGGCAGAAGAACTTACTTTCCAGACAACAGAAGAATGCACAGCAAAAATAAAAGAGCTAAATAAAGATATTGGAGAAAATAAAAAACAACTTGAAAAATTATATGAAGAAAGAAAAAATGCTGAGAAATCTTTTTCTGTAATTGAAGCAGATATAGAAAGAAATCAGAAACTAAAATCAAAAATACCTTCTTCTGATATCTGCCCTCTATGCCAGAGCAAATTAACAAGCGAGCATGTAACTCATGTTTTAAAATCGACAGAAGACAAAATCAAAAAAAGTTTGGAGCTGTTAAATTCAGTTAAAAAAGAAATTGAAGATTTTGAAATTAATATAAAAAATCTTGGTAGCAAAGATGATTCCCTAAAAAACGAATTGTCAGAAAGAGAAGTTGAGCTTGTTAAAATAGAATCTATTAATGAAAAAAGAGAATCTATGAAAAAACTTATGGCTAAAGAAAAGAATTTTAAAATAGAAATCCAAAACTTAAAAACAAGACAGGAATCACTTGCAAAGAATCTTCAAGATATTTCAAAGATAGAGGAGAAATCAAAAACACTTCTGTTTGAACTGCAGGAAATATCATCAAGAACAGATGAAAATATTGACAGGACTATTTTGTTCAAAGAGCAGGAAATTGAAAGGATAAGAATTGTTATAAAGGGAATCGACAAAGACAAAATAGAGATAAAAAAAGATTTGTCAAATTTAAACTCTAATCTGAAACTAAACGAGCATAAATTAGGAGACAGGCAGTCTGCTTTGGATGATATGATTGAAAAATTTGAAAAGCTGTTTAAGGAAAGAACAGAAATACAGGAAAAAATAAATCAGAAAAATCTGTTGCTTGTAAACCAGCAAAACACTCTTTCGAGATTTACAGAAGTTATAAATAATCTTAAAGTTGAAATTGCAAAAGTCGGTGCTGAAAAAGAATCTTTCGAATTTGAGTTAAGGGAATTTTCAGGAATTGAATTTATTTCTGGAAGTATTCAGTTTCTTAAAGAAAAACTTCAGAAATCAGAGCAGGACTTAATGAGAATAGGCAGTGTAAACATGAGAGCTTTGGAAACATACGAATTTGTAAAAGAAGAATATGAGAAGGTGTCTGAAAAAGTCAAACAGCTGGAAGATGAAAGAGAAGAGATACTTAAAATCATACATGAAATTGATGTTAAAAAGAAAAAGACTTTTATGAAAACATTTACTGCAATTAATGAGCTATTCACGAGGAATTTCAGCCAGTTAAGCACAAAAGGAAAAGCATTCCTTGAAATCCAGAATCCTGAAGATATTTTTGAAGGGGGAATAGATATTATAATAAGAATTGCAAAAGGAAAATACTTTGACATTAATTCTTTATCAGGCGGAGAAAAAACACTTATTGCACTTTCATTGATTTTTGCAATTCAGGAATATCATCCTTACTGTTTCTATATTCTTGATGAAATTGATGCAGCACTTGATAAAAGAAACTCAGAACTTTTAGCTAATCTTCTTCACAAATACATGAAATCCGGGCAGTATATTGTAATAAGCCACAACGACAGCATTATTAGCGGGGCTAATGTTATTTATGGAATCAGCATGAACAGCGGTATTAGCAAGATTGTGAGTTTGAAGCTGGAAGAGGGCAGTTAAAAATGATTATTTTTGGGTTAATGTGAAAGCATACTTTTCTACAGCTTAACTTATTTTAAATTAAATAAGGTATTTTACAATAAGATAATAAACAATTTAGGAATATCAAATATCTGAGATAGCCAGGGGTTACGATCAAACAGATGGAAGCATTTAGATTTTAATTTTTATTCTAACTCAACAAACTCGCTTTTAATTTGTTTTAAAGAAGTAACTGAAGTTGTTTTTGTGAATTTAAATTTCGATACCATATTTTTTATTGCCTCATAATATTCATCTACATCCTTAGTCCTTAACTTGATTATTAACTCATAGCCCCCTGTAACTACATCCACACTTTCAATTCTTGAATCTTTAGCTATTTCTTTTGCTATTTTTTCTGGATTTCCATAATTTTCTGGAGATAAATTGACAAAAATATAAGTGCAATGCCCCTCATTTATTTTTTTATAATTAAAAACAGCTTTGTAAGATTTTATCGCTCCTTCTTGCTCTAATCTTTTTATATTATAATGTATTGTTGTAGAAGGCTCTTTAATTTTTTTAGCAATTACTGAAATCTGCGGTGTGCAGTAGCCTTGCTTAAATAACTCAATTAACTTTGGTTTTATGTCTTTCATTTTTCTTTTTCAATAACTGATTTTATATTTGCGACAAACTTCTTCGCATTGCCGATAGAGTTTAAGGCAACAGGGATATTTGCATCTGAGTTAATATTGTAAACAAATTTGCCTCTCTTGCTCTTTTCTTTAAAAAATATTTTTAATAAAAATTCTGCTTTGTCTGCTTCTGTATCATAAATCTCAAGAAGTTCTTTATCTAAAACTCCTTTGTTCACAAATTTTTTAAAATAGTTATATGTTTTTTTGTGCTCTTCTGGAGCAGAAGTTTCTATTCCTTTTGTTAAAAGGTATGCCTTTGCTGCATAAAAAATAGAATAGTATGCTTCGGAAATAACATCATTAAAAAATGTCTGATTTAAATTTAATCTTAAAAACTGCTTTATTTCTGGTTTTACAGACATATTAAAATTTACCTTTGATAGCAAAAGTTCATCGTCTGCTCTTTTTAAGTATAATTCAACCTTTGAAACCATTTTTAATTGCCTCCTTAATTAATTCATAATATCTTTCAGGATTTCTAAATATAAGGTGGAATCTGAAAGTTTCTTTCCCGAGATTAAATTCATTATTTAACAACATGTTGATAAAATTCTTATAGGAAAATGCTGTGATATGGAATTCTGGCAGGAAGGTCATTGCCATATTCTCCATTAACTCTTGTTTTTTATAGGCATCTTCTTTAGTGATTATAACTATATCAATATCTGATTTTTTAGTTTGACATCCTTTTGCATAGCTTCCACTTACAATTAAAATGTCATCAAGGAATTCATTAAATGAAAGTATCTTATCTATGTTGGGAATTTTTTTTGAAAATGCTTCTTGTTTGTCAAGCATAGAAAAGATAGCAATACTCTCTTTATTTAGCATTAAACTACAAATATTTGAGCTTCCAACTTTTTTAATTTGAACTATTTTTTCTTTTTCAAATTTTTTTAATGCTTCGTAGACTTTGGGGTATGGTTTATTTAGAACTAAAGCTATTTTTCTTATACTTTCATTTAAGAATATGTTTTTCCTAAACATGTCCAGCATTTCTGTTTGATTTTTTGTTAACATTTTCTTTACGCCTATTTTATTGTATTATACCTTTTTTGGTATAACATTATACCTTTTTTGGTATATATAAATTTACCTCCCTCGCTATCAGTTTTTACAATAAATTGTATAATATTCAACTATTTATATACTTTTCGGTTAATATCTGAATAAACTACAACTAAATATATATAGGAGGCTTATTTTCACTAATTATGAAACAAATAACACTGCCACAAGAAATTGGAATGCTAAGAAAAAAGATTGATGAGATAGATGGAAATCTCGTTAGTCTTCTTGACCAAAGGCTTGAGATGGTAAGAACTATCGGAGATATTAAAGCAAAAACGAATATGCCTGTTTTAGATGGCTCTAGAGAACAAGAAGTTTTGGATAAAACTAAAAATGCCAGAAATAGTTTTAATGTAAAGAACATTTTTAACACTATTCTTAAGGAGTCTAAGGATATTCAAAAAAAGACCATAAGCATAGGAATAATTGGTTTTGGAAATTTTGGAAAGCTTGCTGCAAAACATCTTTCAAAATTAGATAATATTGAGTTATTTGTAACAGATATTAATAATGAAAGTGAACAAGCAGGTGAACTTGGAGTTAAATTTGTTTCATTAAATGAGATATTGACAAGTAGATTTATTATTTTAGCTGTTCCTATGGAAAATCTTGAGCAAATATTACTAAAAATAAAAGACAAAATAGAAGATGAGACTATTGTGTTGGATGTTTGTTCTCTAAAGGTGTTTTCTTGTAAATTAATGAACCAGATTTTACCAAAGGATATTGAAATAATTGGAACTCATCCATTATTTGGACCGCAAAGTGCACCTGACTCAATTAATGGAATGAGAATTGCTCTTTGTAATGTTAGAGCAACTAATAAAACCTTTGATATGATAAAAGAATTTTGCGAATTTATCGGACTTCAAACAACTATAACAACTCCTGAAGAACATGATAAACAAATGGCCCTTTCTCAAGCACTAACTCATTTTATTGGCCAGGCTCTAAACAAGGCAGGTATAAAGAGAGTTGAATTAAGCACAAAAACTTTTGATAAATTAATGGATATTGTAGAAATAATTGCGAATGATACTCCAGCATTATTTAATAATATGCAGATTATGAATCCTTTTGCTAAAGAAGCAAGGCAGATATTCATAAATGGATTAAATAATCTCGAGGGGGAGTTAAAATGAAAACACTGGTTTATTGCGATACAAGAACTGAGATTGGGAAACATATAATTGAAAAGTCTATTTGGGAAACTCCTGAACAAGACTTTTTTTGTTGTGATCCAATAAATGTAGAATTTGTAACTGATGATTTGCATGACCAGGATCTCAAAAAATTGAGATTTGGATTATGTCCGCGACTTCCAGATTATCTTTTGAAGTCTTATATCCATTTTGCAGAATTAGATGAAATACTTTCTAGAAAAGATTGCGGATTGATTATTGATTTGTCTAGATTAAATCATCCTGAAGGAACTAGAGGAAGAGTCCAAAATTTTGCTGAACTAGACTTTGCCAATCTACTTGGAATTATACCTCACCCAGAGATTATCTGTTTGTACAAAACCACTGGAATATATCCTACAATACATGATTTATCAGAGAGGAGGAAATAACATGAATGGACATTATGTACACTTTTTAATTACTCAAGATAGAGCAGAACAATTGGGAAAAGCTTGTGAAGAAACTCTTCCGAGAATTCAAAGAGATTTTAGCCCAGAAATAACTGCTGTAGAAGTATATGATAAAATAAGAGCCCATAGAGAAACTTTAGAATTAGTTGAAAGATTTAGAGATGAATCAGAGACAAGAAGTGGCGGATTATATGATTTGGAATTATTTAAGTGTAGTGGAAATTATTATGTAACATCAGATAGTGAAGTTGGCTTAAGAATAATTAATATGCACTTAGAGAAAATAGAGAAAGAATTAAGGGATAATGGCATTAATCCTGAAAAATGTTATTACTTTCCCGATGCCATTTATGAATTGTATAGATCTGCTAGACTTGCTGGAGAGCAGGAAGAATTAAATTTTTCTTCTTTGCCCTTACTTCTTAGTGACAACATATAGAAAGGCTTATAAAGGCTATTTTATACGTAAAAATATGGAAAAAAAGGACTTTTTTAAGAGAAGAACAGAAGCAGAAATACGAGATTTAGGTAATGAAATTAGGGCGACTAATAAGCTTGTTTCACGAATTACAGATATGCCTTATGATTCTCATTTAGTTGTTGCTCGTTTAATACTGCCCGAAGAGTATCTAACCCCTTCTAAATTTAAAAAACATGCTCCAGAGTTAAAACTAAGGAGAGCAAAAACAATTGAGCAGTTAAGAAAACAAAAAATACTTCCAGTTAAACAAAGGCAAGAAGCATTTGATAGCTTGCATAACCAATATCAAGAAACAGGGCATATACCATTTTTATCAGGATATATTACTAGACCTCCAGAAGGAGCAGTAGATCAGATTCCAAGAAAAATCGCTTTAGTAAGCTGTTTAGATGGAGCGGAAATATTTGGATATGCACATCAGGTTCCAGGTGTAGAAATAAAACTAAAAGATTATGATGATTCTAAAATCTCAACAATAGAAGGCGGGAGATTTGTTTTCCAAGTTCCTTCAAGAACACCAAAACACTCAAGATGGGATGTTGGTTTAGAATCTGTTGCAGTTGAAGATAATGATTGGAAATATGTTATTGCACAGAATATTGATAGTGACCACACTTGCCCAGAAAAAAGATTTAACAGAGAATTAAGATTCAAGTATCTTCCAAACAGAGGAAGAGACAGAGCTGAAAAATCAAAAGTTATTCAATTCTGTCCGCATGATGTTGCACCATATTTAGAATTAGCTGATACTTTATGGAATCAGGATAAAAATATAGTTCCTTTAGCAGCAAATCCATTTGCGCTTCCAACACAGGAAACAGTTGACTTTTACAAGAAATTACTAAACAATGTTTTAATTGAATATAAAACAAAAGCAGGAGTTTTAGCAACTCGCCATTTAAATCAGGCAGAACAAGAAGCATTCCTTTGGGGATATGTAGCAATAAACGGGCACGACAAAACCTTTTTCGCAACTCAAGATTTAAAGCAATATGACTGGAGTGTTAAGTAAGATGCCAAGAGGAATAAAGCCAAGACAAGAAGATAAGCAAGTACTAATAGACATAATCAGAGAAGAAATAGAAGCGCACAGAAAAGGAAAGATAAAAACTTTTTCATCATTCGGACAACTTGCAGATATTTCAGGAATAGGAACTACTACTATAAATCGTTTTATTAATGAATCTCTTAGTGTAGATGAAATAGATTATAGGAAATTAGCTATAGCAACAGAAAGAGGAAAAAAAGCTTATGTTGCTGGCCTTGCAAATCTAACTAAGGAAGATCTAAGTAAATCTGGAAAAAAGGGAGGCAGTATAGGAGGACCCAGATCATACGAACTTCACGGACCAGTATCTCGACTTTTAAGTAGAGAAGACTGTGTTAATAATGGGAGAAAAAGTATGCAAGTTAGGGGAGGCAACCTTTGGACAACTATCCCTTATGAACAAAGAAGAGCTATTGCCTTAGAAAGAATAAAGATTCATGGAGACCCCTTTAAAAGTTTTACATCCGAGCAAAGAACAGAAATGGGAAGGGTTATGGGAAAAAGAAATTGGGAAAATGGTGTTGGACTAGCTGCTTTAACACCAGAGCAATTAAGCGAAATTGGGAAAAGAAATTGGGAAAATGGTGTTGGACTAGTTGCTTTAACACTAGAACAAAGAAGAAAAACAGCAATTGAAAATCTAGATAATCACAGAAAAAACTCTTATTTTATTGAAGATAGATTCCATGCTTCATCTCAGCAAGAAGGAGCAGTTGCTTTAATGTTAGAAAAGTATCTTCCAGAATACAGAACTATTGAAGGAGAGACATTCCAAGTAAGAAACAGAGGCATAAATAACGGAGGATTAGACTTTTTAGCTGAAGGAGAATTTTTAGAATGGCATCCAGTTACACTATATCATGGAAGAAGAGGAGACATCCCTTCAAAAGAAGAAGCAAAAAGTTATAAAAATATTTTAGATAATTTATCAGATGAAGAAAAACATCAATTCCAAGAAGAATACAAAAAAGTTTTGGCATTAAATTATCTTGCTGGCAGACAGCAATCAGTAGATAACTCTGGTTATGCTGGTTCAGAAGTAGCTTTAGCAACAGATGTTAAAGGATTATATGATTTTATTTCTAAATATTCAGATTCTATGCCTGACTTTGACGACTTTAGAAGAGAATTTAGCCAGAAAGTAAAATATGTAAAAGGGTTTAAAGTCAAACCTAAGGCGGAGGCTGCTTAAAATGAAAAGATTAAGAAGAACAGATGAAGAGAAACAGCAAATACTTGAAGCATATAACAGAGAAGATGCTGATCCTAATCAGATTGCAGAACAATTTGGGTTTCAAAGTTTAAATGCACTTTATTCTCTTGTTTCAAATATAAGGAAATCTAAGGAACAAACGCCAGTTGAAAAGAAAAAAAGGAAAACCTTAAGCGGAAGAAAAAAAAGAAATCTAACTGAAGAACAATTAAGGGAAATCGGAGATACAGCAATTTCAAAAAGATTTGATGTAGTTAGAACAACTTTGGTTTCAGGGCTAGGTTATACGACTTTTGCAAATAATCAGGCAGTTGAACAGATTGTGGAACAATTGCATGAAATAGACACAAAATACTCTCATTTAAAATTTGCTCCAGTAGTAATCCCTAGAAATGGTAAAAGAATTTTTTCTGCAGAAGAAGATAGACTTCTTGAAGAAAGTTTATTAGAGAAGATTGATAATGGGTATAATGGGAAAGGTCTTCCAAGGGGAATAGCAAAAGAAATAGAGACAAGGTTAAAAACTGCTGGATTTATTAGATCAATAGGCTCAATAAGAGGCCGTATAAGAGAGATATGGAGCTCAAGAGATGGATATGTAAATGGTCATCTTCCAAGTAGGGTACTTCACCAGACAAGAATACCTGCAACATTAGAAGAATCATTAGAACAGCATTTAACTGACACAGACAGGAGAATAGAAGAAGAGATAGAAAAAATACCTGAAATAAAAAAAGTTTTAAAAGATGTAATTACCCCCGATTATGGTGCAAAAAAAAGAATGGATAATTTGCGATTTGCAGGAAAAGGGCATCAGCAATTGCTCGTGTATTTGTTAGATCCTGAAAATTATCATAGAATTTTTGGCCCAGATTTTACTTTATTATGCGCTGATTTTAAATTAGATGAAAATACGTCTGAAGAGTTTTATAATAAATACAAACATTTAGTTGAAAAACTTCAGATGTCTGATGGAGATAGAGAAGCAATTCATTTTATAGATAATAGATTAAGATTAGACTTGTTTTTTAGAAAAGAAAATGGCGTTTACACTGTTTCAGAAGTAAAACAATTAGCAACAAACAAGATAAACACAGATGGAACACCTGGAGACCAGAATGCAGATAGGGCAGGACAACAGTTATCTATATATAAGGCAGCAGTGGAGTTTAATATTCAAAAACTAAATAGGTCACTTCCAGAAAATCAGAGAATTCCTAAAGACGTTTTAGGCTATCTTGTAGCTTATGAAATAGACGAGGACTTGCAGTCAATACTCCAAAACAGAGGAGATCGGGTAGCAGTAATTAATAAACAGAATGTTTTAGACTATCTTGGCAAACCAACAAAAACAGAGGATTAAAATGAACCCAATAGAAATAGGCAATAGAATAGATGAATTTTGGACATTACACAATCGTTTGCATAGGTATGCAAAGTTTATTGTAAGAGAAGCATTAACTAGTGCAAAAGAAAGAGGAATAGGAATTAATGTAGATGATAAAGAAAATGTTGATTGCTCTAGATTTGTTAATTTAATAAGAACAGAATACCCTGCTTTATGCAGAAGATATGAACAAGGTTTGGAAAAGCATGATAGACTATATTCTGAACTTTTTAGAGAGCATACTAACAATCTTTAAGCAGCTGCATATAATTCCTTTACAATTGTCCAGTAAGTATGAGTTGATTGATCTCTTTTATGTCTTGGTATGCTTGTAACTCTTTGAGTTCCTTTGTAAACTTCTGTATGCCTGCTTCCTTCTTTTAATTCAAAATCTAACTTTTCAACAATTTTCTTTAAATCATTATAACTTAACACTGAACGATTATCAATAATCTCTTTTAACCTGTCTTTTGTTTTTACCTCTCTTCTCCTCGCAAACATCATCCCAACACCAACACCAATAAAAACAATGCCAATAAACCCAAGAATATTTGTGTGAAATCTTTCAAGTCCAATAACGGCTCCGATAACAACTTTCTGAGACAATATAACAAATATCAAACCAAGTAATATAAAAACATTTGATATAATTACCCTAGCCCACTTTTTCATAATCTAAATAAGAGGCAGGGGTTTTTAATTTTAACTAACTTTATATATCTCCTGCCGTACATTTAATAATGTTCTTAAATAATGAAATAATAGAAAGGTTTAAATAGTAATTTTCTATAATATTAGTATTAAATTTACTAATAACTTAGAAAAATGCAATTAAGCAAACTTGAAGAAAAAGCATATACCTCACTTAGAAAAAACCAAATTTGGATGTTTAAAGCTAAAGATCTGGAGGTTATTTTAGGCATTAATAAAATCAATTCTTATAATTTAATCAAAGCTTTAAAGAAAAAGAATATAATAAAATCGGTCAAGGGTTTTCTTTTTTTTAAAGATGCAGACGATTTTGCTGTTGGCTCTGGGATTAACTGGCCATCTTATGTTTCTTTTTGGTCTGCCCTAAATTATTACGGGTTTAGCGACCAGACCCCTAAAAAAATATTTTTTGCGGCAGCGAAATATACCAAAGATGTTGGAGAGTTTAAGTATATAACCCTCTCTAAAAAAAGGTTTTTTGGTTATCAAAAAATTGGCAATATTATTATTGCAGAAAGGGAAAAAGCAATTATTGATTCTCTTTTATTCCCAAAATATTCTGGGGGCATAAAAGAAATAACTGCTTCAATTAGAAATGGCTGGAGTGAATTAGATATTAAAAAACTGATTGATTATGCATTTAAAGTTGAGAGCAAATCTGTTTTGAGAAGGCTGGGATTTATTCTTGAAAGTATTGATTTTAAGAATAAAAATTTAAAAAAAATTCAAGAGCATATTGGGAATGGTTATGAGTTGCTTGACCCAAGTCTTGGAAGAAGGAATAATTTAAATAATAAATGGCTTTTAGATGTAAATATAGAGGTGAAAAAATGATTTCTTTAGATGAACTAAGTGAAGTAAAAGAAATAAGAAAAACCAATTTATATTATGAAGAAAAAGAATACATTCAATATATTTTCCTTAATGCTTTGTCAAAGTATTATAAAAACTTTATCTTTAAAGGAGGAACATGCTTAAGAATTTGTTTTGGATTAGAAAGAGCATCTGAAGACTTGGATTTCAGCACAAATTTATCCATTTTTGGGGTAAAACAAGTTGTAAACAAATGCCTCGAAGATTTTAGACTGCTTAACATTGATTTTCAAGTATATTCAGAAAAAGAGTTTAAGGGCAATTTAAGAATCGAAGTTAGATTTAAGGGCCCGCTTTTTAGCGGAAACCAATCTTCAACAAACACCTTAAAATTAGATTTTAATAAAAGGAGAGTTAAACATAAAATTGCAAAGGTTGTCCCAAGACTATTTTCAGATGTCCCTTTATTTACTTTATTTGTATTAGATGAAAAAGAAATTTTGGCTGAAAAAATAAGGGCGCTAATAAATCGGGCGGAGCCAAGAGATTTATATGATGTTTGGATGCTTTTTAGCAAAGGAGTAAAAGTCGATAAACCTCTTTTGCTTGAGAAATTGAAAGAAGAAAAATCAAAATTGTCAAATCTTAGGATTCCTCAAAAAACCGAATACGAGCAGGGTTTAAAGAATTTAGTTAGTGTTGTTCCGCCATATGAACAAGTTAAAGGAGATGTTTTGAATAATTTAAAAGCAATGAATAAAAAGAGGCTAAACTAACTTTATATATCTCCTGCTGTACATTTAATAATGTTCTTAAATAATGAAATAATAGAAAGGTTTATATATTACATATAGCTACATACCACTATGAGAAAGGATGTAAAATCTAAGCTTGAGAAAATCGAAGGCGTGCAGACAATTGAATCAGTGATAACTTTATTAGATATTGATAGAATAAAAGCTGTAAAACTATTATCTTTATTAAGAAAAAAGGGCTATGTTAAAACAAAAAGGCTGAGCAGTAATAAACGAGTTTATGAAATATCATTTGAAAATAGGCTGGGAGGTATGAGCTATATAGATATTTTAAATAAAAACTCTCCTGTTAAAATACGAGAAACTGAATCACATAGAATATATGGAAAAGAAATTAGTCTTGAAGAAGTTCTTGTTTTTGCGCTAAAGAGCAGAAGTTTTAGGAAGATATTAGCATCTTTGGCTTTGTTTAAAAAAATAAATGACTGGCCTCTTTTGTACAGATTGTCAAAAGCAGAAAATCTCCAAAGGCAGGTTGGAGCTTTATATGATGTATCAAGAAAAATTATGCGAACAAGAAAAATGAGCCAGAGATTTAATAATTTAACTTTGCCGAAGAAAGGCGCAGGATATATTTATATAATTGAAGGACTTAACTCAAGAGATTTTAAAGAAATAGAAAAGAAATGGATGGTGCATATTCCGTTTAATTATGCAGATTTGGAGGACCATAAATGATAGGGGTAGAAAGACAAAGGAATCTTTTTATTGCAATAGGAAAGAGGCTTAAAAGAAAAATAAATGTTTATGCTATAGGCGGGACCGCTATGATATTTTTAGGTTTAAAAGAGTCTACATTTGATATAGATTTAGTTTTTGAAACTCAGAAAGACAGGGCAGATTTTAAAGAAGTTCTTAAATCTCTTGGTTATGAAGAAATGAATTCCTTTGTTGTGTATGGAGAGCGAAAAAACACGCCTGAGATGTTGACATTAGGAGATGAGAGATTTGATTTGTTTGTTGATGAAGTTGTAGACTTTGTTTTCTCAGAAAACATAAGAAAAAGAGCCAAACAGCTGCATCAATTTGGAGACAACTTTCTGCTTAAAATTGCAGACTTCCATGATATTTTTGTTATGAAATGCGCAACAAATAGGCCAAAAGATATGATTGACGCCAATAGTATTATAACTAATACAAAAATAAACTGGGATTTAATAATAAATGAAGCAAAAGTTCAAAAAGAGCTTAAAAGAGAGACAGCCATCCTTGATTTAGGATATTTTTTAGAAGAGCTTGAAGTTAAGTTTAAGGTTAAGATTCCAAAAGCAATTCTAGACAATCTTTGGAAATTGCTAAAGAAACAAAATGATATTAAGAGGAAGAAGAGGCTAAAATGAAATACGTTCTTGTGTATTTGTTAAGTGGAGAAGCTAAAAAATATAATGAAAGGTTGATGAAAGAAACTGCAGATATATCTGGCGAAAGGCATGTTGTTGATGTTAGTCAGTTGCCTTCACATGTAACTATTAAAAGTCCATTTGAATTTAGCAGTTATAAGAAATTAGAATCTTTTTTAAAAGGTTTTACTGCTAACAGAATAAAAGCAAAGATTGATGTTAATGGTTTTGGCAATTTTAGGAGATTTGTTTCTTTTATGAAAACTGATTTTTCCAAAGAAGCTAAAAAAACACAAAGAGAACTTGTTAGAGATTTAGAAACTGAATTAGAGATTAAACCTCACGAATTTGATGTTAAACATAAACCCCATGCAACTATTTGTTATGGTAATACTAAAGAAACATTTGACATTATCTGGAATTATTTAAGAACACAGAAAAAACCAAAATATTCTTTAAGCTTAGATAACCTTACTTTATTATATAAACCAAAAGGAAAGTGGAAAGTAAAAAAGAGATTTAATCTAATATAGAGACATTAAAAGATAACCATTACTATGGTTATAATAACCTTGATTTGGGTTATTTAGCATACCTCTCTTGAGTAAGATAAAATAAAAAAATAAAAAAGAAAAAGAAAAAAAAGTTAATTAAAAAATCAATAATAACTTTCTGTGAATTCTTCAGATTTCTCTGATTTTCTTGTAAGCAGTACAATCAGGATTATCACTAAAATAACAAATATAATTGCAAGAACAATTGTCAATACAACTACATTGTTTTCTAAAGATCTTCCTTCAACTGTTGCTGTGTATCTAGCTGTTTGCGATAAACCATCAGAAGTAACGCCGATTTCAAAACCATATGTTCCTTCTCTGTTAGCTTTTACACTAACTTTGACAGTTTTGCTTGAGCCAGCAGGAACTGCTACAACAGAGTCGCTTAGACTAATTGTCAGAGCGTCTGAAGCACTTGTAGGAGCTATGTTGTATAATGCAATTTCGCTTCCTGTATTGACCAAAATAAGGTCGTATGTAACTGTTTCTCCAACTGAGAAAGTTTTGCTTACAGGGTTTGAAACTACACTTGCTTCTGCTTCAGCAGTTTTTACAACAAGGTTCTTTGTGACTGTAGTTTTTGTGTCTTCAGTCTTAGCTGTTACTTGAACTTCGTAAACACCAGCTTCTGCATCTGATGGGATTGTAACAAAAAGCTTTCCTTCTTTAGTATCTTCTTTTTCACAATCGTCATCACAGTCATCTGTTGGATACAAATCTTCAAGGTAAACTGTTTTTGAAACACCTAATTCAGGTATTTCAACTGTTACAAAAGTATTCTCAGCATCTTGTCTTCCAAGGTTTCTAACAACTACATCTACTGCTAGAGTTGTACCAGCATTTACGCTGTTATCAAAATCTACAAGCAATACATCTAGGTTGTCAGGTTGTCTCTGCCCTTGTAATGTGTAAGATTCTTCCCAATTTCCAGCGTCAGATTCAATTCTCACATAAAGTGTTAATTCTTCTTCAGGTTCAATGTCTGCAGGAACAAGAACGCTCAATCCTTTAACCTTATATACATTCCAGGCAATTAGGTCTGAGAAGTCTTTTTCTACAGCATCGCTTCTTTCACCAAGGAACCAAGCTGAAACTTGCACATCACTAGCGTCTTCGAGTGCTTGAAAACTTATTGATATTGGAACTTTTGTATCAGCTTCAACAGCAACATCTCCTGCTCCAGCATTTAATCCATTAGCCCAAACTGATACTCCCAAAATATCGAGAGTTGAAGCGCTAACAGAACTTGCTAAAGCAACCACTGCTAAAAGTGCTATCAAAGAAATCAAAACAAAATTTGATTTCATTTTTTTGTGTCTCATTTTATTAAATTTAGATTAACTTTCCGAGCTTTTTCCACTTTATAAACTTTGTGGTAACAACAAATTTGATACTTCTATTAAGTAACTAATACACAAAAACTTATAAATGGTTATAACATTGTTATAACATTATGGAACAGCTAAAAAAACCTATAAAACAAAGATTCTTTAGAAAGACAATTAAAGTCGGGAACAGCTCCGGTGTTTTACTTCCAAAAACATTGTTAGGTTCTGATGTTATTGTAACAGTTATAAATCGCCCATTTAATATAAAAAAAGATGTTCTTTTAATGCTTGAACCTGCAATAGAAGATATAATTGGTGTTTATTTAATAACATCTGGAAACAAAAAAGTTGAAGTTTTGGCAGTTTCATCATCTACTGAAAGTTTAATTGAAAAAGGCAGATACAAAATTAGTATTGTTCCGATAAAACTTCTTGAAAAATCGCTAAAAAATAAAAAACCAATTCAGGACAAAATAAAAAACGCCCAGCCAATCTTAAATCAGCATTTATTAATTAGTTTGAAGAAAGGGATAAAGAGTTAATTCCGAGATATATCTTAGTTAAGGTAAAAACATGCTTCTTATTCATTATAAGAACAGGCATTTTATCATAATATAATATTATATATAACTATGCATAAATCTTTATAAATAATTTTAATGAGAGAGTATAATGATAAATCAAAGCGGGATTAGAGTGCAACCAACAGAAGATGATTTAGATATTGCACAAGGATTATGGGATTATTTTCAGTTAAATGAAAGATTAAAACCCGCTGATTTGATTTTGGTTCTTGGTTCTATTGATACTTTGCCTGCAGAAGAAGGAGCTAGACTTTTTTTAAATGGATGGAGCAGACTGCCATACTTAATGTTTACTGGCGGAGGAAAGGGGGGAAGATTCTGGGATAGAATAGATGGTTCAACACAATATGCTAATGAATCTGAAATGCTCGCAGATGTTGCAGTTAAAATGGGTGTCCCAAGAGAAAAAATTTTAATTGAACCTAACTCAACACATACAAAAGCAAATTATGAACATTCTAAAAGAATGGTTCAAAAACTTGGACTTGATGTTAACTCAATAATATCTGTTCACATGCCTAGTGCAGAAAGAAGAGACAAATATTCTTGTCTAGCTGCATGGCCCGAAGTTAATATAACAGTCACTTCCCCAAGAGTTCCAATGAGAACTTATCATAAAACAGGTTTTTCAAAATGTTTTGATCAAAGAGATATTGTAACAACTCTTGTTGCAAATTATCAAAGATGCGGAATTTATGGTGAAAAAGGAGATATGGTTTTTCAACCTGATTTATTTTCACACGGAATTTGGGAAGCTTATGAAGAACTTTTAGCTAGAGGATTTGAAGATGAGATGGTAAGAGATCCTCAAACAAAAGAGATAAGAAGAAATCGAAAAGAAAGAAAATACTAAAAACCCTAAATAAATCTTTATTTAATTCTTTTGACACGTTATTTAAAAATGCTTTTATTTAATATAAAGAATACACTCCGCTCTTAGTTAATATTAGAAGCATACTTTTCTACAATATATCTGTTAATTAATACAAATATAAGCTTTTCTTCACATTATCCCAGCCCCCTCAACACTTCCACACCTAACAAAGCATCTTCTACTGGAGAAGGAGATTCATTAATTATTGTAAACTCTTTGCCAGATTCTTTTAATACTTTAAGGAGTTTTGTCCATTCTTGCTCAGAAGTTAGTTTGTGATTTTTCTCTCCTTTGTCCCCAAACTCAATCCCAGAAAAATGGCAATGGAATTTATCTATTTCATTAAACTCACTTAGCATTTCTTTATATGAAAGAGTTCCGAGTGAACGTGCGTATAAATGTGCAAAGTCAAGAGTGAAAGAGCATTTAGTATCTTTAACTAATTTAAGTATCTCGCTAACACTTCCAAAAACATTAATCTTTCCCATTGTTTCAGGAGCAAGTTTAACTTTCCAGTTATTTTTCTTAATAACTCCCTGCATCTCTATTATTTGATTTTTAATGTTTTCATAGGTTTCTTCTTTACTAATTTTACCGTAAAACCCCGCATGAAAAACAACAAATTTTACACCTAATTTTTCTCCAATTTCACAGCAGTCTAAAATCCTTTTCTTACTGCCCTCTATTTTTATCTTTTCAGCAGAATTAAGATTTATCCAATAAGGAGCGTGAATTGATAATGCTACACCAAATTTCTCACTAGCTTTTCTCACTTTCTCAATATCCTCTTTCTTCTTAATAAATATCCCATAAGTAAATGGAATTTCAGCAGCAGAAATTCCTGCTTCTTTAAACTTGAAAAAAGTGTCCTCAACATCACTAACATTGCCTATTCCAGAACACCCTATTTTTATCTCTTTCATGAATATAAGAACAAACCTTTAACTTAATAAATTAACTATTTAAAATCATTTCTGCAATCTTTACACATTGTATGGCCTATTTGATAACCACTAAGAGAGTCGTTATGTAATATCTCATGCTCGTTTTTAGTTAACTTAGCAACAACTACATCTTCATATATTATTGAATCACACCAAGCACATACATGCAAGAGATTATCATTATCTACTATACTCCCTGCCCTATCTAATGTTTCAGTTATCATTGTTTTACTACTCGTCATCAGTACTTTTTAAACCTTGCTATTAACAAAAAAGAACTAAAAAAGAACAAAAGAATAAAAACAAATAAAACTACTCTTCAGCTGGTTCGCTCGCGATAAATGCCCACCATGGTTTCTTAACATTTATAACTTCGCCATTTTCGGCACTAACTTCTGCTCTTACTTGCATCTTCTTTTGAAAAATACCAAGTATTTTTGAATGCCTTTGCATTTGAATTTCATAGGCAAGCTGTTTTTCTTCGTCGATATTTCCCACTTCCTTAAGTTCAATAGTGCAATTATTTTCTTCAGAACACACTTTTAATCTCAATCTTTCTAAAGCTCTTTCAGCAGCAACATCTGGCATTACTTTAATTTCTGCATTTTTTCCATTTGAAAGCCCTACATACAATTTTGTCATATTCTGAACTTTTTCTTGTTTCATCTCGCAGGCACATTCTGTAGAAACACCTCCAACTTTAAGTCTTACTCTATTGTTTTCTTGAGTTTGTATTTCAAGCATTTGTCCACTTTCACTAGTATGTGTCCCGTCTTGAATCTGAACCCTATTCTGTTCTTGTGTTTGTTGATATACAGCATCTGGATTTTGAGTTCCACCTTCATTACCAACCCCATTACTCTGTCCATTTCCTTGAGCAGCAAATACAAAACTCATAGAAAAGACTATTATAAACACAAAAACACTAAAAATTTTCTTATACATTTTTACCCTCCTTTACATCTTTTTCAAGATAATATACTATAAAAAACTATTCATTCTAGGAGCATAGCATGTTTCTGAAGGCATAGCGACACTTGGATTCCCGTGCTTAACCCACTCACCAGCAGAACATATCCATGTGTCTTCATCGCCTCCAACTAAAACTCTTATAAGCATTGTTGCACAAAGAATAATCACTAAAATTATAATAGTTATTATTATATTTTTTAACACCGGATTCATAAATAACTAACAAATTTTTTATTTAAATACTTTAACTTGTAGAGTTTCCAACAATAATTTGTGTTGAATTCCCAGAAGTTATGCTTTCAATATCCATAATTTCCTGGCTGACCTTGCCGACATTATCAAGAATATACTGGTATAGTTTTTCAATCATCAGCTCTTGAAGTGTTTCTTTTAATCTTCCGTGGCAGTTTGCAGGTGTTGTTTCTGGATTATTTATTGTTCCTAAGTCAGTAAGGCATACCATCGATTGCCCTTCCATTTCAATTGATTTTTTTAATCCACTTTTAAGCCTTATAGCAGTTACTTCGACTTCGCATTTTCCGTCCCTATTCTTGCCAAGAATTGTATATTTCCAAACAACTTCTCCAGCATCATTTACAAAACTTGCCCTCGAACATCTTTCAAATTTTTGCTCCCAGCACACAATATTGTCACATCTAAACTTGTAGATAAATGTAAGATAAACAGAAATTGCAATAAAAATGATTAATACGATTAATATTATTTTAACACCTTTTTTCATATCTAATCATAGTTTGCTCAATTTAAAAATGCTTTTATTCAATTCAAGAAAACAACGCCTGGGTTAATGTAATAATACTGGAATGTTACGACTACTGACAATGTAAATAAAGTGATTTTACCCCTATTAAATAATTTTCTTAGCGAAGAAATCTGCCAAAGGCGATTTCGGAGCCCATATATTCTTATTTCTTTTTTCCTCTTAACTTATCAACAAATTCTTTTGTAAATGTCTGGTCGTATTTTCCTGTTAATAATTCTTTAACTTCAATAGGAGCAAGAGTTGCAAGATGTTTAATAGTAGGCCAGTATGAATTTCCAGATTTTCCACAACCTATTTGATCCATTAAATTTTTTGATAATTCATCTGTTAATCCAAGGCCCTCTTCAATTTCTGGTTCTGGTATTTCTATATAACTTCTTCCAATTTCACTTAGTGAATGTCCATCAGAAGATTTAATACTAGCAATTGGAAAATCTCTTTTTACTGAATCATGCAACACTCTTGCTTTTAGATTTGCTCCGAAAAATAAAGCCGCTCCGCTACTATGAGTTTCAATTGCATCAATATAACCTAACAAATCTGGATGCTCATCAAGATAATCTCCTAATCCATTTGATGCAAATGGATGAGGAACAACGACAATTGCATGATAATTTTCTTTAATATCTGCAAGTGTATCTTCAACAGACTGCCAGGGTTTAACACTATCTCCTTTTGATATGCCAATAGCTAACAAGTGAGCAAAACTATGATCTCCTCTATCTACTGGAATTTCCTGCGCCTTAACAATAGTTACATCTCTATTTGAATCATAAACAGCATCGCCAGTAGATTTTATTGCATATAGCCCATTTCTTTTTATTAGATTTTCGTAATTCCACGCATTTTCATCATTTCCCTGCTCTGTTTTAAAATTAACAACTGCAATCATCCCGCCAGCGCCTAATTTTTTACGAACTATATCTGCAACTTCTCGAAGAGTGAACTCTGGCGAATGTGTTGCTAAGTGATTGTGCAAATCTGCTCTAATTACTCTTGCCATAATATATTTCAAAAAGTTAACTTTATATAATTTGTTATACTAGCTTTTATGATGAAAATGAGTTGGTTTATACTTGCACTAATCGCAATGGTATTTTTTGGTTTAATGACTTTAACCCAAAAACATTTGCTTAATTTAGGAATTCGCCCAATTATTTTTGCAATGTATATTGAAGGGATAATATTTTTATTATTATTAATAGCTTCGGTTGCAACAAAACAAGATTTGAAAATACCTTCGCTATGGCTGGTATTTCTTATATTGGCGGCAGTTCTTGGAATGGTGGGATTACTAATGTCTACCTATTCCTTGAAACAAACTCCAAATGCGGGATATAGTTCGGCAGTAATATCAGCTAGTGCTATTGTGGTATTTATAGGTTCTGTACTCCTCTTTAAATCAGAATTCTCTTATATAAAAGTTGCAGGAGTAGTTCTTGCAACAATCGGAATTATTTTAATTGGCTGGAAATAACCAAAAAGTTTAAGTTATATAATCTTAAAATCATTAAGATTTTTACTCCATAATAAACCATAGTAATCTATGTGGGCACAATCTAAAGTGTTTGAAAATTTGTGCCCATATAAGAATTCTAACTGATTCAATTCAAGAAAACACCGCTCGCTCTTGTTAATGTTAGAAACGTATCTTTAGCGTGTATTAGTTTTTCATTAAGGTAATTTCTTAGCGAAGAAACCTAGCGAAGCTGGTTTCGGAGCGCATATATTAATCTAAAACCCAATAAACTTAATTTTGTCTGAGCTAGAAGTTGCGAATGTTTTTGCTGCAAGATACTTAACTCCTGCCTGCTCAGCAATTTCAATTATCTGAAGTGTCACTTTCCCGTCAATTGCAATAATTTCAACATTTCCCTCTTTTGAAAGTGCATTCTGAATCCCTGACTTTGAAACTTTTTTTATTATGTTCAAGTTTTTGTCAAATAAATATGCTTTTTCACTTCCTTCAATTTCTGGAAGTATTTTCCTTAATTTTTCAATATCTATCTTTGAATTTTCATTGGAATATTTTTGGTTATAATCCTGCTTTTCCTCCTTAGAGGAAGAAAATTCCTTTGCAGGAATTTTCTTTCTTAAACTTGCAAGGATCTCTTTTCCAGAGAGTTCTTCAACTTCTTTGCCGTCAGGAGCAAATGCAATATAGTCAATTTCTGCATTTTCAATTACATTCTTTGCTATAAGCTTTCCTCCCCTATCGCCATCAACAAAAAGAGTTATTTCTTTTTTCTTGCTAAGCTCGATAACTGCTCTTGGAAGTTTTGTTCCGTTCATTCCAATTACATTTTCAATCCTGTTTTCAAGCAAATTAACAACATCAGCTCTGCCTTCAACAACAATTATTTCAGGCACTTCAATGTTTCCACATGGGAGCTTTTCATCTCCATATTCCTGAATTCTTGATGTTCTTGTAGCAATTTTAAGATTACTTGAAATTTCTTTAGAAGTTTGGTTGCCCTGAATTCCTTCTAATAATTTTTTTGCCCTTTCTAAAATGTAATCTCTCTTGTTTCCACGGACATCTTCAATTTTTTCTACAGTTATTTTAGCTTCTGTAGGTCCAATTCTGTCAATTGTTTCAATTGCAGCGGCAATTAAACTAGTTTCTGACTGGTCAATAGCAGTGGGAATTTGAATTTTTCCAATAGTTTTTCCATTTTCAGGCTCTAAATCTACTTCAATCCTGCCGATTTTACCTTCTTTTTGAAGATCTCTTATTTCAAGTTCTCTTCCAAGTAACCCTTCTGTCTGCCCAAATAAAGCTCCAATTACATCTGGCTTTTCTACTGAGCCAACAGCTTCAAACCTTGCATGTATCATATATTTTATTGATACAGGGCTTATTTTTGCCATTTTTATTTTCCTCCTATGATTTATTTATGTATTTATTGTATTACTAGAATTATTGGATTGCTCATACTTAACTAATTAAGATGTGTAAAAGATTTTTTCTCACCCTTATGATTAACTCACTAAAACAAACCTGAAAGTGATCATGAAATGTTATTGTGAATGTAATTTCCTGTGTACCCTGCTTAGTATCTTTTAGTCATCTTTTACAAGCTATTCAATATGATTCTAATAACATATAGTGGAGGGAGCTCTAGTATATATAGTTTTCGGGTGATTTTCCAAAAACTATGTGTGGTAAAGAGCAGGAAAACAAAACTAACAGAATCAAGAATCAACAACACCCATCCCAAAACCCCGCTCAACTCAATTTAAGCAAGGGAAAGATAGGGATTATTAACCCAAATTCCTAACTCATCCATAAATCTTATCGTGGTGGTCGAAATCATCAAAACTTATTTCATTGGTTTGTTTATCGAACTGAAAAACAAGAACAAAATGCCCGATATGGACTCTTTTTGAGTTTTTCATATTATATCTTAGATTTTTATAATGTTCAATATCATAATAATTAATTACCTCTTCAATTTTCTTTAATAATTGCTCATAAAGAGGTTTATCTTTTTTTGAGAGCTTTAGCATAATCTCTTTAAGCTCCTCACTTATTTTATAGCTGTACATTTCAACCTCTTTAATATTAACTTGTTATCTTTCTTAACTCACTAATAGAACTAAACTTAATATATTTTCCCTTTCTTATTTTCTCTAATTTCTCTAGGTACTCTGGCCTTAATTCAGGCTCTAGGAAACTTTCTTCATATATTTTGGTTATTAAAGCAACAGCCTCGCTTTTATTTTTAAGCCCGAATTTAGCTTTGACTATATTCAGCACCCTATCTTCTTGCTCATTAATATTAATAATGCTTTGAACCATTTTATCTATTTATAATGTTTTATTATAATTCATAATAAATACTAATATTTAAGCTTTTTGGTTTCTTGTGTAAACCAAACCCCCAACCCCCATAAACCCTAGGGAAGATATGGACTATTAACCCAAAGAGAAGAACAGCTCAAAACAGCCTCCGGCATGTTTTTCGCTTTAAACAATTATTTAATGCAAGAAAGTGATGTGTGCTGATAACTAATATACCCGCAACATAACATATTGTCTCTAACATTAACCCTTGGAGTTGATATTGCCAGATTTTCTCAACATCATCCAGGGTTTTTAACCTCCATACATTGTTAAGTTAGAGGGACTTTTTATGGTTAAAAAAATATGAAAAACATTTAAAAAGTAGTAATTCTTAAAGATAATATAATATTTAAAAAACGCATTTAGGGATTAACTTGAATACAAAACAAGCAACCCCTAAATGTTCTCCCGTTTTATCAATCAGATTGACTATGATGTTCTTGTGATTTTTCAGTTATTTCTTTCTTTTGCTCTTTTTTAACTTTCTTTTCAATATTAAGAATTGGATATTTTTGAGAAAAACTATTCATTAAGGTGTCTATAAGCACTTTTAATATGCTTTCATTATCTTCATTCTCTTTAATTTGAGATATTAAAGATTTTATAGTAACATCTTCATCATCATTAAATTCAGTTATTAATTCATTTAAAATTTCTTTTTTTGAATTTTTATCTGGATAAAAAGTATATTTTAATTTTAATAAAGTTATAATCTTATTATCAATTATTTTATTTACTTCTTTAGTAGCCGGTTTTCCTATTCCTTTTTCAAGGGAGTTTAGATAACTAACTGCTTCGGCATATTTTTCTGCAATTATCTCTGTATTCTCCCCCTTTTTATATTTAGTTTTTAGATAGTTAAGTATGATAGTTTTGGTTACATTCTTATCTCCAAAACTTCTTAACAAATCTCTATATAAATCAACCCTTTCTAAAGCCTCTCTGACTGCTTCTCTTTCATTGCTTATAACCCTCATCCCTAAATCACTAATTTTCCACCCAAAACTGCCCTTTTCAATAAACCCAAATTTTTGCAATACTGATAATGCAGGGCTAACAAATCCCTTGTTTATACCTATATACTCTACTAAATCCTCTGGATGAAATTCATTTCCATTGGCTTCATTATCCACTTTCCGAGCCCAGTCTATGGCGTCGGCTATATTTCTTATTGGAAGATTAAGTTTACTTTTAGCTCCCTTAGGTCTTCCAGCTTTTTTCTTATTATCAGTTTTGTTATTAATAGTTTTTTCCATCAATTATGTAATAAAAAGGACTTTATAAACTTTTGTGTTTTTAAAAACACATGGTAATCCTCTTCGTGAGGTTGAATGCGGGGGTTAAATCTTAACAATAAATTAGATATTTAACTTAAAGTTTAATTTCACGATTATTCGTGAAATAGAAAGATTTAAATAGTAGGTTGTATTAGAAATATCAACTCGTTATATAACGAGGGGAAAGAGGCATTCAGTGATTATGGGACACTGAATGCTTCAATAATATTAAATTAACTGCTCCCGAAGGAGCAGGTATTCCACGACTAATGAAATACAAAAATAACAAGCAAAACAAATATAAAAACCTTTCGTGTCCTAATTGTGATTCTGAAGAGATTATAAAGAGAGGTTTTAGATATACTGATAATAGAGGGAAAATTCAAAGATTTTCCTGTAACTATTGTCATCATAGATTTGTAGATAATAATAGCTTTTACAGAATGAGAAACAATGATAGAAAAATATCTCTTTGCTTAGATTTATTTTATAGAGGGTTATCAACAAGAGAAATACAATCTCATTTACAGGCATTTTATCCTCATAATAGCTCTAATGTTTCAATTTATAAGTGGATTAAAAAATATATCTTGAAAATAGCAAATTATACGGACAATCTAAAAATTAATACGGGCAGTTACATAGAAGTTGATGAGATGGAATATCACAGAAGAAAGTCGCATAAGAAAAAATTAGGAGTTGATAAAAACTGGCTAATTAATGGAATTGATGTCAAGACAAGATTTTTGATAAGTTCTTCTTATTTTAAATACCGAAGCCAGAATAATATAAAAGAGGTTTTATCTAAGGTTAAGAATAAAACTGGTAATCAGATTAAAATAGTTACAACTGATGGTTATACTGCTTATGAAAAGGCAGTTAAAAGGACTTTTGGATATGATAACCATTTAGGAAAATATAATGTTAAACATAATGTGGTTACCCAAAGAAAAGGGGAGGGCTTTAATATTTGGGTTGAGAGATTACATAACACAATAAGGCAAAGAACACAGAATTTTAGGGGGCTACATGGCTCAGTAGAAAGTGCTTATGCCTTAATGAAAGGAATTGAAATTTATTATAATTTTGTAAAAAAGCATGAGGCATTAAAGGGAAAAACTCCTTCTGAATTGGCTATCCCTTCTTTAAAATTTCAGACTACAAACAGATGGTTAGAACTAATAAATTTAGCAAACAAAAGTATTTAAAAATGAAAGAACTAATTAAGATTATGGAAAAAGAGAATGAAATAAGCAGTTTTCAAAATAAAATTATTTGTGGAGATGTATTAGAAATTATGAAAAAAATGCCTTCTAATAGTGTTCATTTAGCAATAACTTCCCCCCCATATAATGTGGGCAAAGATTATGATAATCATAATGATAAAATGGATTATCAAGAATATCTTAATTGGCTAAATGAAGTTTGGAAAGAGACTCAAAGAGTTCTTGTTAATGGAGGGAGATTTTGCTTAAATATTGCTCCAACAGGCATAAGAGATTTTGTTCCAATTCATCATGATTTTGCAAATCAATTAAGAAAATTAGGTATGAAATTCAGAACAGAAATAGTTTGGTATAAACAAACTATGCTTAAGAGAACAGCATGGGGAAGTTTTAAGAGTCCTGCCAATCCCCATATAGTTCCTTCTTGGGAATATGTCTTAATTTTTCAAAAAGATGGAGTAAGGTTAGAAGGTTCTCAAAAAGATATAGATATTACAAAAGAAGAATTCATGAAATTTTCAGACGGTATGTGGTATATTTCTCCAGAAACTAAAAGAAATGGACATCCTGCTCCTTTTCCAGATGAATTGGTTTATAGACTAATAAAATTTTATTCTTATAAGGGAAATAATATTTTAGATATGTTCGGAGGAACCGGAACGGTTGCTATTGTTTCTAACAAAAATGATAGAAATTTTATCCATATAGACATTTCAGAAGAATATTGCAAAACTGCAAAAGAAAGATTAAGAAAAACAAAAGAAGAGATGTCTCAACAAAAATTAGCCAATAAGTAATTTCTTTAAATCTATTGGCAGTTCATCAAGTTTTTTTACTTTTCCACCAAAAGAGGTTTCATTATTTTTAATATAGATTCCATCTAAATATTTTTCTCCTAATTGTCTATCCTTTGTAGGTTGCTTTTCAGTTCCCCATTCAGAAGCCCATTTTCCATCTCCGGCTTGCCTTCCTTTATCAGGTGTAGCAAACATTACCACAAAATTCTGTATAATCTCTTTCCAAACAACTGCATAAAACAAAGTTTCAGAAAATCTACCATGAAGACTGGTTTTACAGCTAATCACAGCAAGAGGAATATCAGGATTAGAAATATTAATTACTACTAAATCAACATCTCCCTCAACCTTTCCATTATTAACTGGAATAGCTAAATTATCCCATAATTTTGGGGATTTATTTTTTAATCCTTTTCCACGAATAACTTTTAATGGTATTTTATTTTTTAAAAAATAAGCATTAACAAAATCCATCACTACTAATTCCCAATCTTTACCGCTCGTAGATACATAACTTTGCCTATCTTTAATTCCACTATACTCCTTTTCTGCCATAAAAAAGCCACGATTTAGAAACTTAAAAACCTATCTAAAAGTCCCTTTTAGTTAACAGAGAATAACCTCCAAAACCTTTAAAAACCCTCTTTGTTAATGATTGTTATGTTCGGAGGAAAGACATTTTATAATTATTAGGACTAGTTCTTAATAGATACGAGTGTAAGGAGGAAAAAATATGAAGCTATATGTAGGTAATTTGCCTTTTAGTGTTGATGAATCAAAGTTGAAAAAACTTTTTGAAGCATATAATGTAGAAGAAGCAACATTAATAAAGGACAAGTTTTCAGGAAGATCAAAAGGATTTGGTTTTGTAACAATTTCTGACGATGACGAAGCAAAGAAAGCAATCGAAGAAATGAACGGCAAAGATGTTGAAGGCCGTGAGCTTAAGATATCTGAAGCAAAGCCAATGGATCCAGATAGACCAAGAAGACCACCAATGAGAGGCGGCGGTGGAAATTTCAATAGAAGAAGATTCTAAAGAACAATCAATCTATTTATTTTTTTATTTTTGATTTATTTTTTATACTTATCAGAGGTGATATCTAATTATAATCATCTGTTAAGAATACTGATGCTTACCACTCAATTCGCATAAAACTAGGGAAAGTTATGTTCTATTAAATAAAAATTCGCTTCGCTCTGATATTACAATAGACAGCTGTTCTATGATATACTCACTTTCTACTTTGATTACTGCCACCAATAAATTAATTTGATTTTACTTATCTTAACTAAATTATTAACGGAGAAATTTATCCAGAGGTAATTTCGAAGTGTATAAACATCAATTTTTAGTAATTAAAACGTCTTTCATAATGCTTATGGTCAAAATACTCAATTATTACTGCAAGAATTTCAAAACTTACTGGAGTAACAGCAGAATAAACTAATCTCCAATTACCAGCTAATGGATGCCACCAAAGATTACTAATCTTATATTTTTGAATATATTCCCTTGGAATTCTATCTTTTGGTATCTGCTGTCCGCAGAATATATTTCTTTTTAGATTATCAACTGTTTTTTGTATTGATTTTTTTAAAGGGCTGTTTTCAGCAAGAGAATTAAAAGCATTCTCAAGATCAGAATTTGCAAATACAACATTATCTGCAGGTTTAATCATAGCCACATATTTTAATATCTTTTGCGATTTTTAAATAATTCCCCTGCTTCTGGAGACCAGATATAAACAATATATCCATTTTTGTCAATTCCAATCTTATTTGTATCCCAAAGATATTTAAGAATTACATTAAAAGTTCCCCACATTGTTTTTTTAGGTAGCCTATTAAATAATTCTGTTTTTTTGAACTTTCCCGAGTGCTCTTTAATAAAATGTTCTACTAGCATAATAGTTTCAAGTCTTGGACTTCTTGTAATTATCTCTTCTACATTAAAACTCATTTCTTTTTGTTCTGTTTTATTTATCATCTGATACTATTATCAGTTGATACTATTATTTAAATCTTTTGGTTATATTAGTAAACATTAACCCAAATATCAGATAGAAGAATGCTTAATCGACTCAGTGTTAAAAGAACAAACATGGTCAAGTCTTTTCCCAAGATAACGAGCAACAGAAATATTACAATTCATATTATGAAACTTTCCAGAATTTTTTAATGATAACCCAAGTTTTCTAAAGATTAATGCTTTAATCACATTACCATGAGCAACAATTACAATTACTTTTCCGTTATTTGCTAATAATATCTTATCAAATGTTTTCAAAGCTTTTCTCTGTTTAAAATAATGTTTCCAAAATTCATTTTTATGAATTTTTCTTTCAAATACTATCTTTCTAAATTCTGAGATATTAGGAACAATCTTTGGTTTTTTGTTTATCTTTTTTCCAATTTCTTCAGCAGTTTCAATAGCCCTTTTCATATTGCTTGAATATAAAACATCAATTTCATCTTTTATTTTAGAAATCTCTTTTGCAACTTTTTTAGCTTGTTTCTTGCCAAGAGCAGATAACCCTGGGCCTGGAATTTCTAATCCAAAATTTTTTTTATCCGGTATATGAACTCTCTCTCCATGCCTTATAAAATAAACAATTGTTTTTCCTTTGTCAAATTCATTAGGATTTTTTAACATTCTAAATCACGCTCGCCCGGATTATCTTTACAGGAATTAACGGGCGATCATTGGAATCTGTATCTACTTTTGCAATCTTGTCAACAACATCCATACCATCTATAACTTTTCCAAAAACAGGATGTTTTCCATCAAGATAATTATTGTCAGCAAGATTAATAAAAAATTGGCTACTTCCTGTGTTCGGCCCGGCATTTGCCATTGAAATTGTGCCTCTGTTATTTTTATCAAGAATAGTATTTGTAAACTCATCTTTTATTTTAGGTATTGAATCATCTCCATATCCTGTTCCAATAGGATCACCGCCCTGAATCATAAATCCGTCAATAATTCTGTGAAATATAACTCCATTATAAGTCCCTTTTTTAACTAAACTGACAAAATTAGCTGTAGTTATCGGCATCTCATCATAAAGTTCAATAACTATCTCTCCATAATTTGTTTCTAATTTTACTTTTGTTTCACTTGTTTCTACTGTCCTTCCCAATAATCCATTTGAATTCATTTTATAGATTAAAAAACCTCCAACAACAAGGATAATAATCACAACCAATGATATAGCTTTCTTATCCATTAACTAAAAAAGAATCAGGTGTTTTTAAAGTTTACCAATAATTCTACTAATTTGTAAGACAGCGATACTGCGATTTAATAAGTTTATTATTTAAAACCCTCTGGCAGGCAACATTTAAAAATAAGGCAATCCTTCATCCTACATGAAAAGCTATGAATATGAAGAGGACTTAGATATTCTTTACATTCACAACAATTTTGAAAAAGAAAAAGTTGTTGGCAATTTAAGTTTTGGCAATATTGTTGTTGATATTGGGGAAACTGGAAAAGTTTTAGGCATAGAAGTGGATTGCGCCTCTAAACTATTTAATTTCTCACCAGAACAATTAAGTAATTTAAAATTAGCAAAGATTCAAGTTATGAGAGTAGGAAATATATTAACTCTAGGATTTGTTTTAGCAACAGAAATAAAAGAACACACCTTTCAATTTGCAATTCAGCAAGATGCAAACAAATTCCCTATTGCCTGTTAATTTGCCTTTTCATCCACTCCTCAACTTTTTTTCTTAATTTTTTGTCTTGCTTCGTATAATCAAAATAAGCATTGAAAAATTTTGGAGGTTGCTCATCTAAATAAAAACAAAGAACCAAGGACCTTGTTTCTTCTAATTCATATATAAAAGAATACTTAAAACCATTTTTAGCAGGCCTCTTGAAAACACAGATTATCTTATCGAATTTAGGGTAAATTTCCTTAATAGTTTCAATCTCAACAGCATGTTTAATATAGCTTTCTCGGTTATAATAAGCATGTATTTTAAAATCCTCAAATTTTCTTTTTTTCAAAAATTCTATCTTTTGTTTTTCTTCCTCTTTTGATAATGGAATATCTATTTCATTACCTGCCATATAGTTATTTGTTAAAGGATAATTATAAAACTTTGTAAAATTTGCACACATTAACCTACTCAACTTAACACTACTCTGGTGCATTAAAGGTTGGTAGATAAGTTTTTAAGTTTCTTATTCTTCAAAATTTTATGGTAAACACCCATGTATTTATTGTTGATGAAATAACTTTTAAATATCATTTAGAACACCTATTTGCTGGAACTGGGGCAAAAGATTATGTTATTGACTTTAATAACTCTTCAAATTCAAGTTTAAATTCTACAAGAGAAAATTTACTAATTGGAATGATTGCTGATTTAAGTAGAATAAGAATTGGAGATTATATAATTTTCTACTTACAACAAAGCAAAAAAGTCGGAGATGGTAAATTTTATGGGATATTCAAAGCAAAATCCTTAGGGTTCTTGGATAATAACGATGAAAATCAATACTTAAATGAAGAACTAAAAAAATCGCTTACATTTAGAATATTAATTGAACCATTTGAAGTTTATCCACAAGGAGTTACAGAATGGGAGGCATTAGATGAAATAAGAAATATTCAAACCCCAAGTCAAATGATTTGGAGTTTAATTTATAGGAAGTTAAAAGCAAATAGGGGCAATACTATGATTACTATATATGAGTCTGAAAGATTATTTTACCTTATAAGAGCAAAGAATCAAAGGAAGATAATAACTTCTAAGAGTTTTTCATTTGATATTCAACAACAAATTATAATCTCCACTTCAAATAATCCACACAATTATGATGGAAGAAAAGAGAAGATTATTATATTGCCAAGATTAATTACAAAATATAAAAATAACCTTGCATTTGAAAACCACCTACAAGCGTTTATTCTTCAAAATTTAGAGCAAAATAATTATCTTAAAAGATTATTAATAAATAATAAAAATTTAGAGTGGATTGGTAATGAGGTTTCATGTGGTGTTGGTATGCAAAGAATAGATATTTTATTATCGTTTAATGAAAAAGATAGATTCATAACACCTATAGAATTAAAAGCGGTTCCAGCTTCATTACTTAATAAAAAACAAATACAAAGATATATTGATTGGCTTAAACAATACTATCTTCCAAATAGGGTTAGTAGTATACAACCAATATTAATATCGAGGAGATTTGATGATAAAAATTCAGAATTATATCTATCAATAATTGAATCATTTAAATGTTTAAATGAAGAAAATAAAGATTGTTTACCTTTAAGATTTATTGAATTTTATTTAAATGATAATAGTGAATTAATATTTGAAGAAGTCAATTATAAATAATTTCATCAATTAGTCTTTCTTTATTTCCTGTTTTTTTGAATATAAAAACATACTCATGTTTAAAAATATAAAATCCTCCAACCAAAGCCCTGTATCTCCATAAATCTTCTTGGTTTCTTTTTGCAGTTGTTTTTTCGATATTTTTAACTATACTACTCTTTAAAGTATACCCTCTTTTCAACACCTCTAACATAGTTAAATGTCCTAAGGGTATCCACTCTCCTTTTGAATATTTATCTCCTATAACTAAGATTAAATATCGATTATTATCTAAAATAGGGGTTACATTATCAATCACTTTCCCAAACATATTAAGAAATTCTTTCAAACTTTTAGCATTTGATAAATCTTTTTCATTATCACTAAACTTTATTATATCATGGTATGGTGGATGCATAATTATCATCTGAAAACTTTTTGTTGGAAGATTTTTAATAATCTCTTCTTTAGGTATAAATCTGCTATCCCCTTGAATTACATCTGTATATACTTTATCTGGATTCTTCTCTTTTAATATTAGTTCTTTAGAGTTCTTTACAACATCAGAATTTAATTCTATTCCTATACCATTTACGCCCAATCTTTTACATTCAATTAATGTTGTTCCACTACCAGAAAATGTATCTAAAACCCAATCGCCCTTTTTAGTATATCTCCTCATGGTTTGGTTAGGTATTTGTGGTATAAAGTTTCCCCAATAACTTGCCATATGAACTCCAGAAGTATCTCTTTTTTCCCAATACCATAAACTATCAGTTGTTAAATCTCCATATTCTTTCCATCTATTTAAATTAATATCATTAATTTTACTTGTTTTTACTTCTTCAATTCCCTTCTTCATCCTTTGCAAATAATATTTTGCTCTCTCTAATGTTTGAGAATCTAATATCTGTTGCAAATCTGATAATAAAACTTCTTTCTTATATTCAATTGTATCGCCATTTCCAGAAATATTTAATAAAAATAAATTATCTTCTTTGCTATTTATAGAATTTAAAATGTTAGTTATTCTACTCCTAAATTCTTTTGTTTCATTTATCCCATTAATTTCAGAGACTTCTTCAATTAATCTATCTTTATTTAAAATTATATTTGTCATTTTATTTTTTATTATTAAGCGGTTTATCCCAATATGGAGATTTACATTTTGGGCAGACAATAGGGACTTCTTCACTTCTTGTTATCCATTCATGTTTACACCTCTCACATTTACATTCATAAACCCTTATCTCTTTTTTCATACAAAAACATAGATTTCTTCATTTAAATACTTTACTATAGTAATATACTACCATAAAGTTTAAATACTCTATATACCTATAGTATATTATGATAAGTAATAATATAATATGCCCTAAGTGTAAAAGCACAGAAGTTATTAAGTGGGGAAAGAGAAAAACAGAGAATAGAGGCAAAGTCCAAAGATACTGCTGTAAATCGTGTTCTGAAACTTTTATTAATGATTCTTTTGCAAGAATGAGAAATAGCCCTCAAAAGATAACTTGTGCTTTAGATTTGTTTTACAGGGGCTTATCTACTCGTGGAGTTCAAGAACACTTTAAAGCATTTTTCCCACATAACTCAAACCATACTACAATATTGAGATGGGTTAGAAAATACTCTTTACAAATATCTAATTTTACTGATACTTTAAATGTTCAGACAGGCAGTTACATAGAAGTTGATGAAATGGAATATCACAGAAGAAAGAGCTATAATAAAAAATTGGGTGTTGATAGGAATTGGTTTATAGATGGAATTGATGTTAAAACCAGATTTATACTTTCTTCTGCTTATGTTAAGAATAGGAATCAAAAAGAGCTTAAAGCTATATTTGAAACAATAAAAGGAAAAACAGGAGAACAAGTTAAGATAGTTACAACAGATGGTTTAACTCAATATCCTAATGTTGTAAAGTCTGTTTATGGATATTATAATCTAAAGAAAGGGTTAGTTACTCATAGGGTTGTGAATGCTTCAAAGGGGCAAGGGTTTAATATTTGGGTTGAAAGATTGCATAACACAATAAGACAACGAACCCAAAACTTTAGGGGATTTCACGGCTCTGTTGAGAGTGCTTATTCTTTAATGAAAGGATTTGAAATTTATTATAACTTTATTAAAAAGCACGAATCATTAAATTATAAAACACCTTCAGATGTCACTATCCCCTCTTTGAAGTTTGAAACAGCTAATAGATGGTTGGAGTTGATACAAATAAGTAAGAATTAATATTCTGTAATTTTCTTTATTGGCGATAATTTATATGATTCCACCAATATCTTAGTTATTTCTTCACCACGATAGGTTGATTTGCACTTTATTTTTAATCTCTTAAAAATTAATTTTCTTATTTCTTTATCTTGTATGTTTTGATTAGTAAAGTTTATATCTATTGCCTCTTGTTGCCCTTCTATAACAAATCCCAATTTCATTTTACTTAAATCATCTAAACCTTCTGCTTTTACACCATCTAATTTTTTTATTTGTCCTATTAATTCCTGTTCATATTCTTGTATAGGTAGTTTTTCCTCTATTTCTTTTATATGAGATTCAATTTTTTCTCTTTCTTTTTCGCCCATAAGAATATTATTTGTAACATCTCCATGAATGATAGTTACTTTATCTGAACTTGTAACACAAGGAGAAAAAACATCTTTGGTAGATTTTCTTATTACTTTATTATTTATCATTGATTCAACTTCTTTTGTATAAATAGGAGATTTAACTTTGCTAACCATATATTTAAAATAATCATAAATACAATTTGAAACAACTCCTGTAACAACAGGATTAGCAAATAAAATAAATATTATTGTTTCAAAAGAACCTTGCCTACATTCTAGATAATATTTAGTCTCTTTTGCAGTATCCTTTATTTTTCCTTTCTCACTTAATGTGTTAATAGTTTCTTTTAACATCTTTTCTACTGCAGTTATTTGTTTAGAAAAACTATGAAGTTCCATTCTGTGATTATCAAATGATGCCCCCTCATATTTTAGAACAAAGAAATCTTCTTTTGCAACCTTTTTCCCATTAAGATTAATCTGGTTATTAGCCATATTACTCATAACAAGAAAATTGTATTTAAAACCTTTATGTTTTATCATTTTCACCAACCTTTAACGCACCAGAGAAACTTAACACATACCTTTATAAAGCTCCTTTCAAGCCCTATTATATGGTAAGTCTTTGAGCACAGTCTCATAAGACTTGTGTTCAAGAATAACATATTTCTTGACCCTTTAAAATTGGAATTAAAATGAAAGAATTTAAAGAACTTGGTTTAAGCGAAGGTATCGTAAATATCCTAGCCAGAGCTGGATTCAAAACACCTACAGATATTCAAAAAAAAGCAATTCCTTTAGCATTAGAAGGAAAAGACATTATAGGCGGTTCTGCAACAGGAAGTGGAAAGACATTAGTATTTGCCTCTCCAATTATTGAAAAATTAGTTCCTAATAGAAGAGTTCAGGCACTTATTTTAACACCTACAAGAGAGTTAGCAGAACAAGTTGCATGTGCTATAAGAGAATTTTCAGCAAACAAAAACATTAACACAGTAGCTATTTACGGCGGAGTAGATATTATGGGACAAATGAGAAAACTTGGTTCAGCAGATGTTGTTGTTGGAACTCCTGGAAGAATTTTAGACCACTTACAAAGAAGAAGTTTAAGATTAGGAGATGTTAAGTTTTTAGTATTGGATGAGGTTGACCGAATGTTTGACATGGGTTTTCACAGAGATGTAGAAAAAATTATTTCAAACTGCCCGCAACAAAGACAGACAATGATGTTCTCTGCAACAATTTCATCTGAAATTGACTATCTTTCAAGAAAATACACAAAAGATGCAATTGAAGTTGCAGTTGAATCTTATGTAAATCACACAAAACTAAAGCAGATTTATTATGATGTTGACCATAAAATGAAATTCTCATTGCTTGTTCACCTATTAAAAAAAGAAAAAGACAGCATGATAATGGTTTTCTGCAGTACAAGAAGAAATGTTGATTTTGTAACTTTTAATATTAAGAATTTTAATATTAATGCAATGGCTATTCACGGAGGTTTAAGCCAGAACAAAAGAATTGCTGTCCTTAAATCCTTCCACGAAAGAGGGATAGGAGTTTTAGTTTGCACAGATGTGGCTGCAAGAGGATTAGACATAAAGGAAGTAAGCCATGTTTATAATTATGACTTGCCTCCAACAAGCAACGAGTATATACATAGAATTGGAAGAACAGCAAGAGCAGGAAAAGAGGGCAAAGCTGTGAATTTATTATGCAATAAGGATTATAAAAATTTTAAAATTATTTGTGAAGATGAAAACCTTGAAATTTTGCCAGAAGAACTTCCAAAATTTGAAATGGTTAATATTAATACAAATTTTAATGATAGAGAATATAGAGACAACAGGGGAAATAGCGGAAACGGAGATGGACACCCTTTTAAAAGAAGATTTCATAAAACTGCTCCTGGAAGAAACCGCCCTCCAAGAAGAAAACCTCATAGTTCAGGCAGAAGAAAAGAAGGATTTGGGAACAGAAGCAGAAGTTTTGGCAGAAGATAATTAATAGATAAGACAGCTACGATTTAATAAGTTAGTATCATAACATTAAAATAAATTAAACTAAAAATTTACATTCACTTCTTTTTCATTAGCTCTCTTTGATTAAGAGCTATTAGAACAACTGCCCCAATTATAAACAGCCAGTCAATTAAAAAAGCAAGTGCGATAAATCCAAGTGCTAACAGCGAATATATAATTACTTTAATATTGACTTTTGATTTTTTCTTAGAAATTTTTGCTTTGTTTATATTTTTCATCTTTTTATTTTCCATTCCATAAATAAGCACCTATAACAACAAGCAATAATCCTATTAATGTTAACCCCGGAGCTAAAGCTCGATTATGAGAGAAATAATCAATTGCTTTTACTAAAATTAATATGAATCCCACTATCGCAAATATAACTCCTGCTATTTTTTTCTTAGTGGCTTTTACCCATTTTTTAATTCTCTTTTTCATTTTACTTTTATCCAAAATAATTTTTTACATTGTTTGATGTTTCTATTATTGGTTTTTTTGGAGCTTCCTTGTTCTTGAGCTCTTCTTTTATTTTCTTAATGTTTTCATCAATCATTTTCGGAAGGGCTTCTAAAACATTAAATGGCAGAGCAATTCTCGCAACAACCTGCTTTCCCATTACATCAACAAAAACAAGTTCACTAAGAGCTTCTTTTTCAATTTCCTTTGACTTTCCACTCTTCTTTTTTGTTCTAAAAATAGTTGACATTGCAACTTCATGTGCAAAAACAGGTCTTACACCTGCCATATTAATTTCTACCATTATTTTGTTCTCTATTTTTTATTTTATTGATAATCCCACTTTTTATTTTATTGATAATCCAACTTATAATAACACCAAGAATAAAATAACAAATGATGCTTAGGGTAAATGCGGCTATTTGCCCTTTAGTTGTTAAGGTGTCAAATACTGCTGATTGTACTGAAGTGCCTGGAAAGAGAGTAATAAAAACTTCAATTATGTAATTTGGTATAAGTATAACCATAAAGAACATTAAAAAAATACCCAAAATAGACAAAATTCCCCCATTAATAATGAATGTTAAAGCTAAATAATTTAATCCATAAAATAATAAAAATACTCCAACCCCCATCAGCCCCCCTTTTAACCACGTTTTCATTTTTTCCTCACATAGACCTTGCTCACATTAAATGATTTATATATACCTTCAAGTATGTCTGTTCCTGCATAACCTGCAAGCAGGGCAAGGCGCCAGTCAAAATTAAATATTATCCCTGTGAAAATTCCGATAATTATTGCAACTAAAATAGTTATAAAATAGTAAAGCCAAAGGATTCTCCTTCTTAAGCTTAGTGCTTTTAGCAGCCCTACAAGCCCTCTGACAGCACCGCCTAGTCCGCCAATTGCTCCTGGAAAAACAACACTAATTAAAAAATCACTTGCCATGTTTCACACTCTTTTTTATCCTTCAATAAGTTAAATTATAGTTTTAAAGGTTTCGGATAAAACAAATAAAATAAGAAACAGCTCAAAACAGCCTCCGGCATGTTTTTCGCTTTAAACAATTATTTAATGCAAGAAAGTGATACGCATTGATAATGGGCATACATAACATAAAAGATTTTCTTTAACATTAACCCATTATTTTTTAGGATGAATAACAAGAAAAACAACCAAAAAGTTTAAATAAGTGAGCTCACTTAATTAACTATGACAAATATAACACTTTCAATTGATGACGAAGTATATAAAAAAATGCGAAAATTTTCAGAAATAAAATGGAGTGAATTTGTCCGCAAGATAATTGAACAAAGAACAAAAGAGCTTGAACAATTAGAAGAAAGAGATTGGGAAAACGCAAGGTTTCTTGGCGATGAAAAATTGTTGTCAGAATCATGGGCATCAGAACAAGATGAAAAGGCATTTGCATATTTACAATGAACCTTAAAAGATTTGATATTGTTCTTGTAGACTTTCCATTTAGTGATTTAACAAAAATAAAAAAAAGACCTGCTTTAGTAATTAATTTATTAGAGGGGGAGAATATTATCCTTTGCCAAATTACTACAAAAAAAAGGCACATTCAAAAATATGAAATTCCTCTTATGAAAGAAAATTGTATAGGAGATATACGTTTTAATTCATTTATTTATCTAGATATGATTTTTACATTGCACAAAACATTAGTTTATAGCAAGATTGGAGAAGTAGGGAATATAAACATACAAAAAGCAGTTAATTCTAAACTAAAAATGATTTTTTAATCTTAAAGTGCCAAAACTGACGAACATTTCTACTATTAACCAAAAAGACATTTAAATCAAACTTAAATAGCCTGCCTATTTTTTAAAGAACTTGCTTCCCTAATCATTCCTAATCTCTCATATATTTCAATAAGTTTTGCCTTTACTTCCATTTTTTGCTCTTCTCCTTGAGGAAGTGAAATAAGTTTTTCATAAATTTTCAAAGCTGTTCTGCTTTTATTTTCTAATTCAAATTTTTTTGCCCAAATTCTAAAAAGGTTTACATACTGAACTTTTAAGTCTGCTCTTTCTAAATTGTTTCCAAAGCTGTGAGCTTTTCTAAATGAAACCTCAGAAAGATTAAAGTCACCAATTCTAATATAAAGCTCAGCTTCTTTCATGTACAAATTCATTTTTTCTTTGAAAGTTGTTGAAATATCTGCTGCAGCACTTATTTTTCTTACAGCTTCTTTAAGCATATTCTTTGATTCAAAAATTCCTGCAAGAGTTAAAAAAATATATTTTTTTGCTTCAAAGCTGTCAGCTCTCTCAAGAGTGCGATTTAAATAATCTATCTTAATAAAATCATCTTTCCCTCGTATTGAAGTTTCAATCTCCTCTTTTGTAAGTGCCATATAGAAATAATTTATATGCTATATTTAAGGATTTTGGTAGTTATTTGATACTATTTTAAAATTAATCTTCGTCTTTTTTGCCTGTTAGATTATAAAATGCTGCGCTTGCGAATACTGCTCCAGCAATAGAATGCACACAACCCCCATTAAAACGAAATGCCACTTTAGTTTTATATACAGGCTGTTCTTGAGGAGATAATTCTACTTAATCTAATTTTCTAAGATTCCTTTCTAAACCCATTAAATTTGCATCTGCAAAATAAAAATTAAGTCCTGCTAAACCTGCACAAACAAAACCCCATGTCCTGTTTCTTTTCATTTTAATCTAAATACTCCACTGATCTACATTCTCCTTCAGATATTGGTAACTTTTTTCTTACACTTTTTACTGTTCTTTTGGCTTGAGAAATAATTCTTCTATTATTTTTCCTTCTGTTTCTTGGTTCTGGATATACCTCAATAACCCTGCCGGTGTATATTTCCCTAACAACTGATTCATACTTTCTTATCAGCAATCCTTGTCCTCTTAATGTGGTAATAGTATTGCCATCAGGAGACCAACTGACTATTGGTTCATATCTTCCATCAACCTGCAATAAATCTTGACTATCATATTGCCCAATTAAATGTTTATATAAACCCTTGGCTAATCTATCTCCTGGTGTGCAAATGATTGGTAATCCAAATCCTGTCATATTGATTTGTGGATTAATAGTTTTTAAAGTTTTATATACTCTTGTCTTAGTCATCTAAATAGGGAATATTATAATAATTTGGTCTGCTTGAATTATTTTCCTCTGTTCTAAGTCTTTCTCTAAATTGGGCAACTCTTTCAGCAAGAGATTTTACATATTCATAACCTGCTACATACTGCATCATTCTACCAGTAACATCCCTATTATTAGAATTATCGCCTGTCATTTTATTATTAAAGAATTTAAAGTTTTTTTGCAACTAACTCAATGCAGATTCCTGCTGCTACTGTTTGTCCTGCATCTCTTACTGCAAATCTTGCCATGTGAGGATTTACAGCTTGTTTTTCTAAAACCAAATTACCGATTGGTTTTAATCTAACTTTTGCAACATCTCCATTTTTTAAAAAATCAGGGTGTTCTTGTGCAACAGCTCCTGTTTTTGGATCATATTTTTCAATTAATTCTATAAATTGGCAAGGAACTTGTGCTGTATGAACATGAAATACTGGAGTATAACCTTTTGCAATTACTGTTGGATGGTTTATAATAGCAATTTTAGCTGTGAATTCTTCTGCAATTGTAGCTGGTTGAGCTGCGTCGCAAATTACATCTCCTCTTGCCATGTCTTTCTTTCCAACTCCCCTTAAGTTTACACCAACATTATCTCCTGCTTCTCCCTGAGGTAGCTGTTCGTGATGAGCTTCAATTGATCTAACTTCTCCAAGAACACCTTTACCACTTCTTCCAGGCAAGATTATAATTTTTTGTCCAGGTTTCATTATTCCTGTTTCAATTTTTCCAACTGGAACTGTTCCGATACCAGTAATTTCATAAACATCTTGAATAGCCATTCTTAAAGGCAAATTTGTTGGTTTTTCAGGTTCCTTAAACTTATCAAATTGTTCCATAATTGTTGGCCCATTATACCATGACATATTTTGCGATTTCTTGAAAACATTATCTCCTTTCAAGGCAGAAATTGCCAAAAATGTGACATCTTCAGCTTTATAACCAACTGCTTTTAATTCATTTGTAACAGCTTCTTTAACTTTCTTAAACTGCTCTTCTTTATATTCAACTTCATCCATTTTATTAACTGCAACTGCAAGCTGTCCAACTCCCATAGTTTTTAACAGCCATAGATGTTCTTTTGTTTGTGGCTGAACACCGGATTTAGCTGCAACAACTAAGAATGCACAGTCTGCCTGTGAAGCACCTGTAATCATGTTTTTTACAAAGTCTTTGTGTCCAGGAGCATCAATTATTGTAACTTCAAACTTTTGAGTCATTAATTTCTGATATGATAAGTCAATTGTAACCCCTCTTTCTCTTTCTTCTTTAAACTTATCCATAACATAAGCAAATTCAAATCCAGCTTTTCCCTGCTTTACAGCTTCTTCTCTAAGCTTTTTCATTTCCTGTTCAGGCAAAATTCCAGAATCATACATAAGCCGGCCTATACTTGTTGACTTTCCTGCGTCAACGTGCCCAACAAATACAACATTTAATATTGTTTTTAGTTTTGCCATGAAATTCCTCAGTAGTATTTAATCAAAAAATAGGTTTATAAATCTTTCGCTTAATTTTTTTCTGGCGACGGAGATGTCTGCTGATTCAAAAATTTCTCTAACTGGCTTTTTGACGGCCCTAAAACTCCAGCACCGATTTCATCATACCATCTTAATCTCTCTTCTTTAGTCAATGGCTCCTGTCCATCGCCATATTTAGCAACTGCAATTTGTTCAGCCCTATTTTGCAAGTCATTATGGACATTATATCCCTGTATTAATTTAACAACAATTGCTAAAGCACCTCCTGCTAATACAAAATAAGGGAAAAGTTCTCTGCTGTGATTCATGATATTAGCTATAAGAGGCAGTATTTAAATTTAATGAAAAAAATATTATTTAGTGCTATCAAGATTTATAAAATCTTAAAGTCTCGCAAAATAAATTCAAATTCGGAAATTTATAAAAAAACAATTCTTGACATATATATTTTTAAACTAACATTCTCTTATTCTTAAATGAATTCAAAAAATCCTTTTGAAGTATGGACAAAATACTACGATTCTGTTTTAAATATTCTTGGAGCAGTTTATTCTAATGCAAATTATTATAATGCCAATAGTTCATTTTCACCATTATGTAATCGGGCAGGTATCAGAGGTGTTGAATTAGAATTAGCAGAAAGAGCAGAATGCCTTGGAAGAGAAAAATTTACTCTTGTAGATGGGGTTGTTTATCATATAGGGAGCCATTGGAATGAAGAGCAGGTAACTATAAAGGGGTTTTTATCTGCCTGTATTATTGATGGTCTTGTTAATTTAGATACAAATGGAGTTTATCAATTAACAAAAGAAGGCGGGAATTTAATGCACGAATTAGCTGAACAAGAATTATCAGCAGAAGTTAGACAAGAGTTGCTTAGAAAATAATATTTTTTCTATTTTAATAAAGTTAATTTAAATGTTCTGGTTTTAATAAATACCCTCCTTAAGCACATCTCGAATATATTTAATCATTTCTAAATACTTTTGGTAATATTCAAAATCATTTAATCTTAAATCGTTTAATACAGGACATCTTTCATATCCCTTATCCTTTCCAAATTCAGTTACTAATATTCTAACATCTTGGGCAAATTGCCTGTAATATATGATTACATTTCCCCACATTCCCCCATTATGCTTTGTTAGTGCTCTCTCACATCTATCGCACAAACTTGCAATACTTTTTTCAGCAAATTCTTTTTCAAGTGCTTCAAGTGTTTTTGTTTGTAATCTTCTAAGCTCGAGTGCCATTTAAAATCTCATTAAGAATTATTTAAAAACCTACTGATTCTCTGCTAAACCTTTCCTGTCCCTGATTCTTCGAACTACATTTGCCTGCAGTTCTATTGGCATTCTCTCAAAACTTTGGTCTTTCAAAGATGAAACTCCTCTTCCTTCTGTAGCACTTCTTAAATCAGAACTCCATCCCAACATTTCTGCAACAGGAAGTTTAGCTTCAACAGTTACTCCAGAGTCCCCTTGATGAACATTAATTAACTGCCCTCTTTTGCTTGAAACTAATTTTGTAATTGCAGGCATAAATTCATTCGGAGCTTCAATCTGGTGAGTCTGCAATGGCTCTAGCAAAACAACTCCGACAGATTTCATTGATTCTGAAATTGAGTCTCTTACTGCAGGATAAACTTGTGCCGGCCCTCTGTGAATTGCATCTTCATGTAGTTTAATATCTGCAAGAGTAACTTTCATTTTCATGCATGGCTCTCTTGCTAAAGGCCCTGCATTAATAAGAGTTTCAAATGCATCTAAAATCATATCAATTACTTCTACGAGGTGAACTTCTCCTCTTGTTTCTTCTAAGAATATATTCCCTTTATAAACATCACGAACATTTCTGATTGTATCCCCATCCCATCCAAAATTTCTAAGTGCAGTTGCAAGTGCCTCGCTTTTTTTCTTAACTCTTCCTTCAGGTATCTCTCCTTTCTGAATTGCTTCATAGACATCATTTTCAAGAGGCTCGACTTTAATAAAAAATGAATTATGCTTATTTGGAGATCTACCTTCTTTTGCTTCTGACTCCTTTGCAACAGTTTCTCTATAAACAATAATTGGTGCAGAAGTTTTTACATTTAATCCTTTTTCAGATTTAATTCTGTTTTCAATAATTTCAAGATGCAACTCCCCCATTCCTGAAATCAGGCTTTCTCCTGTCTGGTCATTAATTTCAATTCTAAGTGAAGGGTCTTCTTTTCCAACCTGTCTCAATACTTCAACAAGTTTTGGAAGGTCAGCAGTTTTTAAAGGTTCAATTGATTTTGTTACAACTGGTTCAAAAAGATGTGTAATTGCTTCAAATGGGTCTATTGGTTTTTTGCTTACAGTTTCTCCTGCAAAAACATCTTTTAATCCGACAATCCCAACGATATTCCCTGCAAGAACTTCATCGACAACAACTCTCTGTGCACCCTTGTAAACACTTACTTGCTGAACTCTTGTATTTCTCTTTGCAAGATTCATATAAACTTCGTCCCCCTGCCTAATTGTTCCTGAAAATAATCTTCCTGCTGCAACTTCTCCTGCATGCTTGTCAACAACAATTTTAATCGGAACAAAAGCCAATTCTCCGTCAGCATTGCAGTTTATTAAATCTTTTCCAACCTGCGAATCAAGGTCTCCGTGCCATATTTTTGGAATTCTGTATTTTTGCGCTTGAGTTGGATTAGGGTGATGCCTTGCAGACATTTCCAAAACAACCTCATGCAAGGGTGCTCTTTTTGCAAGAGATTTATAATCTCCTTTTTCATAAGCTTCAATAACATCCTTAAAAGTTATTCCGTGTTCCTGCATATATGGAAATGACAATGCCCAATTATGGAATGCACTTCCGAATCCGACAGTACCATCGCTTACAGAAACTTTCCATTTTTGCTTGTATCCTTCAGGTGCAATTTCTTCAATCAACTGGTTAACATGCTCGATAATACTTATAAATTTTTTCTGCATTCCTTCAGGTGTTAATTTTACTTCTTTTATAAGCCTGTCAACTTTGTTAATAAATAAAACAGGTTTTACTAATTCTTTAAGAGCCTGCCTCAAAACTGTTTCTGTCTGTGGCATAACTCCTTCAACAGCACAAGTTAAAACAATACATCCGTCAACAGCACGCATAGCTCTTGTAACATCTCCTCCAAAATCAACATGTCCCGGAGTGTCAATTAAATTAATTAAAAATGTCTCACCTTTTACTTTATGAATCATTGAAACAGAAGCTGCGTCAATTGTAATTCCTCTTGCAGCCTCGTCTTCGTGAAAATCAAGCGCGCACTGCTTTCCTGCAAGTGCTTCTGAAAGCATTCCTGCTCCTGCCAAAAGATTATCTGAGAATGTTGTTTTTCCGTGGTCAATGTGCGCAGCAATTGCTATATTCCTGATTTTTTCCTGATTTTTCATCAATACTTCAAACTTTTCATGCTGTTGTTCTGCCATTTTTAAATATATTAATTTATAATCTTATACCGCTATGGAGTTTATTTAAGTCGTCTCGGGTAATATGGCTATAAGGACCATATGGACTAGTTCCACGATATTCTTTAAGAGTATCACATTCATCACATTTTCCATTAGGTGTTAAACATTTTTCATCTGTTCTATTACAATTTATCCCATCATGACAGTCTGTTTCCATTTTGCTTTTAATATAACAGATTAGAAAAGTGGGTTTAAAAATGTTTATTATTCTCTTAATCTTCTGTACATTCTTGCAGTTCTGCATTTTTCAATGCTTTCTGGAATAGTAAATCCCCTTGCTCTATAAACACATATGCTGTCAGTAAATACACATCTGTTATTCTCATAGCAAGTGCCAATAGTTACGCGTGTTTTTTCAGGTTTTCTTGCTTGTGCTGATGATTTCATCTGTTTACTTAATAAATTTAATTTTTAAACATTTATGTGGTTATCTTGCAGCATCAGCCTGCTTTTCAAGTTCGGTTTTCTTAGAAACAACAATGCTTGAGTTGTCATTGTTTGAAGCTAATATAATTTCATCTGCAAGTGCCTGAGGATAAGATTTTTTGCTTCTGAATGATTTATCATAAGCACCGTGAACAAGATTTTTTAGCGCAAGGCTTACCCTTCTTAAAGGGGCACAGTCAACTGCCTGTGGATATCTGGCGCCACCATACTGAATCATTGTAACTTCGTCTCTTGGAGCTCCATTTTCAATTGCATCAACTAAAACCTGAATCGGGTTTTTCTTTGTTTTTTCAGAAATTATTTTAAATGCCTCTAAAACCATTCTTGAATTTTTATTATATTTTCCAGATGCCCAGCATGTAATTATTTTATGTTTTTTTCCTCTGTGCCCTGGAACAGCAATGGTATTAATAAGTCTTTCAATAATATTTACATTTGCTTTTCCATGTTTGATATTATGCCTGCCGTGGCTTTTGACAACAAGTTTATAGTCAAGATTAATTACATTTTTTAATCCAGCATCTTTAACAGCAACTTCAGAAATATCATAAAAGTCAAATACCATTTTAGGCCCAAAATCTTCTTCTTTTTGTTTTTTTCCTTTTCCAGATTTTTCAAGAATAGTTTCTTTAACTTCATTAACCGCATCTTTTGCTTCCTCAACAGCTTCTTTTATGCCTTCTCCAATTGTTTCAACTATTTCCTCAGCAGTTTCTTCAATCTTATCAATTGTCTTTGTTTTTGCCATATTTATTATCTTATTCTGAATCTCTATAACTTCTTTCTCTTAATAACCAGGATAAAACTCTTCCTTTAACAGGATGTTCCAGTGAATATAAAAATAATGACTCTAATCTTTCTCCAAAATCTAAAGGATATTCATTAAGCCCAACTGGTTCTGCTCTTGATGTAGTTATTATATGTTGCATTTTATTATATCTCATACTACTTATTTTTTGTCTTGGTTTTTCTGGAACTTCTCTTTCTTCTTCTCTTAATAATAATTTATTATCTTTAATTTCTCTTTGAACTACATAAAAAGGGTGTATAATACCCCATGGACTTGAAACAGTTCTTATATATTTTCTCATTTTCATCTTCTACCTTTTTCTATCTTTCTTTTAACAAGCATCCTTAATGGCTGATCATTGACTTTAATCACTTGAAATCTAACTCCGGGGATATCTCCTTTTGTTCTTCCCTGTTTTCCTCCGATTCTTTCAATCATAACTTCATCATGCTCGTCAATAAATTTCTGGGCTAAATTTCCCGGGATAAATGCTGTTACAACTTTGCTGTTTTTAGTAAGCTGAACCTTGCAACATTTTCTCATAGCAGAATTTGGTTGCTTAGCTTCTTTTTGAACTTTTTCAGTAACAAGCCCTTTAGCTTGTGAAGCTCCTTCAAGAGGGTCTGATTTAGCATAAAGCCCTAAAGTTCTAACTTTATATTTTCTGTCTTTCCATCTAAATTTTCTTCTTGTTTTTGCCAGCTTGCTTGCATTCATTAATCCCATTTTAAAGTGTCAATCAATATTATAATTTAATAAGAGTGGTTTTTAAATGTTATCCTCTCAAGTTTTTAAAATAAATTGACTAACAACATTAAATCAAAAGATATTTAAAATATCTATATAATCTTTTTTTATGGTTAAAGCATATTGTGATGAGGAAATTGAGGAAATTGATACCCTTACTCCTGAATATATCGCGTTGATGAAAAATTTATCTCCACAACAAAGGAGAATATTGGTTTCTTTGGCAAGAGCAGAAAGTCCTCAGAGGATTTCAAATATTTCAGAATTAGCTAGGATTACCCAATATGGAATAGTCTCTACACAAGTTGGCAGATTAGTAAAAAAAGGGGTTCTTGAAAAGAAAGGAAGAGGAGTTTATTATTTCCCAGATAATTCTAGATTGGAAAGGCACTTAATAGTCAGAGGAGACCCAACTTTAATCCGGCGTTCTAGAGAATCTTAATCAATTGCCCCAACTCTTTTTGCTAATACATCTTCGATTGTTTTTAAAACTCCTTTAGAACCCAATTCCATTTTACTTACAAATTTATCAGAACCCTTCCCATCCCAATTTTCTTTATTTAAAGAAGTACTAGACATTCCAACAATACACACATTATGTTCAGGATATAAACTTCTTATTTGTGCACAAGCATTAGGTCCGCAAAGTAAAGGCATTTCAGTATCTATTAATATTAAATCATAATTCTCTGCTTGTTCAGTTGCTTCTAAACCATCTGCAGCTTCCCCTATATGCTGATAACCATAATCACTAAGCAAATCAGTTATACTCTCTCTCACAATATTATTATCATCTACAACTAATACTCTCACATCGCTTCGTTTCATTTAGAATTATCTAATAAACAGTTTATAAATTTAATTATATTCTTTGCACTGCACAAATCTTTTTATATCTTGGTGGCGATTTTCAACAGATGATAAAAAAAGAGGTTAAGTATGTTGTAGTTACTGGAGGGGTTTTATCAGGGCTGGGGAAAGGGCTTTTTATCTCTTCTCTTGGAAAAATCCTTAAAGTAAGGGGTTACAATATAGTTCCTATTAAAATTGACCCTTATGTTAATGTTGATGCAGGTACAATGAATCCTGTTGAGCATGGGGAGGTTTTTGTTCTTGACGACGGCAGTGAAGTTGATATGGATTTGGGAACTTATGAAAGATTTTTGGATTTAAAATTAGATTCATCCTCGAGCATAACAACTGGAAAAATTTTCAGCAAAGTTATAGAACGTGAAAGGAAGGGAGATTATCTTGGAAAAACAGTTCAGGTTATTCCTTATATAACTGATGAACTTCAGTCGTGGTTTAAAAGAGTTGGCGAGGAAAAAAATGCAGATATTGTCCTTATAGAAATTGGCGGCACAGTAGGTGATATTGAAAACCAGCTTTTTTTAGAGGCAGTCAGGCAGTTGTCTTTGGAAGAAGATGTTTTTTTTGTTCATTGTTCTTTAGTCCCGGTTTTGGGAGTTGTTGGTGAGCAGAAAACAAAACCAACCCAACAGTCTGTAAGTTTACTAAGAGCAATGGGAATTCTTCCGCATATGATTTTTTGCAGAAGTGAAAAACCCCTCGCACAAAATATAAAAGAAAAAATATCTAAATTCTGCGGGGTCCATACAGATTATGTTATATCTGGGCCAGATTTAAAAAATATTTACGAAATTCCCCTTGTTCTTGAAAACCAGCAGGTTGCTGAAAAAGTTTTATCACATTTAGGATTAGTTGTTGGTGAACCTGACTTAGAAGAATGGAGAAAATTCTCATTCAATGCTATTAAATCTAAGAAGGCAATTAACATTGCAATTACTGGAAAATACACTGCATTAAAAGACGCTTATGTCTCTATTTTCGAAGCAATTACTCATTCACAGGCAGAAGCCGGATGCAGAGTCAATGTAAAATGGGTTGAAACAACAGACATTGAAGAAGGTAAAATAAAAGTTGAAGATGCTTTGAAAGATATTGACGGGATAATTGTTCCTGGAGGTTTTGGAAGCAGGGGTATAAAAGGGAAAATTGAATGCATAAAATATGCAAGGGAGAATAACATTGCTTTCTTAGGAATTTGTTTAGGATTTCAGTTGGCAGTTATTGAATTTGCAAGAAATGTCTGCGGTATTAAAGATGCAGATTCAACAGAATTTGATTCAAATGCAAAAGAGCCTGTTATTGATATAATGGAATCGCAGAAAGGCATTCATGAAAAAGGCGGGACAATGAGACTTGGAGTTTATCCAGCTATTCTTAAGGAAAATTCAAAAATCAAATCATTATACAATTCTGATATTGCATATGAAAGACATCGCCACAGATTTGAGGTAAATAATAAATATAAAGATATTTTAGAAGATAAAGGAATATTTTTCTCAGGGATTTCTCCAGACGAAAAACTAATGGAGTTTTTAGAATTGCCAAAAAATGATTATTTTATTGCAACTCAAGCTCATCCAGAATTAACCTCGCGCCCGCTAAATCCAAGTCCTTTATTTTTAGGATTAATTAAAGCGTGCTATGAAAAAAAGTTCGGAAATGATATTCGATAAGATAGAATTATAATGAAATTATAATAATCTGCAAGATAATTATCTTGCTGTTCTTTATATCCCAGTTACACCATACTTTTACACAACAATAAATTATCTTCCATCTTAGCAATAAAATAAATTAAATTTATATTTAGTTAGATGCTTTAATTTATTTATCGAAAGACTTAAATAATAAGGTGTGTTTTATACATTAAGGTATCAGGGAATGCCTTAAGTCTTCGGACATCCCGCAAGCGTGTTCCCGGTTATTACTTTAGTAATACCGGACTTTATTAAAATGGGAACAAGAATTTCTGTTTATATCGATGGAGCTAATTTATGTAAAAGACAAAAAAGATTTGATAAAGACGATGAAGAATATTATACGATTAAAGGAGATGATATTCATTTAGCATTAGATATGTTAAATGATGCTTGGGAGAATAAATATGATAAGGCAATTTTAATATCTGGAGATGGAGATTTTGCTCCATTATTAAGTTATGTTAAAAATAAGGACAAGCAAGTTGAAGTTATTTCTTTTGATAAAATTGCATCAAAAAGTTTGATTAATGAATCAAATAACTTTCTGCTTATTAATAAGAAAATAGCAAATAAATTTTTCTGGCGGTTATAACCTTAAACAATCTTCAGCTCTTTTCCAAAATAACTCTTGATTATTTTTTTCATTTCTTCAAGGCGTGTTTTATTTCTTCCAATAAGCATTGCTTTGTTCTGAGAAGTTGCATTTATAATAAGCATATTTCCTTGAACTTCTACACTATTTAACTCAATAGGATGCACAATTGTAGAAATAAAACTTTCTGCATCTTTTAATCCTTCAGGAACAGAAACAACCCTTGTTTTTTTTCCGATGATATCGCTCATTTTTTTCAGATTTCTGCTTTCTTCTCCAATAGCTTGGTATAATTTATTTTTTGGAACTACAAAAATTATTGTTGCATTATAAATAAAGCAGTGGTTTGGAGAAACTTTAGTGACTTTCGCAAATAAATTCAGGTTCCTCATTAATTTCATATCAATTTGTTTAATCATTTTAAAATCATCGACAATAAACTAAATCTTAAATCATATTTAGGTTTATAAAGTTTATCAAAAAGAATTACTTTCTCTTCTTATCTTCTTTTTTCTCCTCTTTTTTATCGTCTTTAACTAATGGCCCTGTTATTTTTACCATTAATCCAGGCAGTCCTGTTCCAACAGGAACCGGCTGATTAAGAATTATATTTTCAATAACACTAAGCAATTCATCTCTGTCTCCTTTTATTGTTGCATTTACAAAATGATTTATTGGGGTTTCAAAACTTGCTCTTGCCAGTATTGAACTTTTTCTTGCAATTATCCCCATTCTTGTCATTCCTCTTATTTCTCCGTCGACAGTCATAGCATCAGCAACAAGTTTCAAATGCCTTTTATCAATGTCCAATCCCTGCGAACTGATAACCTTATCAATTTCATTTATTATTGCCTGCCTTGCAACTTCAATTCCAAATACATCAGCCATTTCGTAGATGTCATTAGTCGCAGTTCTGTTTGAATCCACCTGTTTTAATTTTATTATTTCTGGAAGATTTGAGCCATTTGTAAGAATTACATAATCTTTATCTCTTTTAACAATTAATATCTGCTTTACTCCTTTTATTCCTGAGATAAGCAAATTCTTCAACCTTTCCTTTAATTTATAAAGCTCCTTAAAATTAAGTTCAGGAGCATGAATTATTATTGATTCTTCCTTAGAATGTGTCTTCAACCCCTTCAAATCCATTTTTTCAACAACACTTTCAAGGGACATATGGGCATGTTTTAAAAATTCTTTCTCAACTTTGAATTCAATTTTCTTATCGGAGAAGTTTATTTTTGCCCCAGATAAAATCTCTTTTAATTTTAATTCTTTTATTTTTTCAGCAATTATCCTTGCATTTTTTTCGTCGTTAAATTCCTTTGCCAAATATATTTCCATTGAAGGTGTAGATGGAGTTTTTCTCGCATCAAAAATCTCAATTAATCTTGGAAGCCCTAAGGTAATTTGCATTTCCTGTACACCTGCAAAGTGGAATACATTTAATGCCATTTGTGTTGAAGGCTCTCCGAATGATTGCGCAGTAACTATTCCAATTGCTTCTCCAGGAGTAACTTGCTTATTAAGGTGCTCTCCTGCAACATCTAATCCATCATCGCCGTATTTAAATTGGATAATCTGCCCAATTGCATCTCTCACAGTTCCGTCATATTCCACCCTCAAATCTTGCAGAGCATTTGCAAGTCTTCTATATAGATAACCAGATTTTGGAGTTCTAAGTGCAGTATCCATAAGCCCATCTCTTCCAGTTATTGCATTAAAGAAAAATTCATGAGGTTTAAGCCCTTTAAGATACGACGAATAAATAAATCCTCTTGCTTTTGGAGACAAATCCCCTTCTTTAAAGCATGAAAGTGTTCTGTTTGAATATCCTAAATTAATTCTCTCGCTCCATAATGACTGCTGTCCAACTGAACATGCAATCTGTGTGATATTCAGGATATTTCCCCCTGCTCCAGATGCAATCATATCATTTACAGATTTATCTTTTGCAAATTCTTCTTTTACAAGCTTTCCTATTTTTGTTCTTACTTCATTAAGAGCCTGAAGTATCTTAATTTCTCTTGATTCTTCAAGTGTTTTTCCAGGTATAATATCCAATGAACCGCCATTATAAGAATCAATTATGCTACCTGCTTTTTCCTCACCTTCTTTTATAATTGCGTTTGTTTTTTCCTTTACTTTTTCTTCAACATTAATATCTTCAATTGAAATTGTAAATCCTCTTCTTGAAAGATATTGCGCACCGAGTGAAAATGCTCTTGTTATTGCTTCCATGGACTTTTCCCTTCCAGATTCTTTGTCAATTATCTTTGTAATCTTGTCATTTTCAACACCAAATGTATAATCATCAGTAAGTTCATTTTTTACAATATCTGCTATTATTGGCTTGCTTATATCTGGAAGAATCTTTAAGAAAATATCTTTTCCAGAAACCATTTTTGATGAAAATTTATGCACAACTCCTGCAAGATAGAGCAGCTGATGCGCTTCTTCTTTGGTAAATTCATTTTTTCCAATTATATAATTCCCTGTTACAGCATCTAATGTTGTTCCAATTAAAGTCGAATTATTTTTTGGGCTTATTAGGTTGTTATTTACATTTAATAATCTTCTTGCTTCTACTCTTGCTTCTTCTGTCTGCGGAACATGGACATTCATCTCATCTCCGTCAAAGTCAGCATTATAAGGAAAACATACAGCAGGATGCATTCTGAATGTCCTGTATGGAAGAACTTTTACATAATGTGCCATAAGGCTTCCCCTATGAAGAGAAGGGTGACGATTAAATAAAACAATATCTCCATCAAGCAAATGCCTTTCAACATAATACCCTGGTTTAATTTCGTCAATTATTTCCTGCTTTAATTCAGCGGTTATTTTTTTTCTTCTTCCGTCTGGTCTTATGATATAATTCGCACCAGGATATTTTTCAGATAAAATTAATTTTTTAAGCATTTCAACATTTTTATCAGTAACTTCTTCATTAACTGTAAGAGTTTCTGCAATTTCATAAGGCACTCCAACTTCATTTATTTGTAATGAAGGGTCAGGAGAGATAACAGAACGTGAAGAAAAATTTACCCTTTTTCCAGCAAGGTTGTTTCTTATTCTTCCTTCTTTTCCTTTTATTCTTTCTGTAATTGTTTTTAGTGGCTGTCCGCTTCTGTGTCGTGCAGGGGGTATTCTTGCAATTGTATTATCAAAAAATGTTGTTGCATGATACTGAAGCAAATCCCATAAATCATCTATAATAACTTCGGGAGCTCCTGCATTAAGGTTTTCCCATAACCTTTGATTTGAACGTATAATATCCCCGAGTTTGTGCGTTAAGTCATCCTCACTTCTTTCTCCAGATTCAAGTGTAATACTTGGACGAACAGTAACAGAAGGAACTAAGAGTACTGTAAGTATTGCCCATTCAGGCCTGAATGTTTTTGGATTAACTCCAATTAGTCTGCAGTCCTCATCAGAAATTTTTACTAAAATCTCTCTTATTTCAGGAGGGAAAATCCTTTTCTTTCCCATAAAAAATGTTGTTGGTTTTTCAATCTTTATTTTTTCCTGCAAAGTTCCGCAATAAGGGCATTTTTTAGCATCTTTTGCTTTTTTCAATCTTGCTGCAGAGCCGAATTTCTGAATGTTTTTTTCATCAACTAAAATTCTTCCGCATTCTTTGCAGAAACTTCTCAAAAATGTGTAAATAATAGGGATATATTTTACATGAACAACCGGGCGTGCTAATTCAATATTTCCTGGGTGTCCTAAACATTCTTTTAATCTTCCCCCACAAGTTCTACATCTAACTCCAGGGTCAATAGCTCCCATTCTCAAATCCATTAATCCTCCGTCAACAGGATATCCATCCATATCATAAAGTTCCGGAGTAATTATTTTAGCACATCCTATTTTTTTAATCTCTTCAGGACTAAGCAATTCAAATTTCAAAGCATTAATTTGTTTTTTTACTGGTGCCATTTTATATTATCCTATCCTGTTCATCTCTACCCAAAAGACAGGCACATCTTGCCATTCTTTCTGCTTCTTCAACACGCATGGAACTGCCAAAAATTATTTCAGGCAATACTCTTCTATCAGCATCAAAATTAAGTTCTTGTATTTCGTCATCACCCTTAATTCCTATTCTTAGTTCGTATCTGCTCATTTTGTTCTTCTTACTCCTCGTATTTATTTTTCAATTCAAATTTAGTTACAATATGAAGTCCTAATAATTCTTCAGCTAATAGTTTAAATGCATACGAAACTTCAACATCATCAATTTCAGGGCTATTGCATACTGGGCAGTAAGTTTTATTTCTTAATGTATCTTTAATTCCAAGTGAACCGCAGTTTGAGCATATTGGTATTGTGACCTTATCAGAGTCATATCTTTCTTTCAAAAGCAAAGATGCTCCGTGCGCAACTAATGCCTGCTGTTCCATTTCTCCTAACCTCAATGCTCCTCCTCTTGCTCTTCCTTCAATTGGCTGTCTTGTTAATAAAGCAACTTTACCACTGGCTCTTGCATGCATTTTATTCTTAACCATATATTTTAATTTTAAATAATACATATTTCCAATGTAGATTTTTGCTTCCATTTTTTTGCCAGTAATTCCATTATACATTGTTTCTTTTCCGTCATACCTAAATCCTAATTCTTCTAACTGGTTTTCAAGCTCATCGATATTCCTTTCCTCAAATGAAGTTCCATCCATTATCTCTCCTTTCAAACATCCAATTTTTCCTGTTATTAATTCAAGAAGATACCCTACAGTCATACGTCCGGGAATTCCATGCGGGTTAAATATAATATCTGGCTTTATTCCACGTGAAGTAAATGGAATATCATTTTCAGGGATAATAGCTCCTATAACTCCTTTTTGCCCGTGAGCTGTTGAGAATTTGTCTCCAAGCTCTGGAATTCTTGGGTCTCTTGTTCTTACCTGAACTATCTTGTTTCCTTCTTCATCTAAGGTAATGAAAACTCCGTCAATAATCCCCTGCTCCTCCTGCCTTATTACAGAACTTGCTTCTTTTTTAGCTTTGATGCTTATTTCTCTTGCTTCTGAAAGGAATTTTGGAGGCGAACTTTTTCCAATAACAACTTCTCCAGATTTCAGATTTGCTTCTGGATAAACAATACCATCATCTTCAAGATATTTGTAAGATTCTTCTGTTCTATATCCTGAAACATCTTTTGTAGGAATACTTATTTCATCAGCAAGCCCTCCGGCATAATTCAACTCTACAGAACTATAAGGCCTAAAATACGAGCTTCTTCCAAATCCTCTATCAACACTTGATTTATTAACAACAAGTGCATCTTCCATATTATATCCTTCATAAGTCATTACAGCAACGACAACATTCTGTCCAACAGGATAAACATTGAGTGCATCATAAATAAAACTTCTTACAATTGGCTGCTGAGGGTAATGAAGTATAGAAACATCTGTATCAATTCTGCAAAGGAAATTTGCAGCATATAATCCCAATCCCTGCTTTTGAGTTTTACTTCCTCTGATTAATCTTGATGACTGATCATGGTTTCCAAAACTTACAAGGCTTGTAATAGGCCCTAAGAAAGCAATAGAATCCACTTCCATATGAGTAGTTTCTTCTGTTAAATTATGTTTGTTTAAAGCAACAAGAGCATTATCCTCTTCTGATGCATCAAGATATTCTATAACCCCTTTAATTATCAAATCTTCCCATTTAAAATGCCCGTTTTTAACAAACTCGGTAATTTCTTCTGTCAATCTTGATTTACCATTATCAACAATAACAAGAGGCCTTAGCACCCTTCCGGTATCTCCGTAAATATTTATAATATTAAGATTTTTGCAGTACGAAACACTTAATTCTCTTGGCAGTTTTTGCTGTCTTCTATTTTCCTTCACAGAATTTAAAAATGTCTTATAATCTTCAACAGCTCCTATAAATATCCCATTAAAAAAAACATCGACACCCAGAATTTCCTTTTTAACTCCAAGGTTAAGCAATCGTTTTATTATTTCATTTTCTTCCATATCAAGCCTTGTTGAAATCTTTGCCATTAAAGCCAGATTTTTCCTTAACCCAATTTCAGTCCCTTCAGGAGTTTCAACAGGGCATAATCTCCCATAATGAGTTGGGTGCAAGGTTCTTGCAAGAAAATTTGTCTGCTCGCCCGGAAGTGTAGAGGAAACTTTTTGAAGCTGTGAAAGTATGGACATATAATTTGTCTTGTCCATATTCTGTGTAACTCCTTTTTTCTCTCCAATCCAGCTTCCTGTTGCAATAGCAGATTTAATCCTATGCGAGAAAAGTGTAGATTTTGCAATTGTTCGAAGACTGTAAAATTTTTTCCTCTTTAATGTTTTTTGGAGGGTATACTTAATATCTCTTACAAGCATGTTAAGATTAACTCTGAATAAATCAGAAAGCAAATCTCCAGAAAGCCTTACCCTCTTATTGGCATAGTGGTCTTTGTCAATGACTTTTTTATTGTCTTCTTTAAATGCAATAAACTGCTTTATCAATTTGCATATAGTAATTGCCTTGTCAATTCTGTTTTCTTTTTTCAGTCCAATGTGAGGGAGAAGATAGGAATCAAGTCTCTGATTTATTCTATGAAGTATTTCTTTTTTTGTTCCCTGAACATTTGTTCTTTCAGCTATTTCAAGCATTGCTTCTTCTACAGATGATATTTTTGCAAATTCATAAAGATTGACAATAACACTGTCAGATTCTTTTTCTATGTATTTTGCAATATCTGATTCTTTCAAAAGTCCAAGTGCTTTCATGATAATCACTGCTGGAATATTTGAAAATCTGCTGAATGATATGTCTATAATCCCCTCTTTTGATTCTGATATAGTTATTGGAATTCTGTAAGCTCCTCTTGATGAAAATAATCTTAATCCTGGAGCACCGCGTATTTCTTCTATAAACGGCTGGTTTGCAGCAAGGTCTTCAGTCATGGTAATAACTCTTTCATTTCCGTTGACAATAAAGTATCCCCCGGGGTCCTGTGGGTCTATGTAATTTTCTTCAAGCTCTTGTTTAGACATTCCATGAAGAGTGCATACATTACTTTTTACCAGAATTGGAACTCTTCCGATTTCAACTTCCTGGCTTTCAATCTGCCCGTCCTGTTTTATAGTTATTTCAAGAGTTATTGGTGCAGAATAAGTTAAATTCCTTATACGAGCTTCTGCAGGGCTTAAAATGCTTTTTGAGCCATCTGCCTCAATAATATCAGGGTTGCCCATTTTTATTTTGCCAAGCTTTATTTCAATATCGTCCTCAACTTCTAAGTTGTCAGATATCTCATTTACAATTTCCTGCATTCTTTTTTCTATAAAATCATTGAAAGAAACAAGATTTGACTCAACTAAAGAGTTTTCAGAAAGGTATTTCTGAATAATAAGATGCTTTTCATTTTTTAATTTTAATTTTAATAAACTTTCCATTTTATCAAAAGATTAGATAACAACACGATGGTAAACAAATAGTTTATCCCCTTCTTTTCTCTCAATTTTAATTATGTCTCCAGTAACTACCCCTTCGGGCAGTGCAACATCTGTTTTTTTTATCTTCGGTAATTGAGATTTAGAAATGTTCAACCCAGAAAGTATAGTTTCCTCGTCTTTTTTGCTTAGTTTTGAGTGTTTCGGCTGAAGAATGTGCATATTTTGGGTTATTGTAAATATTTATTTGGACAGGATAGCTTTACAACTTACTAATAATAAATAATGAGAAAAGTTGCCTTTTAAACCTTTCGTTTTTTTGTTTTTTTCTGATTTTACCACTTATTTGCAGGAACATTCCAGCATAAAAAAATTCAGTCGGGATAATTAATTTTTAAAAATAATTCATAAACATTTATAAACCTCATAATTACTTAATTTTATAAACTAAGGTTACATTAATCCAGTAGTAAATAATGAATCTATAAACAAAATGACAAATTTTTCAAAGGGCCCAAAAGATTTAAATCAGGAAATAAACGACACCACAAAATATATTCCTAAAGATTCTATGCCTGAGATTTCTGAAGAGGTTAAAAAAGAAATGGAGGCAAGAAAAAAAGAGCTGGATAATATTCAGAAGCAGATTATAAAAAAATATCCGTTTACACTTGCAATCGGAATTCTTCCTCCGCAATCAATTCCGGGGATTGAAAAAGAAGAGCCAATTCCAGAATCAGAAAAAAATGAAAAAAGAACGCATATACTTCATTTAATTCCAGAAGAGCAATTTAAGAATATTCCGAAGATAAAAAAAGAAATTCTTGAAATAACCAAGCATATAAAACCAAAACTCTGGTTTCATATTATAACTCCTGTTGACATCTGGAATTTTTTAATGGATGCAAGATATGATTTGACAACTGCAATATCCATGGCTTTCCCTCTTTATGACAAGGGGCTGTTAGGCGCATTAAGAGTTGCAGAAGTTCATAAAAATCTTGTTTTACAAAAGTTTGAAAGATATGTTGGCTCTTATGTTATTGCAGGTTCGTTAGTAAGAGGAACGGCAACAAAAACTTCTGACATAGATGTTGCGATTATTATAGACGATACAGATGTAAAAAGAATGCCAAGAATTGAATTAAAGGAGAAGTTAAGAGGAATTATTTACCAGTATATTGCAGAGGCAAATGCTATCGCAGGAGTAAAAAACAAACTTGAACCTCAGGTATGGTTAATGACTGAGTTTTGGGAAAGTGTTAAAGATGCTAATCCAGTTATGTTTACCTTTATCAGAGACGGAGTTGCTTTATTTGATAAAGGAATGTTTACTCCATGGAAATTGCTTTTGCAAATGGGAAAAATTAAGCCTTCTCCAGAAGCAATTGATACATTTATGGCAATGGGAGATAAAACAAAATCAATGGTTGAAAGAAGATTAATTGATGCTATGATTGATGTTTATTATGGGGTTTTAACCCCATCGCAGGCGCTTTTAATGTTGTATGGGCTTCCCCCACCAACACATAAGGAAACTCCTGCAGTTTTCAAGGATATTTTTTATACAAAAGAAAAACTAATCGAAGCAAAATATGTTAAAACACTTGAAAAAGCAGTTTTATTATTCAAAGACTACGAGCATGGAAAATTAAAAACAATTTCCGGAAAAGAAATCGATGAGCTTTTAAAAGAATTTGAAGATTTTTCAAAAAGAGTTAAAAAACTTAGGGAAGAAATTGAATCAGTTTCAAGAGAGAAAACTATAGAAGAAATCAGCAAGGAAGTTTTTGAATTGTTATTAAATTTATTTGGAAAAAAATCAAAAACACAGCTTATTGAAAATTTTAATAAAGAACTTGTTAAAAAAGGAAAAATTGCCCCTAAATTTTCACATACATTAAAAAATCTTGAAGAAATATCAAAGAAGATTAAAAAGGGGAAGACGAAAACAAGCGAAGTGGAAAAAATAAGAAAAGAAACAACAATGCTTATTAATAATCTAATTGACTACGGGCAGAGATGCGATTTAATTGCAATTGAAAAAGGAAGGATGCAGATAGTAAGCCATAAGGGAGACAGAGCTGAATTACTGATTACAAGTTCGGGAACGTTTATTATTCAGGGAAATGTTGTAAAAAAAATTACAAGCAAAATTGAAGAAAGTTCAATTGAAGAGCTTAATAAAGCAATAGGTGAACAAAAAGGAAAATTGCAGACAAAAATATCCCCAAAGGTTTTTGAAATACTTAGAAAAGAGCTTGGGGAATTTGAAATTGTATTATAATTAATAGTTAACTTTCATCGTTGAGAATTCTTTTAATAATTTCATAAACTTCAGGATACATTACAGGATTTACAATTTCTTCATGAAGATATTTGAAATTTAATTCGTCGCAACTTCCAGCTACATAATAATTATGAGCATAATCAAGATACTGGCTTGAATTCTTTACAATTCCGTCTCCAGTTTCATCTTCTATATTGCAACCTATTCCAATAATATTATGAATTTCTGGTTTTTCAGTTGGAGCATAATTAAGTTTGTTTATGAATAAGCTGTCCTCGTCCATATTACTGCACGCAACACTAGAACCTATTATTCCGCAATATTCTCTAACTTTATTATCTATTCCGTGGTTAGGCGCTGTTATAAGTATTATCTTATCTATATTCTCTGCCCCAAAAATCTGAACATACCTTCTTGTTACAAGCCCGCCCATACTGTGGGCAATTATGATAACTTTTTGTTTTCCGGTTTTATACTTAGCGAGCTCGACTATATCTTTTAATCTCAAAGCATAAGTATCAATGCTGTCTGTCTTAGAAGATATGGTTGAAAATTCTCCATCTGCATTTTTATATGTATCAAAAAAATAACTCGCAGTTATTGCAAAAGGCATATCAACTTTGCCCCACAACCCCCCTTCTTCTTTAATAGGACTTACTGTAATTGCCCCTGCATCAACATATCCTGAAGAGACAAGTTTCTCTTTTATTTTAACAAGAGAATCAAAGCTGTAATCTGCAGGAGTCGTACGGCTTATGCTGTGTCCATGCAGAAATATAACCGGGTAATTCCTATCTGAACAAGATAGGTCACAACAACTTATGCACTTGCCATAATAACAGCAGACAGGAACTTTTTCCTTTAATAAAACAGCAGGGATTGTTTCATTGTCAATTTCAACCCAGCTAATTTTTTCTATGCCTTTTTCTTTTATATTCTCGCTTAATGGGCACAAATTTCCCAAATTTTCCTTTGATTTTTCACTTATAGTCTTTATTCTTGAGCAAATATCATTAACTAAATTTGTTTTTGAGTTTATTTCTGCTCTTATTTTAAACTCATCAAGTGCAAGATTAAATGAATTTACAACCTCATTAAGTTCATTGCAGTCTGACTCTGTAAAATTCTTTAAAACAGCTTCCTTGAGAAGAACCCCTGAACCATTTAAATTTTCAATTAGCAGGTTATAACTTGAAAAATCTGATTTCGCTTCAAGGTTAAGACTTGCTTCTCCGGACTTGAATATCCCCAGGTTTTTTCTAAAACTTTCGATGCCTGTTTGAAGAGAAAGGATATCCTGTTTTTCCCATAATGTTTTAAGAGATTCAAATGAGGAATTTAGCTCTGCAGAATAATTTGATAAATTATTTAAAGAATATAATAAATTGTCTACATAAATACTCCTGTTCATAGCGTCCAAATTAAGATTAATCTCGTCCAAGATTATCTCTGAATTATAAAACTCGCTTCCCAAATCCAGAAGTTCTGATTTTAAGGATTCGCTTAATGCCATATCTTCCTGACTAATCCCATAATTTATAGTAATCAATGCTGTTCTTTGACTTTCTTCTCCATTAGTGTAGCAGAAATAAGTTTTTTTGCTCATGCATCTAACTTTAAAACTTTTAAGAATCTGCCCACTTACAAGTTCATCTTTTTCAAGAGAGTATGTTTTTATATTTGGCAAAACTGAAGCGATATCAAATTCCCCGCCTTCAATTACCTCCCCTTTTGACACATCAAAAAATTCGTAATAGCAGCTTGCAGTGCAAAAAGGATTCATGACTATTGTGGTTTTAAAACTAACACGTTCTGAATAATTACCAGTAAAAAAAATATTTTCTTTATCTGCTGAAAGCCTGACTAGTATATCCTGCCCTAGAAGGAAATTAATATATAAATAAATCTGCGCAAATACAAGAGCAAGCCCAATAAATAAAAAAACAAAAATAAGCAGAAGCAAATATTTCTTTGAGGAAATTTTAGATTTAATAATGCTCCAAATTAAAAAAATAATTGCTGAAATTCCTAAAGCTGAAATCCATGCCAGTCTGGAAACATTAAAATTAGAAAGAAAATTTATATAGTTTGAAATTGGAGAGCCATATTGGGTTAATAATGCTATAAATAGAAAAGATGGGAGAAATCCTAAGATAATTGAAACTAATAATCTGCCAAATGCAAACTTAAACCCCCTGCCCATTTTCCTCTTTTTTATTTAATCTCTCACATTTATTAAAATACATCTTCTTTTTTAAACTTACTCATACAGTTGCCCAATTCTACAAATAGTTTAAAACAAAGATTTTTAAACGCAATTTTATTGACTATTTTAAGATGAAAGGTATAGTTATTCAATTCAGACGAGGAAGGCACTCTATTAAAGACAGGCATTTTTTAATAGATGTAGGTGCAGAAAGCAGAGAAAAAGCTGAAAAATTTATAGGCAAAGAAGTTGTATGGACTTCTCCTGGAAAAGATAAAAAGAAAATTAGCGGTAAAATTGCTTCTCCTCATGGAAAAAAAGGACTTGTAAGAGCTATATTTGAAAGAGGTTTGCCAGGACAGGCACTTACAACAGAAGTTGATGTAACTGATTCTGTAAAATCAAAAGAAGTAAAGAAAGGAGGAAAAAATTAAAATGGATGTGGAAGTATATTGTGCAATAAGAGATGCTATTGGAGAACATACAAAAGTAGATTATAATGAAAAGTCTGTATTAATAAAAGATTTGCCAGTAGGAATATACCATCTTTTTTTAGATAAACAATTAGTTGCAGAAAGTCAAAATCCAAATGAAATTACTTTCACATTATTAGATATTGCAATGAAAAAAAGAATGCCAGTAACTGGATTAGCTAGTTTGTTATCTCAATTAAATATACGGGCTGTAAGGAATTAAAATGGTGGCATTACGAAAAGCAAGTGCATATTCAAAGAAATACGCACGCCCGTATACAAGAGTGTCTAAGAAAAAGAGCAAGAATTTTATAAAAACTGCAGTTGATAAAAAGATAGCTAAATACAATATGGGTGACAATAAAAGCTATAATACTGGAAAATACCAGACAGCAATAAGAATTATTTCAAAAGAAAGAATTCAGATTCGCGACAATGCACTTGAAGCTGTAAGGCAGTCAGTTTCAAGACAGCTTGAAAGTAAAATCCCAAAACAATATTATTTTGAAGTTCGCGTTCATCCCCACCACATTATGAGAGAAAATAAAATGCTTACAGGAGCAGGTGCTGATAGAATGTCGTCAGGAATGAAACACTCATATGGAAAACCAAGTGGCAGAGCTGCTTTGGTAAAAGAAAATCAGGAGATTTTTGTTATTTACACAAACGGCGACAAAAATATTAAAATCGCAAAAGAGTTTTTAAATTCAACAAAATCAAAAATCCCATGCGCAACCCAGATAGTTGTTGAAAAAGTTGTGAACAAGTAATCTTTAATAGGATGTTTTTCTATCTTTATTTCCAGAGGATATTATTCTTATGATAAATTTCCCTGTAATGGATTATATTCTACACTATCTCGGGGCAATCTAAATTCAGCTGGAGATTTTCCTGTAAGAAGCCAATAAAATTCCCATCCTTCAAGAGTAGAAGTTTTTTGTAAGGTAAATGCTAAATCTCTAAACCCCCATAATGATGGATAATAAAGGGCATTCTCAGATACATATTTAAAAATTTGTTCTGCAGATTCACCATCTTCTGCTAGTTTATTTTCTTGGATATAATTTAAAACAACTTTTTTATGTAATCCAAATAAAGAACATGAAAATGATTCTTTTTCTATTTGTCTAAGATCATCTACAAAAAATCCTGCGCCCCTTCTTCTTGATACTTGCTGTTTAGTTTGAGCATCTGATAAAATTAATGCATCTTTCAAATATTCAAGAGCTCCAATTACTCCATTCCTTTTGCCCGCTTGTTCAAATTTTTGATCAATATGTTCTTTAATGTTTTCCATTTTCTATTTTCTCAGAATCAGTCTGAGGCTGTTCACCCCAAATTTAAATTAAATATAAAGTTTAAAAACCTTTTGATAAATACAGAAATGTTTAAATAGTAATACTAACTAACTACTATGTAATCAGCGCTATCGTTAGTACCTCGACGATAGTATCGTAATTCTTTTATAATAATATTTATATAAATAATAATATATAAACAAATATGGATAAAACCGCAATCTTTGTTGATTTAGGATATCTTAATTCAATAACAAAAAAGTTAGGTGAATTAAAAATAGATTTTGATAAATTTATTAAATCATTTATAGATGAAAATAGTGAAGAATTATATAGAGTTTATTGCTATTATTGTTATCCATATCAAAGTAATCCTCCAACACCAGAAGAGAAATTGAGGAAATCTAATGTTGATAGGTTCATGCAAAGATTGAAAAAAATACCTCGTTTTGAAATACGGCTTGGAAAATTATCTAAAACTAAAAGAGGAGATTATGTTCAAAAAAGAGTAGATACCTATTTTGCTATCGATTTGGTAAAATTGGCTGTTAAAGGGATAATAAAAAATGCCATTATTATTGCTGGAGATAGTGATTTTGTCCCGCCAATAATAGAAGCAAAAGAAAATGGAGTAATTGTTAAATTATTTTATTATAGAGATACTATACAAGATGAACTTTTAGCTTGTTGTGATGAAAGAAAAGAACTAACTGCAGAATTTTTAAATGAAGTTAGATACAATTCAAGTAAATCTCTATTAGGAACTTTTAATTGCGATAACCTTAAAGAGACTCTATAATACTTTATATAAATGTCCATAGTAAAAACGCTCGTTCATCAGTATAAAATTTTCTTGACATAATAAGTTATTTTTGCTTTGCTATTTGAGATCTTTTAATTTCTTAAATTCCCATCTAAAAGAAATCTTTATATAATATAACTTGCTGATTCTTATATGGAGAAAAGCAAGATATTTTTCATAACCCAAGGTGGCATCTCAATTATTTTGGGGTTGTTCTTGCTTGTAAATGTAAAAACAAACATTATTGGAGCAGTTATAGGAACAGAAGAACTTCCTAAATTGTCCGGAGTTTTGTGGGGATTATTCTTTATGATAATGGGTATTGCGCTATTTATCTCTGCCATAAGAAAAATAAAAACATGCAATTAATAGCCTTTTTTATCCCAATCTATAATCTCTATTCTCTAACATAATAATATCGGAATTAACCCTATTTATAAATCTTTATTGATGATATCTTTTCCCACCAACCAATTAATAAACTTCATATTTCCAGTTACAATAAAGTTTATTAATGCTTTTAATTTATTTCAATTATGGTTGCAATTAAAAGAGAGGCGAATGCTTATGTTAGATGGCTTTATGAACTGAACAAATCTTCTGGGCAGATAGCTGGAGGCAAGGGTGCAAACTTAGCAGAGATGTTTAATTCTGGTTTTCCAGTTCCCCCTGCATTTATTGTAACAACTTCTGCATATTGGAGGATGGTAGAATCTGCAGGTATAAAAAACAAAATTGAGGAAATATTATCTGGGGTTAATGTAGACAATACAAAAGAGCTTACTGAAAAATCAAAGGAAATCAGAAGTTTGATATTAAAAGCAGAAATGCCTGATGATTTAAGCAAAGAGATACTGGAATCTTACAATGATTTAAGCCTTGACAAAAGAGCATTAACAGGTGCAAAAGCAGATGCACTGTTTATTTTAAAGCATTCTCATGAGCCGGTTTTTGTAGCTGTTCGTTCCAGTGCAACTACAGAAGATTTGGCAGATGCAAGTTTTGCAGGACAGCAGGAAAGTTACCTTAACATAAAAGGAAACAGTGAGCTTATTGAAACTGTTAAAAAAGTTTTTGCAAGTTTGTTTACTGCAAGGGCAATTTATTACAGAAAGAAAAAAGGATTTAGCCATGAAAAATTTGCTCTGGCTGTTGTTGTTCAAAAAATGATAGATTCTCAAAAATCCGGGGTTATGTTTTCAAAAAATCCAGTTAAAAGAAACGATAATGTGCTTATAGAAGCGGTTTTTGGATTAGGAGAAGGAATTGTTTCTGGCAGAATAAAACCTGACAGCTACGAAGTTTCGCGGGAATTAAAACTTATTGAAAAAAAATTAACAGATAAAAAGATTGCTCTTACAAGAAATTCGCAGGGGGATACAGAAACAATAAAGCTTACTAAAGAAATTTCTACAAGGCAGGTTCTTAATGATTATGAGATTACTCAACTAGCAGATTATGCAATAAAAATAGAGGAGCACTATGGCGGAAAACCGCAGGATATCGAATTTGCAATTGAAGATGATATTTACATTGTCCAATCACGCCCAGTTACTACAGAAGCAAAATCTGCTTCTGCAGAAATAAAAGGGGAAATGTTATTGTCCGGACTAGGAGCTTCTCCAGGTGTTGCTTCGGGAAAAGTCAAAATTGTTATGGACTTAAAAGATTTGGATAAAGTCCAAAAAGGGGATATATTAGTAACTCAAATGACAAATCCTGACATGGTCATAACTATGCAGAAGTCTGCAGCAATTATAACTGATGAAGGGGGAATAACCAGCCATGCTGCAATTGTAAGCAGAGAAATGGGAATACCTGCTGTTGTCGGAACTGAAAGAGCAACAAATGAGTTAAAAGAAGGGCAGATAGTAACTGTTGATGGTTCAAATGGAAAAGTTTATTCAGGAAAAACAGAAACAGTTAAATCAGAAGTAAAACCAATTGTGCCTACAAAAACGAAAATAAAAGTTATTCTTGACTTGCCAGAAGCTGCTGAAAGAGCTTCAAAAACAAAGTGCAGTGCAATTGGGTTATTAAGATTAGAAGGCATCATTGCATCTTCTGGAAAACATCCTGCATTATTTTTAAAGGAGAATAAGTTAGCAGAATATACAAATGTTTTAGAAAAAGGAATAGAAAAAATTTCAGAGCATTTTAAAGAAATCTGGATAAGGGCTTCTGATTTAAGGACAGACGAATACAGCACATTAGAAGGAGCTCCAGAGCAAAATGAAGGAAACCCTATGCTGGGAATGCATGGAATAAGGTTTTCATTAAAAAATCCAAAGTTATTCAAAGCAGAGTTAAATGCAGTCAAGAAAGTATCTGAAAAATTCCATGACAAAACTTTTGGAATTATGATTCCTCAGGTAATTTCGGTTGATGAAGTTTTAAAAACAAAAGAAATTATTGATGAACTTGGAATGAATAAAATACATTTAGGGATAATGGTTGAAACACCTTCTGCTTGTTTAGTTATAAAAGATTTGCTTAAAACCGGAGTTGTAAAATTCATAAGTTTTGGAACAAATGATTTAACGCAGTATACATTAGCAATTGACAGAAATAACGAAGATGTTCAGTATCTATATAATGAAATGCATCCAGCGATTCTTAATGAAATAAAAAGAGTTATAAGAACATGCCAGGAGATGAAAGTTGAATCAAGTATCTGCGGGCAGTCAGGAAGCAATAAAGATATGGTTAAATATCTTATTGAAACAGGAATTGACAGCATTTCTGTAAATGCAGATGCTGCTTATGATATTTCTGTTTTAGTTTCTGAACTAGAGAAGAACAATAAATCATATAATGAAGGCAATAAAACAAATGAGAAACAATTTAACAAACTTACAAATAGGCCTGAAAACAAATGGCAAAACAAAAACAGATTCAAAGATAATAATAAAAACAATTACAAACAAAAAAATGATATTCCTCCTCAGCAAAAAGCAGAGAATATTGTAACAAAAATAGAAAATGTATTAAAACAAGAGATAATAAAACAAACTGAAGAAAAATTTGATGAAAATAAAGAAAAAGAGGCAAGGAAACAGCCAGAAGAACATAAAATAATACAGCAAGAAAGGAAATACACTCCACCCAGCTATGTTGCTGAAAATTATGGCGAGCCTATAGAAGAATCTTACGGGCAGTACGAAAATAATTTTCTTCAGGAACAAATAGAGCCAGATTCAAATAAAAAGCCCTTAAAGAAATCAGAAGAAGAAGCTATTAAAAGCATATTTGAAGGGCTGGATTAAAGAGTTTTTATTATCAACCCAATCGATTATCAATTATATTTTAATGTCAAGAATATGTTTCTATAGTAATTTATTTATCTATTAGTAAAACATCAATCATCTTTTACATTAAAATAATTAATATACCTCTGCTCAAAACAAACTTCGTTAAGTTTTTAGTTATAAATCTAAGTTAATATAAATAATCCTAGAGATTAATTAAAAGTGAAAAACTTCGAAATCGCTATTCAGCAGATTTCTCTTTTATATTTCTTTAATGTAAAAATAATCCATATTGTTTCTACTAATGCTTACTATCTAATTTTTCAAGAAATCGACTCATTAACAATCCTTACCATTTCACCGATAAACTTTTCTGTGCGCTCCTGCCAATTATCTATCTGAACACCTTTCAAATCAGTAATTTTCCCATGAGTAATGTCTTTGTGAAGAACATACAAATCTCTAAACCAGACAGCATAATCCATTTTCAGCATTTTTTTATCAACGAATATTTCTTTAAGCAAAGCAGGAATCTGCTCAGGTGAAGGGGGCATTATATTTGCAGACATTAAAGCTGCCTGACTTGAGTCAACCATTGCCCAGAACAAACCTTCAATAGCTCCTAATTCGGCAAGTTTGCTTCTTCTAAAATGTTCTGGTGCCCTATCAAGAGCATTGTAAATTGCCTCTGGAGTTTTTCTAATTCTTCCCTGGATTAAAAGTGCTTTGATTGGATTAAAAAATCCTCCAATGTCGACTAATGCTTCTCCGTATCTTAAAACATTAAGAATAACCGGGTCTCCTTTGATTAAATCATTCCACCAAGTTGTAATTTTTGTTGTTGTTATATGAAGCTCTTTTTTATATGGATTTGTAGAAACTAATTTTGAAAGTTCTTCCCTATACCATGCGATTAATTCCTGGTCCCACTGAATTGCCGCATCATCAATAATAACTATTAAATCAATATCAGAGGACTCATTTGCGGTTTTTTTTGTAGTTGAGCCAAACAAAACAACTGCCTTAACCATCTTATCAAATCTCTTATAAATTTTAACTGCAAAATCCATTGCAATATCTTTTTCACTTCTTAAGTCTAAAGTTTTAATCCTAGACAAACTGCTTTTAACTTTCTTCTTTGATTTAAAAACAGAGTTTCTGCTCTCCTCTTTCTTCTTTGCCATATTCTTACTACTATTATTTAGTTAATTTTGTTTTTAAATGTTTTTAATTTTAGACAGGTTAATATATCATAACTTTCCCTAGCTTTAAGCGAGTTGAGCGGGAGTTGTTTAAACTTGCCATCTAAGATAAAGTAAAAAACAGAAGAACGAATTTTTTATAGATTAACTTGAGCAACTTGTTGCGCATTGATTTATACTTTTATTCATTCGGAGTTCCGCTGAACTTCGAGCCTTTTCTTTGCACTTGTCCTCCTAATTCACTTGGCAAGTTTGAAAATCCTCCCCCATATGTTTCAAAATGTTTTTCCGGAAGCATTATCCCATAACCTGAAAAGTAATTTCCTCCATAGTTTGAAGAAATTTGCGTCCATGTTTGAGCTCCTATTCTATCATAAGTAGATGCTCCAAAAGCATTAAGTGTTTCCTGAACAGGGCTTGTTTTAAAATGCTGATACCAATCCCCAGTTTCAATTATCTTTTTAGCTTGCTCGCCTTTTTTTCCAAGTGCTTCCATAATTTTTTTCATAGGAACATTTCCCATCCCCATTGGAAGTTCAGTATGTTCAAATCCAAAGTTATCTGATAAGTGAACATGTTTAAGATAGGGTTTTATTTTTTCAGCTTCTTTAATAACGTCTTGTTCACTATACCCAAATCTTCTAATCATATTAATGTGCCCGACATCCCAAGTAGCGCCAATCATTTTTTCTGCAATTGCATTTGCTTCAGATGCAGAACGCCCCTGATTCTGAAGTTTTTTAGAAAGTTCTTCTCGTGATTTTTCAATTAATTTTTTAATATCATCTGCTCTGCTTAGCCCCATGCCAGCAGGGGGATTTTCAATGCTTATTATAGGAGCTTTATCTTTGAATTTTTTATAAGAATTAAGAGCTGCATTTGCAAATGTTTTTGAAGATTCATCAAGAACAAACTCTTGAAATGGCTTGTATATTTCCACATCTTCTATTTTCTGAAGAACATCTATTCCTTTTGAAACTATTTTATTAAGAGATTCTGTGTTATTTTGAGCTAATGAATCATAATTGCTGATTACCTCTTGTTTAAATGAATTTAATTTATTAAGAGCATCTGTATCATTTTTTTCTTTTGCACTTTTATAAGCAATATCATAGAGCATTTTTAACTGATTATAAGAATCCTGCAAAAATATATTCGCAAGATTTTCATCTCTATCCATTCTATGCTCAATCTTTTCTTTAACTTCTTGCGGCAGTTCTTTTTTTTCTGCTTTTAATTCTTCTATTTCCTGTTCCATCTGCTTTTTTTGCCTCTGCACATCTTCAAAATCTCTCAACCCTCTTTCTGAAGAATATGCAAAATTATTAACTGCTTGCGACCAATATTTTTTATTATATTCTTCTAATTCTTTTTTTGGTTCAAAAATATATCCGTTGGCATCTTTGCTTTTTGGAAAGTAATGCTCTTCTTTTTTAATCATTTTTACATCACCAGTTCTTGAGTCAATTACATACATAGAAACATCCTGTTCTTTGCCATCTGTTTTTTCTTTTGAACTCATTTCAGGAAGCTGTGAAGTTGAGTGAAATGTAACAACAATATTTCCATCAGGGTCAAGTGTATGCCCTCTTTCAAGTGCCTGAGATATCTGCCTTTCTGCATGAGCTCTGTTTTCTTCACTCCATCCTTTTCTTTCATCAAATCCAGATGCTTCTACTAAAGGCCCGTGCAAACTTAATTTAGCATTTGTTAATTTTGCACTTCTATTAATTTCTTTTAAATGCTGTTCAGGAATTGCTTCAAAAACATTTGGCATTAACCCCTGAACTTCAATTTGTTTTAATCCTGTATTTAATTTATCCTGAACCTCTTTTAACTGATTTGCTGTTCTTGGGTCAATTGTTATACCTAGATTAGAAATCTTTTCCTGATAGCCAGAAGGCGCTCCTAAGCTGTCATAATCTAAGTCATAATGTTTTCCTGGATAAAAATATTCATAACTTGCCATTTTCTTTGCTTATAATCTCCTCTAATTAATATGATAAATAAGGCATAGAGATATTTAAATCTATGGAAAATCGCGAGAATTATTTACCCATATATAACTTATTACTGCACCATTCCAAATTTCTTATTTTTTGCAGTCATCTTAATAAAATGTCTTAGCCTTTTTTCAAATTCTTCCATATTTCGATTTCTATATCCTTCTATGTATCCAATACGAACTTTCTTATAACCTTCTGAAAATTGCTGATAATTTTTCCAAGCAAGTTTATTAGCTTTAAGCGCGTTTATTATATCTGGTGCAACTATATGCTTTTCTGTTTTGTCTTTAGATAAATTAAATACTTTTTCAACAGCTTTAATCCCATTAGATGTCATTCTTTTTTGTTTAATTAATCTGCGTATTCGCTCTTTGTTCATCTCAGAAATTTGGCTCCCAGCTCTTCTAGGAGTAAACCTCTGTGCATACTTGTTTTTGTCTATTGATTTAATAATACTATCTATCCATCCATAGCAAAGCGCTTCATCAACAGCATCGTTATATAATATTCTTTGTTTGCCAGATGCTTTTCTATAATAAATCAACCATATCTCTTTTTCTTTAGTATGATTTTTTCTAAGCCATGAATGCCAATCCTTTCTATTAATTACATAAAGCGTTTTTCCTAATTTCATTTTCTTTAAAGAACTATTCAAAGCTTATAAACCATTAGAATAATATGTTAAGGCATAGAGATATTTAAATCTAATGGAAAATCGCGAGAATATTTATCCAATTTTATAAATTATCATCTTTTTCTACTCTGCAAAAATTGGCGGTTACGTGCTCTTGGGAGTTGAAATTTACTCTGAAACTAATTTAATAAAATCTTCTAGAATTATAACTGTTTGTTCGATGTTATTTCTTGCCGTATCGATTCTTGTTTTTGGACCATTAAACTGATTGTACCATTTCTCATATTCTTTTTCTCTTAATATGATCCTATCTGGATTTTCAGCAAGCATTAATTCGTATTTCTTTCCTTTCTGTTTTAATCTTTTAATTCTTTCTTCAAGAGGCAAATGAAAGTATACAATTGCATCTGGTTCTGGAATTAATAATTTCGCAACATGTATTAATAACTGATTATATCTCCTATTGGTATTCGGAACAAAAGAGGTTACTGAAACATCATATCTATCTTGCAAAACAGTTTTATCTTCTCTTAGATTAGGCAATATGCGGGTGTAAGTATTATATATCAGTTCAGAAAGAAACATAAAAGTTGAAGGAAATCTTCTTGCTGTTCTTCCGAACCTGGAATTTGAACCAATTCCTTTACTGTAAACATATTCGGGATTGGAATTAATTACTTTTTCTATTGCTGTAGTCTTTCCTGAGCAATCTAATCCTTCACAAACAATTAATTTACCGCTCATTTTACTTCTCCTAATTCAAATTTTCTAAGAGGACAAACAAAACAATATTTTTCAGAGCCATATTCTCTCATGTCAAATGCTTGTTTAAAATCAACACAACTTCCATTGTAGCTTTCAAATAAATTTGATAAGTTTGCCCAATAATCTTCCCATAATTTAGCATTATTCCAAACATCTTTAACAGAGGTAGTCTTAAGGTTTGCAATTGGTTTGCCGTAAGAAGCTAAGATAGCACATGGATAAACATTTCCATCTGGCAAGACTTGCAAATGACTTTTTTCTTTATTAGCTATACATCCAAGATTAGGATTCCAGTGCTCTCTTTCAATTAGTGGGAACTCTAAAGAAATTCTCATTCCTCTGTCCTGATATTGTCTTAAGTTTGCCCTAATAAACTCTAGCCATTGTACTGGTTCTACAGCCAATTCTTTACTTCTGTTTCCTCTTCCTATTGGTGTAAAATAATATAAGCCAAGTTCGTCAGCACCTAAGCTTAATGCTAATTCAGTTATATTTGGAATGTCTTCTAAATTGCAAGCAAAAACAGTTGTATTTATTTTTGTATAAAAACCTGTTTTCTTTGACGCTCTAATATTTTCTACTACTTTATAGAAAGTTTTTTCATCTCTTCTTCTTATTCTATTATAAACTTCAGGAGTTGATCCATCTAAACTAATTGCAATTCCATCCAACCCTAGTTGCTTAAATTTTCTTAGTTTCCCTTCTGTAAGCAGTGAGCCATTAGTTACTAATTCAATTTTATAACCTAATCTCTTACCAATTGTTATTATCTCTTCTACGTCTTCTCTTACTAATGGTTCTCCGCCAGTAATGTCAAATTTTTGTCCACCAATCTCTTTTGTTTCTCTCAATATTCTTTCTAATTCGCTTAAAGTTAATTCTGGTAAATCTAAAATTCCAGAATCAAAAGCACAATGAGTGCATCTAAAGTTACACCTATTTGTAATATTTAAGTCTAGTTTTGGCAATTTTCTATTTTCCATTTTTCTCTCCGATTGGAATATACAAAGTGCAAAGATACAATTCGTGCACATTCCAGTTATTTTCTAATTTTTTTTCTACTCTTGGTTTTTTTTCTTTAGGATCAAGCCAACATAAAGGGTCTGGACCATTGAAGTGCCCGTTTTCTAGATATGAAGCTCCTGCATCTCCGCCCTTGCAATGAGAATATGCTGAACATTGTTTGCATTTCCCTTGTGGGGTCCTATCTCTTATCCCCTTAAAAATATCAGAGTTCATGATTTCTTCGATTGATTGATATTTTATGTTTCCACCAGATTCACTTAGAAAAACACTTGGAGAAACTTCCCCATTTGGTTGTATTCTAAAAGCTGTAAAACCAGAGGGGTCTCCAGGAAAATAATAATTACCACCAAATGCTGCCCTGAAAATTGGTTCGGGTGTTAAAATACCCTCTCTGTTAAAATGGCTTAGATAAGTATATGCATTTTTCAGCTCTTCTTGCGATAAAGCCAAACCCTGCTTGTTATCTATTCCTCTACCATTTGCCCTAAACCTATTAAGCCTCCAGGAGTCAACTCTTAACTTCTGTGATAAATCATATAATTTTTGTAGTTCTTTTTCAGAACAATTAAGTTTAGTTAAGCAAGTTACAATTTCATTATTAACTCCCTTTTCTACCAGAACTTCTAAAGCTCTTACTGCTTGTTCAAAAGTTCCTTCTCTTCCTCTAAACCAATCATGTTTTTCCGCATCTGCAAAATCAATGCTTACTCCTATGTCATGGAATAAGTCTAAATGGTCTTTTATTCTGTTGAAAGTTGTCCCATTTGTTGTATAAGAAATAGCTATCTCTTTATTTTTTATATATCTGCATAAATCAATAAAATCCGGTCTTAGAGCACATTCTCCACCACCGAAATTAATAGCGACAACTCCTGAATCTTTTAGTTTATCAACTATCCCGAAACATTCTTCTAAAGTTAATTCATTAGGGTCTCTTTTTCCAGATGCATTATAGCAATGAATACAATTAAGATTGCATGCTTTAGTTAAAGACCATCCAGCAACTAACATTTTAACTCCTGCAACATCATTTCTAATTTCTGGATGTTCGCTGCTTTCCCAGTGTCTCTTAATTGTCTTGCTACTTCAGTATGATATTGGTGACTTCTTAGAAACTGTATTTGCTGTTGATACCATCTTTCATTGCCTGAAAATCCAAACTCTGCTCTAACTTTTTCTCCTAACTCAAAGAAATCAGGTCTGCCGAGATTGTCAAGGTCTGCGTCACATAATACTTGTTCTAAAAATCCGTTTGGATTCTGGGGCATTTTTGTTGCGAGAATTATTTTTCCTACCCTTTTGGCTTGTTCAGTTGAATAACCTATTTTTGGCAGATATTGACTTACAAATTCTGCACTTCTTTCCTCATTATCTTTTCTTCCAGGAACTACAATTATATCGTGAAGCAAGGCAGAAGTTCTTAGTAGAAATCTTTCTTCATAATCAACATTACTAAGTAATGCAAGAGTATTTGCTGCTGAATACACATCTATGGCATGTCCAAAGTTGTGATATGGGAGTTTTGGCATTAATTCTCCAGCTACGCAAGTGATAGTTTCAATCTTCTTTTGATATTCTTCCTTTTCCATTTTCATTTCCTGTCCCTTCCGAGACAATATAGATAAGATTACGAAATATAAGAAAGATTTCATCTAAAATTGATGATTTACCGAAAGATTTATATAATATCTTAGTTTAATCATAAATATGAGATACTTACAGAAAAATCCTAAAACTATTAAAGCTAAATTAGATGTTAAAGATAAAAAGATTCTTTCTCTTTATTCAGCTAATTCAAGAATTCCTTTAACACAATTATCCAAAAGAGTTGGATTATCAAGAGACGCTGTTAATTATAGAATTAAAAATTACGAAAAAGGCGGCGTAATTCAGGGGTATAGAACAATGGTTGATATGTCTAAATTTGGATACAAAGCAAATCATTTATTCATTAAATTAAATAATCCAACTAAAGAAATAGAACAAAAAATACTGAATAAACTAATTAAATATCCATTTGTAAGAGCATTAATCAAGTTTAGTGGAAATTATGATTTTGAAATAGCATTTGTTACAAAAGATATAGACGATCTTGATAAAGCTTTGACAGAGATTATTACTGATTGTGCAGGCTCATTACAGGATTACGAATTATTAACCATATCAAAGACTTTTGCTGCAGAAACATTTCCCCCAAACTTTTCTGAATATAAACTGCAAAAAAACTTTAAGAAAAAGCCAAACCAAAAAACAGATAATAAGGACATTGAAATTTTGAAGGTTATAAGTGAAGATGCCCTTTTGCCATTGTATAAAATAGCAAGTAAAGTAAGATTGTCTGCTGATGCTGTAAATTACCGAATTAAAAATATGATAGGTTCTGGAGTTATCATAAAGTTCATTCCAGTAATAAATTATACTTCTTTGGATTATAACTTGCATACTCTTCTCTTGAATATTAGTGGATTGGATGAAGAAAAAGAAAAAATATTAAGAGACTTCTTATCTGCAGATAAAAACACTTTATGGGCAGTTAAGACAATAGGAAGGTATAATGTTTTGATTTATTTGCTTGTAAAAAATATAGAAGAACTACAAGATACTGTTATGAAGCTAAGAAGCTTATTTCCTAAACAGATTAACCATTATGAGACTTTAATTGCTTATGAAGAATATAAGTACATCTACTTTCCTAAGGATTTGTTTTGAGTTAGTTAAGTGCTCCAAAATTTCATTCGTTTCAAAAACCTCAAAATATTACCTTGAATTTACGACAAACATTTAAAATTATGCTTCTTCTTCATCTCTGTGCCACGGAGTTCTTCTTTTGAATCTGTCTTCTCCGCTTTCAGCATCTCTTACTTCTGAATAATCTTCATTAGGTGAAGTATATTTTCTGCCTGCTTCTCCTAAATCTAGTTCAGGGTTATGAAAGCCAATTCCTTTTTTATGCACTCCAAATCCTTTTACAATTCCCATTCTTTCTGAAACAACTTTATAATTTGCTTCTTGCTCTTCACCAGCTGTTGGAATATAATTTATACTTCTCTCTGGTTCTTCTTCGCTTTTCTTACTTCCCTCGCTACTGCCCAAATCTTCTTCTAAGTTTCCAATAGTTTCGTCAGAATGTAAAACAGGTGAGACATGCTTTGAAGAAACCATAAATTCAGAAAAACTTTCGAGCTCATTTTCTTCACTAATCTCATCAATAGTTTCTTCTAAATCTCCCTCTTCAAATTCTTTGTTTTCCTCTTCTTTCATTTCTTTATCTGCCACTTTTGTTTTTGCAGGCATATAATTGTATGTTTCTGCGATATTTATTGTTTTTGGTTAAGATTAACCCGTATATCTTCTATTAAGATAATATCTGCCACTTTTAGTTTTTTGTAATAAACTGCTTTCTACCATTAATTCAATAGCAAAATTAACTGTTTGCTTATCAGTATGGAGATTAGACAAAACTCTTCTTTCAATATCTTCATATCTAAAACCACTAAAACCCTCTGAATTAACAACAGGATTATGACTAGGATTATAAGAATCAACAATTTTTGATAAAATTGCTCTTTCTTCATCAGTTAAGTTTACTAAAAATATAGCCTTGCGTTTTTTCATGTTTAATCAAAGAATTTAAAATATATCTATCTTTCTATTTTTATGAAATCCCCACTATATCAAATAACAAAAGCACAAAAAAAACTTCTTGAAAAGCAGAAATATAGAGTTGTTGGAAATCATAGTGCTGTTAAAATATGCGGGTGGACAAGAAATAAATTAGCAGGAAAAGGAGAGTGCTATAAAGAAAAGTTTTACGGGATAAAGTGCCATCAGTGCATGCAGATGACCTCTTCTTTATACTGCGCTAATGCATGTAAGTTTTGCTGGAGAAGTTCAAAACTTCCCATAAGCAAAGAATGGAAAGGGGAAATTGATAATCCTGATTTTATAATTGAAAATTCTATTAAACAGCATATTAAATTACTTCAAGGATTTAAAGGAAATAAAAAAGCAGATAAAAAATTATTAAAAGAAATGGCAGATGTGAAACATGTTGCACTTTCTTTAACAGGAGAGGCAATAACTTACCCAAAATTAAACGAACTTTTAAATATGTTTCATAAGAAAAAAATTTCTACCTTCCTTGTTACTAATGGGCAATTTCCAGATGAAATTAAGAAAATAAAAAATATAACACAGTTGTATATAAGTTTAGATGCTCCGACTCGAGAAAAATTAAAAGAACTGGACAGGCCAATTTTTGATGATTATTGGGAAAGATTAATGAAAAGCCTTAAAAATATGAGTAGGAAAAAATTCAGAACAGCAATTAGATTGACATTGATTAAAAATGAAAATATGTCGGACATTGGCAAATATGCAAAGCTGATTAAATTATCCAATGCTGATTTTATCGAAGTGAAATCTTATATGTGGGTTGGAGACAGCCAAAAATTTTATATTACCCAAGATATGCCAAGAATGAATGAAATTAAAAAGTTTTCAGAAGAATTGCTTTCCTTCCTGCCTGATTATGAATATGCAGATGAACACAATCCTTCAAGAGTTGTTTTGCTAATTAAAAAGTCGCTTAAAAAAGCAAAATACATAAACTTTAATAAATTTTTTGAATTATCCAGTAAAGAAGAAACAGCAAGAGCAGAGGAATATTCTATTCGCAATCTATAAATTAACTTTATGAATTTCTGAAAAAACTTTATAAACAGGCAAATTGTATAATTTTGTGATAAAGATACTGGAAAACCTTGAAGATTTAAAAAAAGAGATAACTTCTATAAAAGAAGGCATAGATTTAAACCAAATATTAAGCATAGAGCTCCCATTTATTGACAGCCAAAGTGATTTTACAATAATAAACCTCCCATCCTATGATTCTGAAAACAGCATGCATTTAATTTTTGTTTCGGGAAAAGAAATTTTCGCTTATTTTCCGTCAAAAATACAGAAAATAGAGAAGAAATTCGAAAAGCTAACTTCAAAGAAGAATGGAGAGAGCACAACTATAATTTTCACTCTTCTTAAATCAGTTCTTAAAAGGTATTCCCGAGAATTTTTAAAAATAAGGGAGTCAATGAATAAACTTGAAATGAATCCAGTTTTAGAGAGCATAGAAGAAACAGGAAGAGAGTTGAGAAAGCTAACAGACAGGATGGAAGGGCTTTTCCAGATAGTTATAGAATTAAAAGAAGAAGAAATAGAGTGTTTTAATGTTTCACTTTTAGAGCTGGATTATGAATTATTCAACACTGAAACAAGATATTGGCTTGAAAGATGCAGAAGCCACAATTATAGAATTGCCTCTCTTAGAACAAAATCAGAAATGCGTTCAAACCAAGAGTTAAATGACACAATGAAAAAGCTTACAGTTATAATGACTCTTCTTACAATTGTCAGCATAGTTGTAAATGTTCCTGGAACAATAGGCGCTATATTTGGAATTCCCGCTCTCTCAACTGCTTATTTTGAATCTTATACAACTCTCCTTGTAATAATACTTATCATCACAACAGGATTGTCTATCTTGTTTGGATATCTTTACTGGAAATCCCTCAACCTTAAAATGCCTTAATTTATTTATGTTTTCTAAACTTTTTACCTTGTTTCCAGCCTGCTAAAAATAAAATTCCTATCAAGAGGAATACAACACTTCCAATTATTAATATCGGATTAAATCTATCTGCTTCAGTAAGATTAAATATTGCAATTATTACTCCTACAACGCAAGCAACTCCGAGAATTATAAAGATAATGCTTCCCACCAAATCATGCTTCCAAGAAATTAATAAAATAACTAATAAAATAATTGATGGAATATTATGCATAAATAATGCAATAGCTGTTTCCCAAAGAGTGTAATTGTTTCCAAAAACATCTAAAGAAAATACCGCTAAGAACAATGCAAACAAAATAAGAAATACTCTGGGTGCCCAGAATAAAAATCTATTCAGTTTTTTCATCCAGAGTAATGGTATTCGTAGTTTATAATCTTTACTTAACACTCTCAAAAACCGATAAGTTTTTAAACTAAATAATATAAATAATATTAGTAATATAAATAATATTATGGCAAAAAAAGTGCTTAGTGTAACAATTGATGAGAAAATTCTTGAAAGCTGGAAAGAATATGCTGAAAAAGAGTGTGTAAATTCTTCTAAACTTATTGAAAAAATGTTAAGGGAGCATTTGAAAAAAAGAGGTGTTAAAGGTGGATAGGAAAATAATTTTTATCTTTGTTATATTATTCTTTATCAGCTTTGCAAATGCCGCAACCATTGATTTATCATGGATTTACCCAACTGCAAATAGCGATGTTTCTCAAAATCATTTTTTTAATATAAGTGCACTTGTTTCATGCATTGATGTTGATTGTGGTGCTATGAATATAAGTTTAAATGGCGGTACACAAAACAGTATTACTCCAAATCCTGCAAATGGAACAACTGTTGTGTACGCTGACGGATTAGCAGTTGTGCAAACTGGCAATGACCAAATTGATTACATAAACATAACTGCCAATGCAGATGGGACTGCACTTGTTTATATTCGATGGTATTTCAGTTCTTCAGGTTCATATAGTCTTGCTGACGGAGTTCATTTAAAAGCATTTTATAATGATAGTGGGGTATGGAAAGATGTATATTCCCAAGTATTTCATAGTTCTGCTGCAAGGGTTGGAGATGGTTATGTAAATGCCAGAAGGCTCCTCGATACATGGTATTCAGAGAATTTTACTATTAATCTAACTACCTCTGGGAATAAAAAATATCTCCGTGCTGCAATAATTGACAGAGCAAGCAGCACTGATTTGATGATTAATAACTATAGTTGTTTGGCATGTGGAACAACAACCGACTCTAGCAGAAATTTTGATAATGTAGATATTACATTTAATATAACTGGAGGAGGTTCAAATATAATATCTAAAACAATTGGTGCAACGCCATTTTACACAAATGTTACAAACCCTTATAATTTAACTTTAAGTGACGGACAGTCAGAAACAATAACATGGTGGGTTAATGCAACAGGAGCAGTAAATACAAATAACTCAATTTCTATTTATGCAAATCTCACAGCAAATGAAAGTATAAATAATAAAACTTCTTCATTAAATTTATCTATAAAAGATGTTGATGCCCCCCTGATTAATATAACCTACCCATTGAATATAACTTATACTTACAATGTAAGCAGTATTAATTATACCTACCTTGATTTTAATGCAGGTTCTTGCTGGTATTCTAGTAATAATGGGTTAACAAATTTTTCTATTGTTAATGCAAAAACTAACTTTACAAATGTTACAAGTATAGATGGAAATAACAGCTGGACTGTTTATTGTAATGATAGTTCTGGAAATACTATTTTTCAGACGGTTAATTTTAGCAAGCAGATTCCACAAATTTTGCTTAATATGATTTCTCCCCTTTGGGATATAAATGCAACTCATAATGATTCTTTTTTTGTAATCGCAAATATAAGTTGCGCAAATGGTAATTGTGGGGCAATTAATGTAACCCTAGACCCCCCTGCAGGAGACTTCGCTTACTGTGGTGCTAACTGCAGTTTATGTAATCAACCAGGAACAGTTGTTACTGATAGTTGTGATGCTACCAGTAATGCTGATTGTGGCGGGAATGGCGCAGATGGATATTTTTTCACAAATAATATAAGAGTTAATGGAAGCTTTACTCCTGGTGGAGCAATAACAATTGTTGCAGAATTAGATAGCGGTTATGCAGGTGCTTATTTTGTAACTGGTTGGCAGGGCAATAAACTAATGAATCAGTTTGGGTGTTTTGACAGCACAGATGATTATTGTTCTGGTTATACCTCTCTTAATTTCGGAGATAACAGATGCAACTTAACTTTTGGAGCAGGTTATAATGGGAGTGAGTCAGCTTCTTTTGGAACAGATACAACAATTAATGTTTCTGCATTAACAACAACTCCTTACCATATCAGAGTTACTTATTCTTATGCTGTAGAATGTAATAGTGTTACAACTGGAAATGGTTATAGTGAAAGTGACGGGGATTTTTGCGAAGAAAGTTCTTATGGAGAAAATGATGGTATAAATATCACATTAACTTCTTCTTCAAGTAAAGGTGGGGCGATCTCAATGGTAGAAGGAACAACGCCATTTTACACAAATGTTACAAACCCTTATAATTTAACTTTAAGTGACGGACAGTCAGAAACAATAACATGGTGGGTTAATGCAACAGGACAGCCCGGAAATAATTATACTTTTTTTGTTTATGCTAATATGACTTCAGACCCAAGTATAAATAATATAACTGCCAAATGGAATGTAAGTATTGTCAATTTTTCAGTAGATTATACAGTTCCAAGCGTAAGTTTACGTTATCCAAATGATAGTGCCGGGGGTGATGAAAATATGACTTTTAATTATATTGTAACAGACACCAACGACATTACAAGTTGCTCATTAATTCTTGATTCTGAAACAAATCGGACAACTTCTACGATTAGCAAAAGCATTACACAAAGTTTTAGCTTAATAAATTTAGTTAATAAGTCCTATGTTTGGGCGGTAAACTGCACAGACAATTATGGGAACATTGGAAATAGCGAAGTTAGAAATATTACAATTGTTAAAGCAAGTAAGTTTTCAGGATATACAACAAATTTATCTTTAGTTGATATTAATAATATTTCTAATTTTATTATAGAAGATTCAAATTATGGAAGAATTAATTTTTCACAAAATGTATCATTAAGTTCTGGAGCAGATATTAACAATTACATTAATATTTCTTTTAATAGAATTGAAGTGAATTCGACAGCTTTGCCCCAACTGAATAAAACTGTAAAATTAAAATTGTATAATTTAACATTTACAAATCCCAAAATTTTAAAAGACGGTGTGGATTGTCCGTCAAGTATATGCACTAAAGAAAGTTATTCTGGAAACACATTAACATTTAATGCAACTGGATTTTCTGTTTATTCTGCAGGAGAAACAGAAGAAGAAACTGCAACTAATAACAATGGCGGTGGAGGAGGTGGAGGTGGAGGAAGTGGCGGAGCTTCACCAAGCATTTTATGCTACACAAATTGGACTTGCACTAAATGGAGTTTTTGCAGTGCAAATTTAACTCAGACACGTTTTTGTTATAAAGAAAATGAAGAGTGTATTGTAGGACTAAAACCAATTGAATTAAGGATGTGTCCGGATATTTTATTTGATATAAAAGTGGATTTAGCAAAGGAAACAATAATGCCTTGGAATGATTTAAAGGTAATTATAGATATGAAAGAAATAAATAAATCTGAACTTGTGGATGTAGAAGTTATTTATAAAATAAGCAATGAAGAAGGTGTTGTGTGGGAGGAAAAAGAGACAAAAGCTATAATTGATTCAAATGTTTATATTAAAAAATTAGATAATTTAGAGTTGCCAGCAGGGACATATTTAATTCAAGTGGTTATTAATTATGGGAAAAACCAGACAGCTAGCGCATTTAAGCCGTTTAAAATAATTGGATGGAAAAGCCTGTTTATTTATCTTATAGTGCTTATTGCATTAATCTTATTTGGAATAATTGCTTATAATAAATATAAAGAAAGAAAAGATGAAGATAAGATTAAAGAATATATTGAAAAAGCAGATGTAAATGAAATTATTGAAAAGAAAAAGAAGTTTTACGAACCTACTTTCAGAACTCCGGAAGAGAGTTATAAGGAAAACTTGAACAAAGAGCAAAAAATTGAACTATTAAAAGAAGAAAGAGATATTTTAACTCTTGCAAGCGATCTTCCAAAAGACGAAGCAGTAAAAAAAATAAAAAAGATAGTAAGCTATCCTGAAGAAGAGATAACAAAAATATTAAATAAGTTTGAAAATCTTGGATTAATAACAAGAATAAAGACACTTAAATATGGTGTTGAAAAAGAAGTTTATTATCATACCCTGAAAGTAAAGAAAGATATGGTAAATGACGATTTAAAATTCAGGAAAAAATTTGGATGGGATTTTAGAAAAGTTCAGGAAGATAAAGAGCCGTATTATTAACTAATGATTATTATGTCCGCCTTTAGCAACATCTTTAATGTCTTGAATTGCTATGTCAGCTTCTGTGACTGTAGCTTGCTTAATTTCTTTAAGCGATTTCTGAGCATCATCAAAAGCATTATCCCCGATATCGCGAATTTTAGATATTATTTTCTTTATTATACCCCCTTCTTTGACCATTACTTTTAAATTGTCTATTATTTTTTCAGTTGCTTCTTCTCCTAATTTTATTGCCTGCTTTGCTTTATTAAAATCATTTGGCTTTATTTTTGATAAATTTGGTTCAATCAATATGTCTATAATGGGATTATTTCTTTCTGTTTTAATAAGCTCTTCTTCACTTATTTGATAGCTCCTAAGTAATGTATAAAAAATATTTGGAAGCTTTGCTGATTCTTTGGTTGTATCAGAGGATAAATAAATAGCTTTTTCATTTTCGCTGAATTCATTTAAATTAACTGCGATTATAATCTCAGCTCCTGCTTCTTTTAAAACTTCTACAGGAATTGTATCTTTCCACGCACCATCTATTAAAACTTTGTCCTTATTAATTGCTGGATTAAAAATTCCCGGAATTGAGATGCTTGCCCTTACAGCTTTTGCAATATCTCCCTTGTTAAAAATTACTTCGTGTCCTGTATTCAAATCAACTGAAGTAATAAAAAGTGGTATTTTTAGATCCTCTATTTTTTTAGAATTTATTTTTTCTCTTAAATAAGATTCGAATCTATTTCCTTTTATCAAGCCTGCTGTCGGAATGTTCCAGTCAATAAGTTTAGAAATGTTTGTTTTTAATGCTAAAGACTCAACCTCTTCAATATTCGGATTTGAAGCATATAAAGCTGCGACAATAGAGCCGGCACTTGTTCCTGATATAAAATCTATAGGAATTTTATTTTTTTCCAAAACCTTTAAAACACCAATGTGTGCAAACCCCTTTGCTACTCCGCTTCCTAAAGCCAAACCTACTTTTTTTCTTAGCATAGTTTTAGAAAGAAAACAATGTTTAAATTTTTTACTATTCAGCAAATTAAAATTAGAATAGTTTATAAATCCAAATTGTCATAATTAAATATGAAAGTTTCTGAAGTCATGAGCCAAGCAATGGTAATTGATTATGCCCTTGATTTAAGGGGCGCGGCTAAGATGATGTCTAAAAATAAAAGAGAGACATTAATAATTGTCTCTGGAAATAAAATAATGGGGATATTGACAGAGCGGGATATATTAAGCCATATATCCAGTTTAAATTTAGAAGTCGGAGAGGTAATGACTAAAAAAATAGTTTCAATAAGCCCTGAAAAAACACTTGAACAGGCTATGGAACTGATGATAAAGAATAACATAAAAAATCTTCCAGTTATTGAAAATAAAAAATTAGTTGGGCTTATAAAATTATCTGACATTGTGGGACAGATAGAAAAAGAAGATAACGGAGATTTTATAATTGAGTAGATTTTGCCTTATTTGTTCTTATTATTTCAAGGTTAAACTTTTTTAATATATTTAATATTTTTTCTCTTTGCTCGCTGTTTCCCAGTCCTTTCCAGTCTATAATTGCTGTTGTAACTTTTTCTTTTGTTTTGTCTAAAATCTGCTTAATCATATTTTCATTAATTGGCAGAGCATATTCTGCAACAATATGGCTTAGAGCGTAATTACTTGATAACTGAATCTGGTTGAAGTTTTGGCAGTAGTGCGGACCTCCAATACCAAAAGCAATTTTCATATTTTTATTTTTTTTAAAAGTGCTGACTGCTTCAATGATTGTTTTCGCGATTAAATCTGCTAAATTTTTATCCTGCCATTCTTCTTTAGTGCTTCCTATTTCAATAAACAAACTTGGAGTTTCTATATACGGGCCGTGGTGAGTTGCTTCTAAAGAACACTCAATATTTTCTTTATAAAATTGGGGTAAATTGTTATAATTTTTTTCTAAAGTTTGGAAAAAATGCTTTAACATTAGTGCAGAAGTTTTGCATATTGTTTTGTCTTTTCCTCCGAAATCTGCTTTATTCCAGTTTCCAATTGGATGAACAGTAAGGGTTTTTACCTGCTTAACTGACTGATGTTTTGATGCAAAAATAATAAAATCTGTATTTAACTCTTTGTCAATGTTTTCTGCATAAATTATTTCTTCATCTGTAAGATGGATTGGAATTTTGCAGTTTAACTCCCTTAAACTTTCAACTATTCTCGTGCCTGCCAAATCCTTTTTTGATGCTACTATTGTAAATTCCATGTTTTAAATTAACAACGCTTATAAACTAATATTAATTTAAATAAGTTATGAAATGGGTATTTGCTTTGCTGACACTTATACTTGCAATTCCTGCAGGATATATACTTAAGAAAATGACTAAAGAAGAGATAAGGAAAGGAAGAAAATATTTCAAGTTAATTTCTATAAGCTCTTTAATCTTGGCAGTTATTCTTTATTTTATTAAGTTTGGCGATTCTTATATGAAGTTCTCCGCTATACTTACACTTATTTTTATAGCGATTGTAAGTTTTATCAGTTGGAAGTGAGTTTAACTATAAAATAAATAGTATAGAATAGTTTAATAATTCTGATATTGTTAAAAAATAATGGGTGAAAAAGAGCAGAAAAAAAGAGCAAAGTTTGTGATTGTTAATTTAATAAGAACTATACTTGTTTTGGCATTTATAGCAGCTGTTTATTCTGGAAGGCAGTTGGTTTTAATTATGTCAGTTGCAGGAATAATAATTACATTTTTGCCTGAAATATTAAAAAGGTTTTTCAAAATCCAAGTTCCTGCAGAAGCTGAACTAATTGCTTTTGTATTTATTTATGGGATGCTGTTTTTAGGAGAAGTCAGAGGGCTGTTTGCTGAATTCTGGTGGTGGGATATTATTCTTAATTTTATAGCTTCTGTTGCGCTTAGTTTTATCGGCTTGACTTTATTATATGTGCTATATAAAGAAGATAAAATAGATTCAAGTCCTTTTGTAATCTGCTTTTTTGCTTTTTGTTTTACAATTGCGCTCGGAAGTTTATGGGAGATATTTGAATTTTCACTTGACAGCTTTCTAGGATTTAATATGCAGAAGGCAAGCCTTTATGATACAATGAAAGACATTATTGTAAATGCTGTCGGAGCGATTATTGTTTCATCCGGAGGGGATCATTATATTAAAAAAGGAAGGGTAATATTTGTAAGTACATTTATTGAAAAACTAGTGGAAAAAAATCCTAAATTGTTCAAATCCAATAAAAAAGAAGTTGAAATCCCTATCCGTGAACTAATAAAAAAAGGGGAAAGCCATGATTTAGAATTTAAATCAAGTTTAAGAACAAATCTGCATACAAAAGAAGCAGACAAAAAAATTGAGCATGCGACACTGAAAACGATTTCTGCATACCTTAATTCAAATGGGGGAAATTTATTAATTGGCGTGTCTGATAAAGGAGAAGTAATTGGATTAGAGCATGATAATTTTCAAGACAATGATAAGCTAAGTCTGCATCTTACAAACCTGATTAAAACCCACATAGGGAATGAATATCTTCCGTTTATAAAACATAGTTTAATAAATGTGGGAGATAAAAATGTGCTGAGCATAAACTGCAAACCAAGCAACAAGCATGTTTTCCTAAAAACCCAAAACGGAGAAGAGTTTTATGTAAGAAACGGACCTGCAAGTATAAGGTTAGAAGGAAATGCTTTAATTGATTATGTTAATCATAAGTTTAATCTTAAATAAATTCAAAGATTATTGTAATATAATCAATCTAAACAGATAAATGCAAAAAAGGGTTAATCATTAAAATAGAATTATTATAACCTACCATATACTAATAAAGTTATAGAGATGTTTAAATATCCTTATAACAATAGTAAGGTATGAATACCCAAAGATTGCCAATTCCAAGAACAGAAAAATGGTGGGCAATTTATGAAAATAATATGGCTTTAGCTAAAATGTATTATAACCAATTACCATTCCCAAAAACCGAGCTAAAAAAAGGTACGAGAAGAGTAGTTGCAAGAAGAATATGGGAGGCAAAAGAAGATATATATACTCACTATTTAGCCTATGGAGATCTTAATGATCTTGGATGCGTAGGAATCGGGAAAGAAACTAAATTAAGAATTATTAATATATTAAATGAAAAAAAAGAAAGCCCTTTTGCAATTAAAAGAACTAGAAAGACTCGGGAAGCGTGTGAGGTTAGCTGCTGATTGGAAAAAACCTTGGCAGATTCTTATTTCAACAATGCTTTCTGCGCGGACTCGTGATGAAAAAACAATTGAAGTTTCTAATGTTCTCTATAAGAAATACAGAAATGTTGAAGAGTTGGCAAATGCAAAGATTTCAGATGTTCGAAGAATAATAAAACAAATCAATTTTTATAAGGGAAAAGCAAAGAGGATTATTTTATGCGCGAAGATTATTTCTAAAGAATATAATGGCAAAATTCCTGTTGAATTTGAAAAACTGATTAAACTGCCAGGGGTTGGAAGAAAAACTGCAAATGTTTATCTTGCTGTTTTAGGTTATAGTGAAATTGGGGTTGATACCCATGTTAGCCAAATTTCGAGAGCACTTGGTTGGACAAGGCATAGCAAACAAAAAGATATTGAAAATGATTTGAAAAGATTATTCCCAAAACAAAAATGGAGAGAGATAAATTATGTTCTGGTAAGATTTGGGAGAAGTCATAATAGAAAAAAACAAAAAGACCTCTTGAACCAGCTAAAAAAGATATAATACTTTAAATTATTCAATGTTTTTATAAAATTTTTAATACTAAAGAATAATTACTATGCCCTTAAAGTTGAGAAGTATGTTCAACTGCTGCTGCATGCATATCTTTAGCTTGATAAATTCCTCTTCCAACAATTCCGTGGAATCTATCACCTGCAACTTTTGCGGCTGCTTCAATTTTTCCGCCTTGTGCAATAAACCCCGGAGCATAAAATACTGGCGAAACTCCTTCTGCTTCAACAACATCTCTAACTTGTTTTATGACATCAGGTTTATTTCCAGGAACAACAAAATTATTTATGCCTGCCCTTGCTGCAATTCTATACATATCTAATGCCCCTTCGTCTGTAATAAATCCGCCTTCACTAACAGCATATGCAGGATGTGTCATTCTTCCACCAACAATAACATTTAATCCCTTATCTAAAGCATGATAAATCCAAGCTCTTTCTGTTTCTGGTCCGGCCTGTGGGAAAAATATAACTGTATCAACCCCAGAATTTTTCATTGTTCTTGCATAATTTTTACCTGTATCTGGAATATCTGTTCCTGCTTTTTGATGGTCATAAATTATTGGTTTGTCTGTATGCTTTCTTGCTGCAGCAACAACCGCAGGAAGCCCAAAACCAAGCCCTAATTCAAATCCAATTTTATATCCGCCAATTCCCTCAACATCAGCAGTTTGTTTTACTAATTCTTCAAATTGTTCCAATGTTTCAACATCACATGCAGGAATTACGCTTCTATCTCTTCCAATTACTTTTTGTTCCAATCCTGTGCCAATAGTAGTGCGGGCATCTTTTGTTCCATAAACTCTAACATAATTTGCTAATCTTTCCAAAGCTTTTTCTGGTACTAAATTTCCTTCTTTCAAAACATTATAAACATCAACTGCATTTACAATAGAAACAACTTTTGTCCCAGTTTTCTCTTGATATTCAGCAATAGCTTCTCTGCTATCAATTGCAACCTCTTGCCTGTCTACAGCAATTGCAAGTAATGGTAGGTTTGATCTTCCTAAACTTTTCAAAAAAGTATTTGCCTCATATTTAGCATCACCTGCAGTGAAAACATCATCTAATTGAACTATTGCATCATTTGGTTTTGGAGCTCTTCCAACAATTAATTTTTTGATTCTATCTTCTGGACCTAAATTTGTAGCTTCTCCATGAGTTTTTTCATCTTTTCTTGAAAAACACCATCCAACATTATGCCCTTTTGAGGCCATAGCCATTGCAACTGGTGCAGCTAATCCAACTCCTTTGTCCGGAATACCATATAGAACATCAGCTTTAACTCCCGAGTTAATTACCGCATCAGCATAAAATCCAGCCAATGCATTAGAAGATTCACCATCATTAAAATCACCGATATTAACAAACCAAGGAGAAATTCTTTTACTTTTTAGGGTTCTATCTTCAGATGGACTTTCAAAAACTTTTAATGCACCTGTTTTTAATAAAAAATCTATGAATTTTACTTTATATTCTTCCATTTTAAAAAGATGAATTAAATATTTATAAAGTTATCCTAAAAAATGTCACAAATAATAAGTAATAAAAATTAGATAATGGAATCTCTAAAATATTCTCATTATTTTTTAATTAGTAATTCCTAAAGAACATATTATTGAAATGGCAAGATATTGTTATTAAGAAAAATAAAAAAGAAAATATTAAGAAAAATAAAAAGCATTTAGCTACTTTCTTCTCTTAGCTTTTTTAGGAGCTTTAACAAGGGATGTTGCAGCTACTTTTCTCTTTTGGAAAAAAAGTAAATATACTATTGGCAAGATTCCAATAGTATTCAGTATTAGTATGAAAACAAACCATACCAACTGATTGTTTCTTCCTGTTTTCCAAAGAGCAATTCCTTTCCAGATAAGTTCCCAAACTGCTATTAATAAAAATAGCCATATAGGAATTCCCAGAATAGTTGTTATATCACCCATATTAAAGATATGAAAAGATTATTTAAATATCTTTGCCTGATTAATCTAATGGAAGTAGTAAAATTTAAAGGCGGATTTGACAGAAATTTTTCTTATTTAATTTATAATAAGTCAATGAATGCATTTGTAATAGATCCTTTTCCAATAAAGGATTATTTTGAAAAAGCAAAAGAACTTAATGTTAAAATAATTGGAATATTGAACACCCATAACCATTTTGACCACACAAGCGGAAATGAATTTTTCAAAAATAAAGGAATAGACTTAATAAGCAATAAAAATAAAATTATTAAACTTGGCGAAGAAAAAATAGAAGTTATTGAAACTCCGGGGCATACTAAAGATAGTGTTTGTTTTTATGCTGATGGGAAGCTGTTTACAGGAGATACTTTATTTGTTGGAGGTATTGGGGCAACTTTCAGCAAAGAAGATGAAAAGAAAGAATTTGAAAGTTTGAAAAAACTTATTAAGCTTCCAGATAAAACAGCTATTTACCCCGGGCATGATTATGGCGATAAAGAAGAGTCTACAATTGGTGAAGAGAAAAAGATAAATTATTATTTAAAATCATTATGATAAACCTACAGACAGAGTTTCTACGCAGCGAAGTTATAGAGTGTATAGTAGAATATTATTATAACTATTATCGATATATTTTTAACTAAAAGGCAGCATTTATATTTATGGAATTAATTAATCAAATAAATGAATTAAGAAAATCAGAAATTTCAAAAATAGTTGAAACGAGACTTAGTGAGTTTTCTGGTTTTAAAAATAAAAGTGATGAAGATTGGTTTAGTGAGTTGTGTTTTTGTTTGTTAACTGCGAATTCTCGCGCCAGGACTGCAATTAATATTCAAAATGAATTAAAAGGTGCTGGTTTTTTGAATTTAGAAGAAGAAAGAATTGCATTTGCTATAAAAAGGAATCATCATAGGTTCCATAACCATAAGGCAAAGTATATTTGTGAAGCACGCAAGTTCCAGTATATTAAAAACATATTAAGCAAATTAAAAAGTGAAAGTGAAAAAAGAAATTTTATTGTTGAAAATGTTAAAGGGCTTGGAATGAAAGAAGCTTCTCACTTTCTTAGAAATACTGGTTCAAATAATTTAGCGATTCTTGACAGGCATATCTTAAATTTAATGCTTGAAAATAAGCTAATTAGTGAAGTTCCAAAGCCAATTACAAAAAATAAATATCTAGAAATTGAGAAAGAATTTTTTAAACTTGCTTCTCAGCTTAATATGTCCCCTGCAGAACTGGATTTGTATATGTGGTATATGAAAACAGGAGAGGTTATGAAATAAAAGAGGTTTGTTAAAGGTGCGCGCCTGTATTGCAGTCTTTTTAAGAGATGTTTCCTTTTTATCAAAAGCATTGGAATGATGAGAGAGCAAGATTAAAGATAAAGGTTAAAATGATTTACAGTGAAAGAGTCAAAGAAGAAAAGAAAAAGGAGAACCTTAAATTTCTTGAAATGAATTTCTTGCCAGAAACTTATGATTTTCCTTCAACAATTATGATTTATGGAGATAGAGTTGTTACGATTGTTTGGCTTGAAAAACCATTTGGATTTATGATAAAAGTGAAGAAGCAGTAAAGAGGAATATGACCTTCTTTGAGTTGTTGTGGAAAATTGCTAAGAAATAATCAAAACAGCTTCTTCTGGCTTTAAAATCTTGGTTTTATTGTATTCTTTCAGCTTCAAAAGATGCTTATCTTGGCTTACAATAAAATCGGCTTCTCCATAAACAGCAGCTTCTATAAACTTGTCATCTTCGGGGTCATCCTTTACTACTCTAACAGCTACAATTGGATCAACCATTACGGATGTTTCTATAATAAGATTTTTCCATTCTTGAATCGTCTCTTCAGGCATAGAAATCTTAAAAGCTCTAAGAGTTTCTACTAATTCTTCAACAAGTTTGGGAGAACTCACTAATTGGAATATTCCTTTTCTCCACTTATCTATAATCTGAGAGCAAAAATTTCCTTCCCAAAATATTCCTGAGATAAACACATTCGTGTCTAAGACTATTCTCATTTTTTCCTTGCTTCGCTTATAGCTTCAGATACATCTGCTTCTTTTAATTCTTTCTTTTTTGCGAACTCTCTTGTTTTTTTGAGCAATTTATCTACTCCGCTAAAAGAAGGCATTTCAAGTTTTTTTAAGACAATAGTGTTATCTTCTCCAATAATTACAAATTTTTCGCCCTCATGTATTTTCAATCTGTCTCTTAGACCTTGAGGTATTACTATTTGTCCTCTTGAACTCATACTTGTTATTTCAATATTTTCCATTTTTATCCTCCAGTAAGTTTATATTACTGATAAGATTATCTTATTTATAAGCTTTTCGGTTCGTTTTCGTTCGTCTGCCCCCAACCTAGTTTTAGAAAATTTTTGCTCAGTAGTAAGGTGGTGGGTAAGGAGAGTGGCGGGAGGTAAAACCTTGAGCGATTAGCGAAAGGCTATCTGTTGCATCAGCAACTCACCTGCACCCCCTATAAATTAAAAGTTTGATTGCGTAGAACATCGCTATTATCTGAAGTTTCACTAAGTGAATTTGGGAAAAATGCGAGCTGAGGGCTGAACAATATCTCCCTTGTTATACGCCCCGACGACTGAAAGGAGTAGAGTGCAGCGTGGTGCGAAGTGAAACGGAGCGAAGGAGTAATCAGACCTGCGTCTTCAAGCACGAAGTGCAAACAATAAAAACATCTTGGGCAAGAATTGTTACTACTTCAAAAAAACTAAAAGTTTATAAATATCTATCTCATTTCCAAATTATTATGAGTAGAGAAGATCAAGTAATAAGAATGCTTAGAGGTCAGGAAACATGGGAGGTTGTTGACCAAGCAGGAATTGAACGAGGATTCGGGGGAGTAGTTACTAAAGTAGATGGAAGAAAAGTAACTGCACATCGCATGGGGGGGTTGCCCGCAGAGATAGATGGTCAAGTAGTGAAATATGAATTTGGGATGGTTCCTGCAAGTGTTCCAAAAAAAAGAGCTTCTCGACAAGGAACAGTTGAAACAACTGGAACTTATTCTTCTCGTAGAGGAGTAGAAAATAATTTGGAACATTTACAAGATAAATATTTTTCTAATAGATAAAACCATTCTTGCCCTTCTACTAATTTAGGGCTCATTCTTGATTGTATTTAACATCGCGATTTAAAGAAGTTTTTTCTCCTCCAAAATCCGAGCCTCGAAAAAATCCGAGCCATATGGCAGAAGGATTTTTTCAGAGTTGGCGAGGCAGGACGCTACTCAAATTAATAATAAACTTTGTTGTTGTATCTTTGTTTTGTGAGTGGCCACTTTTTTGTTTCTTTTTAAGAAAGAAGATTTTTGAGATGGTGGCAAGTAGTCTTAGTTTTTAAAATCAAAAGGTTTATATACTTCATGTATATAAGATATTTATACAAAATATATAGATGTAATAAAATGGTACAAGCAATGATTGAAATTCCTAATGAAGCTAATCAAATTCTGAATATCGTTAAAGCCAGATACAATCTGAAGACTAAAAGTGAAGCTATTGCTAAGATAGTTATAGAATGCGGAGCAAATATTTTAGAGCCTGAATTAAGACCTGAATACTTAGAAAAATTAAGAAAAATTGAAAAAGAAGGCTATGGAGAAACATCTAATTTTATAGAGCAATTAAGGAAGAAGATAGAAAAGAGGTAAAATGCCAAGAGGTTACAAGACAAGCAAAGAGTTTGATAGGATTCTTGTTAAACTTCAAAAAAAAGACAGACAACTCTACGAAAATCTTCTAAATAAAATGAACGAAGTTTTGAATAGTACAGAGATAGAACACTACAAAAATTTAAGATATGACATGAAAGAATTCAAGAGGGTTCATGTTGGGCATTTTGTCCTTGTTTTCAGATTTGACAAAATTAACAACCTTATATTCTTTTCAGATTTTGACCACCACGATAAGATTTACAAGAATTAGTTTATTTTAGAGAAGTGGCATCCAAAGCCATAGTGCAAGAAAGATTGCCCGCCTGCTTTTTTGCTTCTTTTTTTAAAAGAAGATAGATTTTTTGGTGGGAAAGAAACTTATTTTATAATTCATTTAAAATTGCAGAATAATCATGTTACTCTAATTTCCCAGACCCATATGTGCCAACAAATGTTGCCCGTCCATTATAATCTGTGCTCCAATAACCAGCACGTTCCACTAATGGTTGATTATCTGATCCACCAATTGGCTTTTCGTATCTTATTGGTCTAGGATTAGAAGCTTGTGGAGTTTCCTCACTCTCTTTCTCATTTTTCCCTTCATTAATCCTTTTTTCTATGCTCATTTTTATTATTCTCCTTGATTTTATTCTTTCATAGTAAAATAACCGATATACTTAAATACTTGTCCTCCATTATTAGTGGATAAAGATGGAAACGGAAATATTAAATGATATTGGGCTAACTAAAGGAGAAATTAAAGTTTATTTAGCCTTGCTAGAATTAGGTGAGACAACAGCAGGGTTCATAAAAAAGAAAACTAAACTCCAAAACTCTGTTGTTCATTTATGTATTGGAAATCTTGTAGACAAAGGTTTAATCAACTATGTAGAAAAAGGAAAAAGAAGATTTTATACTGCAACAGAGCCAGAAAAATTGGTTAGTTTTCTTGATGAAAAAAGGAGGAGATTGAATGATATTCTACCTGCTTTAATTAGAAAGCAGAAAGAACAAGTAAAGTATAAGGTAAATGTATATGAAGGGAAGAAAGGACTAAAAGCAATACATGAAGATATTTTAAATGAGCTAAAACAAGGGAATGAATTTTTTGTTTTGGGAGCTCCAAAAGAAGCAAATGAACAATTTGAGCCATATTTTTTAGATTTTCATAAAAGAAGAATGGAGAATAAAATCAAATTAAATATTATCTATAAAAATGATGTTAGAAAATATGCGAATGTGAGAGAAAAAATGCCTTTTACTGAAATAAAATATCTGCCAAAAAATTTGACCTCTCCCATGTGGATTACAACTTATAAGGATAAATCCATATTGTTTGTTGTTGGAGATATTCTTCTAGGAATTGTAATTGAAAATAAAACAATTGCAGAAAATTTTCAAGAGTATTTTAAACTGATGTGGGGTATTGCAGAAAAATAAATCTCAAAATCTCTGATTTTGACTAATTGCGAGTCTCAGGGGTGGAAAAAATTTCTATAACTCTCTTTTTCGAAGAAAAAGACCAAATATCACGAAGTGATGCGACAACTCCCCACTAATAAGGGCGGGCGGTTGAGGGATGGCTAAAGGGTGATTTTACTATATTTACTTTTATTAAACTATTAAGGCGAATTCTCAATTAAAACTAACATATGCGATTTAGAGAAGTTGAATTTTTGAGGCCCCCCACAAAAATTCAATTTGGACGGAGAAACCTGCAAGGTTTCGGAACCGTTAAATTCCTGTTCTATTCTTTTTCCATACAAAGTGTGGAAAAATTTCGTCCGAAAAGTCAGAAATCGGTGCGTCTTTCAGAGAACGAAGTGATACATCAAGACAAAGAATCAAGGGCAGGATTTATTTGGCAGTAAATTTATAAATTCCTTGCTATTACCATTTATTATGGCAAATGCATTACCCAAATTCGAAAGTGTAAGACCAGATTATGAATTTTCGAGTGTTGTAAAAACAGAAGGAAATGAAAATGTTAATTATATGCATGTAATGGCAAATGGTTATAGATTAGATAGTCTACAAAAACGAGTTGAGCAACATTTGAAAGTAACTTCTAAAGAAGATATTTCTCTTGAATGGGGTAATCGGGACATTAGATATTCTGGTAGAATGCTAGGAGTAGAATATAAAGTTCTATTAGAATATGGGGCGTGTCCAACATTAGATGGTGGAGAAGAACATAATGTTGAAGTTAGAACGCCCTTGATGACAGAAGATAGACTAAGTCCTCTCGTTGCGCAAGAAATGAGAAAATATGAAACTGAAATGACGCAACATATAGCACAAATTGAACAATTTATTAGAGAGAGATAAATCCTGCCCTTTTTACAAATTAGCACCGATTTCTGATTGCAATTAACATCGGGCTTAAACAACCCGAAGGGCTCGAGGTGTAGAAATTTTTCCCTCGACGAAGTCAGAGCTGGAAAAATTGCGGAACACTCGAGAGTTTTTTCTTCAAAGAAAAATTTGGGAAAATTCCTGCAAGGCTCTGGAATCGTTAAATTCCTGTTAGTAGATCCGAACGAAGTGAGAGCGCAGCGTGGCAAGAGAGATTAATTTTAGACTAATTTAGGGGGGGGACGGCAACAAAAACTTTTATAAATGTGTCTTAATCACAAAGTGGTATGAAAGTACCACAAGAAAGAGTACTCGAAATTTTAAGAGATACTGTAATTGAAGGACTTGAAGGTGGACAAAAAGGAAGCAAATTCCCAACATTACATATGTATCTCGAAATGGAAGGAGAAGATATAGATAATCCAACCGTTCAAAGATTAAGAGGAGAATTTGCACAAATTCAGGAAGCACTACCACAATTGCATATTGGATTATATCAAGAGGGAAGTTTTGCTCCTGTTGATTATATTAGTGGTAGGGCTTACGCATCAAATCCCGATGCAGGATTTTTCTTAACCTCGGTTGGATTAGCAAAAGATTTTCCAGCGAGAGAGAAATTAGAAGAATTAGTTGGGCAATCTGTGGGAATTTGCGACGAAGCTATAAGACGAGAGAGTGGTTTTGGAAAATACACAAAATAATTCTATTGTTGCCGTCTTGGGTGGGGAAGGTATAACTAAAATTAATCTCGCGCAGAGTTTTTTGCCTCAGCAAAAAATTTCGTTGAACATCCGACATTTACAGAAGTTTGCAATAGCATCTCTGAAAGTTATATTGAAAAAATGCAAAATTGGGCTGAAAAGGCGCAACCTTTGAACCTGTAAATTTCTGTTATGTCTCCTGAGCTTTATCAAAGCGAAAGCGCAGAGTGGCAAAATCCGAAGGATTTTAAGTTCAGAATTCGGGCGTATTTAATATTAACTTCAAAGTAGTAAAAGAACCGAAAAACTTATAAAGTATTGATTTACTCTAATCTTAAGGAGAATTAAAATGTCATTAGAAACACAATTAAGAGAAGCTCTTGTTGAACAAAGAGCAGATGAATTGTATCAGCAATTTTCATCTGAACCTCAATACAAAGCGATGGTTGGTGAATTTGTTGAAGATTTGGGTAATTCTATGATTGAGTCTATTGCAACATCTCTTGGAGATGTAGAACCAGATGAAAAAGAAGAGATGTTATCAGAATATCGAGCAGAAGTTCTACAACAGATAAGGGCACAATTTGATAACCCCGAACAATTAAGACAAACAGTTACAGAACAGGCAAGAAATCAATATATGACTTCTGATGAATTGAGAGCAAAAATGGGCACTCAATTTAATGAGATGAGAGAAAGCGAAGATTTTGATATTGATGAAAGTGCCATGACTAACCTTAAAAGAGCCTATGAAAAAGTTTTTGAGTATGCTCAAGAAAATGACAGAATTTTAAAAAGATTATCTGAAGTCGCAGAAACAGAAGGTTTAGAAAAAGCTACTCAAAAAGCAACAAGATATGCGATTATAAGAGAAAGATTTCCTACAGCAGATTCATTTAGAGATTACTCTGCAAAAGCTCAAGAAAATGTTAAAAATTTATTCCAAGAAATGTCAAGTGCTTTAATGGCAGATGGCGAAGCTGGACAATCTATTGGAGGCATGTTCAGAGCTATGGAAAAGATGATGAAAGTTGGAGAAAAACTTACAACAGATTATCTTGATAAAACAGTTCAGGAAATCTACGGATAAACTTCTATAAATTTTCTTTTTTGAAGAAAAAGACTATCTAGTTTTCTTGTAAAGAAAACTGCGCGCGTCTCTCCTATTGGGTGGGAGAAAAAATATTATTTCCTTTCTTTTTGTTTTCACTCTAACTTGTAGACATTCTCAAAAATTGAAACTAACAACGCGATTTAACGATGTTTTTTCCCTCGAGAATTTTTCCTCGTGAGGTTTTGAGGCAACCCACAAAACCGAAACAGAGCTGAAAAATTCTCAGAGATGGAAAAAATATGGGTCGAAAGGGTGCAACCGAACGAAACCCTTTAAGCCCTGTTAGTTTCTTTTTACGAAGTAAAAATTGATTTTTAGTGCAACGATGCCGAAGGCAAAAAATCAAAGTTTTTGAGAATGCCGTGTTTATGATTTTGAAATAATATTTTTTGGGTGGGCTATGTATTAGAGAGACGCGCGCTTAATTCTTTGCTTCTTTCTTTTTAAGAAAGAAGATATTAGGGGTTGCCTCTATTTCTTCCATTTAGAATATCTTCAACTAATTGTTTCTCAACAGAAGATCCATAAACAATATATTTTTCATAAAGTGGTTTCCCATTAAATTGAACACTAAATCTCTTGTCAAATAAATCAATAACAGACCCTACTAATTGTCTTTTTACTTCTTCATTTCCACCATAAATTGGTAAAACTAATTCTGTTCTGCCGTCTGCACAAAGAAGTTGTCCATCTGTGCTAGAAATTGCACTACCAGCAGAATGAACACATATTAAATTATCGCCTATATATAATTGTCCTTGATGCGACTTTTCCCACGTTAAATCTCTAAGAGGATTGTCTATAAATCCCTTTGGCGAATTTCTTAACGGACCACATAAGTAAAAATCTCCTAGTTGCACATATTCATCTAATTTTAAGGTATAAACTTTCTTGTCCTGTCTCCATCTAATTCCTTCCAAAGCATCTTTTAATTCAGTGTTTTGTTCTAAAATTGCTCTTGCTGTAATTGTTTCTAATTTATTTCCGATTGCGATTATCATTTTCTTTTCTCCGAGCTTGATTTAATATAATTTTCAAGTTCTTCTTTTGTTGGGTATCTTGTGTCTCCAGGAATATTTGGGGAAAGTTTCATATCCTTGAGCATATTTATTCTTTCATCCAAGGAAAGGTTTCCATCGTGATTTGTATCTGCAATAACTTGAGCTTTTTTATACAGACTTTCCCACTCAACCCCTTGGTTATAACATCCCCTAATTAAAGAAGTAGTCCAGATACCTACTCCCAAACAAAGAAGCAAACCCATCTCCGTTACCCTACTTTGGATAATTCTTGTTTCTCTAACAGAAATTTGGTATCTTTTTGTATGCTCGTCAGTTGAAACTTTTTGATAATAAGGATCGTTGGGATTTTCAATTATATCTGATTCCACGCTTTCTTTTGCTTTATCATACGCACTTTTCCAAAATTTCATTTTCTTTTCTCCATATTATTTATCATAACATAGTAGTAGCAGGTATCTATATAAATATTTGTTGTAAGTATCCTTACAGCAGTTTAGAAAGGTTTATATAGCTGTAAGATACTCTTAATTTATGGACATAGAAAAATTGCAGAAAATAGGCTTAAACCTAAATGAAGCTAAAGTTTATCTAACTTTACTTAGAATAGGAAGCGGACAAGCAGGAAAAGTAAGCAAAGAATCACAGATTAACAGAACTACGACCTATGATAGTTTGGAGAGATTGATAGAAAAAGGATTAGTAACCTTTGTAATTGAGGCGAATAAAAAAGTTTTCAGGCCTGTTGCTCCTGAAAGATTTTTAGATCAAATTAAAGAAAGAGAGAAGACAATACAAGAAATTCTGCCTGAATTAAATGCTATATTTAAAGAATCTAAAGAAAAAGAAGAATCAGACATCTTCAGAGGCAGAAAAGGCATAAAATCAATACTTCAAGACATTTTAAATTATAAGGAATATGTTGCTTTTGGCTCGTCAGGAAGATTTTTAGAAATAATGAGACACGATTTTGAGATATTTCAAAAACAGAAAAAAGAAAAGAAAATTGATGCAAGAGTTATTTTATCAAAAAGTTCAAGAAATACAGAGCAGGTAAAAATAGCTTATACAAAGTTTAGATATATAAAAGACGAGTTTTCTTCGCCAACCACTACTTTTATTTATGACGATAAAACAGCAATTATTGTTTGGAGTGAGACTCCGATTGCTACTTTAATCTCAAGTAAAGAAGTGGCAGATTCTTATAGAAAGTATTTTGAATTATTATGGAAAGAGGCAACCCCTTAATAAACTTCAAAAATTCGAAGAATTTTTGCTATCTGTTTTTCTGAAAGAAAAACCTGCGCGCGTCTCTCCTATTGGGTGGGAGAAAAAAACGATTTGTTTATTTCTTATTTATCCAGAAGGTAATGCAGGAGGTTGAGGTATTGAATTTCCACCAGTTGCAATTGGAGAAGAGTCTCCTGTTAGAAGAAAATAAGCACCAATTCCGACAGCTACAATAATTAGGATTATTAAAATCCAAATCCATGCACTCATTCCTCTTTTTGATTTTATCATTTTAGTTTGGTATATTAGGTAATTCTGGAACAGTTGAACTTCCACTTGTTCCAAGAGTACAATCTGATGTAACTTTTATTATAAATCCGTATCCCTCAAAATCATCATCAATTGGCTTATCTAAATTTGAGGTTTGTCTTTTTGGAGATGCTTCATCCGACCACTCTTGACCTGCATAATTCCAAAGATAAATATCTTCAATGTTACAATTTCCTTTTATTTGATTGAATGTTTGTCCGCTCATCTCTGGAGTGAAAGCCATGAAGTTCCAACCAGAAAATAAAGGAGTTTGGCTTAACATTCCATCTTCAAATCTCCAGTAATTAGAATTAAAATCGGTTTCAGAGTAAACCCATAAAGACCCAAACCTTCCCCAAGTACTCCATGCAAAATTAGTATCTCCAATTTTGTTGTTTTCAGGTTCAGGATAAAATCTTACATATTCATCGGTAGTTGGATTGTAAGCATAAATAGCTTTAATATTATCGCTGTTTGTTTGAATCCATTCAGGATTTAAAATTCCTTGAACAAGATTCCATCCTTTTCCAAACTGCATATTTTGTTGCACAAATTCTCCAGTTATTGTTGTTCCAGGAAAATTCATTTCTTTTTGAATAGCAGAAACAAACACAACTAAACTAAGCAAACTTAGTATTGCTACCGCAAAAAATATTTTTTGTTTCATCTTAACATATATAATCAAGAGATAGTATAAAAAGCTTTTTGTTTTCAAATCGTTTTTCTGGGGGGTGGAAAAAAATTTATTATATAATTTCAAAATCTTTGATTTTGACTAATTGTCCGTAGGACAGCGACGACAAACCCATTATTATAATTATGCCGACAATTGAATAGAACACATCGCGATTAAGAGATGTTTTACGAAGCATAAATATGGGTGGAGCGAGGTGCAACCTAGCGTAATCTCTTAATCGCTGTTATGCTCTCCGTTAGGACAAAATTTTAGTGCAACTTTCCCGAAGGGAAAAATTTTGAGTTCGGGCTGGCGATTTATTCTCTTGGTAAATCTTTAACAATACAAGAATTATCTTCACATTCTATTGTTTTGGGCATACAGCAAACTTCTGGACATACTTGGGCAGGTTTGCATCCTTGTTGATAATACCATGCCTCAACATATTTTTTATTTACAATATCTTCATAAGAAAATCCACCACAACCACTACAACTGCATCGGCAACCTACTGGTGTGCAGTCATCTCCAGAAGTACAATACTTCATATCAGTAATAGAAGCAGATGACAAGGCAAAGTGGTTGTATAAAAAATATATTCCAATGCCCAAAACAATTATAATTGCAAGAATTAAAATATATTTCAATCTTTGATTCATATTCTTATGTTAGATTTACCAACTTTATATACTTTTTGAAAACTTCAAATGAATTCGAAATAACTTGGGGTCCAGCCCGAATTGAGCATAACACAACATACTATCTAATTTATTAGATAGTATATGTCACTTAGGTGTTAAAAGAGAACTTTTTAAATACTATATGATTAACTGGTTCTATGGAAGAAAAGTTGTTAAAATTAGAAGAAGAACTTAAACTCAGGAATTTTTCTAAAAAAACAATTAAAAGATATCTTGATTCTGTTAAAAAATTTCTTGTTTTTGTTAAAGATAAAGAGTTAAATGAAAAAGTAGTAAAAGATTATGTATTAGAAAAATTAGAAAAACAAAATCCATCAAGTGTTTCAAAGGACCTTTTTGCAGTTAAATTCTTTTTTAAAACTATATTAACCAAGAATATAAACCAGATTCCTAACCCCAAAAGAAATAAAAGTCTTCCTGAGATTCTAACTATTAATGAAATAAAATCCATGATTGACAATACACTCAATATAAAACACAAATTAATAATCAAACTTCTTTATGGTTGTGGGTTAAGAGTAAGTGAAATCGTAAATGTTAAACTACAAAATCTAAACTTTGATGAAAATTTGATTCTAATTAAACTTGCAAAAGGAAAAAAGGACAGATTTGTTAAAATTCCTGATTCATTAAAAGGTGAGCTAAAGAATTACTGTGAACTAAACAAAGGAGATTACTTATTTGAATCTAATCGTGGAGGAAAATTAACAATTAAAACCATTCAAAAGATTATTATTAATTCGGCTAAAAAAGCAGGGATTAAAAAAAGAGTTTATCCTCATCTTTTAAGGCACTCTTTTGCAACACACCTTTTAGAGCAAGGAACTGACTTAAGGATTATACAGAAACTTCTTGGGCACTCTGATATTAAAACAACACAAATGTACACTCAAATTTCACAGGCATCAATAAAAAATATAAAAAGCCCTCTGGATAATCTATAACATGGCATTTTACTTAATAGGATTAGGGTTAGATTCAAGAGGAATATCCCTGCATGGCAAGAAAATATTAAAAAATGTGAAGAAAATTTATTTGGAAAACTATACTGTTGATTTTCCTTACACAAAAAAGGAGCTTGAAAAACAGCTGAAAATAAAAGTAATAGATGCTAATCGGGAAGTGGTTGAAAGTGATAAACTGATTAAAGAAGCAGAAGATAAAGATGTTGCTTTGTTAGTTTATGGTTCTCCGCTAACTGCTACAACTCATATAACTTTAATTAATATGTGCAAGGAAAAAAAGGTAAAATATAAGGTTTTGCACAGTGGAAGTGTTTTTGATGCAGTTGCAGAATCTGGGCTACAGGCGTATAAATTCGGCAAAACAACTTCTCTTCCAAAATGGCAGAAAAACTTTACTCCAGATAGTTTTATTGAAATAATCAAAGACAATCAGAAAATAGGGGCGCATACTTTATTGTTAATTGATATTGGTTTAGCATTTGAAGATGCTATTGGGCAATTAAAAAAGACAGAATTCAAATTTGGAAAAGTAATTGTCTGTTCCAGACTTGGGGTAAAAAGCAAGTTTTATTATAATTTATTAGAAAACATAGACAAGGATAAAATAAAATCTCCTTATTGCATAATTATCCCGGGAAAACTAAGCCATGATGAAGAGAACTCTATTAAAAAATTAAATCAAGATTAAATGTTTCACTATCGGCTGGTTTAATTATTTTTCCGTGTAAAAAAGTGGTAGTATAAATTTAAATAATATTTCTAAATCATATTCGGATAGGTATTAAAAAATGGGTAAGAAAAAGGTGAATGTATTATTTGTCGGGGCGCATCCTGATGACATTGAATTAGGATGTGGGGGAACCATCCTTAAACATATTGAAAATGAGGACAATGTTTTTTGTCTTGTGCTTACAAATGGAGAAAAGGGGAATCACCCTTCAGATAAAGAAGAATGCATTGCATCTCTTAATTCTCTTGGAATTAAAGAAATTTTCTTTGGAAATTTCCCAGATGGATATATTGCAGACAACCATAAAACAGTAAGCTTCATTGAGTCTTTAATTAAAAATCTGGATATTCACAGAATTTATACTCATGACCCAAATGACAAACACCAGGACCACAGAAACTGCAGTCTTGCAGTATCTTCAGCTGCAAGAAAAGTTAAGGAGATTCTTTTATTTCAGGGGCCATCAACAACTAATTTTGAGTCTCATTATTTAATCGGGCTGTCTGAAAATCACTTAAACAAAAAGATAGAAGCTTTAAAAAAATATAAAAGCCAGATAGAAAAGTCTACGGTAAATATTCCGGTAGTAAAAAAGATTGCAGAGATAAACGGATACCATTGTAATTCTCAATATGCAGAAGCATTTAATCTTAACCATATATTTGTAGATGAGGAAAATGTCTAAAGTAATGTCTGCTCACCAACCGAATTTCATGCCTTATTTGGGAGTTTTTGATAAAATGAAAAAATCTGATATTTTTGTAATAAGAGATGAAGTTCTGTATGTAAGAAAAGAATTTCAGAATAGGAATAAAATAAGGATTAATGGAAATGATAATCTGAATAATCCTCAGAGCAAATGGGTTGGTGTTCCTGTGTGCCATAAAGAGGACTATATTAAACATATTTTGATAAATAACGAGCTGAAAATCAAAGGAAAAAATTGGAAGCACCAATTGATTCATGATTTAGAAGCAAATTATAAAAAAACCGAATATTTTAACAAATTCTTTCCTATGCTTAAGGAAATCATTCTTAAGGAGCATACAACCCTTTTAAACTTAAATTTAGAGATTATGGAATTTTTTAGAAAGGCATTTAATATAAATACAAAAATCATTTTTGCGAGCCAGCTTGGATTGAAACCAGAGCACTATGAAAAATCAAATGCTTCTCAAGATATTATTAAAATCTGCAAGACAACGGGAGCAAATGTCTACCTTTCGGGAGAAGGGGGAAAAAATTATCTTGATTTAGAGTTATTCAACAAAGAGGGGATTAAAGTGGAATTCCAAGAGTATATTCACCCGGTTTATAACCAAGCTTTTTCTGGATTTCTTCCATATATGTCTGCAATCGATGCTTTGTTTAATTATGGAGGCATGCCTGAACCTAAAAATATCCTTGAGGTCATTAATTAAAATGGAAATTGAAAGCATAAAAAAAGAAAATTTAAGAAAATTAATCCCTCTATTAATTCAACTAGAAAACAACTGGACAGAAATTGGAGATAAACCATGGAATGAAGAGAATTTTTCAATGGAATTAAATGACAAATGGGATTTAAGCATGTATGCCAAATTAAACAATAAAATTATTGGTTATATTATCGGCTCCAGAATTGAAACAACTGGAAGATTAAATAAAATAGTTGTTGAAAAAGAGTACAGAAAAATGGGGATAGGAGGAGTTTTATGGAATGAGTTCTTAAAAAGATGCAAAGAAAAAAATATTAATAAAATTGAGTTTAAGGTGCTTACAGACAATGATGAAGCTATATCATTTTACAAGAAAAAAGGATGTTTATTTTATGGAATAGAAAAAGGAAAAGATAATCTAATTAGATATTCAGTAAAATATGTGTTTAAAACAAACAGCATTAAACATTCAAGCCCTACAATTGAAATTGATGATATAAATGCTGTAGTAAAGGCGTTAAATGAAAAAGAAATCGCAACGGGAAATATTGCAAAAGAGTTTACAGCAGAATTATGCAAGTATATAGGTAGAAAATATGGGATATCTGTAAGCTCTGGTACAAGTGCACTGCATCTTGCCTTAAGGGCATTGAATATCAAAGAAAACGACGAAGTTATTCTTCCTTCATATATATGCAACAGTGTTTTATGTGCTGTGTTATACTGCAGGGCAAAACCTGTAATAGCAGATATAGGAGAAGATTATAACATCTCATTTAAAGATGTGGAAAATAAAATTAACAGCAGAACAAAAGCAATTATAATCCCTCATATGTTCGGTAGAAAATCTGAAATAGAAAAATTTTTGGAGTTAAAAATTCCAATAATAGAGGATTGTGCAATGTCTGTAGGCGCAGAGTTTAACAACAAAAAACTTGGAAGCTTTGGAAAAATTTCAATTTTTTCTTTTTATGCCACAAAAATGATAACTTCGGGTGTGGGCGGGGCAGTTTTAACAGATGATAAAGAGATTATTGAAAGGATTAAAAATTTAACAAAATATGACAACAAAGAAAATTTTGGAGAGTCTTACAATTACAAAATGTCTGATTTGCAGGCAGCTTTAGGGCTGTCGCAACTTAAAAAACTTGATTTATTTATAAAAAGAAGGAAAGAGATTGCAGAAAAATACAATAAAATGTTTAAAGAAAGCAATGCCAATTTTTTACTTCCGGAAGATGGAATTTTCTACAGATATGTGATAAAACATGCCCAAGCAGATTTATTTATAGAAAATTTAAGGAAACGAGGCGTAGATGCTGCCAAACCGGTTTTCAAACCAGCACACAGATGCCTTAATCTCCAGGACAAAAAGTTCCTAAATACATTTAAAGCAGACAAAACTGCAGTTTCTATTCCTATTTATCCAAGCTTGACAGATGAACAAGCTGAAGATATTGCAAGTATTATATTAAACTGGAATTTTGAAAATGGAAATTAAAAAAATAATAATGTTGTTTGCAATGATTATTTTTGCTTTTTCAGTAGTTAGCTCTTTAAGCACCATCAATAAAAAAGTTTACATTGTTCCGTATATGGGGGATATTGATGGAAGTGTTTCTGAAGATTGGTTTTATTTTTACCATAATATAACTTATTTTTTTGAAAGCAATAAAATCCCGGCAGGAATTAGTTTTTATCCGGGAAGTATTGTAAATGATTCTGATTTCATGGAGCCGTTTTTAGAAATGTATAATAACAAATATATAGAACTTATACAAAAAGGATATCTTGGAGATGATTTAGAAATGGAAATGGATAAACTTTTGCCTAAACAGCAAAAAGAAATAATAAAATCAGGGCAGGATGCTTTTAAATTAAGATTAAGGGAAGTGTCAATTTCAAATCCAAATATGCCCACAGCTTACAACCAAATTCACGGCAAATTCACAGAGGACACAAGAAAAGTTGCAGAAGAGCTTGGGCTAAAGCAATATTTTGATGTTTTTGTAGAAGCAGGCTTGCCTCCAGTCAATTCAACTCCAGAATTTAATGTTATTCAGTATGGTATAAGTTTTACAACAAACGGCGATGCTGGAAAAGATACTAAATTTAAAACGCAGGGGGATATATTTAACGAGATAAACAACTTTGATTCTGATTATGTTCCCTTAACAAAGATAGATGGTATTTTAGTAATTCCATTATGGGTCCACCAGCAAGATTTTGAAAGTGAAGAAAATAAAATCAATTCTGAGAAATGGCTTGTATATACAAACACGCTTAAAAAATTAAAAAAAGAGGAAAATGTAACATTTTTACTGCCTAAAGAAGTTTATTCTCTTACTAATAATGAGCACAACCAACCCCCAGCGAATTTTTCCACGCAAATATGCGAATATGCAAATTATGCAAAAGCTACATCTGAAAATGCAGGTTCATATGCAAGATATGCTGCTGGTCCGCCAGATGCAACTAAACCTGGATGTAGAGAGGGGCAGTGGAGCGGGTATGGATACAGCTGGACTCCCTCAAACTGGAATGTAATCGCAAATTTAACATTGTCTTATGAAAAACCTGTTTATCTTAACAATGTAACTATATTAGGGGATTATGATATGTGTTTTAGAAATATTTGGGGAAGAAACAGTGCAACAAATGAAACTAGAAATCTCTTAACAGGAAATTTTAAAAAATGCACGCTATTTAAAAATGTAAATCATAGTTTTTTGGCAGATACAATAATAATAGAAACATGCGGATGGGGATGGACAGCTACTGACGCTGTGCAGATATGCGGGAAATCAGACGGAAGTTCAGTTATAAATGATGTAGAAATATGCGACTGGAAAAACTGCAAAAAAGGGGCTGTTTCTGTTTCTATTGATGATTATTACAAAAGCTGTATTGATGAGCTTGATTCACATGGGTATAAAGGGACATATTTTTTGACAAACACAGATAAATATTTATTCGGACGCTGGATTTTTTATAATAGTATTTTTAAAAGAGGGCATGAACTTGGAACGCATACTGAAAACCATCTTTGCAGCCAAGTAAGTGATAAAGCATATATTGCAGATATGGAAAGGAATATCCAGCAGATAGTTGCGCATACTTTAGCAGAAAGAAGCGACATTATAACTCATGCATATCCGTGCGGATACACAAATGCAAATATACAAAATATAATGAAGAGCAATTGGAATTTCCTTTCAGCAAGAGGATACAATTACAATGAACTTGAAAATAACTATCCAAGCAATTTTTTTGATTTAAAAAGTTTTAATTCACATGGTTATCCTGGAAATGAATTAGAGCCTCCAGATTATTTTACAGTAATTGATAAAGCAGAGAAAGAGGGCAAATGGGCAAATCTCGTTTTTCACAACGAATGTAATGATGGCGGGGTAATAGACTACCTTCATTTAAAAAATGTCTGGGTTGATACAATAGGAAATGTTGTAAGATATATTCACTTGAAGAATAATTCAACGATATCAAATTACAATGAAAATGCAAATACAATCTCTTTTACAATAAACACTCCAAGCATTATGAAAAGCAAAATCTACAAGCAAGATTTAACATTAAAGGTGCATACAAACAATAAAATTGCAAGCAGGGTAAAAATTGGCGGTTCTTACGCACGGTTTACTAATATTAAAATTAATAATGAGAACTATGCAGTATTCGATGTTCCCTTCCCAATACAGCACACTGTAACTATAACTTTAATTTAAGGTGGAAAAATGAAGGGGCCTTTTTCAATCTGGACATTTTTTGGATTAACACTATTCATAGATATAATTACACTTATAGTCTTTTATATAACTGGGGGAAAAGAAAAACTGGTTAACCCTTATGAACCATTGAAAAAAGTTTCTGTTTTAATACCAATACACAGGGAAAAAGAAGAAGATATAGTAAAAACAATAAAAGCAGTTTATAGTGAAAGTTATCCTGTGCATAATGTAATTATTTGCTCTGGTTCAGCAAATGCAAAGCCATTTATTTATAAATTAAACAAAAATTACGGCAATTTACTATATATCAAATGCCCAAATGTATCAAAAGCAAAGAAAATAAATTATGTAGTTAAAAATGCCGATAATCTTCTTGGAGAGTTTTTATATGTCAGAGACTGCAGGGTTAAGGGAGAATTTCGATGTATAGAAAAAATGATGGCTCATTTTAACAAGGATAAGGTTGCTGCTGTAACTTCTTATGGAAGATTAAGCAAGCCTAAAAATGCTCTTTCAAAAGCTTATTATTACGGGAAATCGTGGATAAATGAAATTGGAAGATTCAGAAAAAACGCACAGGAAAAAAGAGGTGCTGTGTTTGTTGTATGCGGAGCATCTACAATATATAGGACAGATATATTAAAAAAAATACCAATACCCTGCGGAAGCAAAACAGAAGACACATATTATACATGGATTCTGCAGAATAAAGGCTACAGAATACATGTTGCTGACGATGCAGTAGTTTCTGCACCAGATGTTGACGGCGAGAAGCTGACTGGAATTAATAATCAAATTAAACAATCGTACAGATGGAGTTGCGGAACACTGCAATGCATGTATAGAGAGGGAAGAAATATGTTTGGAAATAAAAAATTATTTTATACTACAATATTCCCAGGATTACTAGAGTCGATAATGTATACAATCCCCCTTGTTTTTCTGCCGATCTTGTTTTTTATAGACGTTCGTTTCGCAATTGGATTTTTGATTGGAGACACTGTTTTTTCTCTTCTTGGAACACTTGCAATAATTCCTGAAAAGTTTTTTAAAACATTAGTACATTATCCTGAAATATTATTTTTCAAATATGTTAATGGGGCAGTATTCCTTGCCTCTCTTGCTGTTGTGACATTTCAGGGAGCAACAAACAACACAAAAAGCTGGGCAAATGAATGGCTTCCCCCTCCGACAGCTTTATAAATATCTGGTTATTAAAAAAAATATGCAAATAGCTTATAAAAAAATTATGGGAAGTGTTTCTTCTATCTCTATAGCTATTGCTATTATTATTTAGCGCTGTCCATATCTTTGGCTTGCGCAGGAGAAACTAAATGGCTGTTGTTAAATCTTTTGCATACAGGGAAAGGGTTATTTATAGCGATGCATGCAAGGGAATATTGGAAAGATTTCTCACATTTAATGATAATGAAAGAAAACTAGCTGAGCAAACTGAAGCTTATAAAGAAGCAGAGAGATGTTTTAACTCTTTTGAAGACATAATGCAGGAAGTTATGTTTGGAAAAGGGATAACAGGAAAGTTTAGGGAATATTTGGCAAGAAGAAGTGAAAGACAATCACAACATTATTAAATATAATTTCTTTCTTTAGAAAAGAAAGAGATTAGATAGAAAGAAACTACAATTAAAAATGATAGAAATAAAACAAATTGAAGAAGAAATGCTTGAATTTTGGAAAAACAATAAAATTTATGAAAAAGCTGTTAAAAAGAATTCTAAAGGAAAGAAATTTTATTTTTTGCAGGGACCACCATATACTTCTGGAAGGCTTCATATCGGGCATGCTTGGAATAATAACATGAAAGATATTGCAATGAGATATTTTAGATTAAAAGGAATGAATGTGTGGGACAGGGCAGGATATGATATGCACGGACTTCCAACAGAAAATAAAGTCCAGGAAAAACTAAAATTAAAAGATAAAAAAGATATATTAAAATATGGATTGGATAAATTCACAAAAGAATGTCATAATTTTTCTGTTGAAAATGCAGAAATAATGAATAAGGACTTGAAAAGAATGGGAATCTGGATGGATTTTGAAAATGCTTATATGCCAATTACAAACGAGTATATTGAAGGTGAGTGGGCATTTATAAAAAAAGCATGGGAGCAGAAAAGATTATATCTTGGCAAAAAAGTTATGCACTGGGATGCGCAATCTGAAACTTCTTTGGCAAAGCATGAATTAGAATATGAAAATGTAAAAGACACTTCAATATTCTTGAAGTTCCAGATAAAGGGCAAGAAAGACGAGTATTTTATAATCTGGACAACAACTCCGTGGACGATTTTTTTTAATCTTGCAATCATGGTTAATCCTGATCTAGAATATGTTAAAGTTCAGGTTGAAAATGAATACTGGATTGTTGCAAAAGCATTGGCAGGAGCATTTATCCATGGGTTGCTTGGAAAAGAATACAAAGTTGTAGAAGAATTCTTAGGAAAAGAGCTGGAAGGCAGGGAATATGTTCATCCTTTTTATAATGACTTAAAAAAAGTTTATGATAATCTAAAAAAACAATGGAAAAATGTTCACACAGTTATTTTAAGCAAAGAATATGTTGATGTTAGTTCTGGAAGCGGTTTAGTTCATTGTGCGCCTGGCTGCGGTCCAGAAGATTATGAAGTTGGGCAGAAATATGGAATAGGAGCATTTAATACTCTTAATGAAAAAGGGGAATTTGAAGATATGGGTATGTTTAATGGCTGGGTTGCAAAAGAAGATGATAAAAAATTTATTCAAGAATTTGAGAAAAAAGGTTGTTTAGTTGAGAAAACAGAAGTTGAGCATGAATATCCTTTTTCATGGAGGTCGCATAAGCCAGTTGTTTTTAGAGCAACAGAACAATGGTTCTTGAAAATTGAAGACTTAGTTCCTAAACTTTTGGAGTTTAATAAAGATGTTTACTGGGTGCCAAATCGTTCTGGAGAAGATTATGAAAGATGGACTAAAAATTTAAGAGATAATGGTTTAACAAGACAGAGATTCTGGGGATGCCCTATGCCTATTTGGATAAATGAAAAAGATAAAAATGATTTTATTGTAATCGGGAGTTTAAATGAATTAAAAGAACTTGCAAAAGATGTTCCTAAAGACTTGCACCGCCCGTATATTGACAAAGTTGTAATTGAAAAAAATGGCAAAAAGTACAAAAGAGTTGAAGATGTCATTGATGTATGGATAGATTCTGGAACTGCGTCATGGAACTGCCTTTATAATAAACCTGAGCTAATAAAAGAATGGTTTCCTGCTGATTTAGTGCTGGAAGCAACAGAGCAGACAAAGCTATGGTTCAATATGCTTCAAATATGCTCTTTAATAATGTTCAAAAAAAGTGCTTATAAAAATGTATTTGTCCATGGAATGATTTTAGATTTTCAGGGAATGAAAATGTCAAAATCACTTGGCAATATAATTTCTCCGTATGAAGTAATTGACAAATATTGTTCTGAAGTTTTAAGATATTATTTATGCAATTCTACAGCAGGAGAGAATATTAATTTCTCGTGGGAAGATGTAAAACAAAAGCAAAGAAATCTTCTTGTGTTAATGAATACTGCCAACTATCTTATTGATCTAAATTCAAAAGAATCAAAAGAAAGAGGAATAGAAGAAAGGTATATTTTGTCCAGATTAAATTCAACAATAGAAAAAGTTACAGAATTATTTGAAACTTATCAATTAGATGAAACAATAACTGAGATTGAAAAATTATTTTTAGATATATCAAGAGTATATATTAAAGTTACAAGGGACAAGTCAATAGAAAACAGAGAAGTTGTTTTTTCTGCTCTTAAAGAATCTTACATAAAAACAATCCAGATGTTTTCGACAATATGCCCCTTGTTTACAGAATACATCTGGCAGCAACTAAGAAAAAAAGGGCTTGTAAATGAAGAGTCGGTTCATTTAAGCAAATGGCCCAAAGCAGATAAGAAACTGATTGATGCTGAATTGGAAAATGAATTTAATTGCGCTTTGGAAATAATTGAAAAAGGTTTGGCTGAAAGAGATAAAACAGGAATTGGACTAAAATGGCCTCTTGCAAAAGCCATGATTCATTATTATAAAAAACCAGATAAACTTATTGAGAATGTTATAAAGAACCAATTAAATGTGAAAGAAATAATCTGGAAAACTGAAATTCAGACAAGAGTTCAAAATAAAATTATAAATGGCGAATGGAAAGTAGAACTGGACACCGAGATTACTCCGGAATTAGAAGCAGAAGGTTATGCAAGAAACATCATAAGGAGTGTTCAGAGTTTAAGGAAAAAACTTTCAATGGTCAAGGAAGATAAAATCAGTTTGAAAATAATTGCTGAAGAAGGCATGTTAATGCTCCTTAAAAAACAAGAAAGACTGATTAAAGAAAGAACAAATGCAGAAGAATTTGAGATGCTGAATAAAGAAGACAAAATTAATGGCTATGAAAAAGAAGAGTTGAATATAAAAGGAAAAAAGATTGGAATATTTCTTGATAAAATCTGAGTAAGGGTTACAACTTAGATATTTTTCTATTTATACAATAAAGTAGAAATTGTTTATTTTTGAGGTTGCATCTCGCTTAACATAACTTCTATTTTCTCCACGATAGCTTTGGATTTTTCTAGGAGTTCTGTAAGAAGAACTTTATTGACGTCTGTTTTTGTGCCATATTGAAATTCTTCTCTCAATGATTTGGCATCTTTAGTTGTCATTTGTTCAGTTGTTCTAATAAATAATAAATCTTCCATATCCAACTCAATTTCTTTATTTTCAATTAAAAATTCTACTGTGCTTATTGTGCACTCATGATTCTTTGATTCAAAACCTTTATTAAACAAAATTGCTAAGAGTGAGTGATACATAGCATAGTAAGATTGAGAAACGGCCCAGTCATCAAAATGTCCTTGAACATTATAATATGCCGCCTTAAGATTATGTTTCGCCTTCTCAATATGTTACTTAGAAAGTTTATCACTTGGCTTAATCTTTCTCATTCTTTTTGCACTTTCTAAACACCATTTCATTTTATCTTCACTTTCTGACATTTTTTAACACCTCAATAAAAATTGATTCTCCCTTTAATATAACTCCTGTTTTTAAAATATTTAAAACTGCTTCTTTTTTGTTCTTTATTTCTTTAATAAAATCTTCTTTCTTCAATATCAAAGGAACTACTGGTTTAGTCCTAACCTTTGATAAATTTAAACAAAACTTAGCAACTTCTTTGGGCTTATTTGTTATAAATAAAACATCTATATCATTAAAATCCTTATTAGTAAGAATAGAGCCAAATAAAATAATCAATTCTGCATATCCAAATTTTTGTATTTCTTCGGCATAGATTTTCGAATATCCATTTAGGTTTCTTCTTTCTTCTGATAAAAGAATTTCACACCATTTTATTGCTTCTTCATTATCGAAATTAATTTGATAAAATTTTGCATTTCCTAAATCAGAAGAATTAACAATATTGTTTTTTTCAAGCTCTTTTAGAATTTTAAATGAACTCCCTACGCTAATATTTAATAGCTTAGAAATCTGGTTAATATTAACCAGCTCTAAGTTTCTTAGTAAGTATAATATTATCTTCTTTGTATTCTTTGGAATCATCTTATATTTTCACTAAAAGTGAATAATTATTCATTATTAATGAATGTTTATAAACCTTCCGATTTTTGATTTTCAATGTTAATGAGGTTCCGTCGGTGTATATCCTACATCTCCCTTCCCGAATTCTCTTAAACTCCTTATTAATCAACTATTCAATGAAAAGAACATAACCGCCAATTCTTGATCCATTTCATAAGTTCTGGTTATAGTTATAAAAATTCTTATGTTATACAAGATAATAGAAGTTTTATTATGCGTTTGTTTTATAGATAGGTTTTATAATCTTAAATTATGGGGCAGTTTTGGGCTCGAAGTTATAAATTTTATTTACTTCAAACCAATTTGAAGCCATAGGATTATTTATAAATGAAGTTTCATATAAGTAGTTATGAAAGACAATAATAAAATTGCAATAACAATACTTTTATGCTCGATAATAATGGGTTTGATAATTTATATTACTTTAATTTATTTAGTTCTAGATAAAGAAAATAATAACATTATTGGAGGGGGCAGAGATTTTTATGGATGTCTTACTTCTGCAGGATACAGCTGGAATGAAAGTGTCGGTGCCTGCATCCGCGAGTGGGAATTTAAATCTGAAAATGAAAGAAGGGCGATAAATCTTATTGCTGCACCAATAAGCAGTACAAGACTGACTGTTGTCGATGTAACCTACAACGGCTGTGATGGCTGTTACACAATAAAATTTCAAAGAAATGACAACCAAAATTACATGGAATCCGAACTTATTTCGTGGAGAACAAAAATAGATAATTACATTTATTGCACTGCTGAAGACAAAGAGGATATCATCTGCACAAAAGAATACCTGCCTGTTTGCGGATGGTTTGGAGAAGGGGTTAAATGTATAGATTATCCATGTGCTATAACCTTTGGAAACAAGTGCGAAGCTTGCTCAAATAAGGATGTGACGCGTTATAGTGAAGGCATTTGCCCGGGCAATAAATTGTAATGCATAATTTTATATAAAATGTATTTTAATAATCAATTTATCTCGGCAGTTTTCATTATTGAAAGGTAAAGATTATTCTTCATTATCCAGAAATAAAACAACAAAACATTTAAAAAGAGAAAAGTATTGAAACTGATATGATTGTCAAGGAGGAATTTTTAAGCAGGTTAAGAAAAATATTTGATCTAAATCTTTACGAAGTAAAAGTTTGGACTGCTCTCCTTTCAAGAGGGGTAAGTACAGCAGGGGAATTAAGCAATATCAGCGATGTTCCAAGAAGCAGGACATATGATATTTTAGAAAGTTTGGAGAAAAAAGGATTTATTGTAATGAAGCTTGGCAAACCGATAAAATTTGTTGCACTTAAGCCAAATGAAGTTATTGAAAGAGTAAAAAGAAATTTAGTAATTTCAACAAAAGAAAAACATAAGAGGCTTGAAGAATTAAAAGGGGATGAGGTTTTACAGGAATTGCATTCTATTTTTACACAGGGGATAAAATTCATTGAACCTTCAGATTTATCAGGAAGTTTAAGAGGAAGGCAGAATATATACAACCATCTTGATATGCTTATTAACGGGGCTGAAAAAACAGTCAATATTGTTACCACAGCTGAAGGGATTAACAGGAAGTTAGAAGCACTTATGCCTTCACTTGATAAGGCAAAAAAAAGAGGGGTTAAAATAAGGGTTTCTGCACCGATAACTTCTGGCAACGAGGAAATTGCAAAACAGCTCGCAAAAGTTGCTGAAGTTAAAAATATGAAAAATATTAACGCGAGATTTTCAATAATTGACGGCGAACAGCTTATGTTTATGCTTTTAGACGACAAAGAAATCCATCCAAGTTATGATGTAGGTGTATGGATACATACCCCTTTCTTTGCACAAGCATTAGAGCAGATGTTTGAGTTGGCATGGAAAGATTTTAAGGGAATAAAAGCAGGAAAGTAATTCTTTTAATATTGTGTGATAACGAATAAATTAGCTTAATGATAAGAAAATATTGGGTTAATGATTAAAATAAAATTATAACTAAGGCAAGTTAAGCTTACGTGAGGATTTTCTTTATATTAAGTTAAGTGATTACTATCAAAACTCAACAATAAAATTTAAAAAGCTGTTTTTGTATTTTAGTAGTATAAATAATAAAAAGGGGTAAAATGGGAAGCTGTATTGATTTAAGAAATTATCAGGATCCGGTAAATATTCAGGATGCTTTTTCAAAAATAGTTTCTGGCAAAGCAGGGTATAAAGCAGTTATTGAAAAAAGAGTAATACCTCCAAAATGTGTCAAATGTGGCAGAGGAGGAGATCCGGAACAGAAATTTTGCCCACAATGTGGCGGGAAAATGAAAGTTCCTTTGACAAACTGCCCTGGATGCAAGGTTTCAATAGGTGATGAAAAATTCTGTACAAACTGCGGAAAAAATCTTGAAGAATGCAGAAACTCCGAATAAGGATTAAATTTATTAACACTTTATTATTCTATAAATTATGAAAGAAATACTGGCAGATTTATTAAAAAATAAGTTAAAACTTAGCAAAAAAGAAATTGAAAGCTCTATTGAAATTCCTTCAAACCCAGAATTAGGAGATTATGCTTTCCCCACATTTATTCTTGCAAAACAATTTAAAAAATCTCCGAATGAAATTGCATCTAATTTAGCAAAAGAGCTTGGCAAGAAACTGCCTGCTGAAATTGAAAGAGTTATTTCTAACGGCCCGTACATTAATTTCTTTATTGATAATAAGATGTTTGCTGAAAAAACACTTTCAAGAGCATGTTCTCCTGAATTTGGGCAGGGAAAAGAAAATGGAAAAATTCTTGTGGAACATACAAGCGTTAATCCAAATGCATCGCCACATGTTGGAAGAGCAAGAAATTCTATAATTGGGGATTCAATTGTAAGAATATTAAAATTCAGAGGAAACAAAGTAAAAATACATTATTATGTTAATGATGTAAGCAAACAAATAGCTATGTTAGCTCTTGTGTTTAAACCTAAAGATAATTTTTCTTCTATGCTTGGCAACTATATTAAAATATCTAAAAAAGTAGCAGATAATCCTGAATTAGAGAAAAAAGTGTTTGAACTTCTTGAAAAATTTGAATCAAAAGACAAAAAAATAGTTGAGTTGTTCAGGCAGATTGTTGATACTTGTGTTGAAGGGCAGAAGAAAATATTTGCTAGTTTTGGGATTGAATTTGACAACTTTGACTATGAATCCAGATATGTAGGAAAACCATCTAAAGATTTGCTTGAAAGATTCAAAAAAACAGGAAAATTATTTGAAGATGATGAAGGCAGGCTTGTGCTTGACCAAAAAAACACTCCGGTTATTCACAAAATGAAAGCTCCTGTTTTTGTTCTTGCAAGAAGCAATGGGACTGGACTTTATGGATTAAGAGATATTGCATATACTATTGACAAATTAAAAAATGGAAGAAATCTAATTGTTCTTGGTGAAGACCAAAAATTATATTTTGAGCAGATTTGTGAAGCACTAAAACTTCTTGGATATCCATCTCCAGAGTCAGTTCATTATTCTTTTGTTTTAATACAAACAGACAGAGGAGCTGCAAAAATGTCAACTCGCAGAGGAGAATTGGTTTTGTTAGAAGAGTTTTTTGATGAAGCTGTTAAAAAAGCAAAATCAGAAGTTAAAAAACGAAATACAAAAGGAGATCCTATTAAAATTGCTTTAGGAGCTATTAAATTCTCAATGCTAAAAAACGACAATAATAAAAATATAATCTTTGACTGGAAAAATTCTCTTTCCTTTGACGGAGAATCTGGTCCTTATCTTCAATATAGCTATGCAAGAGCGTCGTCTATTTTGAGAAAGTCAAAAAAGAAAATAAAAAATTATAAAATAATTAAATTAGAGCATCACGAAACAGAGTTAGTAAAGAAAATTGCAGAATTCCCAGACATTGTAAAAAGCGCAGCTGAAAAGCTTTCGCCTAATTTAATAGCAAATTATTCTTTCCAGTTAGCTCAGACATTTAACGAGTTTTATCATTCATGCCCAGTTATCGGAAATGAAAATGAAGATTTCAGGTTAAAGCTAGTCGAAGCATTTGCCCAGACTTTAAAGAATTCTTTGAACTTGCTGGGAATCGAAGTAATGGACGAGATGTAACCATTTATTACATAATGTCAATAAAACCAGGCATTATGCTGTTTAGTTTAAGGGAATTAATTGTGTAAGCAACATTATCCTTTTAGTAAACTTTTCAGATATAACTTTGTTACATACCTTGGTATGTAGGTTTTTATGTTTATTTTTTGGATTTTTTTATTATGTCTATGAGGGCTATTAATACTCCTATCCCAATTAAACTATAACTTACTAATCGGCTTTCTCCAAAGACTATTCCTGCTATAATAAATCCAAACGCTAATCCTGCTAATAGAGTTAAGGGTTTTTGTTTCTTGTTCTTTCTAACAAAAAATACTAAAATAGCAATTATCAATAAAACTACTATTGAAATCAAAATGTAAATTTGAGATGCTTCCATTTATTATCCACCAATTTTTAGTATATAATGTTTTCTAAAATATGGGCAATACCATAATCAAACCTTTGTCATGTCGGTGTAAGCAATAAGAACGCCGTAGGAAAGTTTTCTTTAATTAATCAAGTGCAACTTAACATATTCTGTAGTACATCGTTGCATAAACAGGTCTTTTTTCTATATTAATTTTTCTTAAAATTAATACTTATAATTAAAGCTAAACCAACAATAATTAAATTTCTTATTAAATGAATTAGATACAATTTAGTGCCAAAATCGTCAATACCATCTATAATTAAATCAATTATCATAATAACTATGATGGTATAAAAAAACCTATTTTTGTTTATTCTTATCATAATTTGTTAGTGGTCCGATATTTAAATTATTTTCTATTTTATCGATCCCCCCTAATGCAACAACACTTCTGGAGAAATGTTTATATACTATAATGTATATATTCGAGTGTTAGAATAAATTCAAAAGGAGGTTGATATGAAAAAAGGGAAAGCATCAATGCATAAACTTATCAGTTTTGTTGCATGGGTAACTGGCGTGATTGTAGCATTATCTGTTGGTTTTGCTATGATTGATGGAGTTTTAAGTCTGCCAATATGGCTTGGCGGTTCCATAGTTGCAATAGTTGCCGGATGGATTGTAGTTGTTGCAACAATTGTTGGCGTAATCTTGGCAATTGTCGATTATGCTAAATAATTTTTTTATTTAATCTACTTCTTTATTTTTATAAAATTAGTTTGAACAGGAAGCAATAAATACCTTTCCAGTATATCAGTCGAGCATAGTTAACTTAATAAACTTCGCTATATGTTTTTTATTATTATATTAAAGATGTAAATCTTTGAAAGAAAATAAAAGAGTTTAAAGAGGAGGTTAAAATGAAAGAAAATTTTTTCTCAGAAGAAAGCCCGTCAAAAATTAAAAGGGCTGTAATTGCAGGGGCATCTGAAGCTCTGAAAGCCAAGGCAAAAAATTACAACAAACCTGATGAAGAGATTATCAGATTAGTTAATGGTAAGATTGATGACATCCTTAATAACATTGACTGATTTTTGATACTACAAGCAGGGTAAAATAAACATTATTAACTTGCTACCGCAAAATAGAAATTACATTATATATAAAGGCATTTCTGGTTTTGCTTTGTTTCTGCCAATAATTTTATCCAGAGCTCTTAATCAATAAATTTATAAGTTAAACAAACAAATAATTTTTATTGCGGGAGTGCCGGAGTGGTCAAACGGGCTGGACTTAAGATCCAGTAGCTTAGTGCTTGCGCAGGTTCGAACCCTGCCCCCCGCATGATTTTCTACACCTGCATAATACATTTGCATCTTGCAAGGGCTTTAAAGTTCAGTTGCTTTGATTTTTAATGGACAACCTTACTAAAAAACAGAGAATTTATTGCATGTCAAGAATTAGAAGCAAAATGATAAAGCCAGAATTATTATCAAGGGAAAAATCAAAAGGCTTTGCCTATCAACCTAAAGTCTACGGCAATCCAGATTTTATAAGCTGCAATAAAAAGAAAGTTATTTTTATAGACGGCTGTTTCTGGCATAAATGCCCTATTCATTTTATCATGCCAAAATCAAATAAATCCTACCGGCTTCTAAAAATAAATAAGAATATCCTGAGAGATAAAGAAATTACTCTGGCTTATCAAAATTCCGGCTGGATAGTAGAAAGAATTTGGGAGCATAGCCTAAAGTAAAGCTGTTTGTGGATTTATATGCCCGCCTTCTAAAACAATTTTCATATTCTCTGCTATTCTTTGAATTACAGGTACAACTACGCTATTGCCTGCCTGATGATATAACTTGCTGTCTGCTAAATCCGGAAGTTTAAAGTTTTTAGGAAATCCCTGCAATAAAAAACATTCTCTCGGAGTTAATTTTCTTATTCCCTGATGATTTTTTATTATTGGAACATTATGCCCGCCCAACCCCATATTTGCAGTTAATGTCGGGCATACTCCTTTTTTATTTGCTCTTACATACTTTCTGCGCCATTGATAAACAGTATTTTCAGAATTAATATCTTTTTTTATCTTGTTAAATAAAGGCTTATTGTTATAATAATATTTATCTTCTGCTTCATCTGCTGTAAATTCTTTGAATGATTTTGTCAGCTCTATCCCTTTTGGAAAATCAAAAGCTTCTGCTTTTTTCTTATCTAAAAAACCTGCAATAAATATCCTCTCCCGATTTTGCGGTATATTGCCATGTGTCATGCTGTTTAACACGCTAAATTTTATTGTATACCCTAAATCTTCAAGGGTATTTTTAATAATCTTAAATGTTTTTCCTTTGTCATGCCCCTTAAGATTTTTTACATTTTCCAGTAAAAATGCCCGTGGTTTTCTTTCTTCTAATATTTCTGCAATCTTAAAAAATAAATTGCCCCTGCCCTTGTCATCCTTAAATCCTTTTCTATATCCTGCAACAGAGAAAGCCTGGCACGGAAAACCTCCCAGCAAAATATCAAATTCTGGAATTTCTTTTATGTTAACTTTCCATATATCTTCTATTGTTAATTTTGGCTCGCTAAAATTTAAATCATAAGTGTCTTTGCATGTCTTATCAAAATCATTGGCAAAAATAGTTTTAAACCCTGCTCTTTCAAACCCCAGCCGAATGCCTCCAACACCTGCAAATAAATCTAATGTCCTAAATTCTCTTTTTTCCATACTACGGCTAGTTTTTTCATTTTTATAAATTTGTTTATTAATCATTTTGTCTTTACTATTTAATGTTACTTAATTAAGTAAACCTTACTATTTAAACATTTCGCTGTTAGGAAATCTTTATAAAGTAAAATCAACTAAGTAAACTATGCCAGAAATAAAAATAAAAGAATTTGGAAAAACAGCGTATAGATGCAATAAATGCCTGCATGTATGGTTCTCAAGAGGCAGTGAACGCCCTCTTATATGCCCAAAGTGCAAAAGTGCAAGATGGGATAAAGAGTTAAAAAAGAAATAGTTTTCAAAGCTGACAAAGCCAAAACTTTATTAAACCCAAATTCTAATTAAAAGTATTGCAATTTAAAAGGGGGAAAGAATGGAATCTAACATAACTGAATCAATAGCTGACAGCCTGAATAAAACAGTTAACGGAATTAAAGATTCTATATCTCCGGAATACTGGCCTTATGTAACTCTGTGCATTGTTATTGCATTGGTTATTGCGTATTCTATTTTTATATGGAAGTTCCATAAATTTCTCTCTAAACGAGACATTCTTGAGCTGGACCTGTCCCAGTATAACAATGTAGAGCACGAATTATTGAATAAACTTCTGGAAATTTTTTTGTATATTGTGGAATATATTGTTATTCTTCCTATTTTGGTTTTATTCTGGTTTTTTGTAATGGCAGTTATAATACTTCTTCTTGCAAGAGAACAGCAAATTGGAAGCATACTTATGATTTCTGCATGTATTATAAGTGTTATAAGAATAATTGCTTATTATAATGAAGAACTGGCAAAGGATTTGGCAAAACTGCTTCCGTTTAATTTTTTGGCAATTGCACTGGTTACTTCTGGATTTTTTGACAGCGGGCCGGTAATTTCAAAAATATCACAGATTCCTTCAATTTTTGAATACACCTTTGTCTACCTGTTTGTCATAATGGCAATAGAATTTCTTATGAGAATTGTCTCTATTGCAGTGCCAAATACAAAAAACAGCGAATAAGAAACACATTTTAGAATTCTGTTTCATCAGTTATGAGTAACTACAAAAAACTATTTTGTCGACGACAACAATACTTTTAAATGCCATTAATTTAAACTCCCTATGCGTTTAGGTGCAAACATGGAAAAAAAGGGACAAAAAAGAGACAGAATTAATTCAAACACATTTCATAGTTATACCGCGGTGTATAACGCTACTATATTGATTGAAAGGAGGTTAAAATAAAGAAAAATGAAAAAAGTATTAGGAAGCTTATTAGTAATGTCTTTGATGCTTTCTATCATGCCTGCAGTTTTTGCTGTAAGCACAGGAACTCCAATGGATGTTGATATCATAACAGAAGATTTCACACCCTATGTTTGGATGTGTGATAGCAGAATTGTATATGATGATGCAACTGAACCAGGAAGAATGTCCGACGATGGCGAAGAGTTATTTGAAAGAATCAATAACTATGCGTTTGAAGGTGAACAAATTCACTGGGAAGTTCTTGTAATGGACAAGAATGGAAAAGAAAAAATAGAAGATGTTTTTGCTACAATTGGAGATTCAATACAAGGAGAAGGCAATGATATTGAAGTGAACTGTCAAAGAGATGATAGCAAAGTTGGAAATCCTTACGAGGAATGTGGTGCAAGAATTTTAGAAGAAAACCTTGAAGAATTCGAAGACCAAACAATGGCAGTTTATGACTGTACATTAACTGTTGAAACTGCTGATTCAATGTATGGAGAATACTGGGTAACAGTTGAAGCTGTTGATATGGACGGATTGTCAGCTACTATGGATGAAAATGAATACTGGTTCCTTAACCCAATCATTGCTTTAAGCATTGATGGAGAACTAGCATTTGATGATGTTAGACCAGGAACTTCAAGTTATTCAGACACAATCTTAGTAGGAAATGATGCTGATGAAAGTTCAGGAGTTATGCTTGATATGTTTATATCAGGAACAGACTTCTACGACACATCAAGCTCTGGAACAATGTGCCCAACAACAAACCAATTAGCATTATCTAACTTTAGTTACTATGCTACAAATGGTGCTTACTCAACAATGGGCGATGATGAAAACGACGTAGTTGATTCAGACAGAAATGTAGATGATGAAGGTTACTTGAATATAGAATATGGAATAGGATTTAATAATCCAGATCCATTCTATGATAATGCAGAAATCCTTCAAGATCAGGATATAGGAGATTACTACCTAGCAAATATCTTGGCACCTGGAGCTGAAATGGCATTGACATTCAAACTTGACTTGCCAGAACCATGCAATGGTGACTTTGACTCAGGACAGATATACTTCTGGGGAGAAGCAATTTAAAAGGGAATTTTTTATTTTTTATTTTTTAACTTTTATTTCCCTTTTTTTATATTAGTAAAATCAAAAAGATTATAAATAAGAAACATAAATAAAATAAGAATAGAGAATAAAATGGGAAGAGAAGAATATAGAATAACATTAAAAAATGTAAATGATGATGGACTTGTGACACCAACAGCAGAAACAAATGGGGAGCTTAGATTAATAGCAGAAACAAATGGGGAGCTTAGATTAATAGACATTGAAAATAGCAGGTATATAGCTAATTTTAGAGAGTATTGCAGTAGAACAACTCACCAGCTTGAAGAACTTGCTACAGCAAAAGATGATGAATCAAGAAAGAAAATTATAGAAAAGGGGTTGAAAGGATTATTAGAGGCATTATCAGGTGCTTTTCCTGGTGAAACTAAATTAAGCATTGTTGCTGAATATCCTGAAAAGAAATAAAAATGAAAAAAAAATTAATAATTATCGGATTGGCATTTATAGTTTGTTTAATCAGTGCGAGTTTTGTAAGTGCTGATTTCTGGGCTTGTTTTAATAGAGGTGAGGAAATTGATTTTTGCAGTCCAAAAATACCAGACAGAACATCTCCATCAAATGGATACCAGTTATGCATGGAAAATTATGATTCTGCAAGAGAATGCTATTCTTCTGGAAGCTGGAATGTATGCAATTATGAAGGTGGAGAGTGCGTATGGAACGGGAATTACACACTTGACCAAACATCTCCTGAACTTATAATTATAGCTCCATTAAACAATTCAGTTATTAATGCCAGAAAAGCACTTGTAAGGTTTAATTTAAGTGAAAAATCAGATGTATATTACACTGATTTAGTTAGTGGAAGAGGAAGATGGACAAAGATTTGCGAAGACTGCACTGCATATTCTGGAACAAGGAGTTTTAAGGAAGGGGAAAACAATATCCAGTTTAAGGCAGTAGATGTCGCAGGAAATGAAGCTTACAAAGAAGTAACTTTCTTTATTGATTCTAAAAAACCAGATATAAAGAAAACAGAGCCAAAAAAAGATTTTGCAAATGGAATATTTTATGTCAGCTTTAAAGAAGAAAATCCAAAAGAACTTTTCCTAACTTATGGAAACAACGCCAAAGGATATGATTATGCCAAGGTTGATTTAAATGAATGCACAGAAGAAACAAATGGAAAAAAATACTGCGAAATAAATGCTGATTTAACTGCTTATAATGGGCAGTTAATTGAATACTGGTTTAACTTAACTGACATTGCAGGGAATTATGATGAATCAAAAAAGATAATTCTGAGGATTGATAAAACTGCGCCTAAAATAAACAGCATAAATTACACTATTGACGAAAGAGCAGTTAAATTCAGGATAAATATAACAGAACTTAATTTTGACAAAGTTGAATACATCGACAATTCTGCTGTAAATCCGAGATGGAGAACAATGTGCTCTCGCTTAACTGATGGAATATGCGAGAAGAAAATAACTTTAAATTCAGGGGCTCATAATATTGGCATACAAGCAATTGATGAAGCAGGGAATATTGCAGGCAAAAATGTTGCGATAAACATTGCTTAATATCTGAAAATAAAACATTCTGTAACTACTTCTCTTCGATAATACATATTTAAATACTGGGGCATATACAAATAATTATTAAAAAGAGCAAAGAGGTGAAAATGTCGCAGAATTCAAGATTATTTTTAAAATGGGGAGTTGTATTTTTTATTCTCTGCATATGGACTGTTCTTGTGGTTCAGGGAATAAACTTTAAAGCTTCTAATGGACTTGGATTTGTATCTGCAAGTGAGCTGTCTGGTTCTTTCAATCTTCCGATTTACATTCAGACAGATGCTGGAATTGAAAAAATGAGCTCTCCAGAAATCATTAATATATTGTTTAAACATAATTTCAGCTCTGAAAAAAGAAATCAGGAAATACCAATGAAATCATGCTCTTTAAGAGCTTCAGACGGAAATGTAATCTTAATAGGAAATAATTTCAACAATAAAAATAAATTAAACTTTAATCTAAATGAATATGGAAACGGCGACGGAAGTCTGACTGCGCAGGACAATAAAGAAAGAATTTCCATGAGCTTTAAGCCAGTTAAAATCATAAGAATAACTTCGGACAGCCTTGTGTTCAGTGCAAAAGGAAGAATGCACACTGACAATGACAATATTGACTTGGATATGATTTTTAAACTTAACAAGACATCAAACAGCATTTCAATATCTGAAAGCAACAATTTTTCCTTCAGTGCCGAGAATATGAAAATTACCTTTGCAGACGGATGCTCAAATAAAATAGAAGATTTCATACTTATAAATGACAATGGAGAACTGGAAGAAGAAAGAAGCATTGAAGAAGTAAGACAGCTTCTCAATGAAAATCCTGAGCTTATCGACGCGTATGAAGGGTTAAGAAGATTATTCAGCGATTACTGGTGGATGATTCTGCCAAGTGGAAGCGGAATTGTCAGTTAAATATGGTGCTGAAAGTAATTCCTATTTATATTCACATCTATGTCTACTTAGTTCTTGGCTACCTTTGGTATAGATTTATACTGAGATTTATCAGTGATATAAAATCAAAAAAAACTTATTCAGAGTATAATGCAAAGACAAGCATAATTGTCCCGGTATATAATGAAAAAGACTATCTATTGCGGCTTTGTGTTGAAAGTTTAATAAATGCTGAAGGGGACAATGAAATAATTTTAGTTGATGATTGTAGCACGAACAATACTGTTAAGATAATTAAAGAATTAAAGAAAAAATATCCTAAAATAAAAGCGATACATTTGAAAAGAAACCGCGGGAAAAGATATGCCCAATATTATGGATTAAAATTTGCAAATGGGGAGATTGTTATTACAATTGACTCCGATACTATAATTAAAAAGGATGCTATTAAAGAAATTTTAAAACCATTTAATAATCCCAAAATTGGTGCCGTAACTGGGAATATAAGGGCATTTAACAGGGAGAAAAATTTCCTGACTAAAATGATTGATGCCAGATATAAGAATGCATTTACATTTGAGAGGCAGGGGCTTGCCGCATTTGGAATAGTAACCTGTTGCACAGGGGTTTTATCTGCTTACAGAAGGGAATATATAGAAAAATTAAAAGAAATTTATGTTTCGCAAAAATTCCTTGGGAAATCCTGCACTTACGGCGACGACAGGCATCTAACAAACTTATTTTTAGAAATAGGATACAAAATCAGCTATGTCAAAAATGCAATAGCTTACACAGAGGTTCCGACAAAATACAAAGAATATATTATTCAGCAGTTAAGATGGAAAAAAAGCTTTATCAGAGAGTCTATTGTAATATTTCCTTATAGTTTAAAATATAACCCCCTGCTTGCGCTTGAAACTTTTCTTACATTTATAATTCCTTTTTTAAGCTTATTTGCGAGAGTAATGATTATCTACCTTGCATTTATTTATCCATTAGTGCTGATTCCATTAATACTTTCTATCTGTTTAATGGCATTCATAAGGAACATGCTCTTATTTTTTGAAGAGCCGAAAGCTGCGGTTTATTCTATACCCTTTGCATTATTTTATGAGCTAATAATATATTGGCTTTATTGGATTGCCCTTTTCACACTATATGACACAAGATGGGGGACAAGAGGAGAAAAAAAGGAAGAAGCAATAAAAGTGTAATTACTGTGTTTAAGTTATGAAGATTTAAATAGCAGAAGGTGCTGAAAGAAAAATGAGGGGAAATATTCCAAAAGGGGTTTTAGCTTTTTCTGTATTTTTTATATTCGCAATCAGCCTTGTATCTGCAAGTATTATTTATGTTCCTGAAAATTTCAGCAAGATTCAGGATGCTGTAAATAATTCCACCAACGGAGATACAATTATTGTAAGGGCAGGGACTTATGTTGAAAACCAGATAGTTATAGATAAATCAATTAACCTAATCGGGGAAAATAAAAACGAAACAATAATTGACGGGAGCAGTGCGCTTCTCTCATCAACAGGGTTAATACAAATAACTGCCAATGGAAGTGTAATTTTTTCCAATTTTAGCTTAAGAAATGCAGGAGGGGCGTCAAATGGCGGAGATGGAAATGACGGCAGAACAAATGTTGGAATTTATACGCAATCAGCTTATGATTCTGCAGTATATGTAATTTCAGAAATTAATATTCAGGGGACAAATAATCCTAATGATGAAGAAGATTATGGTTTTTATTCAAACAGCGGAAAAGAACAGCTTATTTTCACAAACAATCGTATAAGAGGGACAGGAGCCAACCCAATTTTATTGGAAAAACATACTGGCGACACTGAAATAAGCTATAATAATCTTGATGCTGGAATTTACGGAGTTGATTCAATTTTTATAATGACTTATGGAGAAACAGATATTACTTCTCTGCAAAAAATAAGCAACAACCATTTTGATATGAGTTCTGGAGAATCTTATGATTATAACCACAGAAGCACAGCAATAACAATTGCAAGTTCTTATCCTGGAAATGGCAATGGAAAATTCACTGATGTTGAAATAAGCAATAATATAATAGAAAAATTAAAATCAAACAGGAGAGGCATCGGATTTTGGAATGGGGCTGTAGATGACGGCAACGAAGGGGCAAGTTCTGGGATAATCTCAAACAATACAATTACTGGGGAAAATGCAGACGGCTCAAGAGGAATATCTATTCTTGGAAAAACCACAAATATAAACATAGTTAATAACAAAATAGAAAAAATAGAAACAGGGATATGGAGCACTAATTGGAACTCTGCTTTTTCTACAAATACATTAATTAATTACAATAAATTCATAAACAATAATTACAGCTTAAAATGGGACGGAGCAGTTTTATTAAATGCAGAAAACAATTACTGGGGAAAATGCAGCGGGCCTTCTGGAAATGATTCTGCTGGAAACATTGATTTTACCCCGTGGCTTGGGATATGCATCACTAATATGGACAGCCCGACATGTGCAATTCAGGGTGAGGAAATTATTCTAAGTTCAACTATAAATGGGAGTTATTTTTTATCAGCTGTTTTTTCATTTAATAACGGAACAAGCTGGATAAACAAAACAGGGGAATTAAAAACCCAGAATCAGGCAGAAGCAGTTATCAACTCATCTGAATTAGCCTGTGGGCAGAATATAGCATGGTATGTAACTATTGAAGATTTATACGGGAATAAAGAAAAAAGCAGAGAGGAAAGTTTCTACATAATGCAAGAAACAAATTTGCATGTCAATCCTTCTGCACCTGACGGATTAAATGGGTGGTACATAAACAATCCAGTATTTTCACTTTTTTCAGATTTAAGTGCATTGCAAATTTTTTACAAATGGGACGGGCTTGGGCCTTTTGAATATACAGCCCCATTTGGGCTTGAAAATGCCCCAAATAATGGGAATATATCTGGAGGAGTATTGCAGATAAAATACTGGAGCAACTTTACATGCAAATCTGAAGAAATGCTGAATAAGACATTTTATTTTGATTTTACAAATCCTGTGATAACAAGTTTAACACCAGATAATCAAAGTGTCATTTATAACAGCCTGAAACCAGAAATCTCTGCTTTTTTGGATGAGGTTTACGGAAGCAATTCAGGGATAGACAAAAACAGCATTATTATGAAAGTTGATGGGACAGATGTAACTAGCTCTGCACTAATCACGGGCATGAATAATCTGGATGCTGATATAACTTATACCCCTTCTTCTGACTTAAGTTTAGGAAATCACGAAATTTTTATTTATGTTAAAGACAATGCAGGAAGAGAATCAGAATTAAACTGGACATTTAATATAAGCTTAAATCCTTTATTTACAATTAAAATTAATTCGCCGCAAAACAAAATTTATAATTCAAAAAGAATTTTATTTGACATATCTTCAACAGATAATGTTGATTTTAAGTATATTAATCACAACGATATAACCCCGAGATGGAAGACTTTATGTGTTAATTGCAATGAATACAATAAAACCCGCACATTAAAAGAAGGGTGGAATAATATAACAATCAGAGCAACAGATAGTCTTGGGCAGACAGAAGAAGAAAATATAACTTTATTTATTGACAGCAAGAAACCTGTGATTTTAAAAACAATGCCAATAAGAAACTCTGTTACAAATGGAAGCAGATTTTACCTTAAATACAATGAAGAAAATCTTGCAGGCATAACTCTTTTCTATGGAAATGAAAGCACAAGTCTTAAAAACTGCTCTTCTGGAAAAAACAGGGAATGTTCAACTTCTGCAGATTTGTCAAAATACAACAATAAATGGGTTAAATACTATTTTAATGCAAGTGATTCAATTAATTCTGCCCAATCAAAAGAAACAGCAGTTTTTGTAGATGCTGTTTCTCCAACACTAACAGTATATTATCCTAAAAATGAAAATTACGGCAGAAAAGTTGCTTTTAATTTAACAGCAAATGAAAATGTTAAGCTGGAATATTACGACAATTCTGCATATAGCCCAAGATGGAGGACATTATGCGTTAATTGTGATGAATATGGATTGAGCAGGGTAAAGACAAGATTATTTTCAGCAGGAACATATCGTGTAATAATAAGAGCTGTAGATGATGCAGGAAACTCTGATGAAGAAGAAGTTGAGATTAGCGTTGTTTATTAGTTTTGATTCTGGAAATTAATTGCTAGAATTCCTGATTAATTAAATAAAAGAAAGAAGGAATAATATCGTAAATCTGGTTATTATTCAAAGAAACTGTGCAGTTTCATCAGTTATGAGTAATTACATAAAATATGTTTTTCGACGACAATAATGTTTAAATATGGCGTACTTTTTTAGGGACAATGAAAAAGAGCACATTCATAATAGCAATAGTCTCCTGTTTTATTCTAATTTTATTATCTGGGTGGGCTTCTGCAATAACTGGAAAAATCGGAAATGGAAAGATGATTCTTAATGCAGAAGTTGGAGATACAATTGACAGGACAATAAGAGTTATAAATGACAATAATCAGACACTTAACATTACTTTATTTGCTTCTGGAGACCTTGCAGAAGATATTACTATAATTGACAGCAATTTTATTCTGCTGGCAGGAGAGGAGAAAAAAGCAAGATTTACAATTGAAATTAAAAATCCGGGAAATACCGACAATAGAATCAATGTCCAGTTCCAGCCACTAATTGAAGAAGAAAGCGGAGTCGGCTTATCAGCACAGATAATTATCAATGCAGTTGGAGAAGGTGAGCTGGAAAATGAAGACATAGAAAGTGATGAAACTCCTGGATTAACTGGAGATGCTATTTTTAAAAATCCTGATGGTTCTGAAAACAGCAGCAAAATTATCATAGCCCTCGCAATAAGCACCTTTGTTCTGCTTGTGCTTCTTTTAATATTATTATATTATGCTTCTAAAAAGAAAAAACCAAAGCAAAATGAAAAAGCAGATGAAATAAAAAAGGAGGTTAAGAAAACAAAATAATAAAATGAAAAAAATAATGATGGCAGTAGTTGGAATGTTTTTCATAATAAACTTAATTAATTTAGTTTTAGCAGCAGACATTGGGTATATTGTAAAATCATCTTCACTATCAGACCAGAATATAATGAATATCTTTGAGGAAGAAGGGTATACATACGATATTATTTCTGAATCTCAAATATCTTCAACTGACTTTTCACAATATAATGCTTTAGTTATTGGAAGCGGGAATTTTGGGTTTAATGCAGAGGATATTCCTGTAAATGAGCAAAACACAGTTGTATTAAACACATACCACCTTTCTGAATGGGGGTGGATTGATGACGGCTCATCTTCATTGTCACCTAACAGGCCACTTGACCTGCCTATTCTTGATTCTGAAAGCCCAATTGCAGAATCAGTTGCAGGAGATTATTTTATGTCTTATATAAATAACGGGCTTACTCCAGGAAACTACCAGTTTTTTTACTTAAAAAACGGCAAGAGAGCTGGGGGAATTAAAGTAATTGTTGCAGATGAATTAACATATCTGAAATATCTTGGAATTTACACACCAAAAAATGGCGCAGTTATTGCAACAGTTGAACCTGGCATAACATTGAAAAATGGTGAAACAGCAAATTCAAGAGGGGTATTTTTTGGGCTAGTAAAAACAAGTTTATGGTCTGAAGATACAAAAACAATTTTCAAGAATTCATTAACTTGGGCAATAAGTGGAGAAGATAGAGATAGTGATGGATATTGGAGTGATGACTGCGATGACACTAATGAAAATATATACCCTGGTGCAGATGAAATTCCATATAATGACATAGACGAAGACTGCAACGGAGAGGACTTGATAGATGTTGATGAAGACGGGTTTGTTGCTGAAGAAGCTGGAGGAGATGACTGCGATGATTTAGATGAGGAGTATAATATTGATTCTGCAGATTTAGCAAAAAACTGCGTCAATGATGCCCCTGTTCTCAAATCAAATATCCCTCATATTTCATGGGATGAAGACAAAAGCATTATAATTAATCTTGACAATTATTTTGAAGATCCTGATGGAGATGCTCTTGATTATAACATATCTCAAACTTCGAGTGATGAGAATATAACTGCTTATTTTGACAGAAATACAGTAAATTTCACTTCTGCTGAAAATTGGTTTGGAAGTGACTGGGTTATTTTTAGTGCAACTGATGGGGAAAATTCAGCTAACAGCAATATAATAAATATAAATGTAATATCTGTAAATGACCTGCCTGTTTTAAACAGTATAGCAGATATTTTTGTTGTTGCAGGGCAGACAGTTTCAGTAACTGCTTCTGCATCTGATGTTGATGGAGATGAAGTAACATTTAGCTTTTCATCACCCCTTAATGCTTCTGGAAAATGGAAAACAAACAGCGGAAATGAAGGAATATATACAACAAGAATAACTGCACATGACGGAAAATCCGGAAGTGATTTTCAGGATGTGAATATAAATGTCATGCCTAAAGTTGTGATAAATGAGTTTTCATCAAATCCAGCAAGGGGGAATGACTGGGTTGAAATTCATAATACTGGAAATGTTAACTTTAATTTAGATATATGCTACTTAATGGATAGCGCAAACAATACAAAATCGTTAAACGGAACTCTTGCCAAAAAAGGATTTGCTGTTTTTGAATGGGATGCAAGATTAGACAATGAAGGAGATATTATCTCTCTTGTATGTAATAATGAATTAATCGACCAAGTCGGATATGGAGACAGCGGTGGTGCTCCTGCTCCAGGAGGTTTACAATCTTCTGGAAGAAACCCTGATGGAAAAGACACAGATGATGATGCAGTTGATTTTAAGATAATTGAACCTCCAACACCAAATATTCCAAATAATGCAGATTTAATGCCTCCGCTTGTAATTTTAATTTCTCCTTCAGACAATCAGATATTCAATGATACAAGAAGTGTGAATTTTGAATTTAATATCATTGAAAATTCAGAAGAGGTAACATGCGAACTATATTCAAATGCAAAAGGAAATTTCAAATCACTGGCATCAAAAAAAATTGAACTAACTTCAAATGAATCTGAATCTTTCTTGTTGGGGGGAATTGCAGACGGAACATACTTATGGAACATAAAATGCTCTGACAGCTTAAGCTATTCATTTGCAGAATTAAACAGAACATTTATTATAAGTGCGCCTGATGCTCCTACAATCAATGCAATCTCTGACAAAGTCATATCAGAAAATGAAACAGTTGAATTTTATATAAATGCAAGCGACCCAGACAGCGAGATTATAACCTATAGTGCTGAAAATCTGCCAGAAGGAAGCTCTTTTTCATCCCAGAAATTTTCATGGACTCCGGCATATTCTCAAAGTGGAATTTATGATATTGAATTTACTGCAACAGATAACTCTGGATTAACAGACAAGAAAAGTGTTAAAATAACTGTAAATGATGTAAAACAGCCTCCTGAATTCAGTGATGCTGAACAATGTTTTAATAAAAATTCAAAAATATCCATAACAATAAAAGAGCCAGACAACAGAGATGATTTTGAAATAGGCGGGAATATACCTGTTGAAATTAAGATAAAGAACAATTTTGACGAAGACCTGGATTTTGAAATTGAAGCTCATCTTTATAATCTAAATGAAGATGAATCAATTGAAGATGCTGAAGAAAAAATAGATATTGATGAAGGGGATTCTGAAACTATTAATCTTGAAATTCCTGTGCCAGACGATGCTGATGAGGACGATGAATATGCAGTTTATGTTTATATTGAAGATGAAAATGAAGAATGCAACAGCGGATATGTTGAAATTGAAATTGAGAGGGCTGATGATGCTTTGATAATTGAAGATTTCAGTATCAATCCAGATATTGCAGGAAAAGGGAAAAATATCATATTTTCAGTAAGAGTCAAAAATATCGGAAGTGACGACCAAAAAGATGTGTATATCGCTATTGTTAATACTGAATTAGGGATGAATCTAAAATCTGAAGAATTTGACATTGAAGAATATGACGAAGACGATGAAACAACAAAGGAATTTTTATTTGAAATTCCTAAAAATGCCGTGGATAAAACATATGATATAACTGCAAAAGTATTTTTTGCAGGAGAAAGTGCAGATAAAACCCAGAAATTAACAATAACCAACGTCATTATACCTTCTGCATCAAATAAAGAAGATGAAGAAAATAAAACAATAAATTACATAATTGCAAAAAGTGGAGAGATTATTTATTTGGATGCAGGAACTAGGAAGGATAATGAAAGGAAAATAATACTCACACCATCAACTACAACTGACAATGAAATTGGGTTTGTTGTTTTAAATCCGTATAAAGAAAAGGCAGAAAAAAGGTTTGCAAAAGTGCTATGGTATGATGAGCCACTTATAAGGACATTATTAATTATACTATGCATTGCCATGGCAGTTGGAATTGTCATTTTTATTATCCTTATTATTGCCTATAAATGGAGATAAATTGGCAGAAGCAGAATATAGCAAAAGAGAGAGCATTTTATAATGAAATAGAAAGAAAAAGAGAAGAGATTAATAATTTAGACATTTCTGATAAACAAAGGGGGGAATTATTGAAAGTTATTGATGAAACCATACAAAGATATGAAGATGAGAAAAGAAATTATCTTAATAATCTGATTAAGACTGAAGAATTAAATAAAACTGTAAGAAAATTAGAAAGAGTTATTCAGGACTTATCACTAACAGCGACGACAGTTAGATTTGATGTAGAAGAGAGGTTAAAAGAAGTGGTAAGGAATTTAAGAGGATAAATGATAGTCAATAATTCTATCTTTAGGTTTAATAATCCATAACTTTCTTAAATTTTATATGGGTTGAGCAGTGAGTTGTTGCAGAGCAGTAGAGCAAGATTCTATATTAACTAAACTTAATAAGAAAGGAAGTGAATTGTTGCACCTGCCATTTTTTCATAAAAATCCAAATCTGGTTTTTTCTGTTTTGAATCAAAAATTATCTGGTACAGCCCCTCCCAAAAAAAGAACCATCCACCTGGCTCTAAAAATATAATCAAAAAATGCCCTAGAAAATTATCAACAGACAGCTTAAAAGAAATGAATGTAGCCATAAGCATTATTAAAACTCCAGTAGTTATGAATATAATTCCGTTGGCGATAATTTTTCTATACTGTTTCCTAATCTGGGAATGGTGTTTTTGGAAATGCTCTCTTAATCTCTTTTTTACTGCTTTTTCCCGGTTAATGTCTCTTAACTTTTTTGGAATCAAAAGCCTTAACTCAATATCTCCTGAAACCTGGTCTCTGCTTGCTCTTTTTGCTTCATCTAAAAAATCGACAGACAGTGCCTTTTCTGAATCATGGCGCGGGTCAAAACTTGAAAAAATATCGTCATAACTATTCAGCATTAAACTTATATTTGACATCTCAAAAATTCCTAATTCATTTTCATCTTTTTCCTCTTTAACTTTTCCCTCTGCACTAGTCTTCCCCATTAATTAATTAGAAAAACGATATTTAAAAAGATAATGAAAAGATAAATAAACTTATATATGCCGAGTTGTTTAATAAAATATGAATAAGAAAAAGAGGTTAAAACAAAGGTATATTGTTCTTTTAGTTATCATCGGAATTCTAATATGCTTTTCTTCTTTAGTATTATTCAGGCAAAAATATCCTGTACAATTAAGCGAAGGCAACTTAGTAACAATTGAAGATGAAAGCATTTCTCTAACTGTTGATACAAATAAAATGGGTGCAATTGTAAGCATTAAAGATAAAAAAAGCGGAAGGGAGTTTATTAAGCAGGATAAAACTACCTGGTTTAAATTATATCAAATCCATTTTAAAGATGAAATCCACACTACAAAAAAGAATTTAGTTGATAACCTTGACTCGTCCTGCTTTGAATATCAAAAAGAGGACAACAATGAATACGCCCAGATTACAATGACTACCTGTCACAACGAAATTAGCATGGATGTGACATCAATTATTAAATTGAACAAAACTGACAACAGCCTTAATTTTAATATAAATATTAAAAACTCTGGTGATAAAATCATACAAAGTGTAAGTTACCCTCTAATACCTCTTAATCCGGTACTTGGTGAAAGTTCTGAAGATGATTATTTTGTTTATCCTTCTACAACAGGTGAATTATACAAAAACATTGGAAGCTGGCCCACAGTTGAATATACAAGAACTCACCCAAGTGCATGGGGCTATATGCAATTTATGGCATTTTATGACAAATCCGAACTTCCTGGATTGTACATACAAAGCGAAGATATTAATGGAAATTATAAAAGAATTAATTTTATAAGGTACAACCAATCTAACAATGACATTCTTGTTGTTAAATATAATAATTTTATATCTGAAAATTATGGAAATGATTTTGCTCTTGATTATAATATAAAATTAAAAACATTTTATGGAGACTGGTATGATTCTGCTGATATTTATAAAAAATGGGCATTAAAACAATGGTGGGCTGAAAAAACAATATGGGAAAGGGATGATATTCCCAAATTTTTATTTGAGAGTACATTATTGCAAAACGGAAAATTAGCAGAATCTGATAAAGACTACAGTAATCTTCTGCCAGTTAATGAGCAAATGATTAATAACCGTTATTTATCCAGCCCTTACCAAATTGATTATAAAAATATTATTTATACTAATGGAGGCACATTTGGGAGAGAAATTGATGTTGGAGAGTGGAGTGCAATGAATTATTTTTATCCATATAAGGGAACAAAAAATCCTTTTAATCCTGTTGATGGCGATAAGTTATACGAAGCTGTTAATTCCCTGAATGAAATAAATATAAGTATGTACGCCTGGATTTCAGCAAACAGATGGGATTTATGGGAATTTGATGAAAATGGAAACTTGCTTTTTAATGACAGCACTGATTTTTATAATTCTGGGGCAAATAATTCTGTTATTGTAAAAGAAAATGGATTAGAAGATTACCGGGTTAACTCTTTTTCTCCTTCAGGACATGAAAGGTATTCTGCAATGATTGACATTGGAAGCAATGGAGAGCATAATGCAATTAACTTAGTTATCCGGGACAATATTATAAGAGGTATGAGAAGAGGAATTTCACTTATGAACCTTGACCAAATTAATGGGGGCTGGATTTGGGGAGATGCTGATTACAATTTAAAATATATCAACAGCAGGGGCATTGGTTATGGAAGATGGATGCATAATAGGTTTGTAAGCTTATTGCAGGATATTAACCAAGTTATAGATGAAGAAGGAAAACAGGGTAAATTTGGAATTGGATTAGAAGGAACATCTGAATACTATATTCCATATTTACAAATTGTTCACACAAGACAGGCTGCAGATTATAACACATACACAAAAATTGAAGATTCTTCAGTTTCAAATATACCTCTATTTAGTTATATCTATAGCAAAAATTATATTGGGGCTGATGCTTACGCATCATTTTTAGAAGAAAATCAAGATTATACCTCAAAAAACTTGTGGGGCATTTCAAGTTCTGTTTTGCAGGGAGGGATTCCAATTGTTGCTACATGGGAAAATCCTCCAAGAACATTAAAAGATACTGAAAATCTTGGATTAGTATTTTTTAGAAAACTTGTTGCAAATATAAACCAAAGTTACAGGGGAGCTGAAATGCTTAACCCTCCTGAGATAAATGGAATTCCAGAAGAAATATCTGAAGACTATGAAAATAATGCGGGCACCAACATATCTTTCTTCTTCGAGCCTGTATTAACAAGAGTATTTCTTAAACATGATGGAGTTTTATCTTATATATTTGTAAATATAGATAATAGAACAGAATCTCTTAGTCTTTCTTTTAAGCTTGATAAGTACAAACTAGAGAATAAATATTTTGATGTATATAAAAAATACTGTGGGAGTAGCGAATGCGTAACAGAAAAAATATTTGAAGATGTTGCTCTTGAAAAATTGAGCGATATTGAATTTAATATTGGCTTTACTGATTTAGTTATTTTTGATGTTGTTCCAAAGGAGATTCCTGCTTCAACATTTAGTCCTGTTCTTGCTTACTATCCTGTAACTGCTTTAGGACCTAATACAAAGAAGTTAGCTTTATGGAGTTCTGATGGAAAGTATGTTATCTGGGATGGTGTAGCACAAACTTTTAGTTCAGTAAAAACAAATGAACAAATTGGTTTGCCTGCTGATTTTAATCCTGTTCTTGCTTACTATCCTGTAACTGCTTTAGGGCCTAATACAAAGAAGTTAGCTTTATGGAGTTCTGATGGAGATTATTCAATATGGAATGGAACTAATTTTGGAGAAGTAAAAACAAATGAACAAATTGGTTTGCCTGCTGATTTCAAACCTGTTCTTGCTTACTATCATGTTGGAGTTAATGGGCCAAATAATAAAACACTAATCTTATGGAGTTCAGATGGAAAGAGAATAGTATGGGCTGGTGCAACCCAGACATTTGGGCCAGTAAAAACAAATGAACAAATTGGTTTGCCTGCTGATTTCAATCCTGTTCTTGCTTACTATCATGTTGAAGCTAATGGGCCAAATACTAAAAAGTTAGTTGTGTGGAGTTCTGATGGAGATTATTCAATATGGAATGGAGCTAATTTTGGAGAAGTAAAAACAAATGAACAAATTGGTTTGCCTGCTGATTTTAATCCTGTTCTTGCTTACTATCCTGTAACTGCTTTAGGGCCTAATACAAAGAAGTTAACTTTATGGAGTTCTGATGGAAAGTATGTTATTTGGGATGGGGTAGCACAAACCTTTAGTGAGACAAACATAATCCAAGTATAAAGGTAAAATCGCAACACTTAAATAACCTCATATTCTTAATATTTTGTAGACTAGGCCGGCGCGTCAGCTCTGCGCCATTTGCTAGTGAGCTTTAAGCAGGCTGCAAAGAGGCAAGTGACCTTAAGTCTAAAAGGTCCTTGTTTGGACTGTGAGGTTTTGTCCTATTTGACTTTGCTTCTGCTAACCGGGTCAGACCTTGATCGGAGCAGCCCTAAACAGAAACCAAGGTGCTTATAGGGTTGCAAAACTGAGAATAAGCAAGGTAAGCTTTTTAGGTTTAAGTAAGCAAACCTCTGAGTCTACGCTAATTTTGATAAATAGAAAGATTTAAAAACAAAAATTTTATAGAATTTATATGGAAAATGATATAAGAAGGATAATAGGTAAAGTATATCAAGATTACCTTTTATGTATGGCTCAAAAAAAGGGAAAAACTGAATTTGAGAATTGGTTAAATAGACTACGTGAAGCAGGTGTTGACCAAGAACAAACAGCAAGGGCATTAGCACACTATAGATTAACAAGCTTTACTCCTGAACAAGTTGCACAATTCCCAGAAGAGTGTAGGGAAGCAGTTATAAAGGCATGCTATGATATATTGGATGGAGAAAATATTCCTTTTTCTGCAGGGATAAACCCTAGATTACTACACAACCCTATTGGAGATAGAAACAATTCACACACTAAAAGGTATATAGAAAAAAAACCAAATTATGATGACCCATTTGGGGAAAAAGATAAAGTTAAAATTTACTTATTAAAAGAACCTGAAAGATTAGATAAATTCTCGAAAAGATTAGATAAATTCCCTAAAAAACCTTATAAAACATATTAATATACATAGCTGATTATTTATCAAGAACTAATTTAAATATTTATTTCCTTAATATTTTTATTCTGCCTAAAACTTCTCTTGCTTCGATAACAGCAATTTCTTTTACATAATAACTAATGCTGTTTCTTATTTTTCTTAGTTTGTTAAATTCCTCTTCTTTATTCCTGTTAATTATAATTTCTTACTGTGATTTTTAGCTGCCTAAACAAGTGAAAGCATCTGCAATCAGTGCATAATTTGGCTATAATATCGGGAAAATTTTAATACTACAGAGCAAATTTAATAAGCAGGGATAATTTTTTTACAAAATCAAAAATAAACCTAAGCAAAAGCATATAAATTAGTTATTTTTAGTCTGTGTATGGAAATAAAAAAAATAAGCAAGGATGTTTATGAAATCCCAAAATCAGGAAATATGAATGTTGCTGGGAGAATTTATGCATCTGAAAAACTGCTAGAAGCAATAAAACACGATAAAACAATTGAGCAGGTGAAAAATGTCGCAACACTTCCCGGCATATTAAAAGCGTCGATTGCATTGAGTGATGCTCATGAAGGGTATGGATTTCCAATAGGGGGGGTTGCTGCTTTTGATATTGACAATGGGGTAATTAGCCCGGGCGGAGTGGGATATGATATAAATTGCAGTATCAGAGTTCTTACAACAAACTTAACAAAAAATGATATCTTAAAAAAACAAAAAGAAGTTGCTGAATCTTTATTTAGAAAAATTCCTTCTGGTGTCGGAAGGGGTGGCAAATTTCAAATAACTTATAAAGAGTTGGATGAACTCTTAGCAGGAGGTGCAAAATTTGTAGTTAAAAGGGGTTTTGGAAAAAAAGAGGATTATATTAATACTGAAGAAGAAGGAAATCTTGAAGGAGATCCGTGCAAAGTTTCTGAAAAAGCGAAAAAAAGAGGAATTGGACAGGTTGGAACACTTGGAGCAGGAAATCATTTTTTGGAAGTCCAGTATGTTGATGAGATTTTTGATGAAAAAGCTGCAAGAGTTTTTGGATTAAAAAAAGAACAGGCAATTATAATGATTCACTGCGGTTCAAGAGGGCTTGGGCATCAGGTTGCTTCAGATTATATAAAATTAATGGAAGATAAATACGGGTTTAAAAATCTTCCAGACAGGGAATTAATAAATGCCCCAATAAAATCCCAGCTTGGAAAAGACTATTTAAAAGCAATGAACTGTGCAGCTAATTTTGCTTTTGCAAACAAGCAGATAATAACCCATTGGGTTAGGGAAGAAATGAGTCAATTATTTGAAAATGTTGAAATTAATGTCCTTTATGATGTCTGCCATAATATTGCAAAGATTGAAGAGCATATTATAGACGGAAAAATAAAGAAAGTATGTGTCCATAGAAAAGGGGCTACAAGAAGCTTTGGAGCTGGAAGAAAAGAAGTTCCTGAAAAATACCGGGAAATTGGACAGCCTGTTCTAATACCTGGAAGCATGGGAACATCAAGTTTTATTCTCAAAGGGACAAAAAAAGCAGAAGAATTAACTTTTGGCTCAACTGTCCATGGTGCAGGAAGAATAATGAGCAGAAGCAAGGCAATTCATAGCTTGTGCGGAAGAGAAATTCAAAAGAGACTTGAAAAAACAGGAACAATTGTAAAATCTGGAAATGTTTATGGTTTGGCAGAAGAAGCTCCAGAAGCTTACAAAGATATTGATGAAGTTGTTGAAACAGTCCACAATTTGGGGATTTCTTTAAAAGTTGCAAGATTAAAACCCTTAACTGTTGTTAAGGGATAGTTAGTAGCATGATTATTTTTGTTTTAATTTGAGGAAAACTTTTATCTTACAGCTGTTTCTTTAAATTTCATTTTTGAGCAAGCTCAAGAATTGTTTTTTCTCACAAAATAAATTTGAGAGTTTACAAAAAAACAATCCTGGATATATTAAGAAATCTTTATTAATGTGCATTTGTTAGTTAAATTATGCTAAATAAAAGAGGGCAATTTTACCTTATTGCTGCAATTATAATTATAATAATTGTTCTTGGGATAGTAAAAACAACAAATTATATACTTGTAAAAAAAGAAAAAGGAGAGGTGAATAAATTAAACAAAGAAGTAAATTTGGAGATAATGGCTGTTTCACAATACGGGATAATTAATGGGAAAGACTTAAAGCCAGAATATGAAAGATTTGGAGAGATATACTGCAAAAGTTATCAGGATTATGAATTTTTTTTTGTTTATGGAAATAAGTTGGGAGATGTTTTTGTAATGCAGTGCCAAGAAGAAGTTTCTACAGATATTAGCTTGATATTTGGAGGAAATGCCCCAACAAACCTTATATTAGAAAGCAACGAGTTTATAATAATCCCGGGGGAAGTAACACACCAATCAGGGGATAGTTTAGTTGTAGAAGTTTTAAATACAACATATACTATAAATAAAAGTGGCGATGAAATATTTTATTTTGTAGTTCAGGCAAAACAAATAGAGTAATAAAAGCATTTATATTAAAATGAAAGTTAAAAAAAATAGCAGGACAATGCTAAATAAAAAAGGAATAAGTGAGGTTGTTTCCTATGTTCTTTTAATAGTCGTGGTTGTATCAATAAGTGTTTTAGTTTATGGATGGTTAAGAACCCAAATTCCGCAGATAAAACAGGAATGCCCTGATGATGTTTCCCTTTTTGTCAAAGGTTATAATTGTGATGCTAATGCTAATAAGATAACTATTACTTTTCAAAACAAAGGGCTTTTTCAAATTGACGGAGCATATGTAAGAATTTCAAATAAAGAAAATGCTGTTCCGATAATTCCGCTTAATTTATCCAGTGAAGATATATTGAGCTCTGAAGGGAGAATAAGGTTCGGGACATCAGGACTTGCGAGTGGAAAAGAGCAGATGCTTATTTTTAATTATTTTGAAAATGCTCAAATATATCATCTTCAAGTTGAACCGTTTATTGACGAGGAAATTGAAGGAAAGACAAAAGAGATTATATGCTCAAAAAGCACAATAACTATTGACATTGACAGCACTTTATGCTCTTAGTTTAACGAAAGGTATTTAAAGAATATTCTGTTAAAATGTTCATAAAATAAAAATGGGGTTGCAGATATATTCAGATAATAAAAAAGCTATTTCTCCTGTAGTTGCTACAGTAGTTTTAATTGCTATGGCAGTGATAATTGCCCTCATTATTTTTATCTGGGCAAGCGGGATTTTTGGAGAAGACACATTAAAATTCGGAAGCAATATAAAAAATGCATGCAGTGATGTCAGCTTAGATATTAGTGTTGATGAAGATATTGTACAAATATCAAATACTGGAAGCGTTCCTGTCAGCGGAATCAATGCGAAAATAAGTGATGGTAGCAGCAAGAAAGTTGTCAGCTGTTCTCTTAGCAAAACACTTACTTCAGGAAGTTCAGGCACTGCAACATGCGATTTAGATGGCGGAAGTATTTATAGTGTAATCCCAATTTTAACAGGAACAAAAGACAGTGCTGAAGAAGACTATGCCTGTTCAAAATATGAAATTCTTGCTTAATAAAATGAAAATTTTAAGAAAAAAAGGTGTTTCTGGAGTTATTGTGACAGTTCTGCTTGTGCTGATAACTCTTGCTGTTTTAGGAATATTAATAAGTGTTATAATTCCCTTTGTAAAAAACAACCTTAATAAAAGTTCTTCCTGTATTGGAAAAACAGATGGAATTTCAATAGTATCTGAAGACACATGCTATTTAATCAATGAGACAAAAATCGGAGTAAGATTTGACGATGTTGATTCTTCTTCTGTAAAAGAAATCTATATAATGCTTGAAACAGATGCTGGAAGCGAAACATTTACAAAAGAAGGGGGGCAGTTGCCTGACAGCGGAGGAGGAGAGATAGTATATAGCCTCCCTGTTAAAGCAGATTCAGTATCTATTGGTGCAGTGATAAATGAGAAAAGATGCCCAGCTTCAGATAAAGTTGAAATAAGCTCGTGCTAAAGGAGCTATCAAATATATTAATTCCGGGGATTTAGGAAAGTTTATAATTCGTTTATTCTTAATAGTTTATAAAAGATGGTGAATAAAAAAGCACAGGTTTGGGTTGAAACAGTTGTTTATACTTTAATTGGAATTGTTTTAATAGGGGTGGTTCTTGCTGTTGCGACACCTACAATAACAAAGCAGAAAGACAAGATAACAATTTCAAAATCTGTTGATATGATGATTGATTTGGATAATACAATAAGCAATGTTGAAACATATGTTGGAACAAGAAAGAATTTTGACATGAAAATAAGCAACGGGGTTTTATCAATCGACGGAATAGATGATAAAATCACTTTTGAAATTGACGACAGCAAATATGCATACAGTGAACCTGGAAAAACAATAAAACTATCACAAAATCTTGAAGTAAAAACCTCTGAAAAAAGCGGAAAGTATATTATACTGTTAACCCTCGATTATGATAATAAATTAAACATGACAATTAAAGGCATAGATACAAAAAAGCAGTATACAAAAAATTCTTTGGGTTATGTAGTAAGCATCTCGAACAAAGGCATTACTTCTGGACAAACCCTGCAAAAAATAGACTTTGAAGAATTAAATTATTAAACAAACAATGAAATTTTCCATAATGTTTAAATAGATTGTTGTTATTTAATTTTAAACAGAGGTTAAAATGGAACAGGGAATTCAAATAGACACTAATCCGCCAATTCCTGCTCTTCCTATGGTTAAAGATAAGACGCAGGTTAATGTAAGATATTCTGTAATATCCCCCTATGCAACAATACACATATACTGGGACAGGGAAGAGTCTGAATTAAAATATGAAGTTGAAGAGCCCATACTCAGCAGAGAAGAGATGGGGGTTCTTGAAGAAATTGAAGAGGGGATGAAAGAATTAATTAACGTAAATGTTGTTGTTGAAAAAACGCAAAATGCAGTTTTAGAATACATTGACAAAACAGCAAGACTGCTTATACATGAACTTGATTTAAAAGTAAGCGAGGAATCATATTTAAAATTCTTTTATTATTTTTACAGGGACTTTGTTGGATTAAATGAAATAGACCCGCTTATGAGCGACTATTTTATTGAAGATGTGGAATGCAACGGAGTTGACACTCCGGTTTATATTGTTCACAGAATTTACAGAAATATAAAAACCAATGTAAAATTTAACTCAATTGAAAAACTTGCGAGTTTTGTTGAGAAGCTGGCTCAAAGAGCAGGGAGGTATATTTCTTATGCTTCCCCAATTTTGGATGGGAGTCTTCCTGATGGCAGCAGAGTTAATGCAACATATACAAAAGATATTTCGAGCAAAGGGCCGACATTTACTATAAGAAAATTTACAAGTCTTCCATGGACGCCAGTGCAGTTGATTTCATTCAACACTTTATCTCCTGAAATGCTTGCATATTTCTGGTTATTGCTTCAGTACAAGGCAAATATTCTTATTGCCGGCGGAACTTCATCTGGAAAAACAACCCTGCTAAATGCAATTTCATTTTTTATTCCTCCTGAAGCAAGAGTTGTTTCAATAGAAGATAGTGTCACAGGGGATTCAAGAATACTTATTAAAGAAAACAGTAAAATCAGAAACATTGCCATTAAAGAATTTGTGGATAAAAAGATTGACGCTGAAGTGATGACTTTAGATAAAAAAGGAAAGATAATATTTGTAAAGCCAAGCAATTACATAAAACACAAAGTAAAAAAAGACATATACGAAATTACAACTTCGACAGGAAGAAAAATAAAAGTTACACGGGATCACTCTCTTTTTTCCTTAGGAAATAATAATGGGTTAAACGAGGTAAAACCAACAGAACTTATAGTGGGCAAATCTTTTATTGCTGTTCCAAGAAATATCCCAATTAAATGCCCAAAAGTAAATGAAATTAATTTAATAAAAAATTTGGATGTTTTTAAAGACTGTTTTTTAACAGGCGAACCTATGAAAAAATATTTTGAAAAATATAAATTAAATAATTTTAATGGTGTTGAAAAAGAAAGATATAGATGGTGGAAAAAGAATAATTTAATTAAAGTAAGTAATTTCCTTGAAAATCCTTATGAATTTAATTATGAAGACATTAAATGTTTAAAAATTAAAAGCAAAAACAAAGCTTCAATACCAGTTATCTTTGAGGTAAGTAAAGAGTTCTTAGAGTTCTGCGGGCTATGGTTAGGTGATGGAAGTTATGATAATTACAACAAAAATAGTGTGATAATCTCAAACCAAGATGAAGAATGCAGAGAAGTATTTAAAAAAATGGCAGATTATTTAGGTTCAAATTATTCTGTGATGGATGATGGAGGAGTTTCTCTAAGAATCCACAACAAGGTTTTTTACAAGTTTATGAAATATGTATTAAAATTTGACGGCTATTCAGATTCAAAAAAAATACCTGATTTTATTTTAAATTTATCAGATGGACAAATCAAATATTTTATAAGCGGTTATTTTAGCGCCGATGGATGTGTTAAAAAACACGAAGTTTCATGCGCTTCTCAAAGCTATACACTTCTTGAAGATTTGCAAACATTATTCTTAAGATTTGGGATTGTATCGAGGATTAATGATTTTGAAAGAAAAGACAAGTGCATTAATCTATCAATATCAAGTTCAGAAAATATTTCTGTGTTTAAGGAAATAGGATTTTTGCAAGAGAGAAAAAACGATAAACTTAATTTAATGAATAGCAAATCTCATCATACCTGCACAGATATAATTCCTTTAAGTATTGAAAAAATAAGTGAATTAAATAAAATTTCAGAAGTAAAACTCCAGAGTAATTATCTTAAAGGGAACCAGAATATTGGAAGAGAATATATACAAAAAATTGCTCCTGTTGGTTCTGAATTTAATGATATTTCCCATAATGACATCTTATGGGATAAAGTTAAAATCATAAAAAAATTAGAAAGTGAGGAAACTGAAGTGTTTGATTTAAGCATTCCAGAATATGAGAAATTCTTATGCAATAACATATTTGTCCACAACACCCGCGAGTTAAATCTGCCAAGAGAGAACTGGCTTCCAAGTGTTGCAAGAAGCGCGATTGGAAGCGGGGAAATTGGAAAAGTTGATTTGTTTAAGCTTCTTAAAAATTCATTCAGACAAAATCCTGATTATGTAATTGTAGGAGAAGTTAGAGGCAAAGAAGCATTTGTTCTTTTTCAGGGAATGGCTTCTGGACATGCTTCTTTAGGAACAATACATGCAGATTCTGTTGACACAGTTATTAAAAGACTTGAAACTCCTCCAATTGAATTATCCCCTACATTAATCAACATACTTGACTGTGTTGCAATTATGAGCCATGCAATTGTAAAAAACGAACAGACAAGAAGACTGAATTCAATTGTTGAAATAATAAATGTTAATCCAGAAGGAATTGCAATTACAAACACTCCTTTTATGTGGAACCCGCAGGACGATAAATTTTATTTTAAAAAAGATTCAAAAGTTTTTGAAAAAATAAAAATGAGATACGGGCTGACAGACAGGGAGTTGCAGGTAGAATTTGTAAGAAGAACAAAACTTCTTTATGCAATGTATCTTCAAAGAATTTATAGTTTTCACGAGATACAAAAAATAATAAGTGAATATTACAAACACCCGATAGAAGTTCTTAGAAGATTTGGAATTGAAGGGTGAGAATTTGCAATATAATGGAGTATGCTATCTTTTAAATATTTATATAATTAAGTTTAAGTATAATTTTGCATTAAAAATATTCTTATATTGATTAGTTAAAAAACACCTCTGCTTTGGGCTAATAGTCGATATCTTTACCTAGTTTTATGCGAGTTGAGCGGTATTCTCTTGACAGTAGAATATCTGTCTTAGCAGTTAAAGAATAAAGTTATTGTCTTCTTCTGAAAAACTATAAAAAGCCCAGAACATTATTTCCCTTATAAAAAGATGGTTGAAGAACAGGGAATTAATGAACTAGCTCAGCTAATCCTTACATTGGAAGATGCTAGTGAGAACTTGGAGCAGGCTTATGTTAATAAAGATGCTGAAAAACTAAACCAGCTAAAAAAATTCATTCTTGAGATTCAATCTAAAATAAATGATTTATTAAAATGAGCTTAAAATATTTAAGGGCAAACATAGAAGAGGAAAAACAGCTTGTATGGGAGTTAAAAGGCTTAATTAGCATGTATTATGAGACTTTTAATGAAAATGAAAAAAAGCATTTTGAAGATGCAATAAGAGCTAAAATAAGCCAGATTAAAATATTAAATAATTCGATTCCAGAACTTGTTAAAAATATCTCTTTTGCAAGGGAACTGCCAAAAGAACCTTACAAATATTATGAAAAAAATAATGAGCAGACTTATGGAAAAAAGCAGATTATAAGCGTAAGGCATACAGACGGAAGTACTGAAAGAAAAATTGCAATAAAAAAATCTGAAAAAGAGGATTATATCAAAAGTCTGCAAATTTCATCAGATTCGTTAAAAAATCTGAAAAAGAAGAAAAAAGAAACAAAGGAATTTGTAAACGAATACAAAAAACCAAATACATATATAAAAATGTCTAACAAAATTTTTTCAAATATCTCAAATAAGCTTATTGTAGGGGGATATTTTAACGGAGTAAAAATTTCCCTTATTCAGGGGGATTTTACAATTCTTCTAAAAAGCTATGTATCAATGATGTTAATGACAACTTTAATTTCATTTTTCATAGGGATTGCAATAATGGTTTTCTTTCTTTTTTTAAATATTACTGCAGAATTCCCATTCATACAGCTTATAGATTTCAGCAGTTCTAATTTTTTAATGAGGTTGTTAAGTGTTATAATAATAATCCCTCTTACTCCTATTATTGTCTTTACAAGCATGTATTTTTATCCTTCACTTGAAAGAGCTTCAATTGAAAAAAAGATTGATTATGAAATGCCATTTGCAACTATTCAAATGGCAGCAATTGCAGGAGCAGATATTGAACCAAGCAATATTTTCAGGATTGTTGCATTAAGCAAAGAATATCCTTCAATAAGCAAAGAAGCAAAAAAACTGATGAACCAGATTAATTTATACGGCTATGATTTAATAAATGCTCTGACAAACGTTGCCCAGGCATCTCCAAGCAAAGAGTGGGCAGAACTTCTGAATGGGATATCAACAACAATAAAATCAGGCGGGGATTTATCCAAGTTCTTCACTAAAAGAGCTGAAACCCTGCTTTTTGAATATCGGCTTAAAAAAGAAAAAGCTACAAAATCTGCAGAAACATTTATGGATATCTACATAAGTGTTGTTGTTGCAGCACCGATGCTAATGATGCTGCTTCTTGTTTTAATGAGTATGAGCGGAATGGGAATGAATATCCCTATTCCTGTTTTAACTGTTCTTATTGTGGCAGGCGTTTCACTTATAAACATAATCTTTTTAGTTTCATTGCATATGAACAGGAGCAGGTTATGAAATTAAACAAAGGCGTGATAATTGGAAGCTTGGCAGGGGTTATATCCATCACTGCCTCAATTGTATTTCTGCTGGTTTTTAAAATTCAAAATGCGTTTTATTTCTTATTTGGATTTGGAATACTTCTTTTTCTTCTTCCATTTGTAATGTCTTCTATTCTTGACACAAAACTAAAGCGTGAGAAAGATATGATGTTCCTTGAATTTGCAAGAAGCCTTGTCGAAAGTGTTGAATCTGGAACCCCCATAAGCAAAAGCATCATCAATATGAGAGATAAAAACTTTGAAGGATTAAACCCGCATGTCAGCAAATTGGCAAATCAAATAGAATTAGGAATACCCCTGCAACAGGCACTGGAAACTTTTTCATATGATACTGGAAGCAAAACAATAATAAGGGCAGTTACACTTATAAGGGAAGCTGACAGAACAGGAGGGAATATAAGTACAATACTTGAATCTGTTGCAAAATCTGTTTCTGAAATTGAAAAACTTAAAGCTGAAAGAAGAGCAGCAATATCCTCTATTGTTATTGAGGGTTATATTATTTTTCTTGTATTTATTATAATTATGGTAATAATGGAAATGTTCATACTCCCTATGACTGCAGGCATTACAGATATTTCGCAAAATGATTTTACCCAGACAAGCTTAACAGGAAACAGCAGCAACAAAATAGACACTTCTTCATTCACATTGCCTTTTCTTGTTTTAATTTTAACTCAGGGGTTTTTTGCAGGGCTAATAATCGGGCAACTGGCTGAAGGAAGTTTGAAATCAGGGATAAAACATTCATTTATACTTATGGCTATGGCTGTTTTAATATCGACAGGAGCGAGGTTGTTTTTATAAATGGGCTTAATGATTTCAAAAAAAGGAATGGGGCATGTTGAGATGGTTATATCTTTTGCAATATTTACCGGGTTTGTTATTTTTTTATTTTCAATACTAAATCCTTTCCAAAGGCCTGAAAATCCGGGCATAGTTGACAATGTTTATTACGGGCTGGAAGACGAATTTAAAACAACAATAACTGCAGTACCTATAAAAATTTTGTCAGAAACTCCGACTGAAGAATGTTTCAGAATAGCATCGATAAGTGGATTTTGTGGCGGTTCTAATGAAAAAATAATAATAAAAAATAAAGATGAAGAAATTGTAGCAGCTGAAAAATCTGAAGGGGGGTTTAACTTTGTAAAAAACATCGGGGCAGATAATTTTATTACAATTTACTGCAGTGAGGAATTAAATGAAAATCCTGTCTCATGCAAAACATACAAAACTCTTGATGCTACAGGATATGATTCGGGAATAATAACAAGCATTGATGCATGGTCAAAAACAAAAATTAATTCCGGAAGCTATAATGAAATCAAGGCTAAAATTCTTGGCGCTAATAAAGAATTTAAAACAACATTTAAATACATACTTGGAGATATTTGGAAAAATATTAGTGCGAGTTCAGATGCTCCAAAGGGTGCAGAAATTTATGCGAAATCATACCCTATCGATGTTTTAGAAAATAACAGCACTATTTCAAAAAATATGCTCATCATACAGGTTTGGTAAAATGAAAAATAAAAAGGCGGTTTTAAGAATATTGGAAGCGGTTATAGCAGTGATGATTGTTGCAGGCATTTTAACTTATGCATATGTAAAGCAAGTTTATGAGCCGAATAAGGATGAAGAAGTGCATAAAAGATTAAGGGTAATCCTAGAAGAAACTGCAAAAGATCTGGAAATTAGAACCCTTATTTTAAATGAAGAAAAAACAAAAGTCAAAGAATTAATATTGGGAAGATACAGCAGTTTAATACCTCAAGAATATTCAATTGATATTGCAATATGCGACCTTACAGAAATATGCTCTGCAGACGAAATACCTTCAGGAGAAAGCGAAGTTTATTCAGAATCTATTTCAATAAGTTCTACATTGGAAGAATTAAGCCCAAAAGAACTTGCAATTTTCTTATGGGAACCAGATTAAAATGAGATATAAATTTTTACAGCACACAGCAGATGCAAAATTCAATGCATATGGTTCAACACTGGAAAAATCATTTGAAAATTCTGCTCTGGCAATGCTAAACCTGATTTATGCAGGAAAAGTAAAAGAAAAAACAAAAAAAACATTTAATGTAAGTGGAAAAGATTTTGAATCTCTTCTTTATAATTTTCTTGAAGAATTTTTAATACTGGCAGATTCTGAAGGGTTCCTTGCATCAAAAATCAAAGTTAAAATAGACAGAAAAAATTTAAGGCTAAAAGCAGAAGTTTCTGGTGACGATGCAGAGAATTACAATTTCTCTGCGAGTGTAAAAGCAGTAACTTATAACCATATGTTTGTTAAAAAAATAAATAATAAATGGGTATGCCAAGTTGTTCTGGATGTTTAAGAATATAAAATTGATAAGAAATCTTTATAAATTAGTTTAGTTTGCTTGTTTAATGGAAAAGAGGGATTTAGTCTTAGCAGGTTTTATCAGTTTGACTTTTGTTATTCTCCTTAGTTCAGTTATTAAAGCAGAATCCTTAGAAGGATGCAATAAGTTTAATGAAATAGACTGTGCCAATACTGACAACTGGGATGAAAATGTAATTGAAAACATACTTGAACACCATAGTTTAGACGAAGATTCTGCAGCAAAATTATTAAATGAGGCAGGATGCTCTCCAAAAAAACAATTTTTAATTGGGTGCAAGTGGGCAGCAACTATATGTGTAGAATTTGTTGAAGATAAATGCAGTGCAGAAAGTTTAGTGTGTGAAACACAATTAACAGAGATAACAGGAAACTGCGAAACAGATGAAAAACAGTATATTGAATGGACAGTTTCTGGAACTGCAGTAGGGCAAAACTGGTGCAAGTCTGGTAAAAAGAATTTTCCATGCTCTTCAAAGTCAGCAATACCTTTTTTCACACTGGCAAATTTAATTGTTTCTTGCTTAGCTGTCTGTATTGTTTATTTTGCTTATCATAGGAAAAAAGTTAGATAGTAAAAGATTTTATTAAGGATAAATTTATAAAGTGTATTGCTTAAACTTGTATATAAAATGATGTTGAAAAGGGGTTTGGTTTTAGGAGTTGCATTAATTCTTTTAAATATTTCTGTTTCTGCTATTTGGTGGAACCCCTCTGATTGGGGGCAGGTGCAGTTAAGTGAAGATACTGGCTGTCTAGATAGCCAGGTTATTCTTAAAATTTCTTCAGATACAAATGCACATGGAGAATTTTATAATAATGCAAATTACAGCAAAAAAATATGCTATAATCAAATTTTCAGCTCTGTTTTTGCAGGAACAAACCCGCATGAATGCATACAATTAAACAGCGGGAATAATGCAGTTATAAGACTTTCAGGAGAAACAAATGCCCATACAGCAGTAAAAGGAGAATTTTATCCTGCATCGGGGAGAGTTTGTTACGGAGATCTTATGTGCAGAAATACAAGAGAGAGTTGCAATAGTACAAATGGAGAAAAACTTGTTCTATCTCTTTCAGGAGAAACAAATGCCCATATCTCATCTGGAAACGATTACCCTGTAAAAATTTGCTGTAAAAAATCAGGAATAGAAATCTGCACTGATGGTGTTGATAATGATGGAGATAATTTAATAGATTGTAAAGACAGCGACTGCGTAGCAAATCCAATATGTGCACATCCCTGCAATGCTTCATGTTCAGATGTTATCTGCCATCCAAGAACAGAAATATGCACTAATTCCGTAGATGATGACTGTGATGGAAAAATAGATAGCACAGATGATGATTGCGAATCTGGAAGCTGTGAAATTGGAGAAAGACTCTGTGCTGATGGGATATGCAACATTACATGTACAACAGAACTGCAATGCAATAATAATTATGTCTGTGAAAGAACAGAAAGTTGCATGTGCGCTGACTGTCATGGAGAAACAGACAGATGCAAGCAGGGATTAATATGCGACTATAAAACAAATACATGCCAGAATCCTCCTTTAAACTGGGAAAATTTGGAAATACAGATAATAAAACCGGAAAATAAACAAAGATTTTCATTAAACGAAGTTATTTCATTTGAGCAAAAAATACCAAATGCAGATAAATTAAAGAAAAATGCTAATATAAGCTGGTATTTTGGCGATGGGCTTAGTGAAGAAAAATCATCCTGCCTAAACCCAAACTCTAACTGCAATACAACCCATAAATATTATCCAAAATCAGGGACAATGATTATAAAAGCAAGTGCAAAAGAAATTGGAGGAAGAGGGGTAGCCAATGATTTTGCAACAATATTTGTGTGCAAAGAAGGGCTTAACTTATTCCCTTACATAACTGAACCAGAACCAGGTTCAAAACTTGATAAAAATGTTAAATTTGATGCGAGTGAAAGCCATATTGCAGAATGCAACAGTACATGCAATGCTCCTGCAGGAAAGCAATGTGTAAACTGCGGAGAATATAAATGCTACATATTTCCAAAAGAAGGTATTGGAGAGGATTATGAACTCTGGCTTAACTGGACAATTAAAGATGAAGAAAATAAATTAGTTGAAGAAAGAATTGGAACATGGAGTGAAGATTATAATGATGTTGTTAAATTCCACAAATTTTTTGATGAAGAAGGAAGATACTATGCATCATTAAGGATAGGATATGAAGAAATATAATAAAATAAAAAGAGGGGAAATGGAAAAAATAATGCTTGGAATATTCATATTAGTGTTAACTGTGAATTTTGCAATTGCCGGCACTAGCTGGAGTGATGAAGAAAAAACTACATTTGATGTTAGTGGAGATTCATTAATATGTGTAATAGCTGATACAGGTGTAAGTTGGAGCGATGGAACCAGTGCAATTGAAAATTGCTATAGAGATGGAGGGATAATGAGTGATGGAACTCAATTAAGTGAAACTTCCCAAAATGGATGCTGTCCGTCAGGATATGTGTGCAGCCACAATACATTAAAATGCGAATATGGCAGAATTCCCAGCTCATGTGCTGATTTTAAAACAGAAGCGTCATGCCTTGCAATAAACACTAACAAAGACGGGTATAAACAAATTGAGGATTCTATATATGAATATCTTGAAGCTACTTATAATCTGGATATTAATGAAAGATTTTGCAGCGGTTCAACAGGGGGTTATGAAATAAATTTGACTGAAAATGGAGAAAAAATTTGCTATATACTTGGAGCTTGTGGATGTGAGTGGGTTGAAAATGAAACTGGCAGCAATGTGTGCAAAAACAGATATTATGGGGTTGAATGCGGAGAAGGAGATCCTGAACCAGTAAATGAAGAAGCGTGGAAATGCATTGTTGAAAGAAAAAGCGAGATTAATGAATGTTCTGAAAGGGGAGTTATAGTTATAGAATTAATTGGAAAATATTATGAAATAAAAGATGATGGCACAGAATATCCTGCCACAGATACAGCAGGAAGATGCCCTGATAAAACCCTTGAGTATTCATGCCCTTCAAAGTCAGCAATACCTTTTTTCACACTGGCAAATTTAATTGTTTCTTGTTTAGCTGTCTGTCTTGTTTATTTTATTTTCAGAAAAAGTTTCAGATAGCAAGAATTAATACCCTAGAGTTATTATATGGTATTGAGAAATCTTTATTAATCCTATTTTTCATATATTGCAGTAAAAAGAGGATGGAAATTAAAACATTTTTTAGAATTTGCAGTTTTATTGTTGTAATTTTAATATTTGCCATTTCTTGCTTTCTTGCTTCTGCAGAAATTAAACTTGGAAATTTCCAAATAGACAAAGAATATTCTGCCGGGGAGCAGATATCTGGATGGATAAATATAAGTTTGGTAAATGAGGTTTCAACAAATAAATTAACAGACAGTTTCAACAATGAAAAACTTTTAATTAATGCCTTAAAGAATAGTTCATACATATACAGCTGTATCCCGCTGACATGCAATGAAGACTATGCTACATCTGGCGAGGGATTTTCGTCAAAAACAATAACATTAGCAAGTTTGTCGCAAGGGCTTGACAGCAAAATAATTGGGATGAAGTTAACAGGAAAAGAAGCAGAAGCAACTAATTTTTCTTTTTTTATATCGACAAATGCCCCTGCATCGTGCAAAAATCAGCTTTCTATAGATTTGTTAGATAACAGCAGGATAAACTGGGAAAACCAAAATTATACAAATGAAAATTGTGGTTCAGAATTAAAATCAAAATGCCATTCATCAGAAACATTTGACAAATGGCATGAGATAAGTGAAAGTGAATATTGTGAAAAAATAAATATTTCAAAATCTCCGGCATTTGAAGTAAAAGCAAAATTAAAAAAATCAGGCACAGCAACCGGAAATATTCTTGCAAGGATTTATGATTCTTCTGGAATTCTTGGGGGAGAATGCGAAATTGATGAACCAACTTCAACAAGCGGGGAGTATTTATCCTGCATTATAGAATACCTTCCTAAAAAAGCAGGAGAGCAGTATATCTGCATAGTTGCTGAAGAAGGAACAAATCCAGATGGATATTATCTAAGCGGAGGTTCAACAGGAGAACATTGCGGGTTATATTTTGAAGGAACACCAATAATTAATAATCCTCTCTCACAAGATTATGAAATAACTGCACAGGCAAAAAAATATGCACAAATTGCAAGTTTTTCTTTTAACAATAAAAAATTTGAAGAATATAACGGGGATTCTTTAACCAGTTACATTAATGATTATCTTTCTGAAGTTTATAACAGCAATTGCGAAAATTCATGCATAATCCCAATCGCATTCGCAGGGGAAGCTCAGGATATTTCAGCCAGCAACATTGATATAGAATATGCTTTTCTTGGAAGTGGCGGAACTTCATCAGATAAAGCATATGAATTGAAAAAAACTCCTGCGAAGATTTCTTTAGGGTATCAAAAGATAAATTTAGACTCGCTTGGTTTTAAAACTCCTTATCAAAAAGGAAACTATACCTATATCTTAAATTTTAATAACTCTGAACTTGCAAAAGAAAATATTTCTGTAATTGAAGCAGAAAACTCGAAAATTAAAGCCATAATATATCCAAGGGCAACTGCAGTTGCATTCCCAACATTATTTTCCGCATATGTTGGAATAGACTTAAACAAATCAGGGATACAATTTACATGGGATTTTGGCGATGGTTCTCTTACAGAAACATCATCTAAGAATAAGCTGATACATTCATATTCTTCAGTGGGAAATTATACATTAAAACTAACAGTCAGAAAAGATGGAAAAGAATCTATAAATGAGTTTTATATTAATGTAACTCTGCCAAACGAAGCAATTAACAGCACATTAAAAGAGTATAAAGAAAGGCTGGTTAATGTTAAATCGCAAATTGAGGCATTTCCATCAGATTATCAGGATATACTGAATAATTTAATTGGTATAAGAAATCTGGAAAGCAGATTAACAGAAGCAATTAACGAATATAAAAATATGGATGAAACAACCCCGGACCAGGAATATATCCGTTTAATGTCAAATTTGATTAATGAAATGGAAATTCCATATTCTGCAGAAGCAAGCACTAAAAGCGATATTCCTTTAATTAATAATATTGAAATAATTGACTTGGATAAAATTAACATTCTTTTTGGGCAAAGGTATGATGAAGATGATGCAGAGGAGTATAAAAACGCAATTTTAAGCTGGAGTTTGGAAAATATTAAAGCATCTATTGCCCACCAGATTATCTCAGTTTATTATCCAAGCAGAAGAGATGATGCATTAAGCGAGTTTATAATTAAGATAACCCCAAAAGAAGAAATAAACTATGACAGCTATCTAATTGTAGAATACGGGGCAGACAATATGATTATGCCTGAAAGTTATAGAGAGCAAAATGAAGAGGACTTGACTGGCTTCAGACTTGAATTAACAAAAGAAAGGATTATCCAGTTTACAATTAAAGGCGAAGGCATAGATGTTTTTTCAATCCCGATGTATATTTCCCCAAGATTTGATGAACTGAGCCTTCCTTATGAAAATAACCCCAGAAAGGGCGGATTTAACTGGAAGCTGTTTTCAGTCAGCATGATAATCTTAATTTTTATTGTGCTTGCAATCTATATCCTCCTGCAAGAATGGTACAAGAAAAATTATGAGTCTCATTTATTCAAAGACAGAAATGAATTATTTAATCTGATGTCTTTTATTTCAAATGCAAAAAAAAGAGGGATGCTGAATAGTAAAATAAAAGAGGCGTTAAAAAAATCCGGCTGGAAGGCGGAGCAAACAGAATATGCAATAAGAAAAATAGATGGCAAAAGAGTCGGCATGTGGGAAATTCCTATTTTTTCCAGGTATCAAAATAAAAAAATTAAGGAAGAGCTTGAAAAAAGAAAAAGAATTGTTTATTAAACAATAATTCATGACAAAAACATTTAAATACATTCCCTGATTGAAATTAGTGAAATGGGTATTTTAAAAAAATTTAGCGGGATTTTTTCAAAATTATTTGGTAAAAAAAAGCAGGTAAGCCTCGGATTTTACGGCCCTCCAAATGCAGGAAAAACCAGTTTGGCGAATATTATCTGCAAAGACTGGACTGGAGAAGAGCTTGGAAGTGTAAGTAATATCCCCCATGAAACAAGGCATGTAGAGTTCAGAGAAAAAGTAGAAATCGGGTACAGAGGCAAACACCTAACATTTAAACTTGTTGATACTCCTGGAATTGCAACAAAAATTGATTATGAAGAATTTATAAAATTTGGGGTAAAGAAAAAAGAAGCGCAAAAAAGGGCAAAAGAAGCAACTCAAGGGGTTATTGATGCTATAAAATGGATTGAAGATATGGAAGCAGTTGTTGTTGTTCTGGATGCAACAAAAAATCCTTATTCTCAGGTGAATATCACAATAATTGGAAATTTAGCTGCACGAAAAATTCCTGTTTTAATTGTTGCAAATAAAGTTGATTTAAGAAAAGCAGACATAAAAAAAGTTGAATCTGCCTTTCCTGAATATACTGTTGTTGGAATAAGTGCTAAAACTGGAGAAAATATGGAAAAGTTTTATGAAGCTTTATTCCATTTGGTAAAATGAGGCAAAAATGACAAATAAAATAAGCGGACTGACACTTGAATTTATAACGTATAGTGAAATAAGAAATCTCAACAGCGGAGAGAGAATTAAAAAAATCTTAGACATTGTTCTTAAAAATAAAATTATTGTTCTTCAAGGAAAATTAAAGTCAGAAGAGGAAGCAAGATTAATTGAGGACACAATGGCTATGATTGGGCATGTAAAAAATTTCAAGGGAATTGAGCTTGCAGTTATTGGGGCAAATAATGGAAGCACTCCTGTTTTCAGGAAATTAGGGCAGGGTGTTGCAAAGATGCTTGTTGGAGACACTGCATCAATAACAATAATAGGGCCTGCAAGCATTGTTAAAGAAATAAAAAGAAACCCAAAAAAAATAGAGTTAATGCTTAAAAGATAAAAGGTTTATGATAGTATTTTGGTTAATAGCCAATAACTTTCTATTGTTTATCGCAGGTTCTCCTCGTTCCTGATTAATAAATGGAAAATATAACATAGTATAAAAGTTTTTTTCATATTAAAATATAACTGCCATAACTTGACAATAATATCCACCATTATCTTTTAACAGCTAAAAGTTTTTATAGTTTGATTATATCCTCTATTCATGCCACATCGCTGTGTTCATTGCGGAACAATATACCCAGATGCGTCTGAAGAATTATTAAAAGGATGCAGTTGCGGGAGTCATTTTTTCTTTTATCTTAGAGATGATCAGGTTAAGAAAGCAGAAGAAACCCCGGGAATTGAATTTGCCCAGGGAGATAAGGAACAAATAGAGCAGGACATAAGGGAGATAATTGGCATTGAAGACGAGAATACCCCTGTTGTCCTCGATTTAGAATCTGTAAGAGTTGTAAGCCCAGGCATATTTGAGATTGATTTAGTTAATTTGTTCAATAAAAAAATGCCGCTAATTTACAAATTAGAAGAAGGAAAGTATATTATAGACCTTGCTTCAAGTTTCAGAGATTTAAAAGATAAGAACAGCGATTTTGAGAGCAAAGGTTTTAAATGATGGTAACCTCATTGGAGGATGAATATAAACAAGGTGCTTGAAGAAGAGGTGAAAAAAATAAAACTCTCTGAAGAAGAGTTAAAAAATCTTGAGATTCTTTCTAAATTAGTTATAAGTGCGATTGAGCATAAAATAAAAACTAAAAGAATTGATGCTGATGTGTTCATTGGTGGTAGCCTTGCAAAAGGCACTCTAATAAAAAAAACAAAGCAGGATGTGGATTTATTCATAAGATTTGACAAGAAATACACTGAAAAAGAAATAAAAAATCTTCTTAGGAAAATATTCTTCTGGTTTAAACTACCTGGAATAAAAACTAAAATCAAACGAGTTCACGGCTCAAGGGATTATTACAAAATCCTCCTTGGAAAAAACAAAGATTTGGTTTTTGAAATAATCCCAAATGTAAAAGTTATTCATCCTGAACAAGCAAGAAATGTAACTGACTTATCCTTTTTCCATATAAAATACATAAAGGATGAAATTAAAAATAAAAAAGGGCTTGGAGATGAAATATTGCTTGCAAAATCCTTCTGCCACGGGCAAAAATGCTACGGAGCAGAATCTTATATAAATGGATTTTCAGGATATGCTCTTGAACTGCTTATAACCTATTACAGAAGTTTTGGAAAATTATTAAGAGAAGTGTCAAAAGGCAATGAAAAAATAATTATCGACCCTGCGAAATATTATAAAAACAAGGATGAAATTCTTGAAAAATTAAACCCTGCAAAAACAAAATCTCCAATAATAATTATAGACCCGACATTTAAAGATAGAAATGCTGCAAGTGCCCTTTCAAAAGAAACTTTTTCAAGATTTAAATTATCTGCAAAAAAATTCCTTGAAAATCCCAGCAGTGATTTTTTTAAACATGAAAAAATAAACATTGCAGATTTAAGAAAAGATGCACAGAATGTACATGGGGTTCTTGCAGTATTCAGCATTAAAACAAAAAAACAGGCAGGAGATATTGCAGGAACAAAACTTCTGAAATTCTCAAAATTCCTTGAAAACCAGATTTCAAAATATTTCAACATTACAAGAAAAGAATTTGACTATTCTGACGGAAAAGACGCTAAAGTGTATTTTGTTCTGTCAAGGAAAAATGAGATTATTATTGAGGGGCCGTCAACTTCCCTTGAATATGCTGTTAATGAATTTAAAAAAGCACACCCAATATGGTATGTGGAAAACAGCAGAATATATTCAGCACTTCCGACAGACATCTCAATTAGCGAGTTCTTAAAAGAATTCAAGAAAATCAATAAAAAAACCATTAAGCAGATGTCAATAAATAAAATTAAACTCGCTTAGGAAGTAATCTTAGTCGAGCGCCTGAGTGTTTCTGGCAATTGGCACATAATACTCTTATGTTTTCTAGAAATTCTGTGCAGAAATTGTCCTCTAAGATGTTCAATATGCAAATTTTCTATGTCATCTAATCTTTCTTCACCTATTAATTCAATAACCTCAGTCTTTAATACAGGATAATATTTCAGTCCTGTTTTTTGCATATATCTATGGATTGTCTGCGCTCCATAATTATCGCTTCTTTCTGAAATTACTTTCAAATGCCTGTGTTTCATTTAATACTCTACAACTCTATCTGTTATTAATCTGCCGATAGCATAAGTAAATGCCTTACTATTGTTGCTGGTTCTTTGATGGTCTAAAAGTGAAGCATGCCTAATAAGAGCTTCATTATCTCTTCTACAATTTAAAACTGCACACCTAAGAGACATTAAATCTCCCCTCAATCTGTCTAGGTCTACATATTTATAAAAAAATCCCCCTTTTATATAAGATTCATGTTCAAAATTCTCCATACTATTTCCAGGAATTGCGCAGGTAATTGTTCTTATCCTTGCCTTTCTTGCCATTTTATTTCCCTTTTTTCAAAGCAATATCAAAAAGAGAAGCAAAAGACTGGACAAAGAATGGTGATGAAAACCACACTGCAATATCCTCTACTTTTCCTTCAGAAAGCTCTGAATCATTTAACATAAATAATATCTCTGCTCTGTCTGCTATAAAAAAAGAGGCGTTTAAATTTACTTTTTTAATATCTGTTTTCAATTTCTCGCTTATCTGTTTTATTTCAGCATCGTCTCCGCTTAATGCAATTGTAAATTTAACTCCCTGCTTTCCAACTTCTTTTACAATTGGCTCTAAAAACCTCAGTTTCTTTCTAATATCTTTTGTAGGAGAGCAAATTAAAACTTCCTTTTTAGCCAAGTTAATCAAGTCAGCTATCTGTCCGTGTATATTTGTTCTTCCTCTTAATGTAGCAGAAATATCCTGTTTTTTTATCATTTCTGTTTTAGAGCTGTGCAAAAGCTCCAGTTCCTCATACTCCTTAGTAGATTTGATATTTGACAATAAATCAATTTTTTCATTCATAGTTTCTGTTGTTTTTTTCTTAAGTTTTTCAATCACTGCTGTAGGACGGACTGCGAGATATTTAACAGGCTTGCCTATTTTCTGAACTGCAAACCCTTGTTTTTCCAAACCTTCAAGAACATCATATGTCCTGCTTCTTGGAACTCCGGAAATATCAGCAATTTCCCCTGCTGAAGCCACCCCTTTCTGAAGAAGAGCTAACCATACCTTAGTTTCATAAATATTTAAACCAAAATAATTCTTTACTTTATTCACAAGTTCTGCTCTAAGTGCTGTCATTTTAATAATCAATCTCCTCTTTTGAAGTTACTTCTGGGTTTTGACTATTTGAAGTTACTTCTGGGTTTTGATTATTAAGAGGATTTGTATAAATTTCTTCTAGCCTGTCAAACTCAGCATACTTTTTTAGTTTGGGGTGGCTTTCGTCTTTTTTATAAAACTTTAATGTATCAAACCTTTCGTCTCCATCTGTATCAGAAGCTTCGATATAACCTGAAGAAAAGTCTAAGTCGTCACTTAGCCGTATTATTTTATCCCTAACACAACTTGATGGGTATTTTCTTACATAAATCCCGGGTTCAATCTCGCCATATAAAACCGGTTCACATGAAGACAAACCACCAACGCCAGCTAAAGTTCCTACTGCAGTTAGTGCTGTTCTTAAAAATGCTCTTCTTGTTGTTTTCATTTTGTCTCCAATTTCTAGTTTACTCTTCATAACATCTTGCCATTATATATTTACCAAATTGTACTAACCATAAAGCATGTTCTTTATAAGCATTTGCGATATTTTCATTATCATGCCCATCGATAGCTTCCTTGATTCTATTTAAGTACCATCTATGTTTTCTTGCTTTGTAATTCTCTAACCTTTCTAAGTTTGTCCTTCCACTTAAATTAAAGTATCTTGTTTTCATTTTAATATGACCTATTTGTTACTTTGAATGGTAACAAAACCTATTTATAAACCTTTCTATTTTGTTACTTTTATTAAGTAAGAACAAAGTTTAAAAAGTGCCTAATTTGTCCTAATAAAATAATAAAATGGAAAGAATATTAGAACCAGAGATGATTGATGGGTTGAAAAGCTATTTGGACTTTGGAGCAGGAATTCTTAGATGTAAACAAAATGCATTAAATTGCACGATATATGGATATGCATATTTAAGCGAACCTGACAACTCGCTTAAACTAAGACATTTGAAATGTTTAAGAAAAGAAGTTAGCTTAATTCTGGGCCAGGTAAAAAGATATTATTACACTCCAAAAAACAAAAGAAATGAGGGCAATGATAACTTCATACACAAAATGTACAGCCGGCTAATATATTTAAACACAGAGTGTACGGACTTAATTCAGGATTTAGAAGGAAGATTAAACGAGAATATAAAGGAAGCTTAACCCAATTCCGACTAAAAGCCCTGTTGTTAAAAAAGGCATTGCTGGATAAAATTTTCCTTTTTTTGCAAGTATAAATAATCCTAAAAGAGACAAAGTTGCACATAGCACAACAATCAGTGCAGGAAACAATCCAAGCATCCTATAAATAACTCCTGCAGTTATTATTGGAAAAACAACATCTCCTCCTCCAAGTATTGCAAGACTTACTTTCATCGCCTTTGTATTTTTGGAAATTTTTTTAGTAGTTTTTAATTCTTTTAATGTTGCTTTCTGCTTTTTAGTTAAGTAAGGAACAAAAAATCCTCCGAATACTTTAAGCTCATTCATCTGGAATTTGGCAAGTTTTTGCATAAATCCTGAATGCCAGACAGCCCACATATCATAAACTGAAATTGCAAGAAGGATAAGAATAGTAATTCCTATATTATAAGGGCTTCCAAGCCCTGCAAGCAAAGCTACAAAAACAACGGCAATCCCAGGATAAATTAAAAGCTCTGTAAGGTTATGTATGACAATATTTCTTTTATAAATCTTATATACTGCAAGTGGAAGCGCTAGAATAATAGAAACCAACGGGGCAATTGGAACTGCAATTTGAGAGCCATAATCAAAAATAATAGAATGATTAATTATTCTTGAAAGCAAAGCATTAAAAGTTATCCCCATAACAATAACTACAACTATGAAAAACCACAGCCTCATAATCAGTTTCATATTCATTTTAGTCAGGAAAAAAACTATAAGAATCGCAATGATAAATGCGAGAGTTAAAGTAATTGTTAATTCAATTGGTTCAGGGGCAACAGTCGGTTGCATCCCATAAGGAATAGGATTTGTAGTTACATTAATTAAAGTCCCATTAACTTCCACCTGCTCAACAATTGGCTCATATAATTTAATAACTGCCAGCCCAATTAACTGGGTTATTAAAAACATCGCAAGCAGAACAAATGTTATTTTTAAATTATGCTTCATCTGTAAAAAGAATCAAGTTTCTTCTTACAACATCTCTTGTTAATGCCTAAGTTCACTTGGTTATATACACCTCAATTGATTAAAGATAATTTAGTTTTTAAATGTTGCATTTAAAAATTTGGGTTAATGTAAGAGACAATTGTTTACTGATATCGTAGTTGATTATTTAAGTGATGATAAGCTTAGCAATTGTAGCCTAGCTGTCTTATTAGTTAACAAAAATAATTTTATTTTGTATAGGGAGTTAATAATCTATATCTTCCCCTTATTTAGCGCTGGTTCTACTGATGCTTTATTCATAAAACAAAAGAGCAAATTATCGTAGAAAAGTATTCTTTACATTAAAGAAAAATTGAGGCATTAAGATAGTTTTTATTTTGCTCTTTGCCTTATAGATAAACATTTAATAATCCTAACTTACAATAAATAATATGATAACCTATAATGAATTTCGCATTAAGTTTGTAAGTAGTGCCGAATTATTTCCGAGCAACTTAACTGATGAAAGCATTAGGAGGGTATATGATTGTACTAAATCGTGCGATTTGGAATTAACTGATGGAATAATAGAGTTGCTTGCTAAAGCGTATTGTGAAGGCTGGATGGCTATGACAGAAATCCGTCTTGCAGAAAGAGTTGCTCAAAGAGGTAATCTTTTTGAGTAATTATAAAAATAAGTTATAATAACCTATTAATAATCTTAATGTAAAGAAAATCTGTTATTGGTGTGCTCGCTTGATTAATCAAAAACATCAGTTGTTACAGCATTAATTCAGGCAGACTATGCACGATAAAATAAAGAGTTATGCTAATTCACAGAACCTATTATTTTTTGAAGATAATCTTTAAGGTAATTGTAAAGATTTTTTCCTTCTATTAATAAAAGCTCTCTTTTATTATCTGAATGGCATTTTGCATAAATATATCTTTCATAAGCAGTTGAAGAACCTGAAACCTCTTTTATTAACTTTACAAATTCTATTTTTTTGTATGGTTTGTTTTTATTCAGGCAGTCAATAATATAAAGTGTTCTCAATCTTAACACTAAAGAATAAGCTATTGCATCACTCAGCTTTCCATTAGGCTTTTTTTTCTCAATTAAATCTATTGAATTTTTAATTAACTTTAAACGTTCTTTTGTTGCATCTAAATACCATTTAATATTCTTTTTAGTCACAGTTATTCTTACACTTTCTAAAAAATTCTTATTTAATAGGGATTTTGCTTCTTTTAGCATGACTCCCACAGGAAATAAATTTTCTCTTAATTTATAGGTTAATAAATCTAAAGAAACAATTAATATTTCATAATTCTCTTTTTTAATAATTTCCCTGCTTGTTTTCTCTGTGATAACTAAAATATCTATATCGCTATTTACAGAATCATCTTCTCTTGCATAACTCCCAGTTAGATATACCCCAATAACTTCTGATAAATCCATATGCTTGGCGATAATTTCCAAAACTTCGCGCAACATCATTTCAGGAGTTTTATCAATTAGTTCGATTCTTACATTTTTGTCCAGCCAAGATTTAGGCAAAACAACTGCAGAAGCATTTCCAGATTTTATTGTTTTTCTCAATATTTCCATTTAATCCTCGTCTTTTAAATATTCCTCGTCTTCTTTTTTCATTTTTTTAAATTTTTCTTCTATTTCTTTTTTCCAATAATCTAAAGTTGTATCTTTAGGCGGATGCTCGTGTTTGATTTTACTCTCATGAGCCAAAATCTGCCTGTCAATAGTTTTTATCCGCTTTTCACGAAGTTTCTTCATTCTTTTCCTATCACTCATGTAAAGACATGTAAAGACATATTTATATAGTTTGCGGTAAGTGTATTAAAATAGTCTATTAATAAATTAATGTGAAGAAAACTTTTTTGGGTTAATGTGAAGAAAATCTGTTATTGGTGTGCTCGCTTGATTAATCAAAAACATCAGTTATCAGAGCGTCAAGTTAGGAAGAGTATGGTATAATTAACATAATTTCCCACATTAACTTTACTTCAGCCTAATCGTCTCTAGATTTCTTGGAACTGTTGTTTCAACTCTTTCTATTTTGTAAAGAGAACTTGCTAAATCCAGGCATTTAGAAACTTCCCCGTGGTTTATTATTACTCTTTTTGGCTTGGGATGTGAGTTTTTTATAAAGTTCAAAAGCTCTGCCCTTCCTGCATGCGCACTAAACCCGTCGATTTTATGAACTTCTATTGCAATTGGAACAATTTCCCCCTTTTCTGTTTTAAATTCTGTAAGCCCTTCCTGCACCTGGCGCCCTAAGGAACCAACACCCTGATAACAAACAAAAATTATTGAATTTCGTTTATTTCCTGCAAAATGCTTAAAGTACTCGACTGATGCTCCGCCAACTAACATACCAGAAGTTGCGAGAACAAGACATGGACCTCCCTCAATAACTTCTTTTCTTTCCAAAGCACTACCAACCCTCTTGAATATATCTGAAACAAAAGGATTTTGGTCCTGGAAAATCTGATTCCTTACAGCATGTGAAAGAAAATCAGGATAAGCTGTATGAATAGCATTAATATCCCAAATCATCCCATCAATATACACTGGAATCTTCTGAAGTTTTCCTGATTTAATCGCATCTTCAATAATTAACATTGTTTCCTGCGCTCTCCCTAACCCTAATTCTGGAATAAGAACTTTTCCTCCGCGTTCAATTGTCTGTTTAATATATCCTAAAAGCTGATTTTCAGAATCAACTCTTGGTGGCAAAATATCCTGTTTGCCCCCGTAAGTAGCTTCAATTATTGTTGTTTCAACCCTTGGGAAAACTGCAGTTGCCTGGTCTAATAACCTGGTTCTCATATATTTTAAATCTCCTGTATAAAGAAGATTATGGGAACCATTGCCAATATTTATATGAACCATTGAAGCTCCTAAAGCATGCCCTGAATTATATAAAGTAATTCTTATATCTGGAGTTATATCAGTAACTTCGCCAAAATTAAGACAGATGCTATGCTTTACCATTTCTTTTATATCAGTTGAACTATAAATTGGAGTAGCTGCCTGTTTATAAGCAACATCAACAAAATCCAAAGCAAGAAGTGCAGCTATATCTCTTGTAGGCGCAGTCATATACACCGGGCCATCGTAACCCATTTTATAAAGATAAGGTATAAGTGCACTGTGGTCAAGATGAGCATGTGAAAGAACAATCGCATCTATTGATGAAATGTCAAATTCAGGAATGTCAAAATAAGGGAATCTGTCCTGCCCTTGAGAAGCAACATCAACTCCAACATCTAATAAAACATTTGACATAGGAGTTTGCAAAAGGATGCAACTTCTTCCAACCTGTCGTCCACTTCCTAAAAATGAAAGCCTTATCCAACCCTCTTTTTTATCTGCACTCCAATCTTTGTAGATTTTCTTTCCAATATTATTTAAAAATTTTCTTCTGTATGTATTATTATCGTACAAGACACTTCTAATATTCTCGGTTATTTTGCTAGGTATTGAAGAGCTTCTCTGAACATGGGGTATCCATAATGTTTTTTCTTTTATTTCCTGCAATAACCCTCCTTGTTTTCCAATAACTAATCCTGGTTTTTTTGCCTCTATAATCACAATGCTTCTGTGCTTATCAAAAATAATATTTGTTATTTCTGCTTCAACTGGGATAATACTTCTTATAACTGCTTCTGTTTTTTCCTCACTTTCAAGAATTTTCTCATCTGCCCTTAATTCAATTCTTTTTTTAAACTGATTAACCAGTTCTTTTATCTTGCTTTCTGCTTCTTTAAAAAACTCAACATTGTCTGTATAGAGGACTATATTCGCCCCTTCAAAACATTCGTCGCTTATTGCTTTTGGAAGCTCTGCAGTTATCTGTTTTAGTATATCCATTTTAAAATTTTAATTAGTTAAACTTTAGTTAAAACAATTCGTTATTTTAGATTTTATTTAATTTACTTAAAAACTGACTGTATTTCCTGGCTTACAACTTTTTTTACTCCATCTTTTGTCAGGGTATAAACATCAATCCCATATCCACTCCCCATATCTCTTTGAGTAGAAGCTTTTAGGCAGTCAACTGCAAGTTTTACTCCATCTTTGACTGAAATGCCCCGGACATAGCTCTTTCCAAAACTCCTAAAATATAAGGCATTCCGCTTCCAAAATTTGCATCATAATCTTTTATTTCAGAAATGCTTCCTGCAGGTTCAACACTGTAAAGTTTTGCTGTGCCATCGTCATCTATGCCTGCAACTAATGAGCCCACAATAGCTGGAATCATTGAGGGATTCCTTATATTCCTAAATGTCAAAAATCCTAAAAGATTTGCTGATTCTTTAACAGTTGCTTTTCTTCTTGCTTTTAATTCTTTTAATTTTAATTCTGCAGCAATGATTCTCATTAAAATTTGGGCATCTGAAACTCCTCCGGTAATTGCTGCCAATAACCTGTCATTAATAGGAATTATTTTATCAAATGTTTTGCTTACTACAATATTTCCTGCACTAACCTGCCTGTCAGCAGCCAGCACAACCCCGTCACTGCATACAATTCCGACTATGCTCGTTCCTGTTTTTAACATTGAATCTTTAATTTCATTATCCATTTTCAAAGCTCTTTTAGAATCTATATAGTTAAATATATATGCAAGATTTATAAATGTTGCGGTAAGTTTTTTAAAACCCCACTTTACTGATTCCATGCTCTTTATTCAGCCTAATAACATTGTCAACAAAAGATTCTATTTTCTGGTCGTGGCTCACAAGTATAAGCTGTTCATAGTCTAATTGCTCTAAAACATCTCTCATCTTGTCCAACTGCTGCTGTGAAAATCCGTCTGTTGGTTCATCAAGAATTACCAAACCTTTTGTTTTTATTTCAGAAAGCATTGAAGTAATTGTCTGATTTAATGCCAGCCTGTATGCAAGAGCAATTGCAGTTCTTTCTCCCCCTGACAAATAGCTGTAGTCAATTTCATATTCCTGCTGTTCAATAATCGGTGTGAATTCCTCATTAAGCGAAACAATGAATGTATCTGGGACAAGTATTGAAAACCATTCATTAAAAAGCCCTGAAAATTCTGTTCTAAGTTTTATCATTACATTTTTTTCTATAGAACTTACCATTTCCAAAAATCTTCCTGAAAAAAACTCTTCTAAACCTGAAACATAAATTAATTCTGTTTTAATTTTTTCTTTTTCAGCTATCTGGTTTTCTTTGATAAAAATATCTTTTTCCTGAAGCTCTGCTTCTTTAATTATCTCTGCTCTTTTAATTTCAATCTGCCTTTCATTAACTGAAGACAAGTTTAATTCTGCTTCTTTCGCAAGCATAAGATTATCATATTTTTTTAATTCACTTACAGCAGTTTTCAGCCTCTCAACCTGATCTTTAAGTATGCCTGCATCATATTCTAAAGATTTTTTTTGTGTTTCAAACTGAGGGCATTTTCTATAATCTTCTTCAATTGTCTGGATTTTTATTTTAATTGCTTCCAAATCTAATTTTGATTTTTCAAGTTCTCTTATTTCTATCAAAATGCTTCTTAACTTAATTTCTTTTTCCTGTTTTTCATTGTCTAAATTGATTTTAAGATTATTTATTTCTGACATTTCATTTTCAGTCTGGGTTAAAAATGCTTTTTTATGGCTGGTGCCAACTTCCTGAAGACATGTAGGGCATTTGGTTAAATTAAAAATCTTGTCTTTGGATTTTTGCAACTCGTTAATTTTTGAGATAAAGTTATAAATTTTTGCAGAAGATTCTATTATTTCCCTATTCAGATTCTCGTGGATTTTCTTTTTTTCATCAAGCTCTTTTAGAATAGCATTAAATTTATCTAAATCAAACTGCTCTTTTGCCTGTTTAAATCTTTCATTTATTACAGAAATTTCCTTGTCTATTTTCAAAATCTGCTCTTTTTTTGTAGAATACATTATTGAGGATTTTTCTATTTCTGATTCTAATTTTCTTTTTTCATCAATTTTCTCTTTTATACTGTTAAGTTCTTCCTGCTTTTTTTCCTTTGATTTAACTGCATCTAAAAGCTGGGATTCAATAATCGGAATTTGTTTTTTTAATTCTGAAAGAAGCTGTTTCTTGTTGTCTAAAGAAGATTTAAGAAGCTCTAAATCTGAAATCTGCCCCTGCTTTAATCTTGTAAGCTCTCTAAGCCTTGCAGTTAATATCATTGTGTTTTCTTTAATCCTTTTATATTTGTCAATCCCAAAAACATGCCTTAATGTATTTAATCTTACTTCAGGAGTTTCAAGAATAATCTGCTTCATTTCTTCCTGAGGAGTATAAACTGTGAATCTGTACAGCAGATTTGTTTTTTTTGCAAATTCTGGGGGATAATTTATAAGCCTGAGAATAAAATTTTTTAATTCGGTTACAGAAAGCTCTTGTTTTTTACCGTCGATAGTTATAAATGCAGACTCCTGTGAAACAGATTTTTTTCTTTTCAAAGTTCTGCAGATTATAACTTGCTCACCTTCTATTTCAAGTTCTAATTCAACCATGCCCTCTGATTTTCCGTTTTTCAAAATTGAATCCCCTTTTTTTCCAGGCTGCAATCCAAATAATGCAAATTCTAATGCAAGAAGTATTGAAGTTTTTCCTGAACCTATATCTCCAGATAAAAGAACAGAACCTTTAGGAAAAACTATTTCTGCACTTTCATAACTTCTTATATTCTCTACTTTTATTCTTTTGAACAACATTTAAAAGACACCCATGGTTTCTTTTAGGAGCTTCCTTTATTTATAAACATTTTAAAAGACACCAACCATCTTAAAAATTAACTAACTTATTTAATTCTGCAAGCAGTCTATCCTGGAAAATCTGATTTTTCTCATCTTCTTGTTTTTCCATTGCAAGTATTCTTAACAGCGAGGGAATTTTAGCTTCAATATCTTTAGGAGATTCTGCAGAATAGGTTTTTATTATTTCGTCTTCTACACTATGCATATCTTTAATTTGCTCTGGAAGTTCAAGTTTATCTTCGCCTGTTTTAAGTTTTGATATACTTCTTATAAAAACATAGGCTCCTTTTTCCTTTACAAATGCTTCAACCTGATTAAAATTAATATCTGAAATTTTTCCCTGCTTTATAGTTCCTTTTAATTTCATAAGAATTATTTTATCTTCTAAGTTATAACCATTTAATTCAGAAATTATCTTCTCAGCTGCAGTATAAGTGTTGTCTATATTTAATTCAACAGACAATACTTCTTTAATTCTAATGGGGACTTTTGTGCATTTTAAAAATCCATTAGCTTCAACAAGGTAAAACTGCCCGTAATTAAGCTCTTCTAATTCCTCAAAATTATTTGGGAAAACAGGGCCAGAATAGTAAAAATTATCTTTTGAAAAATCTACATGCAAGTGAGATGCGGCATAGTAATCTGCTTTAGGAAGTTCTGATATTGAAACCGACTCTATTGGCAGATTTCCTATCGCTTCTTTTATTGCTGTATGAAGCATGAAAATTTTAAAGAAACCTGGAGCGTCCTGAAGTTTTAGTTTTTTTATATCCTGAATTTCCAAACCTGACTTTTTTCCAGGATATCCGTAGAGCGCATATCCTTTATGCATTGTTGGAATAAGAATAATTTTGTTTTCTGTTTCTTCGCTCTGATAAACATTAGTGCAAAATCCTGCATGTTCTAAAACATCTAAAAAAGTTTTTCCAGCTGATGAATAATCGTGGCTTCCTGCAATTAAAAAACATGGAATGCCTGAATCTTTTAATCTTTTGAACTCTGCAAAAGTCTGTTTTAAAACTTCTATCGGAGGGTATGCTGAATCAAATAAATCTCCAGATATTAATATCATCTCTGCTTTTTCTTTTATAGAAATATCCAATGCTTTCCTAAAACTCTGCATATTCACCTCTTGCAGTTCTGGATATCTCCATCCTCCTAGATGGCAGTCGCCCATATGAGCAAACTTCATAATTGGCAATGGGGGATGTGTTTTATAAAGATTGTTGAGGTGTTAGGGGAGAGGATTAAGTAATCGTAGGCGGGCATAAGTCAGTTTGGTTAAGTTTTGGGTGTAAAAAGTAATAGAAAGATTTTTAAACACTTGTTTATTATATTAAACATATGTTCAAAGAATTAAACATTATGAATATCTTTTTTGAAGATCCAAACAAAGAGTTTAATGTAAGAGAAGTTGCAAGAATCTTAAAGATAGCCCCTGCAACAGCAAGTTCTCAATTGAAAGAATTAGCAAAAGAAAAATTACTCAAAGAGAAAAAAGAAAGAAATTTAATAATTTATAAATCAAATTTGGATGATGAGAAATATAAAGACTTTAAAGTTTATTATAATATAAGAAAAATTAAAGACTCGGGATTAATAGAAGAACTAAATAAGTTTTATATAAAGCCGACAATAATTCTCTTTGGTTCTGCCTCTTTCGGATTAGATACCAAAGATAGTGATATTGACCTTGTAGTTATATCAGAAAAAACGAAAGAATTTCTTAATAAAGAGCAATATGAAAAGATCATTAAAAGAAGATTACAGTTATTTGTTATTAAGAATATAAACGAATTAAAAAACGAACATCTAATAAATAATGTGTTAAATGGGATAGTTATCCAAGGAGAATTAAGATGGACTTAGATGATTGTTATAAAAAGAATTTCATTAAGAAGACAAGAATTGATAAGGAATTGGTTAGATCTTTAATAGAAATGTCAAAAATAAAAGAAGATAGTGTAAATAATGCTCAAATAAATGAAACAAATATTTCAGCGTATGTATCTATGGCTTATGATTCTTTAAGAGAAATCCTTGAAGCACTGTGCATCTTAAAGGAATATAAAGTCACCTCACATATTTGTTTAGGAGAATTACTTAAAGCCTTAATTCCTGATTTCGATTTTATCAGTTTTGATAGGTTCAGATATATTCGAAATGGTATAAATTATTATGGAACTAAAATAGGCTATCAACAAGGCAAGGAAATAATTATAAAGATATTCAAACTAAAATCTGAAATTATAAAGAAATATCTTAGAGATATCTGATTTTCACTTTGTCGACGGAAATCCATTTCACTATTTTTTAACAATTTTGGGGCATTTTTCTTAGAATTTATTGGTTAAACGCTCCCCGCATTTTCCTAAATTTAGGTTAAAATAATATCACTATTTTGTAACTACTACAAAATAACATATAACAAAAGATTTAAATAGGGACTAATTATATCTTCAATATGGGTAATACAGAAATTTCAATACAACCAACTGAAGAAGTATTAGTACATAGATCTGGCGGTAAAGATAGTTTTGGGGATAATGCTCTTCCTCTAGATATTATAGTAGCAAATTCATTAGTTGGAGTTAATATCGGCGAAGTAGGTAAACAATCAAAAGTACATCTTACAATTTATCCTATTAGAAATGCAGATGGCTCTTTTAGACCAAGAGATGAATCAACTGAACCAGCTTTTCATAAAGACGCTTATTATTTACTTAGGTTTACACCTCCTGCAATGACTCCCGATAGATTTTATCAATTTGATATCGATGGTAGATTACTAAGTTAAGATTCTCAAACATATATTGCTATATCTTTTGTCATACTTCTTGTATCAAAAAGTGTTATAAATCGTGTAATAAAAAGTATTACACAGAACTCGTGGGGGCGTGTTACCTTAGGATTAAATCTCTTACATAAACCGAATAACTTTTTGGTAAAATGGTTCGGTGCTCCGGAAGGGAGTTGAACTATTATTCATAAGGACATTCAATCAAGAAATAATAGTTCATATTGCCAATAAAAACATTTAAATAGTAATATCAATTGATATTATTAACAAAAGTAAGGCATTAAAATGGAATCTCAAACAATAAAAAAAGAAAGAAGTTATATTGAAACAAATGATGTAGCCAGAAGTCCAACACTTCAAACAGTTTTAATGGTAGAAAAATTTATTGAGGAAAATTCAGGGGAATACAAAAAAACAGATTTATTCAAAAATCTTCCAAAAAAAGTAATGTGGCAAACTTTTCAAGTCATAATGGAGTATTTAGAAAGCGTATACAAAATAGTGTATGATAAAGAGGGTTATGTAGTTTATATTTGGAGTCCTGAATTTTTCAAAAAAATAAAGGATAGACCAGCCATAAAACTATGAAACCTGAAAAAGTTGTATTTGTTGATGAAAGTTTAGAGAGATCATTCAACGAACTAAATGAAGCTGACCCATTAGAAAGTCGCTTGTGAGAGCAATTAACACATTACAAGAAGATGCTTTCTCAGGTAGAAATGTAAAGAAGAATCTTATTCCAAAATCATTAATTCAGAAATATGGACTAAATAATCTTTGGATTTATAATCTTCCAGACGGGTGGAGAATGTTGTATGTTTTAACACCTTCAGAAGAAGTCCAAATTATAGCAGTTATTCTTAATTGGATGAATCACAAAGATTATGAAAAACTATTCAAGTTCTAAAGAGCAAAACGTCAGGAAGTTAATCTTTAGGACCTCAAGAATTAATAATTCTCGATGGTATCCAAGAATCTTTGATTCTTGGTGTTAAGTAATCGTGGGGGGCATTTAAATCTGATTTAAATCAACCATAGACATTCTTTCGATGTCCTAACTTTAAAACTAAAATAATTAATTCAGTTTGTTTAATTTCATAAATTGCCCTATAATCTCCAAACCTTAAACTCCAAAGCCCTGAAAGATTTGCTGTAAGTGGTTTTCCTAGTTCAGCATTTTTTTCTAATTCATTAAATTTCTTAGCTACTCTTTCCTGCTCTACCTTTTCCAACTTCCTAAAAAAATTTTCTGATTTCTTTGTTAAGATTATTTTATACATTTAAATTTAATTCTTTTTTAAGTTTAGAGAATTCTACTCCTTTCCCTTGCTCATATTCTTCCAAAGCTTCGGCAATTTCTCTCATTGTATCTGGATCAGATAAGATTTCAACAGTTTCTATTAAACTTTCTTTACTGACATTCTGAGGAGAGCAAGAGCTTAAAATTCTTATTATTAAATCATTATAAGACTCTCTATGGTGAACTTTTAATTTATCTAATTTGTCCTTTACTTTTTCGTCAATTTGTATTGTTGTCGCCATAGATTACTATAACTATCTATAGCTTATAAATGTTTTGGTTATTAGATATGCAACTTCCAAACCCAAAGGGTTTCAAAGAATAATTTCTCTTCAGCAACCTTTTTCTTTTTGTAATTTAACCAGTTAATTCTTTTTGTCAGTGAAGAGGTAAGAAGGAAGATTTTGCCTGATTTTGTTAAATGAAAACTTGCTTGTTTTAGAAACTCATTTATTATTTCACTGCCATATTTTCCTCCAGTTGTATCTGGCTGGATGTCATATTTGTCTTCTGGCAGATAAGGAGGATTAAAAATAATTAAATCAAATTTGCCTTTTATTTTAGAGAATAAGTTTGAATATATTACTTTAATTTTTAACTTCTTTGCATTTTCTAAAGCTTCTTTATTTATGTCTGCTGCAGTTATATTTTCTTTTTTTATTCCATTCTCTATACAATTTTTTGATTGAATTCCTGAGCCTGTTCCCAAATCCAAAATTTTTATTTTATTTTTTTCTGCTTTTTTTTTATTTTTTAAAAATTCTTTTAGCGCTTCTGCCAGCAAATAAGAATCTTCTGCAGGAGAATATATTTCCATATATTCTGATATACTTGAGATTTTTTAAATATTGGGTTAATGGTCAAAAATCTATGTGTCACGATACACTAAAATATGTGATTTGTTCAGCATTTGATTTTAGATTCCCAAAAGACTCGCATAAGCAACCGCGCCATAAATAGTGTGGATTTTTTTAGGATAAAGAAAATCTGTTATCGGCATCTTAGTCAGTTAAATTAATAAATACAGAAGAATGAATTTTTTATACATTAAGGTAAAGCGAGCGTGGCGAGCGGTAGTATAGTTGCCCTGTTGTTTTATCCCAATAACCCTTGAATAAATGCAATTACATCTTCTTTAAAGAGAATAACGAGAACAAGAGAAGTTATAAGTAAGACAAGGAATATAATTAAGAGTGCAATAACAAACAGCTTCTTATTATCTTTTTTAACTTTATATTCAACTTCGGGCATTCTTGGGAGATGCTGCGATTCTACAAATGGAAGAGCTTGAATTTTTTGTTGTTGGGGGGCTGCCTTTTGGGATATTAACTGTGGAATTTGCTGACCTTGTCTAGAAGATTCATAATTTTGCGTTTCTGAATCTGATTTGTATATATTGGGTGGTGAAAAGTTTGGTGCTTTTTGCGGAATAATTTGTTGATAAGTAGCCTGCTTCTGCTGAACTTTTATCTCCCCTGCTAATCCTCCTGTCAAATAATTTGCTGCTTCATTAACATCCCGCACGCTATACCCAGAACTAATCAAAACTTGCTTTGCTCTTTCCAAATCTTCGCCTCTTTCAACAGAGTTTTTTAAAGCTGACACAATGTCATGCCTGACCATACATATTGATAGAAACTTACAGATTTAAATGTTTTTATTTTTTAAGTATCTGATTAATACGATACTAACACAAATTCCAATAAAAGAAACTAAAATAATCAGCATAACCCATATTGCTCCTACTCTTGATGAAGCTCCATCTATTATATGAGTAATGGGGTTAGCAGTTTTATTTCCTGTTGAATTTGAAAAATTTGGGTTAACCACCCCTTTTGGGATAATGTCAAAAATAACCAAATCACTGAATTCCATTGCAAATTCTATCTTCTTGTTTTCAATAGTTGAGTTTTCAATAATCTGCTCCTTCTGGCAGTCTGTTTTTCCGCATGTTTTTTTGTAAACATCAAAAAGGTTATAATCTGCATAATAATTTTCAAGATTAAAAGACAAACTTAGTGAATCTGTTCTGTCATCTGTATTTATGAATATGTAACTTATTGTATTGTCGTGTTTTTTCAGAACTCTAAAAACAACTGGATTGTAAAAATAATTTCCCCCAAATTTTTTCCAGACTGTTTCTATATCTCTGGGAATTCCATAGATTTCGGGGGGATTAAGGATCTCTGCACCCCGGTATTCTGTTCCTATATTTGATATAAGTTTTCTTAAAAATATGACATTCTCTGTAACAGGATATTGCATATCAACATTGTCAGCTATTCTTACAGAGGGTATTCCCCCATTAACAGCACATACAGAAGCATCATAAAGAGTAATTGAATCAAACTGTACATTATAACTATCTAAAGTGCTGTCATAGGAAATAAATCTGTCATTATAAATATAACTGAACAGAGGAATTTTTGAAAGTGTCATTCCAGTAGAATTGCCAATTACCCCAAGAGTGCTTACTGGCCTTAATAAAACTGACTGAACATAAGGAATATAATACTCGTTGGTGGCTTCCATACCTATTCCAAATTCTCCTTTTTTTCCTTCATCATTTATCACAGAGTTTAGTCCGTCTAATATTTCAATAAATCTATTATGCATATAAATTCCATATCCTACACCCCGATTATTAATATACTTTTCATTAAAATCTGCATCTATCCACCCCCCTATAATCTGGTCAAGAGACATAAGCGAAGCTCCTCTTTTTATTCCTCTTAAAATGTTGTCATCAAGCATAAAATCAATTAAATTGTCTTTTTTTGAGCCAACACCAATTATCGCAGAGTCGCCTTTACGGCATTTATCCAGCATAAACGGAATTTGTTTAAAATCTTTTTCCCCTGATTCTTTTATTATAACATAATCATCTCCATTAATTGCATTAAAATCCTCTGTATCATTAAATACTAAAGTTGAAGTGTCCCAATCACATACTCCTCCTGGATTTATCTCTGATTCAGTTTCCCATAAATCAAATCTGGTAGCACTTAGCCAAAGAGAAGTATGCACATTTATGCTGTTTAATAAATTAATTTGGGCATATAATTTGTCTTCTTCAACAGGTTCAATAGGTATATCCCCTTTAAACGGATAAAAATAATTTCCTCCAGACCATAAGGTGTTTGGCCTTCCCCAAAGCCCGCCAACACTAAATAACGCCCCTTTAAAATCAACATCAAAAGGAATTGAATCATCAAGATACCATGTTTTTAAAATTTCATTATTTATATCAAAAAAGTTTTCTGTTGCAAATGGGCGATTTCCATTATGGGCGATAGTTGCGTCGAATAACCATTGAGGAATATCGTCCCTTTCCCATATTGTTTTTTCAGCCCACCATTGTTTTAATGCCCATTTTTTATAAATATCCGCAGCATCATACCAGTCTCCATAAAAGGTTTTTAATTTAATATTATAATCCAAAGCGAAATCATTTCCATAATTTTCAGATATAAAATTTTTATATGAAACTCTTAAAAAATCTTCGCTGTCTTTATTCTCCCTCATAAAACTGACTCTCTTGTAATTGCCATTGATATCTTCACTCTGAATATATAGTCCTGGCTGATTTGATTTATCATAAAATGCAAGAAACTGCATTGACAACTGTCCGGGGTGGGACTGGACATACTTTTTATTGGGAAGATTATAAATATCGTTTATGATTGCTCCATCTTTATAAGGGTAGATAAAATAATCGTCTGAAGAATCATCACCTAATTTTGGAGTTAAATCAATAATCGGATATTCAACTGACTGAATTATTTGTTCTCCAGAGTTTGCAACTTCAATATGAAAGTTTAAACTGCTGTCTTTTTTATTGATAGAAATTATTGAAGTAACATCAAGCCCCTCATCTGGGTGGCAGGTATTTATTGTTAAAGTTATTTTTTTGCTGTCCTCTTCAGTATAATAATCAAAACAAGAGGAATTTTGGCTTGAAATAAATTTGAATATCCCTTTTCCAGTAATCGCAGTTTTTTGAGTTATCATGTAAAGATAAGAATCTGAACCTGAAGAAATAAATTCCCTTCTGCTAACCTTATCTTTAATGCTTACAATTGCCCCCATCTTATCCATATCAATAGTCAGTGAAATATTTTCATTTTCAATTGTAATTAAATCCCCTTCACTAAACTGCACACCTGATTTTTTATGAAATCCTCCAGAAAGAACCATATATGCCAAAGTTAAAATAATAATTACAGAACAAACTAAATAAATTAATGCTCTCCTCTTCTTTTTATTCATAAACAATACAAGAAACTTCAATATAAAAGTCTTTTTATGCAATATGCAAAAATCATAAAGTTTAGTTTATTACAACTTTGCTTCCATCCTGGCATAAGAAAGCTGTCTTGTTCAATTCATAGCCCATTTCCCTTGCAAGTTCTATTGCTGGTGAAATTTGGTCAAGACTTCCGTGAGCAGGAATAATATATTTTGGCTTTAACAGATTAATTAAATCTCTTATATCCTCTCTTCCTCCGTGCCCTGAAACATGGACATGGTCAAATATCCTTACATCATACTTCTTAAGTTTTTTTTCCATATTTGCTCTATTAGACATGTTAATTGGAATTGGTATCACTTTTGAGGAGAATATTACACTGTCTCCTTTTTTAAAATTAAATTGCAGTTTACCTGATGCTATTCTGTCCAGCACACTTCCAGGCTCTCCTTGATGCCCTGTGCAGACAACAACATATTTTGCCCTGTCTTTTTCAACTTTTTTCAAAGCAGATTCAATTTGTTTTGTGTAGCTTACCAGCTCAATGTCTTTTTCAAAAGGGCACATTTTAATTTTTTTTGCAGCATTCACATATTTTGAAAGGCTTCTTCCTACAAAAATAACTTTCCTGTTTAGTTTCCTAGAAAATTCAACAATGCTTTTCAATCTTGCAATATGCGAGGAGAATGTTGTTACAAAAATCCCGCGGTTTTCATTATCTACAGTAAGCAAAACTTCCTCTACTAATGCTCTTGCAATTTTTTCACTTGGAGTTTTATAGTCATCTGAAGAATATAATGAATCAACTATCAAAAGTTTAATTCCTTGTTTTGCAATTTCTTTTAAACGCTTGTAATTTGGGGGGTTTCCAAGTATCGGAGTGTTATCTAATTTAAAATCTTCTGCATAGGCAATAATTCCGCTGTCAGTATGCAATGCCACAATAGAAGTCTGAAGTGTTGAGTGAGTCATTGAAATAAATTCTGCCCTATATTTTCTATTTCTTCCTTTTATAAAACAAGATGCATCTTGATTAATCACAGTTATCTTATTTTTTAATGTTGTTTTTGTATCTTCTAAAAGTGTTTTAAGAACCTCGATTGTAAATGGTGTCCCGAATATTTCTGCTTCAGGGTATTTTTTTGCAATATACTGAACAGCACCTACATGGTCAAGGTGAGCGTGCGAAATTAAAAAAGCTCTTACCCTGTGCTTGTTTTTTTCAAGAAAAGAATCGTCTGGAAAAGCTCCAACACTGTTAAGCAAATGAGCTGTCGGCTGTTTTGTTGTTTCCTGCAAGTCTACAACTGCAGGCATATACAACCCGCAGTCAAAAACGATAATATCCTCTCCTAATTCAATAGCAGTCATATTTTTTCCAACTTCACTGTAACCTCCGATTGTATAAACTTTAAACATCTTAAATCAAGATTAAAACCTGAAATAAGTTTAAATATGTTTGCAGAGGAAATTTTTACTTTCAAATTTGTCAATTAAACCTCTGCTATCTGACTAAGTTACATAAGCTTTCCAGCCTTGAAAACTATATAATATGCTAACAAAATAGCATGTGGCCTCTTTAATCGAGGCAAAGATAAATACAAAACCTAGCTTTTATTATTTTCTAATCCAGCAAGAAATTCTACAACTTTTTCAAGTTTTAATGCAGGTAAATTTCCAGATCTAACTCCTTGAACAATTTTTAAACTGCCAGCTAATTGTTTTGGAGAATATGGCGAGGTTACTCTTGGTAGTAATTTTTTTCGCGCGTGCGCCTTCGGCGCACTTTCAGACACCCCAAAAGCCCTACTACTGCAATTAAGGCCCCTGTCGCCGTCAACGCCGGAGTCATAGTCAGCACTACCAAACCACAGATAGTTTAATATGCATTTATCTTCAGGCAAAGAATCCACATCTCCTTTAGGAATAAGGAAAAACTTTAATTTTTCTCTCTTAGCAAAATCATTAAAATATCTTTCTCTCATATCTCGAAATAATGTTTCTGATACATACGAATCTCCTCCTAAATAAAATGTTTGTCTTGAAGGAAGAATAACTGCTCTTCTTTTTTCAGGAGATTTGTCTTTGTCTATTTCAGCTTGTTCTCTGAATGTTTCATAAAGTTTTACTGATCGAACAAACCATCTATTCTCTTTATGAGCTTGAACTGCCTGTTCAGCTAATTCTTGATTTTTCACTAATGGAGAAACCATTGCAACAACAACTTCAGAGTTTGGAGCATAAATAGGCGCGTGGCATGTTCTTGTTCCTTTCATTAACTTTCCATTACTTCTTCCATAAGCCATATCTCTAATGCTAATAGGGTATCTAATTCCTTTTTCCTTGAATAATTTTAATTGTTCATCAAGCGGAGCTTCTGCTCGATAAACTCTTCTTCCATCTGGCAGTGTGCATTCTTCTATTATTTGTGCCATAGTTCTATTAAAAAAGAGATATTTTTAAATCTTTTGTCTATGTAGTATCTTTTTAGAAGTAACATATTAAATCTTATTAAAAATTTTTTGCAACGCCTTCGGCGTCTTTTTCCAATACCCCAAAAGCATAACCATCGTCATACATGTCCCTGTTGTCGCCACCAACAGCCAACCAATCGATATCCATATTACCCCAGCCGGAAGACAAAGAGGCAACCCTTTGAACTGGTTCTTTAACACTATCAAATCTATCAACACCAACTCCCATAGAATAATTTTTTCTAGATGCTATTTGTTGGAGACTAACAGCACACCCTTCAGTATGTTCTAATACTCTTGCTAACCCCTCTTCTACAAAATCTCCAGCATCTTGCCCAGCATCTAGCTCACTTTGTTTAAAAGTATCATAAGGCGCAAAACCAAAATCTCTTAAATTAGGATTGTCACCTTGATAAAGCCAAATTCCATTAATATTTTTACATTCATTTAATAAATTTTTCAAAACAGATTCATCTACTATTGGGTTGCTGTTTTCATCTAAAGCATTTGCAAAAACACCCTCTGAAGTTCTTGTGATTCTTCCTATCTGAAGCCCTTCTGAATCAAAAATTCGCGGTCTTGCTAAATTCTTAAAATCATAAACTGATGCTGAAATAGATTCAGATGTTGTAGCTGGCCTAAAAGTTATATCAGTATAATATGGTAGGCAAGAAAAATGTCTTCGCATTTCTTTAACATTTTCCAAGTATCCATTTGGTCCAAAAACACTTACTACTATTGGTTTTTGTTTATGCGGAACTTTAATTATTGTTCCTGGTTCAATTGTTCCTGGTTCAATTACTCCATATTCTGGTTCTGCCATGTTCTTTGTATGATAAAGTCATTTTTAAATCTTTTGTCTATGTAGTATCTTTTTAGAAGTAACAGATTAAATCCCTTCAAGAATTTCCCTTAATGATGCTAAAGTATGGATTGTTTTTACGTCCTCGATTTCTTCTCCTGACTCAAAATTTGCAAAAACTCTTTTTATTCCTTTTTCCTTGCAATAATCATAACTGTCTCTTCTTCCTCCGCCTATGTAAATTTCCGGCTTTCCGTATTTTTCAATAAACCTGTCAAATACAGAACGCTTGTTGTCTTTTTCTTCTGGTTTTGAACACTCGATTATATCAAAAAATCTCTGCATATTAAGTGTTTTAAGAATTTTATCAGTTGCATCTTTTGTATTTGTTGTTATAAGTGCAATTCTATATTTTCTTCTTATAGATTCAAAATATGTGATTACATCTGAATTTTTTACAGATGGATTTTGCAAGATATATTTGCACACAGAATCAAAAAATGTTTCCCTTGCTTTTATTGTTTTATCAGAATTTGTAAGATGTGGATAAAGTTTATTCATAACTTCATCTACTCCATCAAAATAATTTGGTTTGTCTATCCAATTTAATACTTCATCATCTTTTAATTTTGCAGAAGCATCATGAAACCAGACAACATGAGCTTTATCCCATGGAGAATTTTTTACAAATAATCCTGAAAGAGTTGTTGCAATAATTGGTTTTGGCATCTGTTATTAAAATAGTAAAGCGATTTAAACATTTCGATATAAAAAGGCAGGGTTAATGTAATAAGGAAAGGTTGTTAATGTTGGAGACAATATTTTATTGATGTATTTGGTAGTCTAGTAGCTACTTTTGTTTATCTTAATTATTTATAAATAAAAAAAGAGAATATGAATAATAATTACATCAAAACATTTAATTATCCTATTTTATTGAAGATATTATGAAACCATTAAATCCTTCTTTTCGGGAGAAAAAAAGATATTTACTATTAGAAGGAAATTTCACAAAAAAGCAAGTTGAAGAGGCAATTATGAGATACATTGGAATTTTAGGATATTCAAAGGCATCACCTGCATGGATTTCAAACAAGATTTTATCTATAAATAGAAGTGAAATCAACAAAGTGCGGGGAAGTTTTGTTCTAAACACCAGTATAAAGGTAAAAAAAGTAAGCGGAACTTTAAAGGGATTAAAAAAATGAAGCTTAAATTTAATAAAGAACTTAATCGCTTAAAATTTTACTTAGTGAATCAAACAGATTCATAAAAACATCTCCGCTAGGTCTTGCAGGAATTCCGTTTCTTTTGGCAATATCGACAGTTTGATAATTCCCTGAAACTGCTAAAAACTTTGCCTTTCTAGATTTAACCCGCTCCTCTACTAATTTATATATAGTTAGGGAGGGGGTTATATCTGTTCCTCCAGGAGTTCCAAGATTTGCCTCCATTAAATAAAAATCATACTCCGTTCCTGTGGTTTTATCAATCATATCATCTGGAGATGAAACAATATCAACTTCATACCCGAACCTTTTTAATGCTCGCCCTATAAATGGTTTTATAGGGGCATAATGAAGTCCTACTAAAGCCTTTTTTCTTGTTTCACACGGTTCTGGGATTGTTGCCATCTTAAACACAAAAATTATAAGTGGGTATTTAAATATTATTGTAATTTCACACAAAACCAAACATAGTGGTTCTGTCGCAGATTGGGGACTTGAATTTGAGTGTCGCATTAGGGACTTAGTTTAATTTTTGAGCTTCTTTACTTCTTGGTTCTTTAATAAGAATAATTTTAAAGTCTTTTTTCTCTCCATTAATTTCAAGTTTTACATATATATCTTCTTTTTTTGACTTAATATTAAACTCTCCATTGAATATAATTTCATTATTATATTCATTTACACTATATGAATTGGGATAATAAGAGAACTTATTTTTATGATTAAAAATCAAATAATTCCAAGCTAAATCGTGAATTAATAAAGCCCTACTTACTTTCTGTGTAACTATCTTTCCTGTTTGTTGTAATTCTTCATAAGTATTGGGTAATGTAAAAAAATCCTCTAACTTTTTGAAAATTCCCATAAAAATATAGATTATTGGTAGTTTTAATCTTTGTGTTTTAAAACCGAAAAGTATTTATAGCAATTATATCTAATAGATATAATAATATCCGATAGATATTTAAAAGGAGAAAGAGTTATCTCCTTATGAAACATATACAAATAGAACTCGACGACGAAGAAAATGAAATACTATCCGCATTTATGTTTCTTGAAGATGAAAAGAACAAAAAGATTGCACTCAAAAAAATGATAAAAGCGTGTATTAATCTACCAAAAATAAAAGAGGCAATAAGAATTAAAAAACAAAATGGAAACAAAAAGTAACATTTATAAGTATTGTTATCATAATATTAATAGTAATAAGAGGTTGAAATGAAAAAACTATTGGGTTACTTTAATGGCTGTAATAATTCTCTAAAATCAAAAGGTTTAAATAATATTTCTATTAAGTCTAACTACTTATATTCACCAATCCATCGCGATGGTGAGTGATAATGAGGGCGGTGGGATTTTAACCCACGACATTTCGGTGTCTATCCTGCAGATAACAGCCGAATGCTCTAACTGGCTAAGCTACGCCCTCATTGTCAGCATTCTAATTATTAAGTTCCAACTAAATAATTTCTATTTTTAGAAATGCTGATTATTTTATTGCTCTTTTTTATTTGTATGTTCATCTTCACCTGATTTCCCCTTAAGGTTTTTTTGCTCTTCTATTTTAAATTGCAATTTTCTATAATTAACAAAGTCTGCAAGTAGATTATCAAATACTAAAGATAGTGGCATATCCGCAACACCTTCTCTCTTCATATCTTCTTTTAAAAAATCTAAATTTTCAGAATTAATAGTTATGCTTATTGCGGTTTTCTTTTTCTTTTTCAATTTTTTTAAATCCATAATCTCTGTCATAAATAAAACATATAAATCATATTATTTAAATCTTTTGTTTTATATTATATAATATAATATTAATCTAAAAATGGTAATCAAAACATTTTTGTATAAGATTTACTCTTATTATCTTTATTATTTTTCAAATTTTCTTTAATAATCTTCTCTAACCAATCAGAAATATCAGTTTTTTCCTTAATACAATGTATCTTAACATCTTGCCATAATTCAGGATTAATTTTAATAGATGTAGTCTTTTTTTCCATATAGAATTATAGTATTATTGCTTTATAAACATTTGTATAAAGTAGTATATACTACCTAATTACCATAATGTTTAAATACTACAAGTATTATATAATACTATGGAAACAACACAAGATATTAAACAATTTGCAGACAATAGAGAGCAAAGAGCAAAACAAATCTTAGAACATTCTAAACCAGAATGTTTAGATGAAAATACTTACTTAGTTCCATCTCAATTTGATAGCAGTAAAAAATATGAAGTTACGCATTTTGATAGTTATTCTTGTAACTGCAAAGATTTTGAATTAAGATGTAAGGGGAAAGGTTTATACTGCAAACATATCAAAGCTATACTTTTATTTGAAAAGTTAAAGAACGCTTATGAAATAGAAGAAACACCTCTAAAACAAGAGATGGAGTTAATTTTAGAAAATTCAACTGAAAAGTGCTGTCCTTACTGCAAATCTACAAAACTAATCAAGAGAGGGGTAAGGCACGATAAAACAGGAGATAAGCAAAGATTTGGCTGTAAGGATTGTAAAAAAAGATTTGTTTTAGAACCAATTAAATACATTAAAGGAAATGCTAAATTAGTTTGTCTTGCTATGGATTGTTATTACAAGGGCTTATCTTACAGAGATATTACAGATACATTTAACCAATTTTATGGATTAAAATTACACCACGAAACAATAAGAAGATGGGTTTTAAGATTTACAGAAGTTATGGAAAAATACTCTAAAACTCTAACTCCTAAAACTTCTGGGGTTTGGAACGCTGATGAAACACTTGTATTAACTAAAAGAGGAAAGACTAAAATACAAAATTCTGAATTTGATTATGTTTGGAATTGTATGGATAATCAAACTAAGTTTTTACTTGCTTCTGTTAATTCTGGTAGAAGTAGAAAGAGTAAAGACGCACAAAAGGTTTTTACAGAAGCATATAAACAGAATGGTAAAATGCCTAATCAGATTATTGTAGATGGCTACAAAGGTTATGAAGATGGTTGCAGGAATACATTTAGAAATTTTGGAAGAGAAAGGAAAATTAAATTTACATCAATTAAAGGACATAGACACGAAACAAATAATAATGCAATAGAAAACTTGCACACTCATCAAAAAGAAATGTTAAAAGTTAGAAGAGGAGTTACAGAAACTCAAACTTATGCAGACGGATTTAAGGTATTCCATAATTTTATAAAGAAAGCTGAAAAGGATAAACTTACTCCTGCTGAAAGATGTGGAATAGAAGTTAAGGGGAATAGATGGAATACACTTTTATTAAATAGTATAAAAAAATAGCCGATAAGTATTTAACTTACCAGCCATTATCAATTCTGCGGGAATTGAATATGATTATTGAAATAATTTTCTTATTTATTTTAATTGGCTCTTTTGTTGGTTTCTTATTTGGTTTAGCTGTTAAAATCTTTTTAGAGGAAGATTGGGGGATAATTGTATCTCTCGTTTGTGCTCTTATTTTTATTCTATGTGTATTAGTTATACTCCTAATAATTCAAGTAATAATACAAGAATGGCTATGCCAAATATGCCCAACATTATTCCAATGCCCGACATAAAACCTATTAAGTAATATGCCAAATAATTAAGTCCCTCTTGTGACATCTTTTTATTTTTCATTATAAAGTCCCGAGTTTACGACAGAACGAAACATAGTAAACTTTTTAAACCATAATTAATTATAATTTGTGGGTAGAGAAGAGAGAAAAATACTATTATTATACAACTTCTCATAAATGGAGATTATAATGAAAGAAAATCTAAATATAAAAGAACTTTTTTATAAAGGAAGTTTCTAAACGAAACCATAGGTATCTTTTAAAATGGATATGCCAAGCGAAGTTCAGCACCAGGCAATGGGATATGACAGAACTGCGACTATGTTTTCTCCAGATGGACATCTATTGCAGGTGGAATATGCAGAAAAAACAGTAAGATTAGGAAGTTCAAGCATAGGAATTGCATGTAAAAATGGAGTAGTTATAGTTTCTGATAGAAGAGTAAATGACAAGCTTATATCCCCTGAATCTGCAAGCAAAGTTTATGAAATTGATGAGCATATTGTTGCAAGTGCTGCAGGAATATTAAGTGATGCAAGAGTATTAATTGACAAAGCAAGAATTGCTGCACAGCAAAACAGAGTTACATATAATTCTCCAATTGAAGTTGAAAGTATAACAAGAGAAATTGCAAATACGAAGCAGTTATACACCCAGTATGGCGGAGCTCGCCCTTTTGGAGTTTCAATAATTTTTGCTGGAATTGACAATGAAGTTGGCAAAGTATTTTCTTCAGACATAACTGGAAATTATTTTTCATATAATGCAATTGCAATAGGAGAAAATGATGAAAGGATAAAAGAAATTCTTAGATTAAAATATAATAACAACTTAAATATAGATGGAGGGATTAAATTAGCATTAGATATCTTCAAGGAAATCCTAGGAAAGAATTTTGAATTAAGCAGATTTGATGTGGCTTATATTGAGAACAAAGAAGCAAAGCTTAAGAAACTTACAGGCAATTCTTTGAAACAATATGCTTAGTCTCGAAAATGAGCAATATAGCAAGGATTAAAGCAAAAGGAAAACATTATGAAATTCTAGTTGATGTTGATAAAGCTCTTACATTTAAAAAAACCGGAAAAGGGGATATATCCGGAGTTTTGGAATTTGATGAAGTGTTTACAGATTCAAAAAAAGGAGAAAGAGCTGGTGAAAAAGAACTTAAAGAGGCATTTGGAACAACAGATGTAAATATTATTGCTCAAAAAATAATTAAAGACGGAGAGATACAAATTTCAACAGAATACAGAGAAAAGCAAAGAGAAGGAAAATTCAAGCAGGTTGTTGATTTTTTAGTTAGAAATGCTATTGACCCAAGAAGCAACAGGCCATATACCCCAGAAAGAATTGAAACTGCACTTGATGAATCTGGGGTTAATATAAGTAATAAACCTATTGAAAACCAGATGTCTGAAGTTGTTGAAAAATTATCCTTAATTATGCCAATAAAAGTTTCTGTTAAAAAAATTTTAGTAACAATTCCTGCACAATATACAGGATATGCTTATGGAATAATCCAGCCATATAAAGAATCTGAAGAATGGAAATCAAACGGAGATTTAAAAGCAATATTAAATATTCCATCAGGATTGCAAATGGAATTTTATGATAAATTAAACTCTGCAACACATGGGAGTGTTTTAAGCGAGGAGATTAAGGAAAAATGAGTGAGGAAAATGAAAGGGAAATTGTAGTTCCTGGCGAGGTAATTGAATCCCAGAGCGGATTTATTCCAGGTGATGGAACAAGAAGCGAAAACAATGAAATAGTTGCACAAAGATTTGGGATTGTAGAAAGAAGCGAGAATCTTATCAAAGTAATCCCGCTTTCAGGTGTGTTTATCCCACGGCGGGGAAATGTAATAATTGGAAAAGTTGAAGACATAACATTTAATGGGTGGATTACAGACATTGATTCTCCTTTGCAGTCATTTTTGCCCGTTTCAGAAATACCCCGATATCTTGACAAAAATAACCTGTCAGAATTTTTAGGTATTGGAGATTTTTTTTGTGCAAAAATAAAATCAGTAAGTGCAAAGTCAATAGACCTGACTATGGATGGAAGAGGTTTGGGAAAACTTGAAGGGGGAATAATTTATTTTATAAATCCAAATAAAGTTCCAAGAGTTATTGGCAAAGAAGGAAGCATGATTAAAATAATTAAAGATGCAACAGATTCAAAAATAGTTGTAGGGCAAAATGGTATAGTATGGATTAGAGGAGAAAATGTTGAAGCTGAATTGCTTGCAAAAAAAGCAATTTTATTTGTAACAGAAAAATCTTTTGTTCACGGACTTACAGACAAAGTACAAGAATTTTTAAATAATGAAAAAGGAGAAGCTGAATAATGACAGAATATAAACGAAGCGACGGAAGAAGGGCAGATGAAACAAGGAAAATAAAAGCAGAAGTCGGCGTTGTGCCAAATGCAGATGGAAGTGCAATGTTTTCATTTGGAGATACTGTTGCAATTGCAGCTGTTTACGGGCCTAGAAAACTGCATCCTCAGCATATGCAAAATCCTGAAAAAGGAATTTTAAGATGTAATTACAATATGATGAGTTTTTCAGTAACAGACAGGATACGCCCAGGACCTTCAAAAAGAAGCACAGAAATTTCAAAAATAAGCGAGTGGGCTTTAAGTTCTGCTGTTTTAATAAATGATTTTCCAAATACTGCTGTAGATGTGCACATTTTAATCCCGCAGGCAGATGCTTCGACAAGATGTGCAGGGATTAACGCTGCTTCTCTAGCATTAGCACATGCAGGAATCCCTATGAAAGATTTGATAACAAGTGTGTCAATTGGAAAACTTAACAAACAACTGGTTGTTGATGTAAATAAATCTGAAGAAGACTATGAAGAAGGAGAAGGTGCTACAGATATAGCGATGTCATTTTTAGCAAGAAAGCAAGATTTGGTTCATATTCAGCTTGACGGGCATATTTCCTGCAAAGAATTAAAAGAAGCAATTAGTCTTGGCAAAAAAATTTCCAAAGAAATTTATGAAATTCAAAAAGAAGCTCTAAAAAATATAAAGGTGGATGAAAAATGATTCCAACATCCAATAATACAAGCAAGAGAATAGCAGAATACCTGGCAACTGGAAAAAGATTTGATAAAAGAAAAAATGATGAGTTTAGAGACATACATATTGAATGTGGCATATCAAAAAAAGCAGAGGGAAGTGCTAAGGTTAAATTAGGAAAAACAGAAGTCTGGGTTGGAGTTAAACTTGGGATAGGAGAACCCTACCCTGATTCGCAGGAAGAGGGGAATATGATGGTGACATGTGAATTAACTCCATTAAGCAGCGAAAAATACGATTATGGACCTCCAAAATTTAATTCAATTGAACTAGGAAGGCTGGTAGACAGAGGTATAAGAGAATCAAAATATATTGATTTTAAAAAATTATGCATTAAAGAGGGGGAAAAAGTCTGGACAGTTTTCATCGACATATATTCTGTAAATGATAATGGGAATTTATTAGATGCCGCATTTATAGCAACTCTTGCTGCACTAAAAAGTGCAAAAATTCCTTTTTACGACGAAGAAACAGAAAAAATTGACTATGACAAGCCACATGTAGGGGCTATTCCGCTAACAAAAAACATTCCGTTTAATTTTAGTGTATATAAGATAAAAAATAGCCTAATACTTGACCCAAATACTGAAGAAGAAGAGGCAAGTGATGGAAGGCTTGTGCTTGCAGTTATTCCTGGAAATCCTATAAAAATATGCAGTATGCAAAAGGGAGAGGAAAATGTGATAAATGAAGAGGGTTTTTCAAAAATGCTGGATTTAGTTGAATCAAAATACAAAGACATATTTCCAAAAGTAGAAAAATTAATTGATGAGGCAATCCAAAATAGTTAAATTTAAATAGGCAAATCTGAGGGTAATTACATGAACAAGCAAGAATTTACAAAGTATGAGACAGCAAGAATTCTTGGAGCAAGATCTCTTCAAATAGCAATGAATGCCCCGCTTTTAGTAGAGCTTAGTGAAGAAGAACTGGAAAAAATCCATTATAATCCTATGGAAATTGCAAAAATAGAATTTGAAAAAGGGGTTCTTCCTATTGCAGTGAAACAGCCGATGCCAAAGAAAAAAGCTGTTAAGGTTACAAAAAAAGTTGAAGAAGTCAAGAAAGAAGAAGCTGTTGAAAGTGAAAATGTAGAGGAAAAAGAAATTGCAGAAAAAGGCGAAATAATGGAGCTTGCAAATCCAGAAGACGAAGAATATATTGAAGAAGAAAGTGAAGGAAGAGAAGCAAGTGAAGAGTTGCAGTAATTTCGGGGTTAGTAATAAGAAAACTTGACAACTGCTTTGATGTGCATTTATATGCTCCGTGCAAACAGATAAAATCATTAACAAAATATTCTTGTTATATAAATATTTATAAACAATTAATCTTAAGCAAATAGATGGGATTGGAAGGGTTAAGTGAAGGAGAAGATTATGAAGTAGATATTAATGGCGATGGAAAACCAATTTTATTAAGATATATCCCAACAGAATTAGCGGGCAAGGTTATGTTTGCAGATAGGGTTAAATATTTAATTGAAAAAAGAGATGGAGCTGATAATCTTGGAGTAGATACATTTACTCTCCCAAAAAACGCTGGTTTGTTAAATGATAAAAGAGTATCTCAAGTTTCTGGAGGAAGTGTGCAAAGATTTAGGATGGCAACTTATCACCCAAACTATTGGGATGTAGTTCGCTGGTTAGACGATTGAGAATAACATTAATAAACCTGATTTTCTTTTAAAGAAAAGTAATAAATAACAACTTGAACAAAATGAAACCAGAGCTTAACTTAATGTATTTAAAACAAAAATTAAATAAGGGTGAGACCCTAGAATTTTTCAAATATTGTAGAAGCAAATACTTATCAAAACGTAAACTTGCAGGTTCATTAAACAAAAATAATTTATTTGAAAAAGTTTTAGAAGAGATTGGTTCTGTTCTAAAAATTAAACCAGAAGAATTGTGGGGTTCTCAAACATTCCAACTGTTGTTTAGAGCTACAAAACCTGAAGATTTAGAAATTTTAGGAATAGATAAAAAATCTGTTGAAGAATCAAAAAAATCTGTTGATAGTGGAAGAGCTATGAGTTTGCTCCCATACAACTCAATAATGAGTGAAACAACAATTAGAAAGTTTATACCTTCTCGTTCGGAAAAATTTTCTGGAAATTGGAGGCATAGTATGGATCCATATGGGGTTTTCGAGATTGAAGGAAGAATTCTTGCGAAAGATAAAGAAAGAAAGGAAATTTACTTAGCGACTAGAAAATTTCCTTATGCTGTTTTAGTTAATATAACTGAATCTTGTCCTATAGGTTGTGATGGGTGTTATAAGGGGTCTATGGTTAGAACATCATTAGTGGCTTTAGCTAATGTTTACCCGGAATATGCAGAAATTAAGAAACAGCTAACTCTTGAACAAAAAAGAGCAGTTCAACAGATTAGATTATTAACGAAATGGCTAAATCAAAACCAAGAAGTGGATACTATAGTTTTTAGTGGAGGTGAACCAACTCTTTTTGATAATGATGCCATTAAAAAAATATTAGATGAGCTTAAAAAAGCAAAATATGTCAAAGTGGTGCGAATGTGCACCTCTGCAATTTTCCAAGGTCTTTGGTATAGAATTGATGACAAACTTGTAAAAATTTTTGCAGATTTTGAAAAAGAAACAGGAAAACAATTTTATATCAATGCCCATGTCACGGATGAATATCAACTGTCTGCACCAGAAGCAAAAATTGCTATAGACAAATTAAATACAAATGGAATCACTATACATCTTCAAATGCCTCTTCAGGAAGGAATAAATTTTAAAAGGAGTAACTTGGCTTGGTCCGTAGAAAAACTCAGAAAAATTTCTAAACAAGCTTATGTGGTAGGAGTAATTCCTTACAAATTGATTATAGATATGCACTCGTCTTCACACCCTGATTTAACAGTACCAATAGAAATGGTTACAAAGGCCATAAGTTTCTTAGATAGCCATACTGAAAATTCTGATATGGAAAGATGGCAGGCTTATAACATTCTTCATGAACAGGGTAATTTATATTTAGCTTCCTATCCTCATTTTTCTGCAGTTAAAGAAATAGATAAAGAAAATAGGAGAGTAATCTACTTTATCCCAAAAATAGAGTTTGGCGACAAAAAGAAAATTATAATTCATACATATGAAGAGCCTTTAATAGAAAATTGCAATGATAATCCTAACAGTTTAAATATAATTGCAGATAAAGATATTCTTGGAAAAATTAATGAGGTTAAAAGATATTATCTCTTACTAAAAAATAAAATTAGGGAGTTAGAAAAGAGCAATCTAACTTTTGAAGAAAAAGCTAAAGAAATTGGAAAGATTGAAAGAGAGTTTTATAAAAATTCTGGGGTTATATTTCCTGATAATAAATCAGTACATCTTTGCGAGGATTACTAAAATTAATATTAAGAAAGTATATCCTTTTTGATATACTTTGTGCAAACAAGTATAACATTATTGTTCTTTTTTAATTAAACATTTTAGATCGCCCAATATGGAACCCCTTTGTTTAATACAGGTATGGGCCAAAAAAGAATCGTTACGAAAACCTTAAAAACTTAGGAGTTCTATGATAATCATATACCCCCTAGGTTTGCACTGCAACCCTAGGTATTTATCTTTATGGTAGCTAAAAAGAGGATAATGATATTTATAGATGGAAGCAATCATTATCATATTATTAAAGATATGTTTCATAATAAAAAGAAGTCTATGAATTTTGATTTTGAGAAATTTGTTAGTCATATTGTTGGTGATAGAGAATTAATAAGAGTATATTATTATTCTGCCCCGTTAGACAGAAAAAAAGATGAAGAGACTTATATTAAGCAACAGAAATTTTTTGATGCATTGAAAAGAATCCCTAATTTTAATTTAGTTTTATGCAGGATGCAAAAATTAAGATAGATGGAAAAGAAATATATCAAGTTAAAGAAGATGACATTCATTTAGCAGTTGATATGGTTAGATTGGCATTTAATAACGCTTATGATACTGCAATCCTAATTAGCAGTGATGGAGATTTTAATCCTGCAATCAGAGCGGTTAAAGAGATAGGAAAAAATATAGAAAACATTGGTTTTGAAACTAAATTTTCTTATCATTTAAAAAGAGAATGCGACAGGTTTAGAATGTTTAAAAAAGAAGAAGTTGAAAAGTTCTTTAAGAATTAGTTATATGGACTCACGCGGGATCGAACCTCTCTTCCGTCGTTGCAAACAAGTATAACATTATTGTTCTTTTTTTATCAAGCAACAATTTAATAAACCTGATTTTCTTTTGTTATTTATGATTATTAAAGAGGTAAGAGCCCGCGTTATTAGTGATACCCGTGGAGATAAAACCATTAAAATTTTATTAATCACTGATTTTGGGAAGTTTCGTGCAAGTGCGCCAAATGGAAAGTCAAGGGGAAAATACGAGGCCAATCCTTGGAAAACATCTTTAGAGAGAGATATAAAATTTATCAACAGCATAAAGCCATTTGAAATTAAATTTGATAAATTTGGCGATTTGATTAATGTTGAAAAAATGTTAAGGAATAAAATAGGTGCAAATACAATGGTTGCTGTTGAGTACGCATTTCTTAAGGCAATAGCAAAACAAAAGAAAAAACAAGTTTGGCAGCTAATAAATCCAAATGCCTGCAGGTTTCCAAAACTAATTGGGAATGCAATTGGCGGGGGAAGGCATTCAGAAGGGAAAAAGCCCGATTTTCAGGAGTTTTGGTTTATACCTGAATGTGAAATTAGAAAATCAGTTAAAGTTAACAAATGTGCATGGAGATTATGCAAAAAAGAACTGAATAAAAATGATAAAAATTTCGCAAGAAGATTAAATGATGAAAATGCATGGCAGACATCTCTTGATAATGATACAATAATTCATATAATGATAAGTGTAAAAGAGAAATTGGAAAAAAAATTTAAATGCTGTGTAAAAATTGGAGTTGACTGCGCTGCGTCTGAGTTTTACAAAAATGGAAAATATAATTATCAGAATAAAAAGAAAGTATTAAACACAAATGAACAAATTAATTTTATAAAAAGAATAACTGAAAGAATTTATATTATTGAAGACCCTTTCCAAGAAAATGATTTTGCGAGTTTTTCAGTGTTGAAAAAAAATTCAGATTGTTTAATAATCGGAGATGATTTAACAGTCACTAATCTAACTAGAATAAAAAAAGCGCAAAAAGAAAAATCAATAAGTGCAGTGATAATAAAGCCAAACCAGAATGGCTCGCTTATCGAAGTAAAGGAAATTATTGAATACTGTAAATTGAATAAAATTAAAACAATAATTTCTCACAGGAGCGGCGAAACATCTGAAAATATCCTAAGTGATTTGGCTTTTGGCTTTCAAGCAGATTACATTAAAACCGGAATTTTGGGCAGGGGAAGAAAAGAAAAACTAAGAAGATTAGTTAAAATAAAAAAAAGTTTTTGTTAATGTCAAAAGGACATTTTGCTAATGTCAAAACGTACATCACTACTTGCTTATATATTTATTATTTATCATCTACGCAGACTTGTATAATTTCTTTATATTAATTTACCAAAAACTATACACTAAAATATACAGCATGTTTGTTGTCTGGTTTCTGAACATGCTAAATAATTGTTTTCCTATCTCATAGAATAAATTCGAGAGTTTATAAAAAAACAATTCTTGGCATATTAATTAAGATTATACAATAAAAAATATTTTTATTAACAAATTTGCAAAATGTAAAAAACTTTATAAAGGGGTCCAACCTTAAATAATCATTAATAAAGAGGCCAAATGAAATTTAGCATTAATGTAACAAAGACACATCTGATTTTATTATCTTCATTATTCTTAATATTGGCTGTTGGAATTTTTGTAATTGCGGAAAATGCTGAGATTCCTATATGGCAAAACCCAAACCCTGCTGTATGGCATAGCGGGGATGCAATAAAAGTCAATATAGAAGGAAAAGATTATAATTTGCAGACTGCTATTGATAATGGACTTCTTGGAGGAGGTGGAATTAACTGGGAAGGAAAAGTTTTCTCTCTTAATTTTCCAAAAGCAGTTGCAGAAGGCAATGAAGATGAAATAAAAGACTTAAATTCCATGGTTTATGCAGGGGGTGTTGATACAGGAAAGTTTGGACTTGAAGTATTGGAAGATCTTAGAGATAAGCTATCTTCAAACAATGCCTTAAATAAAATTATTGGAGATGAAATAACCACATGTGAAGAAAAATATGCCGTATATAAAAATTCTGTTGAAACAGGGGGTGTTGAAGTTAGTAATGAGGTTATTTATGAAGCTCTTTGCTATAAGGGAGGGGATTTAAACACTGCCCAAAAAAATTATGTGGTTTTAGATGGTGATTGGAAACCGGTTTTTTCTGACTCTGACAGTTATAAAAGGAGATTATTCTGGTATGACGGACTTGTAAATAAAAAAGAAGTTTATCATTTTGATGATTTTGCTGGAGCAAAAAAGAAAGATATGTTCCAATATGAAGTAAGGCTTAATGATGAGGGAAAGATTGAATTAAGAGTTAGTGATTATTCTGAGGGAGAAAACTGCAAGAAAAAAATAAGGCTGGCAGGTGTAGGAGTAAGCAACTTCAGAGATGTAATTACCCCTGAGACAAGACCTGCTGTTTTAGCAACATGCCTCGGAAGTGCGGGAATTAGATTGGCAGGTTTAAGTGGAATGTCTTTAATGTTAACGCCAACCCCTCAAAATTTAGTTGTGGGCGGGCTAGCAGGAATTTCAGCCACTGGTTCAGGAGTATCAGCATTGGCTTCATGCCCTTTTGTATTTAAGATAATAAATGCTGACGACATTCGATTTGTTCCGATGTTTGAGACTTATACTGATTGTGAAGAAGAATCAAAGCAACTATGCCCAATAAATAAATATACAAAAATTACAAAAAAGGTTGTTGGAAAAGATACAGAAACTTTATATCAGGCGCAATGGAGAGAGGTTAATTGTGTATTCAAAGAATTTGGGGTTTATACCGACCAGGTTACAATTAGTGATTAAACTTATAAATTATATCTATTAATTATTATTTATACTAACAGAAGCATTTAAAAATCTAATTTTCTGTTAAATTTAATAGAATTAAAATGGCAAGAAAAAAATCTGAAATAATAAATGAAAAAAACAATGAAACAGCTGGAGAAATAACTGTACCAGAAGAGAAGAAAAAGAAGGGAAGAAAAAAGAAAGATACTGATGAAGAAAAAAGTCCAGCAAAAAAAGAAAAAACATCTGACAGAAGCGTTCTTTTGAGGGAGATAAAGGAAAAAGCAAAAAAGTTCGCTGAAAGTATTGAAACAGTAAAAACAGAAGATATTAAAGAAGAGCTTGAGAAAAAACGTGAGCTATTAATCCCCTTGGAAGATTATGTTAAAACCGGGATTCACTTGGGAACAAAAGTTATAACCCCGGATATGAAAGAATTTGTTTACAGAAGAAGGGCAGATAGTATCGGGGTTTTAAATACTACTTTAATTGACGAACATATAAAGAAAGCAATAAGCCTGATTTCAAAATACTCTCCTGAAGAAATTGTTCTTATATGCAAAAGAGAAGCAGGATGGGAACCTGCTGAAAAATTTTCCAAAGTTACAGGAATAAAATCATTTACAAAAAAATATCCTGCAGGAATGATGACAAATACAGAACTTTCAACATTTTATGAACCGGAATTAGTGATTATCTGTGATCCGTGGGTTGACAGAAACGCTCTTGCAGAAGCGATTTTAACAAATAAAAAAGTTATAATGCTCTGCGATACAAATAATTTTACAAAAGGGGCAAATGTAAGAATTCCATGCAATAATAAAAGTTCAAAATCTCTGGGATTAATTTTTTATCTTCTTGCAAACGGGTATATTGAAAAAAATAAATTAGAAAAAGCAGCCCCTTCAATGGAAGATTTTGTAGGCGATGACGGGCAGGAAGCTTAGGGTTAATAGGTTAATATAAAAAACATTTTGGGTTAATGTAAAGAAGACTTTTCTACAAAAATATTTTAGTACTGAAAGTTTATATATAATCATTTAATTTAGATATTATGAAAATCGCAATTTGTGGGAGTATGACTTTCGCCAAAGAAATGCTTAAAGTTAAGGAAGAGTTGAAAGAACAACACCATGAGGTAATTATCCCTGCAAATACAGATAAATATGCTAACGGTATAATTAATATCGAAGACAAATGGGAGAAAATAGAACTTGATGTTATTCGTACTTATTTTGAAAAAATCAAAAAGACGGATGCAATTCTTGTAATCAACAAAGATAAAAATAATATTAATAATTATATTGGAGGAAATAGCTTAATTGAAATTGCTTTTGCTCATGTTCTGAATAAACGAATATTTTTGTTTAATCCTATTCCTAAAATGAACTATTCTGATGAAATTGAAGCAATGAAACCGGTTATCCTTAATGGGGATTTAACAAAACTCGCGTAAAGTCAGGGAAAAATATATTATTAACCCGATTTAAATCTTAAAAAACAACCAGCTGTTTTTATCCTTGCCATAGCTGGTTTTTATCAGTGCGTATCTTCCTTTGAGATTTTTACCATTAAGATTAAAAACAAATTTCTTGTCTGATTTGTCTTCTAATTCGTATGTTCCTCTGTCCCATAATTTTACTGTGCCTTTTCCATATCCTTCTTTAATCTCTCCTTCAAAATTTGCATAATCCAATGGATGATCAGGAACCTGGATTGCAAGGCGTTTAATAGATTTTATTTTTGGGGGAATTTTTGTAACTGCCCATGATTTCAGTACATTGTTTAATTCTAATCTTAAATCCCAATGTTTTTTCGTCGCGTTGTGTTCCTGAATTACAAATATCGGCATAAAATTATTTGTTTTTGGCAGTTATAATCTTTTTGTATTTACTAGGTAGAAGTTACAAAACAGAAAGATTTATAAACAGGGAGATTCATAAAAAACCAATGATAAGAAAAATAGCAAATGGTATTGGAGCAATAGCAGTGATATGTTCTATTTGGGGCATACTCGCAGGTATTGCAATATGTGCTGATACAAAAAAAAATCCGATAGGAAGTGCGCCAATTTCTTATGTAGTTGTAAAACCTGGAGATTCTATGGAAAGTTTGTATTCTAAAGAAGGGTGGGCAGAAAAAGACATAAGGGCTTATGGTCCCACAAATAACAGAATTTACCCTGGAGAAATTGTTCGTATTCCTCAAGTAGGCAGGCCTTATGAACTTGGAAATACCGGAAGAAATGCATATTTAACAAGAGAAGAAGCTGAAAAAGCAGATTAAATCTAATCTGAATTAAATAAAACTCATGGATAAATAAAATAAGAATAGGGAATAAAATGGGAAGAAAAGAATATAGGATAACATTAAAATATAAAAGAGAACTAAAAAATATAAGGGTTGTTAGCTATTGTTCTACTCTTGATTGTGAACTTCAACATGTATTCACTGATGTATATTATGGTTGGTTCTTTGGCAAAAAAGAAGTTCCAGAAGACATAGCAAGAAAAGACCCGAATATTCGAAGAGCAAGATTAGAGAATGAAGAGGCAATGTATGATGGTTATGAAATGTCTCCAAAACATACCGACACCCATACAATTAGATTAAGAGGATACTATTAATTTCTTTATTACTAAAATTAAAAAATTAATTAAAGTGTAGTTTAACTAAATATATTCAGATTAATGTTAAAGCAAACTATTCTATCGATGATTAAAGGTGTTTATCTTAAGTAGAATGAGGTATTAATTTTCAAAAGATTTATAATGCTTAAAACCTTAAATTAGTTATGGAATATAAAACAAAAGCAATAATTTCTTTTGTGTGTTTTATATTAATTTCATTAATTATCTATATAGTAGGTATTCCAAATTTTGATAGGTATCAAGACAGTATTATCTTTCTCACTGTTTTTGGAATACTATCGTTATTTTTAACAGTTTATTTTATTTCTCTTGAATACCCTAAAAAAAGAAAGATGATTTTAATGATTATTGGGGTAATTGCTCTAGTAACCTCAATAATAATTTTCTGGGTTATTTTATGTTCTGAATTCTTTATTTTTTTTTATCCTTTGTCTCCTATATTAACCCTAATATTTATTATGATAATCACTATTTTACCCCCGGTTTTGATTGCTCACTTTTCCAAAAAAATTGAAACTACCAAATATGCTTTTGGGGGAGTTTTAATCTTCTTTTTAATGTATCTAATCTTAGATATAATTGTTGAAAAAATAAGGTATGTTGTAGAATATTTTACATATTATAATCTTAATTCTCTTATTGAAGCTACAATAATTAATACAACTCTTTCGTTTTTAATATTGTTTTCACACATATCCCTCATAATTTTAATAGGAATAAATTTATATTTGAATAAAAAACAAGTTAGTGAATCAAAAAAGAAAAAAATCCTTTTAATTTGGACTCCAATTATTCTTACATCTTTATTGTTGCTCTTTTATGGTGTACTTACCCTTATTGATTTTTGAAAATTTTCCCAAAGCTTTATAAACCTATTTCATCAATTTAATTTTATCATATTGAGAGTTTACTCTCATTACGTAATGAGCGAAGTTTATCTTCGCTAAAATGAGTTCCATATTTTTAATATGGGATGAGGTATGCAAATAGTTACCAAGTTGTAATGTTAAGACCGTCGGAGGATTAGGTCGTTAATATGTTTTCCTTAATATTAACTATAAACTATGTTTATATTGCACCAAGCAAGTAATTGGTTAATTCCAGTTTATCCTGCTGGCGGCTGCGGCTATCTGGTTTGTGTTTAGACATGCAAGTCTCTCGAAAGAGGGCGAACTGCTCAGTAACACGTAGCTAACCTTACTTAAGGTTGAGGATACCCTCGGGAAACTGAGAACAATACTCAATAGAAGATTATTACTGGAATGTATAATCTTTGAAATTCGAGCCTTAAGATGGGGCTGCGGCTGATTAGGTTGTTGGCGGGGCAATGGCCCACCAAGCCGATGATCAGTAAGGGCTCTTAGCGGAGAGGCCCTGAGAAGGAATCTGAGACACTATTCCTAGCCCTACGGGGTGCAGCAGTTAAGAATATTTTGCAATGCGCGAAAGCGTGACAAAGTGAACCAGAGTGTTTTTTCGAAAAGAAAAAACTTTTGCTAAATGTAAAAAGTTTGGCGAATAAGGACCGGGAAAGACTGGTGCCAGCCGCCGCGGTAATACCAGCGGTTCAAGTCGCAGCCACATTTATTGGGTCTAAAACATCTGTAGCTTGCTATGTAAGTCTTTTGTAAAATCCTATATCTTAAATATAGGGCGCGCAAAAGATACTGCATGGCTAGGGACTGGAAGACGTAAGGAGTACATATTGGGTACCGGTAAAATGGGTTGATCCTATATGGACTAACAATAGCGAAGGCACCTTACGAGTACAGATCTGACAGTGAGAGATGAAGGCTAGGGTCGCGAAAAGGATTAGATACCCTTGTAGTCCTAGCAGTAAACACTGCACACTAAACATCGGTATCTCTTCGAGAGGCATCGGTGCTGTAGGGAAGCCGGAGAGTGTGCTACCTGGGAAGTATAGTCGCAAGGCCGAAACTTAAAGGAATTGGCGGGGGGGCACTACAACGGGTGACGCGTGCGGTTCAATTAGATTCTACACCGTGAACCTCACCAGGAGCGACAGCAGAATGAAGGTCAGTCTGAAGGGCTTACCTGACACGCTGAGAGGAGTTGCATGGCCGACGTCAGCCTGTGTCGTGAGATGACCTGTTAAATCAGGTAACAGGCGAGACCCGTGTGTATACTTACTTCAAAGAAGAACAGTATACAGACTGCCCGGGTAACCGGGAGGAAGGTGCGGGCTACGTTAGGTGAGTACTGCCCGAATCCCCTGGGCTACACGCGCGCGTCAATGCTGCATTCAATGAGATGCAACTCTGAAAAGAGGAGCCAATCTTAAATATCCAGCTTAGTTCAGATTGAAGCTTGCAACCCAGCTTCATGACGCCGGAATCCGTAGTAATCGTTCATTATCAGTGAACGGTGAATAAGTCCCTGCCCCTTGCACACACTGCCCGTCAAACCAACCGAGTTTTGCATTGTTGAGGCTCGTTTGATTCGAAATTTTGTAAGACAAGGTAGGTTAAGTCGTCACAAGGTATCTGTAGGGGAACCTGCAGATGGATCACCTCCTAAATTATATTATTCACTTGGAAACTATTTGCATTTTTCATTTTAATTCTGTAAGTTAAACAAAATAGCTAAGGTGTTAATTTAAGAACACTAAAAATTATTTTGAATAATTTTCTATACAACAATTTTTATAAATTGTGCTACATTTTTTATCATAAATCTTCTTACACAAAGTGTGATAAGTTTTATAACTCTAAAAATCAATGAATTATTATGGACTTTAAAGAATATCAAGAAAAATCAAAAGAAACTGCGATTTATCCCAGATTAAACCCTTCTTGGATTTATCCTTCTTTGGGATTGAGTGGAGAAACTGGAGAAGTTATGGAAAAGTTAAAAAAAATATTAAGGGATTCTAATAATCAAGATAAAGAAAAAAGAATAAACGATTTAAAAAAAGAATTAGGAGATATCCTTTGGTATCTATCGCAATTATCTACAGAACTGGGTTTTTCACTTCAGGAAATTGCAGAAGAGAATATAGAAAAGTTAAAATCTAGAAAAGAAAGAGGTGTTCTTCATGGAGATGGAGACTCTCGTTAATAATTTCCAACATATTCTCTTATACAGACACTTTTCAAATCACTAAAAAATATAGTGGAACTTTATGTCCACTATATTTATAAATAAACATATACTATGTTTTTAATGAATCATTTAAGAAATGTTTCGGGGTTAAGGGATTTAGTCAGTGATGCTGGAAAAAGTTTTATTTATGGCGCAACAAGTTTATCATGCGTGGGATTAGCGTTTTATGCAATTGGACATAATTTTCCAGAGACAGAATTAGTTGGAAAAGGAATCCTTTGGACAGGAAGCGGGGAATTATTAAAGGCAGGGACAATTGGTTATTCAGTGTATCATAAAAGAATTAAAAAGAATTAAAAAGATTTAAAAGTAATAAATTTATTCTTAGAATAAGGGCCTGTAGTCTAATGGTAGAATTGTTCGTTTGCAACGAACGGGTCTGGGTTCGATTCCCGGCAGGTCCATATATATTATTTCTATAATTCAATATACTGCCTGGAAATCGAAGACATCAAAGAAAAAATATTTCTTTGTGCCAAAACTCTATGAGTTTCTGGTTCCCGGCAGGTCCATTTAATCAACTGAGCGAAGCGAAGTTGATAGGAACTGACGGCACTAAAATTTTCCTAATTTTTCCGCCGGCAGGTCCATAAAACAAAGGATTTATAAATAAGATATTTGGAATAAACAATATGGAAAAAACTGATACTAACAGAGAGCAAAGTGATGATGATAGTGATAATAATTTGAGATTTAGGGATAGATTAGGCGTGCCAATTCCCCCTTATATTCGTCCATATTGTACTAGGAAATTTCATGGTGATGGAGGAGTATATTATGAAACTCCAAATGAAAAAAGAAGGCATGATAGAAGAATGAGAGGATTATTCAGGTAATTATTGATGTAAATTAAAAAGGCTTTAATGAAACATTATCTCATCACAAAAAAGTTACCTTTAGGATATATTTGTTTGCAACGAGGAGCTCGGGGTTCAATTCCCGGCAGGTCCATTTAATCAACTGAGCGAAGCGAAGTTGATAGGAACTGACGGCACTAAAATTTTCCTAATTTTTCCGCCGGCAGGTCCATATAAATAAACCTTTTTAAACACAAATATTTCTAAAATAATATGAAAGATACAAATCACGACGATGACGGCAATAAAAGAAAACATTTAATAGAAGTTTCAAGAAAAAGAATTACTGAAAAAAAAGATGGGGTGACAATAGCTTTTACTTTAGGAAAGGTGGGTTATATAATTGCTGAAAAAGCAGGATACTATGATATAAGCAGAGCAATTATATCTTCAGATAAAATTCTCATAGCACCATTAATGTATTACGTTGGATGTGAAATGAATTGTGATAAAACAACTGAAATGTTTTAACCGACAGTTCTCTAGTGCGTTGTCGGTTGGTAGAAAGGGTTAAAAGTCGTAATTCCTTAACTCTTTTATGAATATTTTAAATAGTATAGATTTGGATACTGCAAAGAAGATATTTTCTTCAAGTGATAATGTAAAGAATTATTTAATAGAATTTAATGAAGGGTTATGAAATATATTATAATTTTATTTGAAAGTGAGAATGGGTGGTTAGAATTGATTAATAAAAGTTTTAATTGAATTTCTACTTTCCCCCTCTTGGCAATCTTTCAGGTGCAAATTTTGTATTATCAACTAATTCTATTATATCTCCATATAAACGAAGATATTCAGCTAATTTTTCTGCAGTTAATTTAGATTTTTCATGCAACCTTTTTTGAGCTTCATCAAGCGTATCAGATACTCCAAAAACTTCGGGCAAACATTCAAAATAACCTTGAACATTACGACTTAACTTTAAGTGCATTTGTAATACATAATGATTATCTATTTTCCATAAGCAAAATTCATCTGATGCAGAACAAGGATAATCCTCTCCTTCTTTATAAATACGAATCGTACAATTGTTGTAATTGCTGTTTGATAATACTTCAGTTAATTCTATTCTTCTTTTCATTTTTTCACTCTCTCAGAATTAGTGTCTGAGGCACTACCACCTCATAAAATTATACCATATTGTTATTTAAAAAACTTTCTCCTTCTTCTAATTTTAAGACCACTTAATGCACCAGAGAAACACGACAGCAACCTTTTTAAACCTCTTTTTTCTAACTATCTTATCAAATGGTAATCAGCAGATATTCATATAAGAGTTTTCTAAATTTAGAGAGCTCTATGGATTAATTCTGGTTGCTATTTATCGACGGTAAATTAGTCGAAATATATGAACCTCTTTAAAAATTTAGAGGGGGGAGTTGAGACATAAATTAAAAAATTATTAGTTAATTAAAACTAGTAGTTTTCATAGTCAATGAAACGAGTAGACATGGTTTCCCATAGGTATCTTGATAGAGAAATCTATTAATGATATCTTTAGATTTGATTTTACAGGCTGTTAGACAGATAGCTTGGCTTAAGTTGCGATGAAGGACGTGGCAAGCTGCGAAAAGCCCAAGGGAGTTGCATGCGAACTTTGATCTTGGGATCTCCTAATGTGATTCTACATTCTCTTCGGAGAATGCTGAGAAGCAGGCATACGCAGGGAATTGAAACATCTTAGTACCTGCAGGAAAAGAAAGCAAAAGCGATACCCTTAGTAACAGCGAGTGAAAAGGGTAGAGGGCAAACTGAATCTTCTTTCGAAAGAGAGATAGAGATGTGGTGAGAATCAATGCCTAAGTATTTTTATTGAAGTTTCTGGAAAGTTGCACAATACAGGGTGATAGTCCCGTAGATAAAAATATATGGTGTTTCTTAAAAGAGTAGGGCTTCCCGAATTGGAGGTCTGAATACCGGAAGATTAATTCCGAACCCTAAATATTAACTTAAGTCCGATAGCGTACTAGTACCGCGAGGGAAAGCTGAAAAGTACTCTTGGCAGAGAGTTAAAAGACTTGAAATCTAACAGTCACGGTTTGTTACGGCATTAAGGTGTTGTAACGTACGTTTCGAAAAATGGGCCAGGGAGTTATTTTTTGTGGCGAGGTTAACATTTGGTAGCCAAAGCGAAAGCGAGTCTGAAAGGGCGTTTAGTCACAGAGGATTGACCCGAAGCCAGATGATCTAATCATGAGCAAGGCGAAGTTCTTAGAAATAAGGATGGAGGCCTGAACCGGTGTTATGTGCATGTACTTGGATGACTTGTGATTAGGGGTGAAAAGCCTATCTAATCTGGCGATGGCTGGTTCCAGTTGAAATATGCCTTAGTATAGCCTTATTTTGTTTGTATACGAGGTAAAGTACGGATTGAGTTTGCAGAGCATTATGCTACGGAACTCTTTCCAACTCAGAATTTGTATACTGCTTAAAATAAGAAACGGGGGCAGGGCGTAAGGTCCTGTTCCGAGACCCGAACAAGGGAGACTATGGTTAAGGTCCCTAATGTATGCTAAGTGTATCAAAAGGTGTCTTAAACCTGAGACAGTGGGGAGGTAGGCACAGAAGCAGCCACCCTTTAAAGAAAGCGTAACAGCTCACCTATCGAGGTTTTTGGCCCTGAAAATGGACGGGGCTAAGCATACTACCGATACCATAGAGGCACTCAGATGAGTGTTCTGGTAAACTGGCGTGCTTTTTGTGCAGAAGCATTCTCGAAAGAGTGTGTGGAACAAAAAGCAATGAAAATCCTGGCTGGAGTAGGATCAAATTTTCCTGAGAATGGAAAAGGTCGTAAGGGCACGGTTTCCTTGGCAATATACGTTAGCCAAGGGTTAGTCAGTACCTAAGGAGTGTCTTAATTGAGCACTTCGATGGAAATCAGGTTAATATTCCTGAACTTTGTGCTTTTGTTATGTTATGGAATTGCTTCTGGATAAGTGGAGTCGCGAAAGCGAATTTAAGATAGAAATTTGTTGAGCATAATGCTAAGATGCAAATGAATATCTTAACTAAAACCCCTGATTCCCGGAGCCAGTGAAAAGTTCTATAAATAGAAAGTGCATAGCTGTACCTAGATCTAGCACTGGTGCCCTAGCTGAGAAGGCTAAGACCTGTAAGGGATAAACTGGTTAAGGGAATTCGGCACATTGGCCCTGTATCTTCGGTATAAAGGGTGTCTATATTTGTCTTTGATATTAGAAGGCATATGTAGATCTAAGTAACAAGGACTGCCCGACTGTTTATCAAAAACGTAGCCGATTGCTAATCCGAAAGGACTTGTATAATCGGTGAGACCTGTCCAGTGGTGGTGTCTGAAACCTCTTTTCAAGGGGGCTAATGCCCATCAAACGGCGGGGGTAACTATGACCCTCAATTTAGGGGGCGTTTAAATTTGGCTGTATGCGGGAAAATCCTGTTAAGCTTTTGGTACTAATTGTTTATCAATAGTAAAAATTTAAAAGATAAGGACAATCCGCAGGAAAGACTAGAATAGAAAAAATTATAAGTAAAGCCAACCTTAATCTAAAATGAATCAGATAGAGGAAGAAAATAAGAAAAAAGGAAATGAAGCTGAAATAAAATTTAGAGAATGGCTAGACAGACATAATATACCATATCTATATTTGCAACAAGATACTCAAACATTATCTTTTGCTTTTAAAAAATATTTCAGTGGAAAACGTCCTGATTTTTTAATTTTAATTCCAAATTTAGGATTTATTTTTGTTGATGTAAAATACAAAAAATTAAGTTCTGAATATAAAACATATCCAATAGATAGTGAAGAAACAAAAAATTATTCTTCAATTCAAAGAAAATTTAGTTTGAGTATTTGGTATGTTTTATCAAATGAAGAATTTGATTATAAAACTTGGTTGTGGATTCCAATAGCAAAAGTGTTTGAATCTGGAATACCTATTTTTACATCGAGTAAATCTAAGATGGATTTTTATGCAGTTCCTCCAGAGGAATTCATACAAATAGCAATTGATGATTCATTAGATAGATTGCTTTCAAAATGTTTTTTAGATGAAACTAAAAAAACAAAATAATTTTAATTCTAGAATCCTCAGAGACTATACGCCAAACACAAAACTAAATTGCAATTTGTGATGATATAGTCCGATCTATATGGAGACATATAGAGGTTTGCTCGCGCAAACCCGCCTTGAATAATTCAAGGTTATAAAAGTAACAGTTTGCTTAAGGTAGCGTAATACCTTGTCGTCTGAATGGCGACTTGCATGAATGGTTTAACGAGGTGGTCGCTGTCCCTAACCAGAACCTTCTGAAATCATTAACCGGTGAAAAGGCCGGTGATGCCTAGTGGGAAGCTAAGACCTTGTGGACCTTTACTGCAGCATGTTGTTGTGATTTTTTGATTGATACATAGAATAGGTAGGAGCGTCGAGACATTTACTTCGGTAGATGTGGAGCAACAGTGTAATACTACTTACCAATTAAGGAACCACTTACTCTCTTGAGAGAACAGCAGCTTGTGGGCAGTTTGGCTGGGGCGGCACCCTGTAGAAAATCTATCTACAGGGCACAAAGATGAGCTCATCCAGGGTGGAAATCTGGAGTCGAGTGTAAGAGCAAAAGCTCATCTAACTGTATTTCGAAAAGCAAGAAATGCAGAAGCGAAAGCTGGTTCTAGCGAACCTTCGAGAATTCTTAATAGATTCCGAATGTGACAGAAAAGGTACCCCAAGGATAACAGGCTTGTCGCCCCCGATAGTCCGTATTGACGGGGCGGTTTGGTACATCGCTGTCGGCTCTTCCTAACCTGGTAGTGCATAAGCTACCAAGGGTGCTGGAGTTCACATATTAAAAGGGATCGTTAGCTGGGTTAAGAACGTCAACACAAAACCAGCAGACCCATGTGAATATAGAAATATGGAGTTAACACAAAACACGGCGTTGCATAGCAGTAATGTTATGAAAAATAAAATCGACTCATATCGGTGAAACCTAAACTTATTTGTCCTTTTAGGATTAAAATAAAAGATTAAAAACAGATAAAGCATGGTAATACCGAGGGAAGATGAGATTTGCAGATGAAACAACACTTGCATATATCGCAGGATTCTTAGATGGAGATGGAAGCATTTTCTTTCAGATAGTTTCAAGGCCAGATTATAAACAAAAGTTTCAGATAAGAAGCTCAGTAGCATTTTATCAAAAAACAGAATATAAAGAGATTTTAGAATGGCTTAAAAATATATTTGAGAATGGATGTATTCGTCATCGTAAAACAGGAATTAGCGATTATACTATTGTTGAACCAAAAGAAGTTCATAAAATTTTGATACTTCTGCAACCATATATAAAGTTAAAGAAAAGACAAGTAAAACTTGGTTTAGAAATCTTAAATAAATTAGATAATAAAAAATCTGATGAAGATTTTCTAGATATTTGTAAGCTTGTAGATAAGTTCAAAGAACTTAACTATTCTAAGAAAAGAAAATTAACTTATGAAGTGGTAAATAAATCTTTATCCCCGTAGAGACTGAGAGTTTAGCTCAAGAGTCATCTTGCAAAAGATGGCTAAGACGTCGATCTCCTTACAAAAAGTAAGGATGAAGGTATAGTCCATACCAACTTGAAAAAGTGGAAAAATATACGTGAGACAGTTTGTATGATATCTACTAGGTGTGTTATTGTCTGAGTGGAACGAGTATCTAGTACGAGAGGAACGGTACTTGGATGCCTCTGGTGTATCGGTTGTTATGAGCATGCCGAGCAGCTACGCATTGTATGGATAAGTGCTGAAAGCATCTAAGCACGAAGCCATCCGCAAAACGAGACAATTTAGGCCGTCCAAGAAGAGGACGTTGATAGAACTGAGATGTAAGCACGAAGCTTCGGCGACGTGTTCAGTCTGCAGTTACTAAAAGCTACAATTTAAATCTATAAGGAAACCATGTCTACTCGTTTTGTTTTGATACATTTAATATAATTTTATTCTACTATCAACTAGCTCACATGCTTAAAGAACAACAAATTTTTATTCACATTAATCTTATTCTTTTCTCCTCTTCAAAACATAAATCTTATCATTTTTTCTGACTTTTTCAGGAACTTTAATTGTAACATCTTCATCAGATTTTTTTACAGAATTTACCGGCTTTTCATTTTTGTAAATACTGGTTATTTTGCAGTTAATAACTCCAGTTACATCTCCGGTTATTAAAATTTCATCTCCAATTTTCAAAGATTCTTTTTGCATTTCTAACTCTGCTATTTTTGCTTTTGGAAAATAATGTTTTACAATACCTATAAAATGCTTTTCAATTTCTGCTTTGCTTCCATAACTGCCACTCCACTCACCCAGTTTATTTCCTAAATAATATCCTCCGTGCCAGAAACCTCTGTTAAATACAGTCGATAATTCTTTTTCATAATCTTTTATTTTTTCTTTAGTCAAAGTTTTATTAAAATATTCATCAATTGCTTTTCTATAAGCAGAAACAACTTTGTAAACATAATCTGCACTTCTTCCTCTGCCTTCTATTTTAAAAACATCAACTCCTGCTTCAATTAATTTGTCTAAAAATCTTATAGTGCACAAATCTTTAGGAGACATAATATATTCGTTGTCAATTTCTAATTCATCTCCTGTTTCTTTGTCTTTTACTAAAAATTTACGACGGCATGTCTGCAGGCACTCACCTCTATTAGCACTTTTATTATACAAAGCTAAAGACATAGAGCATTTTCCAGATATAGAAACGCACATTGCGCCATGGATAAAGATTTCTATTTTTATGAGCTCGCCATTTTTGCCTTTTATTTTTTCTTTTTTAATTTGATTTATTATTTTAGCAATTTGTTCTAAATTTAATTCTCGCGCTAAAACAATTACATCAGCATATTTAGAATAAAACTTAACAGCGTCGATATTTGATATATTTGTCTGAGTTGACATGTGAACACTTAATTTAATTTTATTGCAATATTCAATTACTGCTATGTCTGTTGCAATTACAGCATCAATTCCAGATTTTTTCGCAGCATCGCATATTTTTTTTATTTCACTTAAATCTTCGTCATACATAACTGTGTTTAAAGTAAGGTATGTTTTGACACCTGCTTTTTTGCATGTTTTAACAATTTTTTCCAAATCTTTTAATGTAAAATTAATCGATGAGCGCGAACGCATGTTTAGTTTTCCGACGCCAAAATAAACACTGTCAGCACCTGCTTTTATAGCAGCTGCTAAGCTTTCAAAATTACCGACTGGTGACATTAAGTTTGGTTTTTTTATCATTCTAATTTCCATATATTTTGTTATAAGAATTAGTATATAAATATTTAAAAATATACTCGGTTAAGAAGATTTATGGAATATAATCGTGATAGCACAATAATTATTGCAATGGCTTATGGAGATCTTATAAAAGAATTTACATTATTCCAAGAAATGCAAAAAAGAAAAACATTTGTCCATACAGAAGAAGAACATGCGGGGGTGGATATTCTTATAGAAGAAGCTAAAGAAAGTTTAAGATTAACTGCAGAACATTATAAAAAAGTAGTTCCTCTAAATATTAGAACAGGTCTAACTCCTCCGGAATTAGAGATATTTTTAACTACCCTTTAACTCCTTTCTATATTCCCTATAAATATCATTTAACTTTTTAGTTCTTTGTTTTATTATTTCACTTGAGAGTTGTTTTAACCTTGAGGCAGGAGTTCCTGCTCTGCTGGAAAATGCAGAGATATTTAATACTTCAGGTTTAGTGTTTTTTATTAAATTTAATGTTTTTTGAAAATCATCTTCTGTTTCAGTTGGATATCCTACAATAATATCTGTTGCTATTGTTGAGTCCGGGAATTTTTGCCTTGGAAATTTTTTCCTAAATTTATTTACTATTATTACAAAATCTTCTGAGCTATGCCCTCTTTTCATATCTTTTAAAACTTTATTGCTTCCTGACTGAACAGGAATATGCAGGAATTTTATTATTTTTTTATTTTCCATAACTGATAATAATTCATCTAAATATTTCACAACATATTGAGGGTTAGACATGCCTATTCTAATTTTATAGTCTCTTTCTACTTTTATCAATTCTCTTAATAATTCAACTAAATTTGTTTCTGTGTCTTTTCCATAACACCCGTTATCTTGGCTAGTAATGTAAATTGTTTTTATTTCTTCATCAACTGCTTTTTTTAATTCAAGTTTTATTTTTTTAATAGGATAAGATTTTAGTTTTCCTTTTGCTAATCTTGTTGCACAATAAGTGCAGTTATTCATGCATCCTTGAGAAATCTGGATAATTGCTATGTTTTTCTTATTTCGTATTAACTCTTTTCCTAATCTTTGGAGATTTATTGTATCAATTGTTTTTACTTTTGGAAATTGTTTTTTAATATCCAATGTTTTTACTAAACACCCTCCAACAATTATTTTTTTGTCTTTGTGTTTTTTAATATAATCTAGTATTTTTGACTGTGTTTTGTTTTTGACAGCGCAGGAATTAATAAAGATTATATCTGCGCTGTTTTCGCTGTCAGCAATCTGATACTTTCTGCTAAATAAGGCTGCCATAATCTCTGAGTCATTTATGTTAGCCTGGCAGCCATATGTCTTTATGAATATCTTTTGTTTATGAACCATAAATCTAGTTAATAATAAGATTATATAAATTTTTAAAAAGGTCCTAAAGCTAAATTCTTTATGTTATTTCATAAAAGAAAGGTATTGGAAGAAGCAAGAAAATATCTTTATGATTATACTCCCTCATCTGATCTATGTCTAGGAGGTTTAATTCAGGACCTTCTTAATGCAAAACAACATATTGAAAATTTAAAACCTTATGTTACTGATAGAGATGGTAGATTTATTGGAGCTAATAGAAGAGATAAAACGGGAATTTTAATTGCATCAGCATATGCCCAATTAGAAGATAGAATAGGTAGATTAGTTCAAAAAATTAATGAGTCTGTATCTGCTCGATGATAAAACACAAAAAAGCAGATTTAGACTATATAAAAATTTAAAAATAAGAGTTTATAGCTTATCATTGAGTAAAATGTTAATAAAAGCTTATAGATTAAATGACAAAAGCGAAATTTGTGTAGGTGACTTAAAGAGAGGAATTGTTTTAGAAGCAAAACCCGGGGCCTATTATAAGATAGATGTCGCCCAAAATGATAATCGCGATAGTGTTCAAACTGGTGCAATCACAAGAGTTTCAAAGATACTTAAAGATTCTCTTGATTCAGATTTTTTAATAAATTCTATTGAGTTAAATATCAAATAAGATAAGTTGGTTTGGAGAACATTTTAGATTATATAAAAATTTAAAAACTCGAAGGATATGCAAAAATATGACAAATACTAATTTAGGATTTAGACTAGTTTATTGCAAATTTCCTGAAGATTCCCAGAAAGCTGGTGCACTTTTGGATATAGGTATTTTCCCAGCTTATTCTCTAGTTGGGTTACATGAGGATAGATTATGTAAGGGGGTTTCAGATGTAAGAACTAAAGTAAATCAAAGAGGGTATAGAAGTTTATATCGAGCTTATGCTGCATTTTGGAAAGAGAATTGTTATGCTAATGAATTAGACACTGGCAACTGCTGTCAAAGAATTGGGGTTGTTAATGCCGGAGCAGGAAATAATATTATTGTTTTAGAGTCAACTCACTGGTTTGGCTTAGCAAAATTATGCGAGGAAGTTGCCATGCCTTTTATTCCTGACAAAGTAATAAATTTATTTGAATCAAATCGTGCATTTATTGCAAGAGAAGGGTTTTTCATTGAACCATCTAAAAGGTAAAACTGCAAAAGAGGAATAAAAACATAAAAAGGAAAAGGAAAAGAAATAAACTACACTTCTAACTCGTATCCCTGTTGTCCGTTTTTGTTGCTGATTTTTCTCCAAAGGGCATTAGGATATTTTTCTATTAAGTCCTGAATAAGTCCAAAGTGTTTTTCTGGGAATAAGCTAGCGCCTCTTTTGTTGTCAAAAGTAACTTTTATTCTCATAATCACTACCTCCTTAACACTAAAAAACAATCAAGTTTTATAAGCAAAACCCTGATAAAATATATACTTTAATATATACTTTTATTTATATACTATTTAACTAAAAGGTAGTACTATGTAATTTTCGCGGAGTAAAAATCAATTTATGAATAAATTAATAAGCGAAATATTTAATAACACACAATTTATGGAAAATTATGGTAGAAAAACAGGGCCCTTATGTAGAAGTTAGCCATTTTTCAGGGATACAATATAATGTAAGGTTAATTCTTGAAGATAGAGCTCTATGTAATATGGCAGAGAATGCTTCCGGTGAAGAATATGAATCAAGATTTAATTTATTAGATGCTATGGATATTGCTAGAAAGGTGGCTTCTGAACTAAAAATAGAAGCTGTTTTGAATGATGGCAATCGTAAACAAATACTAACAAGTTAAAATTTCTTCTTCGCAAATTTGTAGATTTCTCCAAAAACAAGAACCAATGAAGAAAGGATAAATATTAAAATCATGCTTGTAAATGCAATTGGAACAAAGTTGAATGCTTTTTGAATTAAAGGGATATAAATTACAGCTAAAACAGCAAGTACAGATAAAACAAATGCAAATATACTATATTTATTTGATAAAAACCCTATTTTAAAAATGGATTTCTTCAGAGAACGCATATTAAATAAATTAAAAAGCTGGGTAAATGCCATAACTGAAAAAGCAGCTGTTCTTGCTGATTCAACACTAAATGCAAGGAAATAATTAAATATAAAATATGTAAGAGCAACCATTGTAGCGACCATAATTGCTAAAAATGGAATTATTTCTTTTGAGAGAATGTTTTCTTTAGGGTTTCTTGGTTTCTCGTGCAAAACATCTTTATAAGAGGGCTCAACTGCAAGAGAAACTCCAGAACCAGTATCAGTTACTAGATTTAACCATAATATTTGAGTAGGTAAAAGTGGAAGAGGCATACCTACAAGTAATGAAAGAATTATTGTAGCGTTTTCAGCGAAATTTGTAGTTATAAGAAAAAAACTTGCCTGTCTTGTATTTGTAAAAACAATCCTGCCTTCTTCAATTGCATTTATTATTGACGCAAAATTATCATCTACTAAAACGAGCTCTGCGCTTTCACGAGCTACATCTGTTCCTATTACTCCCATTGCAATACCTATATCTGCGCGTTTAATAGCAAGAGCATCATTAACACCATCCCCAGTCATAGCAATTGTTTCTCCCTGAGCCTGTAATTCTGAAGCGATTCTTAATTTCATGTCTGGAGTAAGGCGCGCGAAAATATTATATGTCATGACAACCTTTGAAAATTCTTTTTCTGAAAGAGATTTCAATTCTGATTCTGTGAAAACCTGAGTATAATTATTATCTACTAAGCCTATTTCTTTTGAAACAGATAATGCAGTTCCTTTATGGTCTCCTGTTGCCATTATCACTCTTATCCCTGCTTTTTTAGCTCTCTCAATTGCTTCTTTAACTTCTGGGCGCGGAGGGTCCATTATTCCAACTATTCCCACGATAGTTAATCCATTAATATTTTCTTTTGAAATTGATTTAATGTCTGCAGAAGTATTTTTATAAGCAAGTGCAAGAACTCTCATCCCCCCTTTAGTCAATTTATCTATTCCCCCCATTATCTCTGAAATATCTTTTTTTGAAAGAATTTTTTTTGCATTTTTATTTAAAAAATGAGAGGAGTAATTAATAATTTCTTCAGGAGCTCCAACAACATATATCTGCTTTATATTATCCTCTTTAACTAATGCAACTAAAGAAGCGCGGTATTTTAATTCAGAGTTAAATGGTATATCATCAATCTTTTCCTCATCTAAGGACATTTTTGATTTTTCACCTAATACTAAAAGTGCTGCTTCTGTAGGGTCCCCGATTATACTATAATTATCACTTTCTTTTAGCAACCTTGAATTATTGCAGATTTTTGAAATAGCTAAAAGTTTTGTTAGCTGAAGATTATCTGACGGATTTATTCTCTTGCCTATCTGAATAAATTCCCCTTTTGGAATCCATGCAGTGCCAGTTATAGAAATCTCTGGATATCCGGGCATAATTATCTTTTCAACAGACATTACATTTTCAGTTATTGTTCCGGTTTTATCAGTTATAATTGTTGTAACAACTCCTAAAGTTTCTGTTGCAGGAAGTTTCCTTATTAGTGCGTTTCTCTTTGACATTCTAAATGCGCCAATTGCAAGAACAATTGCAAGAACTGCAGGCAATCCTTCTGGAATGCTAGAAACTAGCGAGGCAATAGTAAATAATAAAATCTCTGCAAATTCAAAACCTCTAATAAAATAACCTATCAAAAAAGTGATTAATGCCCCTATAACTGCAATAGCTGCCATCTGTTTTGCTAAGATATTTGTTTTTTTTGAAAAGTGGGATTTTGGATGTTGAACACTTTGAAGTTCTTTTGCTAATTTTCCTATAACTGTCTCATTATCTGTTGCAACAACAACTGCTTTGCAGCTGCCATTAGAAATAAATGTTCCCATAAAAACCATATTAACCATATCTGAAATAGGGGTTTTCTGAGAGAGGACTATGTCTTTTTTATCTATAGGAAAACTCTCTCCTGTTAAAGAAGATTCGACAGTCTGAAGATTTTTTAGCTCCAGCAATCTGCAGTCAGCAGGGACTTTATCTCCCTGCTCTAAAAGTATTACATCTCCAGGAATTAATTCTTCTGCTTTCAGTTTAGTTAATTTTCCGTCTCTGTAAACTTTTGCATAACTCACAATTAATTTTCTTAATGCATCAATTGATTTTTCCGCCCTATAGCTTTGTAAAAATCCAATAAGAGAATTAATTAAAATAACTATTGCAATAATATAAACATCAACGATATGCCCAAAAATATAAGAAATAACTGCAGCAATTATTAATATATAGATTAAAGCGCTGTTAAACTGCTGGATAAATAAAAAAAATGGGTTTATTGTTTTTTGTTTTAAAATTACATTAGAGCCATATTGAACTATTCTTTTTTTTGCTTCTGTGTTTGAAAGCCCGTTAAAGCCGGTTTTTAATTCTTTCAAAACATCTTCTTTTTTCAAGGTGTAATAATCCATAAAAAATTAAAGATATCACCATATAAAAAGATTTTTAAAAATCTTTTAGTCTGTTTTATCTGAAATAATATCCTAGCCATATTTGAGCCATTTGACCATTGGAGTCAGAGTCGCCTAACTTGTTCAAGTTAGCATTCCAATCGCTGTTCCTGTTGCGATAAACCCTGCACGCCCTCCAACTTTGTAGCCAATTAATCTCTCCTAAAAAGGAGCCTCCTAGTGTCTTAACGACAGAGCACCACTACTTCAAGTTTCGCATTCATATCATAACTACTAATTGTCGTAGTTGAATTTCATGACTTAAAATAAATCTAAATGATGTGCTAATTAATTGGCGTGTGGCCCAGCCATTTAATGGCTAGGAATCTTAAAAAGAAACATTGGTTTATATAATTTACATGCCAATTTGTTCTAAGAAAGACATTTGTTCTTTATCCTGCTGTGCTAACAATCTTTTTTCTTCTTTTGCTAATTCAAAAAGTTTAGCATCATATCTTCTTTTAAGTAAACCATCATGGGCACTTAACAAATCAGCGCGTGTGGCTTCGCCACACAAAAAATCCCCCCGACCACCGGAGCCAGAGCCGCCCAACCCGTCCAAGCCAGCAAACCAACCGCTGTACCTGTAGCGATAAACCCTGCACGCCCCAGAATCTCCAACATAATTAAACCTGCTTAAAATTTTCTGCGCTTGTTCTCCTGATTTTAATCCAGAAGGATTATCAACTAAAGAAATTGCAACACCATAAGGGAAATTTCCATCTAGTCTATGAGCCACATCTTTAAAAGGGATAATTAATGGCAGTTCTCTATTCCCAGATTTACTAATAATTTCATTTGCCACTTCTTGATTAGGTTCTCTATCATTAAAAACAGCTAATCCATAATCTCTGTAAACTCCATTTGTTAATCTTCTTTCTTTATCTAAAAATAATGCTTCTTCTATATCTGGTATCCAAAAACCATCTGCTCTAACTGCTTCATCAAGTCTTAAAGCTAAAAAAGTGCTTGAGCCAGTTATTAATCCTGTTTTATCATCAAATTGCCAGTACTCTTTAAAACCAGCTACGTTTCTTTCTTCTCCATCTGCAAGAGTTTTATAAAAATAGTGTTTTGCAACTTCTCCTTTTAGTGGAAAAGCAAAAACATATTTGCCTTTTGTTCCTGACTTGCCGATTATTACTAAGTCCTCTGCTGTGTTTAAAACTTCGTCTAACATAGATTTTCAATAAAGAAAAGGTTTTTAAACATTTGTATTCTGGTATTTTTCAGAGCGAGTTAGACAGCTAACTTCGGTGCAGTGTTGTTAAATCAACAAGAATTAAAAATGAATTCTCTGTGTCTGAGGAAGGTCCGCACACCACTTATAACCATATTCGAAAGAATACTGTCGTGAGGCAGGGCAATGAGATAGAAACGATACCCTTTTGGGCTGGAACGAGCATCCTGGTTGGTGCAAGGTTTAAAACCGCATAGTCAGATGTTAGCATGTTTGATTCCTTAAAGGACAAACAACAGAATGTGGCCTATCTCTAACTCGCTCGTTGATAATTATTAAAAAGATAATATCAAAAAATTGATTTGCCTACAAATCTAGATTCTCACAACCTTTAAAAAACCACTATTACTTATTTTGTTAAGGGGTCCTAGCTCATTGGGAGAGCACTACGCTGAAGACGTAGGTGTACCGTGTTCGATTCACGGGGGCCCCATAAAAGAAACTTTTATAAATGGCTTTTAACTAATTAAAATATAAAAAGGTGATAAATGGCAAAGAAAATTTCTAAAAAGATAGCAAGAAGAAAAACAAAAAGTTCTAAAAAAGAGATGAGAAAGAAAAATTATGTAGGATATAAACCAAGCAAAATTAAAACCGGAACATTTTGGTTTGTTTATCTTGTTTTGCTTATAGTGTTTATCTATGGGGTTTATTTACTACTTACAGACTTTACAAGAACTATAGATGGCATTGGATTAATTTTAGCATCTGCGTTAATCTTCCTTGTTATTAAATTAGTAAGAAAATTGATAAAGATATAAAATGCTGAAACATAAAAAGGCAGCAATTGAATTAGGAATGACAACGATTGTTGTAGTTGTTTTATCTGTGGTGATATTAATTTTAGGATTTGTTTTTTTAAGGTCAATTATGTGCGGGGCAATTGGGTTCACGCAAGACCTTAATAAAAAAATTGAAAATGAGATAAATTCTCTTTTTGAAACTTCTAGAGGAGAGGTTGTTTGTATCGGAAGTCAGGAAGCAAAAACAATGCCCCCAGGTACAAATTATATTTATTGCTCAATTAATTCTCCGCAGGGAGGCAGGTATGAAATAAAAATGATTAAAATAAGTTCTACAAATATGCCGAATAATATTGATTTAAATGACTGGGTTCCAAGTCAAAGAGATTCATGGGGCCCAAGAGAAGTAAGCCCAAGCAGTAGGGAACCAATAAAAGCAATTACACTGGAAATTCCTGATGATGCTCCTGAAGGAAGCATAAGATTGGAAATTGAAGCATACAAAAATGGAGATTTAGTTTCTCCAATGGATTTAGATTTTAAGATATCAAGGCAGGGAGTTATCAGAAGTATTCTTTGTTAGGGTTGGTTGGTAAGACAGATGTTATACTATTTTTATTTTAATTAATAACTAAAGATTCCCGCTCTATCAAATGTAAAAGTAAGCAGAGGGGAACTTAATAGGAAAATGTTTATTTTTAGTAATATATCTTTCCCTAAATTTATGTTTTGTTAGTGGTTACTTATTTTTATTTAAATTATTATTTTATTATATTAAAAATTAGTATCAGTACTCATAGCGTAAAATTAAGCAGGGGATATTATTAACTAAATTAACCCAGATATTCCATCTTTCCTGCTATTGCTGACTTTGCAGATTTCAGATAATTCTCTTCAATTTTGTTATATGTTTCCATATCCCTTTGAGTTACAGACGGGCGCACTTTTTTTAAAGCTTCTTGGAAGTGCGATTTTGAAATCTGTTTAGCATCTTTATTTTCCCTTAATGCTAACATTGCTGCTTCTCTTACTAAATTCTCTAAATCAGCTCCCACGCATCCTTCTGTTTTTTTAGCTAATTCCTGAAGACTTACATCTTTTGCAAGAGGAGTTTTCTTAGTATGAACCTTTAATATCTCTAATCTTCCTTCTTCTGTAGGTCCTGGCACTAATAATATTCTATCAAATCTTCCCGGCCTTAATAATGCGGTATCTAGCATGTCTGGACGATTTGTTGCAGCAATAACAATGACTTCTTTTAAATCTTCCAACCCATCCATTTCAGCAAGCAGCTGATTTAAAACTCTTTCAGTAACTTTAGCACCCAAATCCATTCCTCTTCTTGGGGCAAGTGAATCTATTTCATCAAAGAAAATTACACATGGAGAAACTTGACGAGCACGCTCGAATATTTTTCTTACGCCTTCTTCACTTTTCCCCACCCACATCGATAATAAACTTGGGCCTTTAACTTGAATAAAATTTGCTTCAGATTCTTTTGCAACTGCTTTTGCCAGTAAGGTTTTTCCTGTTCCTGGTGGGCCGTAAAGCAAAATCCCCCTTGGCGGACGAATTCCTAACCTTATAAAAGATTCTGGATATTGCATTGGCCACTCAACAGCTTCTTTAAGTTCTTGTTTGACTTTATCTAAACCACCAACATCCTCCCACCTAACATTGGGAGTTTCAACTAAAACTTCTCTCATAGCACTTGGGCGTACAACTTTCAGAGACTCCTGAAAATCTTTTTCGCTGATTACTAACTGGTTAAGTACTTCAGCAGGTATTTCTTCATCTTCTTTTAAATCCATCTTAGGAAGAACTCTTCTCAATACATTCATAGCAGCCTCTTTTGCAAGAGATGCAATATCTGCACCAACAAATCCATGGGTTATTGACGCTAAACTTTCTAAATTTACATCCTTAGTTAGGGGCATATTTCTTGTGTGAATTTTTAATATTGACAATCTCCCTTTTTTATCAGGAACATTAATTGAAACTTCTCTGTCAAATCTTCCAGGTCTCCTAAGAGCAGGGTCAATTGAATTTGGGCGGTTTGTTGCACCAATAACCACAACTCTGCCTCTTGTTTTTAGTCCATCCATCATTGTTAATAATTGAGAAACAACTCTTCTCTCAACCTCTCCCTGAACATCTTCTCTTTTTGGGGCAATTGCATCGATTTCATCAATAAAAATAATTGTGGGAGCTGTTTTTTCAGCTTCATTAAATATATCTCTTATTTTTTTCTCACTTTCTCCGTAAAATTTAGACATTACCTCTGGGCCATTAAGTAAAATAAAATTAGCTTCTGATTCATTTGCAACTGCTTTTGCCAGTAAAGTTTTTCCTGTTCCTGGAGGACCATGAAGTAAAACCCCTTTTGGCGGTTCTACTCCTAATCTTTCAAATATCTCTGGGTGTTTTAAAGGGAGCTCAATCATCTCTCTTACTTTTTTCACTTCTTCTGTCAAACCCCCTACATCTTCATAAGTTACATCAATAAATTTTTCCTCTGCAATTTCAACAGCTTTTGAATTAACTGCAATATCTGTATTCTCTGTAATAACTACTGGTTTTCCAGGCGAGGTATTCACAACCACAAATTTTATTTGGTGCAGTCCGCTGAAACCCATGTTTCCAAAACCCATGTTCCCGAGGATATCCCCAAACACATCTCCAAATTCTCCAAAGTCTTCGGACATTAAATCTCTTCTTCTTTGCGCTCCTCCTAATGACAGTATATCTCCTTTAATAACAGACCTCCCCAATAACCCTCTTCTAAAAACTTCCGGGTCTCCTTGAACAACAATATTCTCCTGGACAGGGGCTATTGTAATTTTTTTAGCTTCTTTTACTTCTGCTTTTGAAAGCTCAACTATTTCTCCAACTCCGGTTTTTGCATTTTTTCTTATTATCCCATCAATTCTTATTATGCCTTCTCCAACATCTGCAGGATATGAACGGTCAACAATTGCAACTGTTTCCCTGCCCCCTTTAATTAAAACAACATCTCCTCTTTTTAATCCCAAATTTTTTATGGTATCATAATCAATTCTCGCAATGCCTTTATATGCATCATCTTGCGAAGCTTCTACAACTCTTAATCTTACAATTGAATTAGTCATTTTTTTCTACTTGTTCTTCCTCCTCATTAAACATTAAAGATAATTTTCCCATTCTTTCAAAACTTAATCTTACCATTTCATCCATTACTTTATTTTGTTCATTTATAAAATGGACTATTTCTTTTGGTATTGAAACAGTATAGCTATTTCCTACAATTCTTAATTTAACATTAAATCTTTTGTGCCTTAATCTTAGGAAGTGTTCATATTCCTGCTGGTCTTCGGGGTGAATGATTTTATTGTGGCATTTTGAGCATTCAACAGCCCTAAAGCAAAATCCATTTTTTTCAAATTTTATTTTCTGCATTTTTACATTGCAGTTCTTGCATAAAATTGTGTTTTCGAATAAATCCATTTTTGTTTATTTTGTATTTTTATTTACTCTTTTTGTTTTTTGTTAGCATACCACGCCGTAACCGACGTGGATTGGGGGTTGAGGTTATGATAAATACACATTATGTGTATTATCTATGTATACACAAGAAATATACACTATTTAAATATTTCGATTATGACACATTGTTGCGTCTTAGTCACCTAAGAGAATAAAAAACATTTAAATATCCTGTTTATTTAAAAAACTGATGAATAAAGAGGTTAAAGATATTTTATCTAAAGGGAAAAAGTTCTGGAATTTTTTATGGCATAATGACAGTTGGTTAAGCTGGATAGTATTTCTTATAATTGTATTTGTACTGATTAAATTTATAATTTTTCCGGCGCTGTCTTTTGCAACAGGAAGCTCGCTTCCCATTGTTATTGTTGAATCGTGCAGTATGTATCATGATGGCAATTTTGAAAACTGGTGGGAAAAAAACAGGGAGTGGTATGAAGAAAAAGGAATTGAAAAAGAAAATTTTGAAGAGTTTAATTTAAAAAATGGGTTTAATAAAGGAGACATATTTTTTATAAGGGGTGTTAAAGAAGAAAAGTTAAAGTTAGGGGATACAATAATATTTGTTGCCAATGGCACAGCAAAACCTGTTATTCACAGGATAATAGATTTTAATCCCATTCAGACAAAAGGGGACAACAATAATATCAATGGGAATGAACAATTTGCTTTTGAAAAAAATATTAATCCTAACAGCATTATTGGAAAGGCAACTGTTGTAAGAATTCCATACATTGGCTGGGCAAAACTTATATTTTTTGAACCTTTCAGAAGCCAAAATGAAAGGGGATTTTGTAAATAAGTTTAACACTAAAGAAAGGTTTAAAAGGGGCTTATACTAAATTAAAAAATAAAAAAAGGTAAAAATGGACTTTTGCCCAAAATGTGGTTGTGTATTGGAAGAGAAAAGGAAAAATTTTGGATGTATCAGGTGCGGATATATCTCTAAGTCAAAAGTTAAGATAGAATCAAATGAGAAAATAAAAGAAGGCAAGGAAATAGGGGTTGTAACTGAAAAAGAAACTGATATTTTTCCGATAATTATTAACAACTGCCCAAAATGCAAGAATAAAGAGACTTATTTCTGGACATCTCAAACACGTTCAGGAGATGAAGCTGAAACTCGCTTCTTTAAATGCACAAAATGCAAGTATACTTGGAGAGAGTATAAATAAAAATAGGCGAGCATATATGCAATTCTTAATATTTTAATGCGCCATTTTTTATTCTTTCAGCTAAATCTTCACTAATTTTTCTTGCTAAATTTTCATCAACATCAACAAAACCCGAATGTCTAAAAATTTCAATATCTGCGATTTTGTAAACTCCATAACAGGCATTTACAGGATTACCATTACCATCATACTTTGCCATAGCTATTTTTCTTTTTTCCATTTTAAATCTTGTAGTGGTCTATTTAAAAGACTTTCTAATTTGATTTATGTAAATATACTCTATGAATGCTTGGCAGGAATATAATATGAACCTGAAGGTTGAAGGTACTCAAGAAGAAACTTCTTGGTAAGTTTTATTTTTGCAAATAAAACTGATTTGAACCTGTTCAAATCCCAGATTAAAAATGGACCCGAAGGTACTCAAGAAGAAACTTCTTGGTAAGTTTTATTTTTGCAAATAAAACTGATTTGAACCTGTTCAAATCCCAGATTAAAAATGGACCCGAAGGGATTTGAACCCTCGACACCTGGATTTCTCTTGCCCTTAAGTTATTATCTTAGGAGGTTGAGTGCTAAGGAACCTGGGTTTCAAGAGAATCAAAGATTCTCTGAACCAGAGAACAAGTATGTTCTCTAGGTCCTTACATTTAAGAGTCCAGTGCTCTGACCAGACTGAGCTACGGATCCATTATCCTAATAGAAATAAATAACTTATAAACTTAATGAAATAATAAAAATCAAATAAAAATAAAAAAGAATTAACCGACAGTCTGCTGAATTCCTGCAATATTTTCGGCAACTTCCTGCCCTTTTTTTGTAAGTTTTATCAGCTTTATTCTGCCTTTTTTTTCAAAAGTCACGAGCCCAAGATTTTCCAATGTCTGGAGAATCTTAACTGCATGGCTATATGTACAATCAACCTCTTTAGCGAGCAAAGAGCCGTATCTGACTCTTGAAAGCTTTCTAAGAGCAATCATCATCATTGCCGGCTTTCTTCTAAAAAACACATCAAAGTTATCTTTCATTTTACAATGTATATAATTTAATCTATATATCGGGATATAACTGTGGCTTTTAAATGTTTCGGGAATTTAAAAAAAAACTCTAAATTAAAATTTACTACTAACAAAGAGTTTAAATATGTCAAAAAAGTATGAAAAATATGTCAAAAAAACAAAAACCTTCAGGAAAAAAACTAAAAATTTTAGCTGTGGGGGATATACATGGAGATGCAGAACTAACAAAAAGGCTTGCAGAAAAAGCAAAAAAAGAAAAGGTGGATTTAGTAATACTAACAGGAGATTTAACTTTTTTTGAAAATTCTGAAAAAAATCTTATAAATCCTTTTGAAAAAGCAGGGAAGAAAGTTTTGCTTGTGCCTGGAAATCACGAAACACTTGCAACTGCTGATTTTTTAAGTGAGCTATACAGCAATACAAAAAATATTCACGGATATTCTTTCAAACTTAATAATGTGGGAATTTTTGGCGCAGGCGGAGCAAATATTGGGCCTTTTTCAAGAATGAAGGAATCTGAGTTATATGAACTGCTGAAAAAAGGCTTTGAAAAAGTAAAAGACTCTGAGATAAAAGTAATGGTAACTCATGTTCACCCATCAAATACTTTAATTGAAAAGTTCACAAGATTTTTCAAGGGAAGCTCTGGAGTTGAAAAAGCAATCAGGGCATTTAAGCCAGACATTGCTTTATGCTCGCATGTTCACGAAGCTGCAGGTATTGAAGAAAAATTAGGTAGCACAAGAGTAATCAGTGTTGGCAGGCAGGGGAAGATTATTGAAGTTTAGATCTTAAAAATTAGCCGACTTCTAAGCTCCTATACCAATATATACATAAAATTACCGATAAGCTTAAAAATATTATATTTAATAAGTATTGTATGGACTTTAAAACCCTTAGATCAAATTGTAATCCATTGGAAGTTGCAATGCACTTTGGAAACGAAGTAGCTAACTTATTAAGTTCTCTAGATTGGACTACTGCGATCCTTTTTGATTCTATGAATGAACAAATGAAAAGAGATTTAGTAGAAAAGAATTTACTTGACTACGAAAAACGCCGGGGAGAACTTGAAGAACAACTAAAAAGAGATTATTCTGGGTTGAAATATCCTCAGGAATTAGTTAATTCTGTAGTAATTGCAGTTGAAAGATTTAAATCAGTGAACAGAAAATATCTTTCAGATGATAGATAAATTGAAAAGATAAAATTTCTTGAAACATTTAATAGGCCAATTTGCTACTAACAGCAAATTATATAAATAACTTAAAGCAACGAGGTTGTAGAAGCATATAATAAATAATAAGCTTAATAAATAGAGGTTAATAGAGTTAAAGTTAAGTTATGGCAGTCACAAAGAAAAAACTAGTAGATGACCCTGTTAAATTTCAGGGTGAAAAAGACATAAAGGAGAATTTTGTTCCCATTGATGAAAGAGACATAGCAAGAGCTTTGGATGTCCCGGTTAAAGAAAAAAAAGAATTTACCATTGAAAAAATGGAAAATGTAAAACAAAAAAACAAAAAAACAAAAAAACTGACAACGAAAGAATCAAATGGAAAAAACAAATATTGGACTGAAGAATTTAAGATTCCAGGGCCAAAAGTTCTAAAAAAAAGCGGGCATATGATGATAATTACTGAAAAACCGCAAGCAGCGCTAAAGCTTGCAAATGCACTTGCAATTAATGGAATTAAAAAAAATACAGTTGGGGGCGTAAGCTACTATACCATTTATCGTGATGAAAGAGAAATTAATGTTGTGTGTGCTGTCGGGCATTTATTTACACTTGCACAGATTCATCCAAGAAATAAATGGCCTACATTTGAGATTACATGGGCTCCAAATTATCTTGTAAGAAAAAAAGATTTTACAAAAAAATATTATGATACAATTGCAAAGTTATGCAAAAATACCTCTGAAATTGTTGTTGCAACTGATTATGATACAGAAGGAGAAGTAATAGGAATGAATATTGTAAAATATATCTGCAACCAGAAAGATGCTGAAAGAATGAAATTCTCAACACTAACTGCAGAGGATATACAAAAAGCATTTAATGAAAGAAGCAAAACTCTTGACTGGAATCAGGGAATTGCAGGAGAAACAAGGCATTATATTGATTGGATTTATGGAATAAATTTATCAAGGGCATTAATGGATGCAATTAAATCAGCTGGAAATTTCAGGCTTATGTCAATAGGCAGAGTGCAAGGTCCGGCATTAAACCTTATAGTAAAAAAAGAGCATGAAATAGGAAAATTCAAACCTGAAAAGTACTGGCAGGTTTTACTGGATATAACTAATAAAAAAGAAAAAGCAGAAGTAAAGTATGTTAAAGATATAAAAAAAGAAAAAGAGCTTGAAAAATTTAAAGAATTAAATGGAAAAACAGGAATTGCAAAAACTACAACTTCAGAAAGAAAAATACAACCTCAACCCCCTTTTGACTTAACTGCACTGCAAACAGAAGCTTACAGATGGTTTAAAATCACTCCGGCTAAAACACTTGAGATAGCACAAAAATTATATCTTGCAGGAATTATCTCCTACCCCAGAACAAACAGCCAGAAAATTCCAAAAGAAATAGGGTATCCTAAATTATTAAAAAGGTTAGAAGAAAGATTTAATTTTGCAAAGTTCGCAAAAAGAACAATTCCTATAGAAGGAAGAAAAACAGATCCTGCACATCCATCAATATATCCTACAGGAGAATTCCATGAATTAGAAGATGAAGATAGAAAAATATATGAGTTAATAGTAAAAAGATTTATAGGTTGTTTTTGTGAAGATGCAGTGTTAAGTAATAAAAAAATTGACTTTCAAACAGAAGGATTAAAGTTTGATGCGAAAGGTTCAGAAATAATCAAAAAAGGGTGGTTGGATGTATACCCTTCTTCTTATGAAGAGCACATAATCCCAGATATTAATGGGGAAGCAGAAATACTTAAAGTTAAAATTGAAGAAAAAGAAACACAGCCTCCTAAAAGATATTCTCCTGCATCAATAATCTCAGAACTTGAAAGAAAAAATCTTGGGACAAAAGCAACAAGAGCATCTATTCTTGAAACACTTTATAACAGGGGATATATAAAAGATAAAAGCTTAAAAGCAACAAGCCTTGGAATCTCACTAATTGAAACTCTTGAAAAAAACTGCCCTATAATAATTGATGAATCACTTACCACCAACATGGAAAGAGATTTGGACAGTATAAGAAGCTCAAAAAAACCAGAAGAAAAAGAAAAGCAAATACTTGAAGAAACAAAAAAAGTTGTTGTAAAAATTGGAGAGCATTTTGAAAAAAACAAATTAGATATTGGAAAAGACTTAATCAAAGCAACAACAGAACTTTGGGAAGAGCAAAAAAAAGAAAATGAAATAATGATATGTCCTGTTTGCAATAAGGGGAAGTTAATAATAAAATATAACAGAGCTTCAAGAAGGTATTTTATAGCCTGTGATTCTTATCCAGAATGCAAAACAACATATTCCCTTCCTCCTAACTCATTAATTAAAAAAACAGATAAAGTTTGTGAATATTGTAGCTGGCCAATGTTGATGTCAATAAAAAGTGGAAAGAAGCCGTGGATATTTTGCTTTAATAATGAGTGTTCTGGAAAAAACAAGGAAAATTAAGAAAAACTTCTTGGTGTTGCAGGCCTCAAAAATTGCGGGGTTGCACTTGATGCAGGATTGTGCTTATTCCTCTGCTCATTTTGATTTTTAATAACAAAATAAATTATAAATCCAATTATTGCAAGTATTAATATACCCAATATTATAAGGACAACAAAAACCCAGCCATTTCCTCCATCAGGATAAACACAAGCGCCATCTTTACATTCTCCGTTATCTTTATCAGTGCAGTCTTCATCTGTTTCACAAGCAACAGGCACCCCACATTCATCTGTATCTTCTCCTATTTCTATCCATTGTTCATTTACACATTCAAAGAAAACAACACCTTCACACTTATCCTCTCCTGATGTGCATTCTCCTGATGCGTCCACACAAACTCCTGAAGAACTGCATTCTTCTCCGCTATCGCAATCATCATCTGTTTCACATTCAAGATTTGCACTTCCCCTGCATGCTCCACTACTGCACTTTGTTCCACTTGCGCATGTTAAAGTAGTGCTGTCAACGCTATCTCCGTCACAGAACCATTCTTTTACAGAATTTGCATTAATGCAGGTATCTTCGAATTCCTCTTCTTCATCATCAAGAGCATAAACAACTGTCCCAAAAATAGAAGCACTCTTTCCAGTTTCATCATCGTCACACGATTCTACAGGACTGCCTTGGCAAGCATTAGCAGAACATCCTTCTGGACATTGATATGTTGCGTTTGTTCCATCATTTCCAGAACAACTCCATTCAAACAAGTTGGTGCTGTTTATACATTTATCTTCATAATTATATGCAGTTCCTTTATGCTTATAATCCACCTCGCCTGCTAAATAGTATCCATGAGGAGATTCTCCATCATCGCTGTCTACACAAGTAACATCTACACATTGTTCATCTTCACAAGTGCCAGAAGCACAAGTACATATGCCCCCACAACCATCGCTTCCACAATAACCTGCAGGACATAAAGGTGCACATGTTGTTCCACTAAAATAGGATTTAACAGGGAATACAGAAGAGTAGATAATAAATTCGTCTATAATTCCTTTAAACCAATTATTTGGTCCAAGGTCTCCCTTACTAATTCTCCTGATTGTAGGATTTTTTAAAACATTAATTCCTTTAGCAGTTGAAGAACTCCATTTTCCATCAACATAAAGTGAAATATTCCCTCTTCTAAATACAGCTGCAACATTTTTAGGATAAGTTTCTGATATGATTGAAGTCTTAAAAAAAGCTGTTCCGTTATTATGATAAAATGAAACATTCTTTGTATGATTGTAATAAATTAAAGAAGTTCCTGTTTTAATATCATTAGTATCACTATAAATAGTACTTCCTTCTTCTGTTCTATCATCTGCAGAGACATTCATTTTAATAAGAATAGTAAATATGTCTCTTAAATCTCCATCATTATTATCGTTTATTTTTATATAATCATTAACCCCATCAAATTTATAGCCTTTCCCAGAACTGGTAGTAACAAGAGATGGTCCGTTAAGCTCCCCATGATGATTATTGCCAGACCTATCGCAAGTTATCCCTGTTCCACAACCAGTTCCCCCATTAAGACTATAGTAAAGAACAGTATTAGTTTGATTTTGAATTTCTTTAACTTGAGTAGGTGTAAGAGCAACTGAATAAATTCTTAAATTGTCTAATGCCATTGAAGTGTTCGTAGGATTATCACATGACATATGATTAGCATTCCAATCAGCACAGCCAACCATAAATCCAAAATTATTATCTATTGCTCTTGTAATTGAGTCTATATTTACTGAAGAATTTAGGGTTCCATCAACATAAGAACTCATAACCCCGTTGCTTCTATCTACAACAAATGTAATATGAGTCCAATAATCTTTTTTATTATTTCCTATATTTTTGATAGCAACTGATTTTTTAACTTCGCCATCTTGCAAATACATAACTAATCCCCCATTGCCGTTTCCCCTTATATCATAGCCAACTTTTCCATTATTATTTGCTTCACCTTTTGAAAGAACAAAATGATTTACCTCTCCATTAAAATTTTTAATCCAAAAACTTATTGTAAAATCTTCTCTTCCCATATCTAAAATATCCCCAAAAGCAATGCTTCCATTTTTATTGCCTGGAGTAGAAATTGCAAGCCCTGTTTTTCCATTTACATCATAGTTTACATTTAAGGGTGTTCCTGCATAATTATTTCCAGAGATATCTGTTACATTCCCGTTAAATGGGAGGAATAGTTCAAGGGAATCATCCATAGGTGATTCTAATACTTCGGTTGAGGCGTTATTATTCTCGATTGTCAATCCAATTAATAAAATAAAAGTAAGTATTAATGTAAAAGCAACAATGCAAAGCCCTGCAATTGTTTTATTGCTGTTGCCAGCCACCCTCTTTTTTTTATTCATTAAATTAATTAATTTATTGGGGTATTTAAATATTATGGAAAGCGGAGTTATATATTCGGATTAATAAGATTTTAATCTAAATATGCCCTTTTAGATATACAATTTTTTATGCACTTCTAAAGATTAACCTTATATATAACATCTGTTAGAACTCAAATATTCCTCTTCTTTTAATTCCTGAATTCCCGATTGAAAAAGCAAATTCCCCCTCAGGAATATTTCGGTGCTTTACTAAGAGTGCTTTTCTTTTTCCGTTATTATTCTGAAGTTCGATCAGGCACTTGCTCCAGTATTTCAGCAAATCTCCCCCAACCATATTTGCTTTTTTTTCTTTTCCATTTTGAAAATCTTCTTTTGAAAGAAAATCATAATAAATCTGGTTTGTAATCAGTATAGGGATATTTTTTTTCCTTGCAATCTCTGACAATATCCTTAACTGCTTTGCCAACTCCTTATTAGTTAATCTTATTCTAAATTCATCTGAACTGTTGCATGCATCTGCAAGCTCCAAACGATAAAGCATAGTCATTCCGTCGACAATTATTAATCCAATATTCCCTTCATTTATATTTTTTAATAAAAGGCTGAAATCTTTTTTTTGCTCGCTAAAAGAAGTTGGTTTTAATATAAGTAAATTTGATAAAAAAGATTTGTAGCTCTCCCCTGCGATTTGTTTAAATCTTTCAATAGAAAAACCCCCTTCTGTATCAATAAATATCACTTTCTTTTCCTTGCAGGCAGAAACTGCCGCAGAAATGCAGAAGTTTGTTTTTCCGCTTCCTGCTGGACCATAAATGGTTGTTATTATATCGGTTTCATAACCCCCATTTAACCATTTATCCAAATCAAAACTTCCTGTAAATATCCTTCCCTCTTTTATTTCCATTACTTTTTTAATGCTTGAGAATTAATAAGGTTTGTTGTGATTTATAAATACCTCTAAGCAAACAGCACATCTATAAAACAATAGATTTAATAAATAGTCATTTAGTTAGGTTAATATATGAAAAAAGCAGTAAAAACAATTATAAAGGGGACTGTGCAGGGAATATTTTTCAGGGATTTTATTAAAGGGAATGCTGACAAACTTCGTTTAGGGGGCTATGTAAGAAATCTTGATAATGGTGCAGTTGAAGTATTCCTTGAAGGGGATATAGAATCAGTCGATAAAATGTGCGAGATATGCAAAGAAGGGCCAAAGCACGCGAAAATTAAAAGTGTTGAAATAAGCGAATCCACATTTCAGGACTTTAAAGATTTCAAGATATTACACCTTTAATTTGCCATATGAAGGATTCAATATGAATTAAGGTTATATTTTATACAACTAAGTGCAGTAACTGGCGATAAATATTTTAAAACATCTAAAGAGGGTATTATGCTATAAAAATTATATTTAATACTCAAAAAAAGTTTATTGAATTTTTAGTTAAAGAATATATGCGGATATAAAAATACCACATATAATACATTTATTAAAATACATATCAATTTATGTTTCCAGCATTAGATAAGTTATTTAAACTAAATCTTTCTTAATAGATTATGGGGAGAGAAGAGCAGATTATTGAAAATAGAAAAAAGAAAATTGAAGAGTTAAGAAATCATGGAATAAACCCTTACCCGTATAAATTCGATAAAAAAAATTCAACCAAGGAATTGCAGGAAAAATACTCTGGATTAAAAAAAGATTCAAAAACAAAAGATTCTGTTAAGATAGCTGGAAGACTAATGAATAAAAGAGATTTGGGAAAAATTATTTTTGCAACACTGCAGGATTTTAATGGAAAGATACAAGTTATTGTTCAGGAAGGAGAAACTCCTGAAAAAACAAGGGAGTTCTTTAGAAAATATCTTGACAGTGGGGATTTTATAGGAATACAAGGAATAATAGTAAAAACAAAAACAGGGGAGCTATCAGTATTAGTTAACAAAGCAGAAATTCTAAGCAAATCAATTAAACCCCTTCCTGAAAAATGGCACGGACTACAAGATAAAGAAGAAAGGTACAGAAAGAGATATTTAGATTTAGTTATGAATCCTGAAGTAAAAGAAGTTTTTTTGAAAAGAGAAAAGATTATTGATTCTATAAGAGAATTTTTAAAGAATAAACATTTCTCAGAAGTTGATACCCCTTATTTGCAAACAATTTATGGAGGTGCAGAAGCGCGCCCTTTTGAAACTCACTTAAATGCTCTTAACTTGAATCTATTCTTGGCAATTTCCCCTGAACTTTATTTAAAAAGATTAATTGTTGGAGGTTATGAAAAAGTGTTCACAATTGCAAGAAATTTCAGGAATGAAGGAATTGACAAATGGCATAATCCTGAATTCACAATGATGGAAATATACCAGGCATATGCAGATTATAATGATATGATGAATTTATTCGAAGAAATTTATGAATATGCGTGCAAAAAAGTTAATGGAACTACTAAAATAACTGTTCAGGGAAAAGATATTGATTTTAAAGCTCCGTGGAAAAGAATGACAATGGCTGAAGCAATTAAAAAATTTGCAAAAATTGATGTTGATAAAATGTCTAAGGAAGAACTTAAAAAATTTGTTAATAAAGAAAAAATTGAAGTAAAAGAAGATTCTTGGGGAAATTATGTCTGTGCAATATTTGAGCATTTTTGCGAAGATAAAATAATCCAGCCAACATTTATAATTGACCATCCCTGCGAATCAACTCCGTTATGCAAGGGGCATAGAAATGATGCTAACTGCAGATTAATAGAAAGGTTTGAACCTTTTTGCCTTGGAACAGAACTAGGAAATGCGTATTCTGAATTAAATGACCCTGAAAAACAAAGAAAACTTTTAGAAGAGCAGGAGAAAAAACTTTCAAAGGGAAATAAAGAAGCAAATCCATATGATGAAGATTTTGTAAATGCCCTTGAAATTGGCATGCCTCCAACAGGGGGTTTAGGATTAGGAATTGACAGGATGATTATTCTTTTAACAGGACAAGAATCAATAAGAGATGTTATTTTGTTTCCATTTATGAAACCTGAAAAAGAAAATAAGGAGGAAAAATGAGCAAGAAAAAAATGAATGTTTTGTACTATATTGCATGGGCTATTGGAATCTTTGCAGCGATTGTCCTTATATATGGGATAATTAGAGAATTAATTTAAGATGAATATAGATTTGTTACTGGTGGGGAACATTTATAAATTTTCTAATCTTTGCTTATATATCCATAAGTGTTATTAATACTCAATGTTTTAGTATAATGCAGATGAACTTATCCCTTATTGGGTTAGTTGCTTTAATACTAATTAATACAATTTCAATAACAATAAAACCGGACAGATAAAATGCCAACGTTAATCAAGAAAAATAATATAAAAGCAATTATAGGCGAACTTGATAAAGAAAAAACTATAACAAGTGTTGCTGCAGATGTAGGAAATGAGTTAGAAAGAGTTGTTCTTGATATACTTGATAAATCAATTAAAAGAGCTAAAGCAAACAACAGGAGAACTTTGCTTGGAAGAGATTTGTGAAATTAAAATTATAAGATATAAATTTATTGATTAAGTAAAAAGTTCAGATAAAAACGATTGAACCCTCCTATAACTAGGACGACAAGACAAAAAACCAACAGACACTGGAAGTGTAGATTCAGAAGTATCTATTTGCATCTTTAATCTGGCTAAGTATGATGGTAACTCTCTCGAAATTTTATTATGTATTCTTCTGACTGATTTTTCACGCAAATTGCCTTTAGGAGTTATATCGAGAGACAACTTTACCAATACTGCTTTTCTTGGAAGCCCCCCTGTATCCCTTTCTTCTCCAGTTAAGGTAACTTTGGAATTATACCAATGTTTACGAAGTCTAAATGAATACCCTTCCCTAGTTTTTGTGAAACCTCCATGGAATTTGCTAAAATAATCCTCTAAAGTCCCCTCAACATCTCCAATAGTTTTCCCTTCATGTAGATAAAAAGATGGTTCTTCGTAATGTGCAGAAGGTTCTCTTGCTGATATTGCCATCTGAATATCTGATACATGCCCTTTTTAAATATTTATGTGATTAAGGAATTTCTACTTGTGAAAAATCAAAAGGAAATCTTAACCTGCCATATTCTGGAACATGTAAAGTAGAACATCCCAAATTTTTTGCACCTTCAATATCTTTTTTATAACTATCTCCGATAACAAATAATTATTCTGGAGTTAATCTATAATCTTGTAAAATTTGTCTAACGTCTTTTGGAATAGTTGTTAATTGATAATATCTATTAAAAATATCTATTGATAACTTTGCTTTTCTAAATGGCTTGTCTAAATCAAGCTTAACATTTATTTCAGGTTGGTCTGAAATACTGACAAGGAGAATTTTGCTCTTCTGGCAGTTTCTTACAAAAACTTGAAAACCATCTCTGACAGGCATTGCATTATCCACATCTTCACTGTCCAAAACAGTTCCATAAATATCTAATGCACAAACTCGAGTTATCATTAGTTTCTCTGCAACTATACATTTATAAATATTTCTTACCTTTTTAGAACATGCACTTAAAAAAAGGTGAGTGGTTTTTGTTTATTGTAAATTTACTATTTATAATTGGTTTTACAATATACTACTGGAATATTGCAAATTATGAGTTTATTATTTATATCGGGGTAATTGTTTTATTTTTTGTTTTAATACTCGCTACTTGGAATAAAACAAAATTTGACTACTGGATTTTGGGGGGACTGACTTTATGGGCAATTATGCACTTATGCGGAGGGGGGTTAAAACTTCCAAATGGCAGTGTTCTTTATACCCTAAATATAGTTAATTTAGTCGACACGCAAAAAGTAGTGATTACTGGGGCAGGAAATTGCATTGAGGCAATTAAAATATTCAAATTTGATCAGCTAGTTCATTTTATTGGTTTTGGGGTAACAGCTTTAATTACATGGCACTTGTTAAAACCGTATTTAAACAATAAAACAAATTACAAAGTTGTTTATGCTATTATAATCTTAACTGCAATGGGGTTAGGAGCTTTGAATGAAATTGTAGAGTTTAGCGCAGTTGTTGCTGTTCCTGAAACAGGTGTTGGAGGTTACTTTAATACAGCACTTGATTTAGTTTTTAACACACTCGGAGCAATTGTTGCTATTTTCATAATTCATGTGAGAAGAAAAAGGGAAGAAAATTAAATTTATGATCGCCTTTTAGAAGATTTAATTTTACTAATTATCCGGCCTATTAAAGCTCCGATTAAGAAAAAAGGGATGCTTAAAATAGCTAATAAAAACAGAAAAAGAAGGATTTGAATAAAAATTTCAAAGGAATTGATTAAAACAGATGAATTCTGAAATCCCCATGAACAATTGGGTCCACCAATATTTAACATTTCAAAGGGAGATGTAGAACAACCCATATTAAAAGACATAATTATGTAATTGATGAATATTATAGCCCAAAAAATTCCAGAAAGAATAAATCCTCCTTTTAACCAATATTTCATATTATAGAAAATAAAATCTTTATGTTTAAATAACTTTCCGAAAGCGCAACGATGCCGAAGGCAAAAAATCAAAGTTTTTGAAAATGCCGTTACATCTTCAGTTAGAAATAATGAGCAAATAAGTAATTAATGATATAATTACAAGTATACCTATTGAATAAAGGATTATTGCCATTTTTCTAACTGGTTTATAAATTTTTTGCACTTCTTTTGGATATGATGAAATATTCCAAAACAACTTAGCATGTATGAAGTAAATATTAGAATAGCTCAAATTGTATTTATATTTCTTATTCAATAAATCTACAATTTTTTTTGTTGTTTTAAATATATAAACCCCCCATATTATTGATGGAAGTGCGATGACTATCAATAGAATAAAGACAAAAACTTGGTTATCTAATATTGTCATACTTCTATATTACTAAGACATTTATTTAAACTTTTCTAAGGGGCATTTTTCTTTTTACCTGATTTTAAAATTCGACATAACCTCTATTACTACCTATTCAAAAGGGCTATTAGTGTTATGCTCTTAGAGTTTAAACTTAGATTTATATATATTAATAATTATATCTGTGTCATGGCAAACAAACACAAAGGAAGTAATAATGAAAGAGAACTGCTAAAGATGTTTAGTGAAAATGGGTGGAGAGCAGCACGAGTTGCTGGAAGCGGAGTAAATGACGATTCTCCGTGTGATTTAATTGCAGGAACAAAACAAAGAAAACTTGCAATAGAATGCAAATCAACAAGAAAAAGCACACTATATATAAGCAAAGAACAGATGAATGATTTTATGATTTTTTCAGAAATGATGGGATTAACGCCAGTTATTGCTGTAAAGTTTATTAGAAATGGGTGGGTTTTTCTTAATCCTGATAAAATGAACCCTACTGAAAAAAACTGGGTTATTAAGTTAGAAGATGCAAATGCAATTGGCAAGAGATTAGGGCAGTTAATTGAATGATTATCAATCCATATTAAATAGCAATAATACTTTAAAACATATCTTTTTCTCTCATATTAAAGAGGATATTAATCTTATAAGATTTAATCCTAGAACATAAAAATTAATAAACATATTTTTCCTTGGAAAGATATGGGTTTTAGATTTAAAGAGGGAAGCTATTATAAAAAAATAGCTGATAAAAAAATACACTGCCTTTTATGCCCGCACTCATGTATTATCGGAAACGGAGAGGCAGGGATATGTAAAGTAAGACAGAATATAAATGGAAACTTAAAATCAATGAATTACGGAAAAGTGCATACATCTATTTATGAAAAAATTGAAGATGCTGGTATGTTTCATTTTCTTCCCAACAGCGATAGTTTAAGCCTTTCTCTTCCAGGAACTTTATTAAAATCTGATTTTTTTGAAAAGCCATTTGACAATGAAGAACTTGAAAATATCCCTTCAATGATTCGTACCCCATCCCAGATTATAAAGCAGATAAAAAAAACAGGAACAAAAATTATAATTTACAAAGGAGAACCAATTATCTTTTATGAATATCTTGAAGATGTTGCAGTTACAGGTAAAAAAGAAAAGCACGTAGTAGAAACAAGCGGGTATATTAACAAGCCTGCTGCAAAGGCGCTTTCAGAAAAAATTCACGGAGTAAGTATTACAATAAGAACAATGAATGCAGAACATTACAAAGAATTATGGAACGGAGATTTGGATTTGGTTCTTGATACTATTAAAACTTTTTATGATGCAGGAGTTTGGGTTGAAATAAAAATGATGCTAATACCTGATGTTAATGATTCGCTTTATGGGGTAAGAAGATTAATTTCATGGATGTTAAGCAATCTTTCAAATAGTGTCCCCCTCCATCTTCTTGCTTATTTTCCAAAAGACGGATTCAGAGAACCAACTTCCCCAGAATTATTAAAAAAAGCAAGAAAAATTGCACTTGACGCAGGATTAGATTATGTTTATATCAGCAACACTTCACTTATAGAAGAAAATACGACTTTTTGCCCCAATTGCAAAAAACCTGCAATAGTAAGGGATAAAGAAGGGGTTCATAATTTTTTAAGTGAAGGAAAATGCTCATGTGGAAAGGAAATCTCAGGTGTTTGGGGATAGCTATTATTTTTTTACTTTATACTCAATTTGTTTTATCTGTGATTATCAGCGAGGTGGAATTAAATCCTGCTGGCACAGACATAAAAAATGAATGGGTTGAGTTATACAGCAAAGAACAAGTGGATTTAGCAGAGTATAAATTAGTAAATGGCGATGGAGAAGAAGTTATTTTGTCTGGAATACTCGAAGGATACTTAACATGGACATTCAAAAACCAGTGGCTGGATAATGAAGGTGAAAAAGTTTCCTTATATAGGGGAAATGATTTAATCAGCGAAACGATTATATTAAAAGATATTTTTGACAGTGGAAAAACCTGGAACTTTTGCAGTAGTGAGTGGGTTTTTGTTGAAGGCACAAAAGATGCAGAAAATAAATGCCTGCCAGAAGATTTTTCAGAAAATAATGAAAAAGATAAAATCAACAAAACAACGACAGAAGACGAAGACAGAGAAGAGGGGAATATTAAAAAAGATGGCAACGAAATAATCTATGAAAACACCACTTATACTAATGCTGAAGAAAAAAATAACCAGTCGAATATAATCTACCTAGTGCCAAAAAGTATAAAAACCGGCGATGAGAGTGAAGTATTGTTTAAGTCAAATAACCAGAAAATAAAAGAGTATGCGATATATGGATTTGCCCTATTCTGTATACTTTTAATTATCCTTTTGGTAATAGACAGAAAATCAAAATAAGATGGCGCAGAAAATTATTGTTTCACTTATAATAGAAGTATTGGGAAGGCCTGCAGAAAATGTAGCTTTGGCACTTGAAGAAGTTTTAAAGAGTATTGAAAAAGAAGACGGAGTTAAACTGATTCAAAAAACAACTCACGAACCTAAAAAAATTGAGCCAAAAGAGAACCAGAAAATAACTAAAGAACAGGAACTTTTCACTTCGTTTTTAGAGTTAGAGCTTGAATTTGATGGTTTAAGACCTTTTGTAATGTTTATTTTCAAATACATGCCATCACATGTTGAGGTACTAAAACCAGAGCAACTAACCATACCCAATACAGAAATAAGCGAAATTATGACTGGGGTAAACATAAGAATGCATAAATATGATGAGGTTGTAAGAATACTTCTTGTTGAAAAAGAAAAACTCGAAGAAGAATTAAAGAAAGGGAAGAAGAAAAATGAAACTAAAAGAAAATAAAAGTTTTTTCCTTAATTCTACAAATGGTTTCAAAACATCTGGGTTTAACGAATGTCCTTAATGTTGCCATAAAAATAGACTATTTCTAAAGATTCTAAATTTATTCTTTCTCAATAATAATCTTTTCTTTATCTGCCTTTGCCTTTAAATCTTTTCCAAGAAGCTTACTATCCTCTACAACTTGTTTAGGCAGATTAATAATATATTTATCATATTTTACTTCTCCTTAGATATTTAGAAAATCTGATTGCTTAAATCTTTCTATTAGCTACTCCTTGTTAGTTACACTTTATCTAAATTATAGTATATAATATTATTGCACAAAATAACATATTTTTGTGCAACCACAATGAAAACATTTATAAATCCTATATTTGTTATATTATCATGTTATCAGAAGAACAAATAAAAGAAATATTAGTAAAACAGAGAGAAACAATATTAAATAAAAAATATGGTATAGAAAGAACTATCCTCAAAGAAATTGAATCTAAAATTAAACTTCCCCATGTTATTGTTTTAACAGGATTAAGAAGAAGCGGAAAATCTACTCTTTTAAGGCAATTAATAAAAAAACAATATAAAGATGAAGATTTTTACTATATTAATTTTGAAGACGAAAGATTATTTAATTTTCCTGCTAATGAGTTTAACAAACTTTATGAGACATTAGTAAGCTTATTTGGAAAAAAGAAAACATTCTTTTTAGATGAAATTCAAAATGTAACAAACTTTGAAACATTCATTAGAAGATTATATGAAGAAGGTTTTAAATTTTTTATAACTGGTTCAAGTGCAACATTACTCTCCAAAGAATTAGGAACAAAACTTACAGGAAGACATGTTGATATTATTGTTAAGCCTTTTTCTTTTTTAGAGTTTTTGGAGTTAAAAGGGTTTAAATTTGAGAAAGATAGTATTTATAAAACTGAATTAAAGATAGAAATAAAAAAATATTTTGAAGAATATTTAGTAAATGGCGGGATGCCAGAATATTTAATTTATAATGACCCTGAACTTTTAACAAAAGTTTATGAAGATACTGTGTTAAAAGATATAGCTGTTAGGCATAAGGTAGATAATATAATTATTTTGAGAAATTTATACTCCATTTTAATATCTAATTTTGCTAATAAATTTAGCTTTAATTCATTGAAGAAGATAACAGACATTAATAGCGTTAATACTATCAAAAAGTTTATACATTATCTTGAAGAAACTTATTTTGCTAAAACAATAAACAAATTTGATTATTCATTAAAAAAGCAGTTAATAAATGATAAAAAATTTTATATAATAGACAATGGATTTGTAGGAGTTTTATCCAAGAAGCTTACAAAAGATAAAGGATGGCTACTCGAAAATTTGGTATTTAATTCTTTAAATAAAAATAATGATGTTTTTTACTATTTTAATAAAAATGAATGTGATTTCCTCTTAGTTAAAAATAAAGCAGTAATTAATGCAATTCAAGTTTGTTATGATTTAAATGAAGACAACAGAGAAAGAGAGATTTCTGGATTGAAAGAAGCAATGGATAAATTTAAGTTAAACGGAGGATTAATATTAACAAACAGTCAAGAAGAAGAGATTAAAATTGAAAGCAAGAAAATAAAAGTAATTCCTGTTTGGAAGTGGCTTCTTGAAGAAAAATTATAAGAAAGTATGTCCTTTTTGATATACTTTGTGTAAAAGAATATATCCTAAAGGATATACTTTCTAATTCTTAACTTGTTGATACCAAGAATTAATTTCTTTAAACCAATCATCTAAGTTTTGGGATATTTTTCCACCTGTTTGATGAATATATCCTTCAATCTGGGGATTTACTAAACACCCAATATTTTCTCCTAATCGAAAATCACTCCTTAATGCAAAGATTCTTCCAAACCCCTTTGGGATTGCTCCTTCCTCAACCAGAGCAGCATAATAACCTATCTCAGATGAAACTCCGTCATCAACAGAGGGACCTCCATCTAAGATTGAAAATTGACAATGCGCTTGTCTCATCAATTTATTGTTTATAGGAGTTACTTTTCTGCTAAATTGTTCCCAATATTTTCTTTTTGCTTCAAAATCAGTTAGTTTAGCAAGTTCTCCAAAATCTAATTCTTTCCCACACTCTTCAAATGGATCTAAAACTACAATTCCAATATCTTTAATCCTATCTTTAACTTGTTTTACAAGAATTCTACCTGTCTCAGAAAATCCCCATTGATTAGAAAGATAACCTTTGATTTCCATATATTATTTAATTTTTATCTCTTTAAATATATTGCCAGAAATATTTAATCAAAAATGAGTAGTAAATACTCTATATAAAGAGCAGGTTAAGAAATAATATCCTTTTTGATATACTTTGTGTAAACAAATGTATCCTAAAGGTAACCTTTTCTAACAAACACTTTATTTACATGAGTTTTGAGCCCATTAAGTTTATATGGTCCCACGAGGAGTTGAACCTCGGAATACTTGGGCGTAAATAATCACTCTCTTGTTAATTTTCCGCTTGTTTCATACCTTTCTTCGAAAGATTTTTCTCTCTTATTAAAAATATCTTTTTCTGAGGTTTTTGGCTTCTTAACTTTCCACCAGACAAAAAATCCAATTACTGCAAGAGCAAAAACAATAATTATTATAACTGTCCAATTTCGTTTTGGTTTTTCATCTTCTGAGCATGTTCCAAGACAGCATAACCCGTCAGAAGCTAGCTTTAATTTAGTGTTATCAGAACATGTTCCTGTGCATTTCTTGCCACCCATTTCAGAGCAGGTTTTTTTCTTTGTGATATTAGTTATATTTATATTTGGAGGTATTGTTCCATTTCTTTCAATATCTGGAGGGATATCTTGCCCGACTAAGAATATAATTGAAAGAATATCTGAAGAATTGTCAGAATCTGCCCTTATAAAACCTTCAAATAGCCCTGTATCTGTAAAATTAACTTTAAACTCAATACTTGCCTTTTGTTTAGAATTTATGCTTGCAAAAGAAGTTGCATTTAATTTTAAAAATGGTGTTAAGCTGGAAGAAACTGAAAGATTTACTTTTTTTGATTCGTTTTCCCCAATATTAAACAAATCTGAAAAATAAGAATATTCCTTTCCAATATTTAAAATGTCCTGTATTTCTGAATCTGCAAAAACAAGTTTAACTGGGGTTGTTTCTTCACTCTCATTTTCCCCAATTGTCTGATTAGTTATAATATAAACAGGAATTTCATAACTTGTTGTGCTCAAACTTAAACTCAAAGTTTCAAAAGTTGTTTCTTCAACACCTTTTATAGATATTTCCACTTCTGTCAATTCCTGTGCTTTAACTGTTTCTGTATCTGTTTTATTTGATAAAGTATAAGTTAACAAAGAATCATAAAATTCGTTGTTATACACAGTAATTTTGAAATCTTTGTCAGTTATTATCACTCCAGGATAAACATTGAAAGAAACTGTTGTATTTATTATTGTAAAATTCTTTGTTAAATCTGTTAATATTATTTTATTATTTTCCATATAATAAACATTTTCTAAAACTAAGGTGTATTCTGCTTCATTATATGGAAGAACTGCATAAATATAATAGTTGTTATTTATTTTCAAAATATCGTGTTTGAAATTCTGCTGAACATGCCCCTTAAGAAATTTTACATCTTCAAATTGAATATTATCTAAGATATTTCCGCCAATACTTGCTAAAAAAGTTTCTCCTTTGCTAAATGAAGTTTCTGATTGTATCTCTAGAGCTGAAACTGATGAAATAAACAATACTAAAAAGCACAACATTACCAGCTCTTTTTTCATGTTTTAAAAAGAAGAAGGGGATTAATAAATTTATCTAACAAAAAGTAGATAGATAATAATTTTAATGGTTAAAACGCCAATAAGCTAAGATGTTTAATCTATAGATACGCTAAACAAAGCTTTTATAGCTAGAACCTCTTTAGAATAAATGAAAATCAAACAAATCCAAGTAAAAACTTGCCTGAATAAAAGTAAACTTACTGATTATGTGATTAATCCATATACCGGATGTTCGCATGGATGTAAATATTGTTATGCTGATTTTATAAAGAGGTTTCAGAACATCCCAGATAAATGGGGCGAATTTGTCTTTGCTAAAGTGAATTGCCCCGAATTGCTAAAAAAAGAGTTAGAGAAGAATAAGCCAGGGCATATTTTTATATCAAGTGTATGCGATTGTTATATGCCTGAAGAAGAAAACTTTCAGTTAACAAGAAAAATTTTAGAAATTCTCTCAAAGAGTAAAAAATTTGATGTTGAGATTTTGACAAAATCTGCACTTGTAAAAAGAGATTTTGATTTATTAAAAAAATTAAACGCGGAATTCGGGATGTCAATTAATCAGCTGGATGAAAGGATTGCACAAATATTAGAGCCCGGGGCGAGTCCGCCAAGATTGCGATTAGCAACACTAAAAGAAGCAAAAAAGAAGGGAATTATAACTTTTGGTTTTATTTCTCCTGTCTTGCCAGGTATAAGTAATCTGGAAGAGATTTTTAAAGAATTAAGTAACATTAAAGTTTCATATGTTTGGGTTGAATTATTTAATATGAGAAAGTCTTCTATTGATAAACTGCTTCCTTTTTACAAAAAATATTTTCAGCAAGAACTCGAAGAGTTTGAATGGGCAAGAAATAATCAAAAATTATGGCAGGAAGAAGTGAGAAAAGAAGTCGCAGAATTAAGTAAAAAGTTTAATATAAAAGTTAAAGAAGTTGTTGTCCATGGAGAATAATTATTTGGTTTTCCTATCATTAACCTAATTATCTATTTTTATAAAATCACCTGCTCATATCTCTCAGTCTTTTCATGGTTTCTTCAAAATCTTTGTCTTGAGAAGAACGCGGCAATTGCCTTGAAGATTGCCTTGCAACTGGCTGAGAAATAGGAGAACGCCTGAACATATTTGTGGGTGGTGCTCTTGACAAAGAACTTGGGGGGAATAATCCCGGGCGAGTAGAATTTACAGGCCCTGACTTAAACTTTGATTTCCTCTTAAACAAAAACATTTTTATTTTATCTTTAAAGATTATTGCAATAACTGCTAATGCAATCAGAATTAACAGCACCACAATCCAAATCCACCAGTTAGATGAAGTAGATTTTTTCACACAACAAATTTCACTAGTTAAATCACAATTATCAGAAGTTGTTTTTTCATCCTCATTGCAAGAACTTCTGCAAATTCCATCAGCTGTTTCACATTCATTTTCTGGCTCTGGTTCAGGTTCTTCTTTATTTACACACTCTTCATCGCAACAATCACCATCATCTGAAACAGCCAGCAATGTCCCTTTGCACTCCTGTGTATTTAGACAAAGGTCTCCTTCTTTTTCAATGCAGGTTGGCAGTGACTTTGAACAGCAAACTTCAAAACCTAAACACCCTCCAAAACTTGGAAGTTCAACACCTTCAACATCTTCGCATTCGCTGGTGTATAAACAATAATTTCCTTTTTCTTCACAATCTTCTTCTATTTCTTCGCAAAATCCTGCAGTCGTGCATTCCTCGTCATCCTCGCAATCTGCGTCTGTTTCACATTCAGAATCTGGTTCTGGTTCAGATTCAGAGTCATGATTTACCAGTGTCCATCCAGAATAAAGCAAAAATCCTGTATCTCTTATATTATTCCAGCATCCATCTCCATTCTGCCTTTTTCCATCAAGAAGATATGATTTTGCGGTTTCAGCTTCTGCTGGGGTTTGCCCTTGCAATGACAAAAATGCCAAGGCAGTAGAATAATACCTTGAATAAGCCCCTCCAACATCCCAGTAATTTCCTTTAAATTTATTAATAATTGATGTTAAAAAATCTTCATCTCCGGTAATTTTATATAAAAATGATTCTGGGAAAAGCACTTCATTCTCGTCTGTAAATGCATTAACATATGGAACAAATGCAGTTGTATCTTCTGAATTATAATCAAGAACTAAAGTAGCCCATAAACTCCCTTCATAATTGCAGGAACTTCCTTGCTTGAAACACTTATAATTAACCTGCTCTTCTGTTTCCCCTCCTTCAACAGCACTATGAAGATTTTCTAAAACATGAATTGTAGAAGATGATTTTGTTTTATATAAAAGATTTGTCTTAAATGATTTATCGCAGGAGATGGTATATAATTTTTCCATGCATGATTCAGGAGAAGATGCAATCTGAAGCCAATAACCACTTGAAGAAACTGCTAAACATGCTCCTGCATTTCCAGATACTTTTTTATCTGCTGAAATTACAACTGAATTAGAAGAACCTGAATATTTTATAGTGCATGTTGTTTTTGAATCTGAATCAATCTGCAAAAACCAAACTAAATCAGAAGCAGGTTTTGTCTGATTCAAAAGCCATGCAGAAATTTTATCTGTGTCTTCCCCCATTCTGTCTAAAGCTAAAAAAGCAAGAGATGTTTCTTTTAATTTGCATCCTGTTTTAGGCCAGCATTCCCCATTATTTGAAAGAGAAATTAACTGCTCTTTGCAATCATTATAATCTCCCAATGCTAAAGCAGAATAAATTGTCTCTTCTAAATTTAATTTTGAACAGTCACCGCCAACTTTTTCTTTCATACAATCGTATGCTTTTGAAAGAGATTGTTCTTCAGTGCTTAAAGTTGTATTTGAAGCAAGTACAAAATTAAAAGAGAATATAACTATAAATAATAAAACTAAAACAAATAATATCCCTCTTTTCATCATAATCTAAAGAAGAGAGAGTTTAAAAATTTTGTTAAGAGCAACTAATGCCCATATACCTTTCTGTATTCTAAATCAACTCTTCTATAATCATTATCATCAGGAGTAACTTTAAATTGAATGTTTCTAACATCATCGCCCTTATATACAACCCTATAATAATTCTGCCTTCTTCCACTAATATCAAAACGTTCAACTCTTTGAATATCTAAAATATCTCTTTTCTCAGGGTTAATCTCCCGGGTCTTTTGGGCAGCACATGATGTAAAGAAAGATATAACTCCTGCTAATCCTATTTTTTCAATAAACTCTCCTCTATTTATTTCTGGCATATCTGGTTTAAACATAATAAGAATATAAGTTTTTCTATATTATAACAATCATTTTCTAGAATATTTTTTCTGCTTTTTTTCCATATTTATTCTGCGTGAAACATATGTCAAAGGATTTTTAACTTTTTCACTTAAACTGTCTGTTTCATAAACTCCTATTGCCTTATAGATTTCATTATCAAAATTCGGAGGGGGAACAATTTCATGCTTTGCTGCCCATATTAACTGAGAATTAACATATCCCTGTCTTAATTGGGGACTATTAAGCTTATTCCATTCATTTATTCTTTTCTCAGTTTCTTCTGCACTTAAATTAATTGAACGGAAAAAGTTTATTAAAATAAATAGCGCCCTTTTTTTTCCATCAGTCATACCTTTTAATATCTTGTTAATTGCAGGAGGGAAAAATTCCTCCCTGACTGCTCCCAATTCAAGTGGCTTAAATTTTTTACTTTTTGAATTTTCTTTATTTTCATAAGTTATCTTATTTTCTTTTTCCTGCGACTTCTGCCAGTCAATTGCCTGCAAAAGCAGTTTTCCTGCTTCACCTTCTTTTGAATCTGGGATAAAATTTTTAATCTTAATATTAAGGGGGTCTGCATCTTTTAAACTAAAATTCTTTAAATCACTTTTATCAATTACAACACTTGCCAATGATGTTTTTTCATGCAAAGAATAAGGCATTCTAAATAAATGGCGTGAAGAAACCAGCTGGACATCCAATCCTAAAATCTTATATAAATCTGTTGAAAGAATTGTCTCATTAAAATTTCCTTTATGCTCAATTGAGTTTAAACTGCATTTTGAACAGTAATAATATTTTTCCCTTGTTATTTCTTTTAATTCTTTATTGCAATTAGGGCATTTCTTCTTGGAATATTCTCCTGTTGAAGAATTAAATGTTTCAATATATGGCGAAGAATGATTATTGCACCTTAAAGTGACTTTAAACTTTTCCTGAGATATATTATTGCAGTTTTCACATTTTATCCCTGTAAAACCTTTTATTGATGAAAAATCAGATGCTGTGTCTTTTATTAAATCTGCAAGAATCGGGCTTGAAAGTTCAGTTACATATCCCAGTATTGCTCTTGGCCATTCAGGAAACATATCACTAGTTTTTATATCCCCTAATTTCTCTGGAAAAGCTTTTGAAGGGACAATTATATGAAACCCTTTGTTGCCCGAGAATTTCACCCCTATATTTTTAACACCCATGTATTCTAAAGATTTTATAATCGCCTGTGCTGCTTTTTTGCTATATTCTATCCATTTGCAGTCTATATCTATTACCAAATCCCATCCGGTTCTTAGTTTTTTAAGCTCTTCTGTATCAATTCCTGTAATCAAATCAAGGGGATTAGCCCATAATTCTTCACTTGCATGAAAGCTTGTTGCTCCTTTTTTAACAAGTGCAAGAATATCAGAAGGATACTGGAATGAATCTGGGCGCTTTCCAAATCCTTCAAAATACCTAGGGGAGATTTCCCTGTATTCAGAAAATTTGTAAAGAGCATCTAAAACATCTTTTCTAGAATAATAAGAGAGTGCTATTTTTCTTACTCTCTGTTCTTTTATTTCTTTGCTAAACTCCTCTTTTTCAGCCATTTTACACATTTCTAATTGCTAAGAATATTTTAAATACATTTAGACAGTTAAATATCTATAGCATAATCTGTTTAACCGCAGACACATGTCATTAAACTATACAATTAGTAAAAATCTTAGTGAAAGTTTAAATATTCTTCTTGCTAACAAGCATTATGAGAGAAGAAATAAAAAACAACTGGGAACAGGCAAAAGCTGACCTTAGAACTGCTGAGAACAGTTTAAAATCAGGGGATTATTATGCTTCTGTTTTTTGGTGCCAGCAATCTTTAGAAAAAGCACTTAAATCGTATATTCTTTTGTATAATAAAGAAAATCCGTTTATCCACTCCTTAATTAAATTGGGAAGAATTGCAGGAATCCCAAAGAGGTATGAAGAAACTTTAAAAAATATATCTCCAGAATATTATGCTACAAGATATGCTGATGCAAGTGGAGAAATACCTTATAAACTTTATAGTAAAAAAGAAAGTCTAAAACTACTAAATAACACGAAGGAGGTAATTGAATGGATAAGTACACAAATGAAAGAGTAATTAAATTGCTAAACGAATATCTTAAAAAAGTAAATAAAAAATTTAAAATAGACAGAGCTATCTTATTTGGAAGCAGAGCGAGAGGAGATTGGGTATTTAACAGCGATGTGGATTTAATATTAATCTCAAAAGATTTTAAAGGGGTCCCATTTAGAAAAAGAATGTCTGAAGTTATTGGATATTGGGATGAATATATTGATTTGGAGGTTATTTGCTATACTCCGAAAGAGTTTAACCGATTGTCTAAGATGGTTACAATTGCAAAAGAAGCAAAAGAAAGAGGAATTATTATTTTTTGATTAACTTTAAGGAGACAATTCTTCTTATTTTATGCCTCTTACTATAGCAACAGAACTATAACAAAACTTAAAAGCAAACTCATATTAAGTTGAATATGTTTGCTAAACTTGAGAATCCTAAGGTGTTATCAGATATTATATCTATAATTTCAGAGCTTGTTACAGAAGTTAAAATCAAAGTAGATGGAACAGGCATTAGAATAAATGCAATTGACCCTGCAAATGTTGCAATGGTTTCTTTTAAAATTCCAAAAGAGTCATTTAGTGAATTCAATGGGGGAAATGAGATTCTTGGCGTAAATCTCGATAATTTAAAAGCGGTTTTAAAAAGAGCAAAAGCAGGAAGCTACATATCTCTTGAAAGCAGTGAAGGAGCTCTTAAAATCGATATTTTTGACAGAGTTAAAAGAAGTTTTTCAATAGCACTAATTGAAATAGAAAGTGAGGACAAAGAACCTCCAAGTTTGGAATTTTTATCCCAGATACAGATGAATTCACAGGATTTGGTTGATGCAGTTGAAGATTGTCTAGTTGTCGCAGACGCATGCACTCTGATTGCAACTCCTGAAAGTTTTGTTATTGAAGCATCAGGATTAAACTCTGCAAGAGCTGAATTTTCAACAGATGAAGTTAAAATAATCTCGGGCGAATCAAAATCAAAATACAGCCTGGAATATCTTCAGAAATTTATCAAAGCAAGCAAATTAACTGATACAGTTTATGTAAATTTTTCATCAGACCATCCTGTCAAGCTCGATTTCAAAATAAACAATGTAAATCTCTCTTTTATCCTTGCTCCAAGAGTTGATAATGAGGATTAGTGGTTTTTGTTAAAAAAAGTTTATTAATCATAAAGGATGTAAGTGCAACTGCTGTAAAAATAATTAAGAACCATTCAATAAAATACGGCTGAAAAATCGGGAAATTCCAGCAAGGGTAAGAAATACAATTTACATTTGAATCTGTTATTCTAAATAGTTTCATTATCAAAAAGACTGCTGTAAGCTGAATATAACTTATCTTCCATGAATCTCTTTCTTTCAACCCTATAAGATAAAGTGCAAAAAATCCAATAGGAAGGAGGAATAAATGTTCTAAACTTATTACTTTTGGAACTAAATCAACTCTATCAAAAAAATATTCTGCCATTCCTAAAATATTCCTGCCAGTAAATAAAGTGTAAATAAAATCAAAAGTCCAAAGCAATAAGGGAATTGTTAAAATATTTAACTGGCTCGCAATTAACTCTCCATCTTTTATAAGAATTCCAATTCCAATTATTATCATTCCAATATAGCACGCCCATAAAATCCATTCAGGGGTCCCATTATAAACTGAAAAAAACATTGCAAATAATCCAAATAAGATAAAAAAACTTCCGGATACCAATAAAATTATTTTTTTAGTTTTATTATTTAACATATTCTGTAAAAAATAACAATATTTATAAATACTGTTCAATTTAGATAAAAATGAAAAAAGGGGTTAGGAAAAACAGGAAACTTATTTATATTGTTATTTCTGTTTTGATAATTGCTCTTGTTTTGGTTGGTGTTGGAAATTATTTGAAAAGCAAAAATATTTTACTTAGCCCTGGTGATGAGGGATGTAAAAATCCAAAAGAAGGTTCTTGTTGTTATAATGATGAACATTGTGAACGTGGAACACCACGATGTGTTATGAAAATAGACACCACTCTTGGATGCTCAAGTCTTGATCCGCATGACTGCCATTGTGTATTTTGCAGTCTTGATTCAGACTGTTCAAAAAGTTCTGCAGGGCACATATGTATTAATAATTTTCAAAATACTAACGGTGTAACTGCATCTAAATGTGGATGTAAAACTAATTCCAATTGTTATGGCATCTATATAAATGCTATACCTACAAAATGTTGCATACCAAAAGGCAAGGAAACTGGAACTTGTGTTAAACCAAAATATTATAAAATTACAAATTGTTGTAGAGTGGGGCTGGAAGCAGCAAAAGAATGCGCTATAAAAGCATTTCCATTTGCAAGTCTTATTCGAGATTATTGTTTCATTGATTACCACGAATCAAGTATTCGTCCTGCTGGTCAAGTATGCATCGATGGAATTTATTACCCAATGTAATTGTAGGGGGTGATTATTTATTACCTACTTGTTTATATTACTTCATCACACAAAATCCACTAAATATGAAAAAGTATATAAAGTATTATTTTGTATTAATTAAATGAAAGTAAGGGTGTCTGCGACTATTGAAGAGAGCACTAAAAAAAAATTAGAGGATTTCTTAAAAAAATCAAGTTTCAGGAATGTTTCTCATGCTATTGAGGAAGCAATATTAAACTTAGTGAATAGTAAAAAATGAAAAAGGTGAAAAATAAAAAAGGGCAGGTGACAATTTTTATAATTATTGCAGTATTAATAATTGTGGCTGTTATTTTTTTATTTATTCTATATAAAAATGGAAAACTTCCAATATCCCCAAAACCATCACAAGAGCCAAATCAGGAGGTTATGCAGTGTGTAAGAGAAGCTGTTGAAGATGCATCAAATATGATTATTGATAACGGAGGTTATGTAAAACTGCCAAATGAAGTTAAAAAATTCGAAAATAAAGAATACCCTTATTTATGCTATACTTCAAAAAACAATGCAAAATGCCAGCCTGTAAATCCTGTTTTAATAAATCATATAGAAGATGAAATTTATGATTATTCCCTGCCAAAAGCCCAAAAATGCTTTAATGATATAAAAGCAAAATATGAAAAAGAGGGGTATGAAGTTGTTCTTGAAAAAGATATGGATTATGAAGTTGTTCTGCTTTCTGGAAAAATAGAAATTAATATAAACCGGGAATTTAAAATTTCAAAAGCAGATGATAAAAAAGGATTTAGCAAATATGAAATTCAGATTCCAAGCCCTATTTATAATATTGCTGTTGTTGTCCATACAATAATAGAACAAGAAGCAAAATACTGCAATTCAGATTATCCTCTAATTATGAGAGCAAATACATGGGCAAATATTGAGAAATTCCAGACAGGCGATGACAATAAAATTTATACTGTTAAAGATACAAGAACAAATAAATTGTGGGGGTTCGCTGTCCGCGGATGCGTATTAGAGACTCCATGAAAACTAAAGGAAAAATATCTACATTTGAAATAACTTTATTGATATTTGGGATTGTGGCATTTGCTTATTTAGTTGGTTTAGAAATTAAACCTGTTTCTGCTGCTGATGATTTTAGCATTGAAGGTACCTTAGAAAGCTCAGGTGGAACTCCTGGATGTTGTTTTGATACAGAAGAAGGTTTGTGCTCTCCTAATTCAGGAAGTAAAACATGCGAAGCTAATGAAAATGGAAAATGGATAGCAGGAGAGGGGTGCGACAATTTATTATGCGCAAAAGGATGCTGTTCTTTAGGGTTAGAATCCCAATTAGTAACAGAAACAAGATGTTCAAAATTAAGTGAAATGTTTGGAGTTGAATCTAAATTTGACAAATCAATAACTAGTGAATTATCATGTATTGAATCAACTCAAAGTTTGGAAAAGGGTGCGTGCAGATTTAAAACAGAAAGTGAAGTTAAGTATAACTGCAAATTTACAACTAAGACAGAATGTGATTCTGTAAGAGGAGAATTTTTTAATAATTACTTATGTTCAAACCCTGAACTAGAAACAAACTGTGAAAGGCAAAAAACAACTGGGTGTGTAGATGAAAAAGATGAGGTGTATTGGTTTGATTCGTGCGGAAATCCTGAAAATATCTATGATTCTAACAAAGCTCGTTCGTGGAATAATGGCAAAGTTTTAAGCAAAGAATTATCCTGCAATCCAATTGGTGATAACTCGCTACTATCTACATGCGGGAATTGCGACTATAATAAAGGAAGTATCTGTGGCGCTTATAGAAAAGGCGTTGATAAGAAAAAATTAAATGGAGATTACACTTGCAGAAATTTAAATTGCAAAGATGGATTAAAAACAAGGAAGAATGGGGAATCGTGGTGTGTTTATGACGGAGTTGTTGGAAGTGGCAGGGATGTTGTCGGCAGCAGACATTATAGGGAATTATGCGTAAATGGAGAGATAAAAACAGAACCTTGTGCAGATTATCGGAAGGAAATTTGCGTTGAAACATCTGCAATGGGGAGTGTTGTCGGAGGATTAGCTGCGGATATTCCTGGAGTTAGTGGATTAGTTTCTAGCAGTTTACCTGACCAGAGCGGAGCTTTTTGCAGAACCAACATGTGGGAAGATTGTGGAGGTAGAACTGTTCTTAATTGCGCCCAAAATCCTGACTGCATGCCAAAAGTTGTTTATGTATCTAATGATTTTTATTTTACAGGATGTGTTCCAAAATACCCTCCGGGGTTTGAATTAGGAGGAATTGTTGAGGGTGCAACAGACCAGTTAACAGGAGAATTAGGAGGACAGCTATCATCAAGTGGATTAGGAGCACTTGGAAACTTAGGACAAAGTGATAATCCGTGCAGTAAAGGAACAAAAACCTGCACTGTTGTTTACCAAAAAAAGGGGATTGCACCTTTTTGTAAATGGGAGTGTGTAAAAAACTGCGAATGTGAAAAGATAATATTTACTGCTCAAATGAATGAATACTGCCAGAATTTAGGAGACTGTGGTGCTAAATCAAATATTGCAGGAAAAGTTACAGAAGGAGGTTACTCAATATCTAAAAAAGGTGGAAAAGCAAAAAAACCTCCAAGATTAACAGGCATTGACAAGATATACGGAATTTTTGCAATTGCAATTCCTGGGCAAAGTGCAAAGCCCGGTTTTTTTAATAATATTAATGGATTAGATAATCTTCAAATGTATGGGATAGATGAAATATTTGGAAATTATATGGGAAAAGAGATTGATAGTGGTATGTTTTCAGGTGGGCAGTTAAGCAATACTTTAGGGGGTTCGGCAGTAGGAGCAACTGGTGCAGGATTAGGAGTTGCTTCACTTGGAGGTCATGCGCTTGGTGCAGGAGCAATAGCATCTGGAACTGTTTTATCAGGAGGTTCAACAGCAACTTTAGGAGCAGGTTCTACACTTACATTATCTAATGGTGTTACATTAACTGGAGTACAAGGAGGAATAGGTGTAACTAGCACAGGATTAGCAGGAGTTACTAGCGTATCAGGTTCAACAGTGACATTGTCTTCAGGAGTTACAGGAACTGTAGGTGGAGCTGGAACTACAACTGCTGCAGCAGGTGGTGCAGGAGCGGGAGGTGCATCGACATCTGGTGGAACTTTGTTGGGATTAGGTCCTACTGCTTGGGTAGGTGTTGGTGTATTAGCCTACCTCGGATTATCCTACCTCATGGGTTGCGGAGAAACAGAAGAAACAGAAATAACATTTACATGCAAGCAGTGGCAACGCCCTGCTGTTGGAAATTGTGGGGAGTGCAACAAAGACGAACAGAAACCGTGCTCGAAGTATAAGTGTGAGAGTTTGGGAATGAATTGCAAACTTATTAATGAAGATACAGCAAATCCTGAATGTGTAACAGTTGAAACAGGAGAAGGAATTCCAGTTATTAGTCCAAACTATGAAGTTTTAAATAAGAACAAGTATTCTTATACAAGTGTTGGTTTAAATGGATTTAATGTTAGAACAAAAGATGGAAAGTGCCTGCCTGCATTTGAGCATGTTGCATTTGGGGTAAATACAAATATTCCTGCACAATGCAAATTTTCAACAGACCCAAAAATTTTATTTGACAGCATGGAATATTCATTTTTAGAAGGAGATTTATATTCGAAAAATCATACAACAACAACTTACTTGCCAAGTGCTGAAAGTGTTATTGCAGGAGAGACATTAAACACTGATGAATTTAACACACTAATTTCTAATGAAACTGTAATGGGGGGCATTTTAGATATATTGGGCGATGTAAATATTTATGTAAAATGTGCAAATACTAAAGGTGTTACAAATGTTGCAAATTATAAAATCAATTTTTGCGTTGATGACGGGCCTGACAGAACTCCTCCAGTTATAATTGCAACTTCGCCTCCTGAAGATTCAATTGTTGCTTACAATGCAACACAATGGAATGCAGGATTTTATGTTAATGAACCTGCTGAATGCAGGTTCTCTGATGAAATATTAGCAGGCACAAGCGAGGAGCAATATTTTGCAATGACAAATAATATGTATTGTGAAGATGATGTTGGTAGTGGGAGTTTATTAGGTTACCTATGCAATGCAACCTTACAAATAAAACAAAAAGAAAATAATTTCTATATAGTTTGCAGAGACCAGCCATGGCTAGAAGAAAACAATTCAAGGAATATTGGAAGTGTTTACGAATATAAGCTATACAGGTCAGATTCTGCACTAGTAATTGATTCAATAACCCCTAGGGGAACTGTTTATTCAGAATTAGAGCCAGCTTCTGTTGAGTTAAAGGCAGAAACAAGCGGGGGAGTAAACGGAGATGCCTATTGTCAGTATAGTTTAAGCAGTTTAGGAGAGGACATTTTTATAACTTTTTATGATACTGGAAAATCCGAACATAACCAAATGCTGAATTCAATGCTGTTTAGAAATTATACTATCAAAGTAAGGTGTATTGATACAGGTGGAAATACAGCTTATAATGAAGCAAAATTTGAGCTGGTTCAGGGAACAGCTGAAGGAGTTGATAGTGACGGGGATGGATGGACTGATGAAGAAGAAGCAGAAAATGGAACAGACCCTAATGATCCTAATGATTATCCTGAAGGGGACAATAATTCAGATAATGAAACTAATAACAATTTAGCACCTGAAGTAACAAGAGTTTATTCACAGGGAGGAGACATCATTGTTTTAACAAATAAAAATTCCAAATGTGTTTACAGCAACAATGCACTCAATAAATGTGAATTTGCCTTTGATAATGGCATTTCAATGAGTGAAGAATTAAAAAAAATACATATTGCTGAAAGAAATGACAAACTTACATATTATATTAAATGCAAGGACAGATTTGACAATCAGAACAGCGAATGTGCTGTAATTGTCAAACATGATGCATCGGTATAATTTAAATAAATTTATAAAGAAATTTATCGTTAAGAAAATATGAAAAAAATAAAAGAGGTTTTGGGAAAAGAAGCGCAATATGCCAAAATATGAACTTTATTTAAGTTGCATAAACCTAGATAAATTATCAATAAAAGTGCAATAATTTAAAAAATAAAAGATGGTGTTAAATAAAAGCAAAAAAGGACAAGTAACTGTATTTATAATAATTGCTGTGGTAATTGTAGGATTGCTGATATTATTTTTTGCATTTACAGATTCGGGAAGAGGCATAGTCAACAGAGTTTTTGGGATTGAATATGATGTAAATTCTAATTTAAAAAACTGCATTGAAAAAAATCCACAAATTAAAAATTCGATTGATGTGATTTTATCCCAAGGAGGAAGTGCAAATCCTGAACATGCTTACATGCACGACGGCAAAAAATTAGAATATCTCTGCTATACAAATGAGTATTATAAAACATGCACAATGCAAAAACCCCTGTTGTTGCAAGGTATAGAAAAAGAGGCAAAGGATGCTGTTAAAGATGAAATAATTGGCTGTATTAATCAGGTTGAAAAAGAGCTGAAAGCAAGCGGTTATTCTGTTGCATCTGGAAATATTAATTTTACTCTTGAATTTGTGCCAAGTGAAATAAAATTTATAATTGATTATCCTATCACAATAAGCAGAAGCGAGACAAGTGCCAGATTTGACAGCCCTTTTGAAGTGTCTGTTAAAAGCAATTATTATGACTTAATAATGATATCAACATCAATATTAAATTATGAGGCAAGATTTGGAAACAGCGACCCTGTTGTGTATATGGCAATGTATCCAAACATCAGGGTGGAAATGTTAAAACAGGGTGATGGCTCGACACTTTACTATGTTTCAGACAGAGACAGCAAAGAAAGTTTTAATTTTGCTGTTAAGAGTCTTGTATTTCCTGTAGGTTATGGTTATTAATCTTTTCCATAACCAAGAGAATTAAAAATTCTCTGTTCAAAGAACAAATATGTTCTTTAGGAAAGATTAGACAAAAGCGAGAATATAAAAAATAAATAAAAACAAAATGGCAAATAAGAGTATAGAAATATTTAAGATGGAAAAAAATAGTATAATTGAGAGACTAAAAATTAATAAGAGCAGTAAAACAATTAACAATATGAGAAAAAGAGCTGGCTTAAAAGTTAATAGTGCTTATTTTAAATTAGCTGTCTTCACATTATCACTATATTTAATTTTAGTATTAACTATGCAGATGACTTCTGCTGTTGAAGTTAGTTATTGCTGTGAAAAAACTTTATCAGGAGCTTATTGCCAGAATTCCCCGTTAGAACAATGCGATGCTAAATTTCAAAAAACTCCGACTTCGTGCGAAGCAACTTCATTCTGCAAAAGAGGATGTTGTTATGATTCTGATGAAGGTGTTTGTATGGAAAATGTTCCAAGAGAAGCCTGTGTTAGTTCTGGAGGAGAGTGGGATGAAGGTGCTGACTGCAAAGCAACTCCAAAATGCGAATTAGGATGTTGCGTTCTAGGGCAGCAGGCAGCTTATGTTCCATTAGTAAGATGCAAAAAATTATCTGGATATTATGGATTAATAACTGATTTTAGGAAAAATGTTGCAGATGAATTGTCTTGCATTGCATTAGCAAGTTCGCAGGATGTTGGTGCATGTGTTTTTGAATCTGATTACCAGACAACATGCAAATTTACTACAAGAGCTGAATGCAATTCTGAAAGTGTAAAAGGCACTACAAATACATCTTCTATTGTTTTTCATAAAAATTACTTATGCACAGCACAGGAATTAAACACTATCTGCGAAAAAACTAAAGAAACTGTCTGTATTGAAGGCAAAGATGAAGTTTATTTTATCGACACATGCGGGAATCCTGCAAATATTTACGACGCTTCTAAAATAAATGATGTTGCTTACTGGGCTAAGGTTGTTCCTAAAGATGAAAGTTGTGGGGGAGGCAGTAATTCTGCAAATGCAGAATCTAAGAGCTGTGGAAACTGCAATTATCTTGAAGGAAGCATTTGTAAATCCGCAGGAAGCAGAAAGCCGACATATGGGAGTTTTATCTGCTCTGATTTAAACTGTTATGATACATATAATGGAAAAGATTACAAAAATGGGGAATCGTGGTGTGTTTATGATTCTGGAAAAGAAGATAGCGATGCTCCTGGAAGCAGGCATTTCAGGCATATATGTTTCTTAAGTGAAGAAATTGTTGAGCCTTGTGATGATTATAGGAAAGAAGTTTGCGTTCAAGACACTATTGGGGAAAAAGAGGATTTTGCCCAAGCTGGATGTGTTGCTAACAGGTGGGAGGATTGCATTATGCAAAATAGCTCTAGAGACTGTCGCAACACAGATAAAAGAGACTGCAAGTGGGTTCCAATATTAATAGAAAAAATAACAGAAGAAGATATACTTGCACAGACAATCGGAAGCATTAATGAGGGGTTAATTGGGAGCATGCTTAAATTAGAACAAAATGTTGAAGAAGACAATCGGAACTGGAGATGTGTTCCAGATGTTGCTCCTGGAATTTCTTTCTGGGATGAAGGCAGTGAAAACCAGTGTGATTTAGCATCTCAATCTTGCATTGTAAAATATGAAAAAAAATTATGGGGCAAGGGAGACGGAACATGTGTTGAGAACTGCGAATGTTTAGAACCACTAACAGCTTTCCAAGTTAACAGATTATGCACAAATTACGGAGATTGTGGAAGTGACAGAAATTATATAGGAAAATATGTTGATGGCGGTTTCAGAGTAACAATTTCAAAATCAGGTGAGAAAACAGGAACAGAAGATGAAAAGAAAGCAGCAGAAGTTGATACCAAACAGCAGTTCGGGGGAAGCACCGGCGGAGAGTTTTCAACAAATACAGAGACTACTACAGACACTGATAGTGAAAGCACAACAAAGGCAACGAATGAGGTAGGATAGAAAAGTTTATAAATAATGATGTTACTATAAAATAATAACAAAATGGCCCAAAAAATAACACGAAGAGATTTTGCAAAAGGATTAGTTGGATTGGTTGGACTTGGAAGTTTAGTTGGTTGTGCTACTGGCTCTAATACTAGTTTACTTGGAACAGGAGTTAACTTACTAGTGCCTGGAGCTAAAACATTTAAACAAGCGCAAGCACTTTCTACAATAGGAACAGGACTTCAAGCAGCAGGAAGTACACAAGCACTTGAAAACAGCGGAACAAAAGTTAATATTTACAATGGTGGTAATCAAGGGCAATATGCTCAACCAAGTCAACCTAGACAATTAGATTATGTAGCTTTTAATTGTGATGGTAAAAGATTTGAATATTGGGGAGAAATTAAATGGAGAAGGCCTGATAAAATGAGTGTATATGTAATGCAAGAATTAGAGGATGGCAAACCCACAAAATTCAGAGGATATTCGACTATTAGAACGGGTTGGATTACTCAATTAATTGATAGTTAAAAAACAAAATGGTAAAAACAGAGGTGATAAAAAAGAGTGAATGTTTGGTTATATTAGTCAATATCTTAATCTCTATTTTTGCAATTGCGTTTATGATTGGGTTGGAGAGTGAGTTGGTGAGTGCTCCTGATGGTGACTGGTGGTTTAATTATGCTAAGGGGTTACCAGATCAACAAACAGTAGATGCTGTAAAAACGGAAGAGGCCATGACAAAAAAGGAGGCAGAATTTGCCTATGGCTCTTCAACTAACACTCCTGCAAGTTTAAATCCTGACAAATTATCTTGGTATGAATATTTATATAAAAATCCTAAAGATGCGGATTTGGGTGGTTGGGGAATGGCACAAGGAGTTGTGTGGGCTGGTGTTGCTTATAATGAGAAAACAAAAGATTTAAATACATGTAACTATGGAGTAGTAATATGATAAGAAAAACAAGACAATTAATTAATGGAGGATTAGTTGGATTAGCGGGTTTAGCAACTGCACTAACTGGCTGTCAGACAACTCCTGCTGGAAATGCATTCGGAGAATTTTTAGTTTATCAAACAGCAGGTTCGGCTATCTCTGGAGCATTAGATCCTAAGGGGACTAATGTCGAGGTTAATGTTAATGAAGTAGGAAGGGAAAATAGCAGTTCTAATGGACAAGTAATTCAAGAAATTAAGAATGGTGTTAGGAAGATTTATTCTATCCCAATGGGAGAGGATGTTGTTTGCTCTATTAATTGTCTTGGAGAAAAAGTTATAGCTTATGGAAAGATAACTAAACAAGATGATCCTTTGATTAGTATGAAAATTGGCGATTCAGACTTTGGTTATTTTAAAAAAAATATAACTTCTATTTGTGATAATTAGTATAAAAAGTAGAGTAAAAAAAATTTAAGTAAATTATCTTCAATATAAACAAATTTATAAATCTGTTTTTCCTGTAAAATTGATGAATAAAAAGAGGAATGCTATTTTAATAATTATAAATATAATTCTCTCTATTTTTGCTATAGCATTTATGATTGGATTGGATATAAAACTTGTGAAAGCGGATATAACAAATGGAGCAACAGATTCTTTAGGAAATGTTCCGTTTACATATAATGCTGTAGAAGATAAATGGATTAGTAATGTTGATGGTAAAATGCATTCTCCTACAGAGTTTAATAAACTTAAAGAAGCATCAAAAACTTCTCATACTGCCGAGGGCGTAGCTACAGACGAACCTGGACTCATAAAACAATTCCTCGCCCCTAGTGCTCCTGGAGCAAAAGGAGTTATTGGTGGAGTTGTGTGGGCGGGAGTTGCATACTTTGCATCTGGATGGATTGGGAATGCTCTTGGTTTAGAAGAACCGACGACAAAAGCACTTCAGAATGGATTGGCAGCTGCTGCATTTACTGGAAAAAGTTTAGCAGCTTTGCAGGCATCAGGACAAGCTGAAGGAGCAACAGGAATGTTTGCAGAAGGAGGGATGTTTGCTGAGCATGGAGCACTTGGTTTAATCGGACAAAACCCCTGGATAACTGGAATTGCTGTCGGAGCTGTTGTATTTATAATGACATATAAAAAAGTTTCTTATAAAACAGTTGATTTTGATTGTTTGCCGTGGGAAGCTCCTATTGGAGGAGCTGACTGCGAGAAGTGCAACGACGGTGTTCAACCATGTTCAGAATATAGGTGCAAGAGTTTAGGGCAGGCATGTGATATTGTTAATGCCGGGACAGCTGAAGAAAGATGTGTGTGGATAAATCCAAAAGATGTTAAAAGCCCGATGATTCGCCCGTGGGAAGATGTGCTGACAAAAGGATTAAAATATTCAGAGATAAAAGAAATGCCTCCGTCGTGGGGAACAAAGATTATAATGCCTGGAAAAAAAGATGGATGTATACCTGCATTTACCCCACTTGAATTTGGAATACAAACTAACAAACCAGCACAATGTAAAATTGATTTTTCACTGACAGACACTTATGATGAAATGGCTTACTTTTTCGGAGAGTCAAATTTATTTGCATACAATCATTCGCAAAAAATGAATATGCCAAGCCCAAGAGCAATTGATTCTTACATAAAAGCTACATCAAATGACTCAGAAGAATTAACAGAAGAAGATTCTAGGATGATAATTGAAAATGCAAAATCTTATAATTTGTATGTAAGATGCATAAGTGCAAATGGTTTCTATAATGAAGCTCCTTATGGAATTGATATTTGCGTTGATGATGGGCCTGATTTAACCCCTCCATATATTGAAGAAACAAGCATTGACAATGGAAGCCCTGTTCAATATCAGGTTAGCTATAATGGCGAAATTGGAGCAACTCCAATAACTATTTACACTAATGAACCTGCAAACTGCAAATGGTCTTTCACAGACCAGAGTATTAATGATATGGAAAATACAATGACTTGCGCTCAAAGCCCTTCTGCAATGTCTAAGAATTTATTGTATGCGTGTGATGGAGCATTAACTGGAATTAAAGACAGAAAAGAAAATACATTTTATTTCAGATGTGAGGACCAGCCATGGATGGCAAAAGAAGACAGAAATCCGATGACTACATCATATGTTTTTAAATTAATCGGAACAAACCCGTTGAATATAAAAGAAGATAGTGTAACACCTGAAAATGGAGAAAAAGTTACAGGAGCAACTTCAAGTGTAGAGGTAAATATAGGAATAGAAACAGAAAATGGCTATAAAGAAGGAGAAGCTGAATGTTATTATAGCATTGGAAGTGAAGATAGTTATGTAAAATTTGCAGAAACAAACAGCTACAAACACAAGCAGAGGCAGGATTTATCATCTGGAACTTATACTTATTACCTGAAATGTTTAGATTTAGGGGGAAATTCAGCATCAACTAATACAACTTTCAGTGTCTATGTAGACACAGATGAACCGTTAATTGCAAGAATAATGAATGATGGAAGCAACTTAAAAATAATAACTAATGAAGATGCGACATGTTCTTACAGCAATGATGAAAGCACAAAATGCAATTATAATATTGAAGAAGGAACTCAGATGGTTCACGACCCTGTTGATGAAAAAACAATTCATTTAGCAAGATGGCAGTTAGAGCAAAATTATTATATAAAATGCATGGATATAAACGGAAGAATGCCAATAGATACAGAATGTTCTGTTATTGCAAGACCTGAACAATGGGCTGTGAGTGAAGAGGAATAAAATTTTATTAGTATTCACTTCTTATCATAAATTTTATTACAAAATGCGTCATATAGAGTGTAATACAAATCGTGGGTTCTTTCATCATTAAGATTAACTTCTCTACATAAACCGAATAACTAATGAGGTTTTTGGGTTAAGTTACGAATGGGGCGTAGGACTATCTGGCTAGATGCTTGGAAGGGGAGTTGAACTATGTTTATTAGAAATAATTTTTTTATAATAAAGCGCAAATAAAACTCCCCCAATTAGAGTTATCAAAGAAAGAAAGACAAACATTGGTTCTTTAATTGATTGTATCCCATTTCCAATATAGGCTAAACTTAAGCTGCCACTTAAGTGCCCAATTGCCATAAGTGGTAAGAAAATCCAAGGACTTATAGAAGAAAATCCTGCCAAATAAGAAATTTCGTCATCTGGGAATAAAGGCAAGAAGTATGCTAGAAATAATAATAGTTTTCCTTTATTAAAATAACAATCATATTTTTGGAGTGTTTCTGGTTTAACAACATGTTTAATTATTTTTCTTCCAAACTTTCTACCAAGATAAAATGCTATTGCTGTTCCAATAACTCTTCCGATATAATTGTAAATAAAACCTTGCCATAATCCAAAAATAAACCCTCCTGCAATTGAAACAGTGTAATGGCTAATTGGAGTTAAGACAACTTGTAAAATTTGAAGAATAATAAAAGCAATAGGAGCAAATACTCCAAATTGGCTAACAAAATTTCTTATTGATTCTTGACTCGAAAAAAATGTAGAAGGAAAAATATAACCTAAGATTATTAAAATTATTGGAATAATTGTTAAAGCATACCAAATAAGTTTAACTTTTCTCATTTTACATGTTAAGAGAATTCAGTTTATTAAGGTTTTCTTATATCGTGAGGAAAAAGTTGGGAAGTAATCGCAAAAGAAAAAAGAAAGATATATAAACTATAGTTATTCTATAGTATCATGGTAACAACAATTCAACTAAATGAAAATGTGAAAAGCGCTTTGGATAGATTAAAATCCAATAAAGAAACTTACGAAGAGGTTATTGTAAGCCTAATGAAAATTGCAGAAAAATGCAAAAGAGAACAAGAGCAATTACTTATTGAAGGCTGCAAGGTAATGGCCGAAGAAAGCTTGAAGATTACAAGAGAATTTGAAGCAATAGAAGATTTTAAGGATTGGGAATGTAAAGATTTAATCCCAGAAAAATATCTTAAAGATATAAAGAAAATTAAAAATGGAAATAAAAAGAGGTGAGATTTTACTCGTTGATTTTGAACCTGTTAAAGGAAGTGAACAAGGAGGAATAAGGCCATGTTTGGTGATTCAGAATGATATTTCTAATAAATTTTCTCCAGTAACAATTGTGGCTGCAATTACTTCAAAAGTTCCTGAAAAAGAGTATCCGACCAATGTCTTTATCTCTAAACAAGATTCTCATTTAAATAAAGATTCAACAATTATGCTTAATCAAATAAGGACAATTGATAAATCAAGAATTATTAAAAGAATAAGTTCTTTAGATTTTTATTCTATGAATAAAGTAGATTTCGCTATAAAAATAAGTTTGGGATTAGAATAATTCTTGAAATAATTGAACAAAAAGCAGAGGAGTTAATACTTGGGACTAACTGCTCGGGGGCATCCTTTTTATCGATGATAAACCAGTAAAAATAAAAGTTGAAGAGTAGAACCTTTTGACTAAGCTTTCTCATAATCACGTCCACACAACAGTTAAATTTATATACTATGTAGACGTATAAGAATTATGCCATATACGGAGATAAAAGAAAAAAATGGAAAAAAGTATTATTATAGAGTTAAATCTGTAAGAAGGGGGAAAAAAGTTAACAAGGAAAGAGTTTATCTTGGGGTTAATTTAAATAAAAAAGAAATTTTAAAAAAAGGAAAAAATGCAGATAAAACATTATTATACCTAAATAACTTATTAACAGAACAAGATATAAAAGAGTTAGATAATATAAAGGAAAAATATAAAAAACAGCCAAAAGAAAGTTTTGAAAATAGATATGAAGTTTTTACTTCTGATTTTACTTATAATTCTACTGCAATTGAAGGAAATACGCTCACACTACAGGAGACAGCACAGTTACTCTTTGAAGGCATAACTCCTAGAAAACCAATGAGAGAAATAAATGAGGTTTTAAATCATAAAAAAGCTTTTGACTTTATATTAAGTTATAATGGAGACATAACTAAAGAGTTTATTTGTGAACTGCATAAAATTGTTGTAAAGGATACTCTAAAAGAAGAATTAAAAACACAAATTGGGTGTTTTAGAAATTTGCAAGTATATATAAGAGGTACAGATTGGCTTCCTCCAAAACCAGAAGATGTTCCAAAAGAAATAAAATCACTTTTATTTTGGTACTCTAAAAATAAAGAAAAATTACATCCGCTAATAGTTTCAGCTTATTTCCATGCTGGATTTGAGACAGTGCATCCATTTGTTGATGGAAATGGTAGAACTGGAAGGTTATTAATGAATTTTATATTGCATAAGAATAATTTTCCTATGGTAAATATCCCAAATTCTATAAAACATAAGTATTATGAAGCATTAGAGTCTGCACAAATTAAGGGGGATCTAAAACCTTTGGTCAAATTGTTGTCTGAAATTTTGAAGAGTAGCAAAGGGATATTTTAGGCATATTTTTAAGGAATGTGTACTTTTTAGTTCAGTCTCTCATGGGGCATGTTACCTATCAAATGAAGGTGAAACTATTTTATCCAAAGCCCTTAATTAAATTATTTTCTGTTGTTTTTGATTAAATCAACAAGGAGGTTAAAATGAACTATTAAGTTATTTTAGGTATTTTCAAAACATTTAATAATCTTGGTATGATTATCTTATTATGAAAAAAAGGGGGCAGATAAATTTATCATTTGGAATGATATTTTCTATAATCCTTATCATAGCATTTATGGCTGTTGCTTTTTATGCAATTAATATGTTTTTGGATTTAAAAGACAAAACGGCAAAGGCGCAATTTGTAGAAGACTTTGAAGAAAAAGTTTTAGAATTGCACAGAAGCAGTATTTTAGGGGCAAGTTATATATTTGAAGAATCTATTCCGGGAAATGTGGAAAAAGTCTGTTTTTGGGATAGTTCAAAAAGCACAACAGGAAGTGATAAAGGAATTGTATCTGAATTAAAAAGAGTGAGCAATGTGCATAATTTTTATTTCTATCCAAGAAATTCTGCACTTCCTTCTGTCGAAATTAAATATATTGACATGGATTCATTTACATCCAATCCTTATTGTATTAATGTTGCTGAAGAAAAAATAAAGATTTTCCTTGAAAAAAAAGAAGGAAGTTCTCTTATAAGCGTGTCAAAGGTTGTTTAGTATGAATAAGAAAGCAATTGAAATGAGTTTTGTATGGATTTTATCAATTATAGCAGGAGCAATTATATTAATACTTGCAATTTATATTGCAGCAAATATAATAAAAACAAATACAGTAGAGATAAACACAAAAACTGCAAGAGATTATGCAAATGCTCTTGATTCATTGCAGACAACATCTGAAGAATTGGCAATGACTTCAATTATGCTCCCGAAAGAAACAAGAGTTTATACTTCATGCAATAATGCAGGCAATTTTGGAGAAATAAGAATACAGTTTTCTGAAAAAACAAGTTTGGCAAAAGAAGGATGGAGTGAAAAAGGGGGGGATGTGCCAACAAAAAACCAGTATTTATTTACAGAATCCATGATTCAGGGCAAACAAATCTATTTTTTTATAAGTTCCTTTAAAATGCCTTTTAAGGCAGCAGATATTGTTATAGCATACACAGATAATTATTGCTTTGTTAATGCTCCTGAAGATGTTAAAAATAGTCTTTTAAGCCTTTCAAGCAGTGAAAATTCCAATGTAACAATTGCAGATTCTCTTTCTGACTGTTTGGAAAATTCCAAAACAGTTTGTTTCACAAATGCAAACTGCAACATAAATGTAGAATGCAAAGACTCTGAATGCAGTGAAGGTTTTGTCTCTAAAGATGAAGAAACACTATATTTTGCAGAAAGTCTTTTATTTGGCAGGATATTTAGTTCAAAGGCAAATTACGAGTGCAATATGAAAAGAATTGCAAAAAGAATAGGATATGTTTCTGAAATTTATGCAGATAAATCAAAATTAGTTGTTGGTACATGCAATAGCGGACTATACTCTGATATTATTATTCTGGCAAATCTGGCAAATAACCTGAATTCGCCAATAGGCTTAAAAGTTATTAAAGAAAAGGCAGATGAAATAGACCACAAAAATCAGGAGTTGCAATGCGAGTTATATTAAGAAAAAAAGCGCAGTTTAAAATGCAACAAACAATATTTATGATAGTTGCAGTAACATTATTTTTTGTTTTAGTAGTCCTGTTTTATGTATCTATAAAATTCTCAAATCTTCATTCAGATGTTAAGGAATTGGAAAAACAAAAAGCAATTGCCTTAGTATCTAAAATCGCTTCAACCCCTGAATTTTCGTTTAATGAAAACATTCCTAACAGTGTTGATCTTGACAAGCTTATGATTTTAAAATCATCTGAAAACAAAGAGAGATATAAGGATTTTTGGGGAAAAAATATCAAAGGGTTTATTATTGAGAAAGTTTATCCAAAAGATACAAAAGACAGGGAATGCGACAGCGGAAATTACCCAGATTGCAGAATAATAAAAATATACACTGAAAAAGACTCTGCAAAAGTGTATTCTTTTGTCCCTTTGTGCAAAAAACAGACTTATAATGGAGTTGCCTATGATAAGTGTGAATTAGGCATATTGATGATTGATGTGGAAGAAGATGAAAGCTAAAAAAATAAAAGCTCAGGAAGAAATGGTTGGTTTTGTGCTAATTGTAGTTTTAGTTGCAATAGTTGGCATTGTTCTTCTTGGCATTTATCTCAGGAAACCCAATTCAACTACAATACAAGAAAGCAATGAACTATCTGCATTTTTAACAGGCATAAAACCAGTAACAACTGGTTGTGAAAGACTTGGAAGCTTTCAGACAATTGAAAGTCTTGTTGATTTATGCTATAGAAGACAAAGCTGTGAAAATGGGGAAGATACATGCAAATACCTGGAAAACACAATAAAAGAAATTTTAAATAATAGTTTTGATGTTGGAGAAGAAAGCTATAGAAGGTATTATGAGATGAAGTTATATACCGGAAGTGAGGAAAAAACAGACATAATTTCCCCTATATTTGCTGGAAAGGGGCCTGCTACTTTCTGCCCTTCTACAAAGATGTTTGGAAAAAACACTTTTTATATAGGCTCGAGTTCTGAAGTTGCAACTATGAGAGTTGAAATGTGCTATAATCTGAGTTAAATCCTAATCACTATGTTTACAGTTGTTGCAGAAATTACCGGGCGGTGATTTATCCTATTTGTCTTTCCTGATTTTTCCTGAATTAAGTCAATAAACCCAAATTTCTTAAGCAAGAGAATATCTTCTCTTACAGACTTAAAGTCTCTATGAAGAAACTTTGCCAAAGCATATATAGAGAGGGGTTTTTGGTTTTTTATAGCGTGAAGAATACGTGCTTTTTCATTAGATAATAACCTTCTTAATACAGCTAAATCATCATAATTATAGTCTTTTTTTTCACCTGTAAATCTTCTAAAAACTGAAGTAAATGTTCCTGTTTTTTCATAAATGTCAATTATTCTTGTTTTTTCTGCCATTTGAAGATAACCGAAGGTTTTCCCAAGAGAACATACTTGTTCTCTGGGCCAGAGAATATTTTATTCTCTAGGCTCTCACACACTTTCCTTTTTATATGTTTTTCATTTAATTTGGTATTTTTATTTTATCTTCGATAAACAATATATGGTATTTTTAACCCTATATTTATACATTCTATCTATAATATGTGTTTGGAAAAAACATATATGTGTAATAATATCATATATGTTAATAAATGTTTCTATTTTAGCTGTTTAGAATTTGTTTAATAATGGAGTAACAACGAAAGGTTTATAAATAAATGCCCAATTTTTGAGTGTTTTTTTGTTAAAATTAAGGTTTATAGCAAAAGATTTATAAATGAAAAAAAATATAACATATTGTTAACATATCTGCCGACGACAACATTCCTGATAAGGGATTGTTATAATCTGCTGGCTGAAGAATCTAAAAAGAAATAAACTTTAACCAGTATGCCGATACTTTGTATCGAAAAATAACAGACAATTGAAAGGAGGTTGAAAAAAATGAAAATAAATTTTAAGAAAGTTTCATCAGTTCTTGCTAGTGCAGCTATGTTAGGTGCTACTTTCGGACTTGCTGCTGCTGCATACCCCGAACCTTTGGTTTCAGGTGGTGTGTCAAATGTAGCTATTGTCTATGGTTCAAGTGCAGCTCAATCAGACTACCTTGCAGCTCAGACAGTACAAACTAATTTATTAGCTTCTGTAACAACACAATCAATTGCAGGACAAACTCCATCAGGAGGTGAAAGTCTTTTGTTAGAAAAATCTTCTACAAAGTTACAAACAGGATATGGAATCCAAGATGTTGTAGCAACTGCAATTACAGAAGATAGTCCAAACGGAGGGTTGCCAACATTATTAGCTGACGGCAAATATGTGGATAATGATAATGATGAATTTGACTACACACAAAAAATTAATCTTGCTAATTTACAATTGGCAATGTTTGATGACAATGATTATAAAACAGATACACCAACTATGGCTATTAGAATAGCTAATGCTGCTCACGTACTTAACTATACAATGGAAATGACAGATCAGCCAAACTGGGATGATTTATCAAGTTCAGATGTTAGATTACTTGGAAAAGATTACTACATCTTACAAACAAATAGTTCAAGTGGTTCTGCATCAATGGATTTGCTTGATTCAGCACAAGAAAATACTCTTGCATTAGGAGAATCTTCTACAATAACTGTAAATGGTAAAACATATGATGTTTCTGTAGACTTTATTACAAGTAGTTCTGCAGTTACATTTACTATTAACGGAGATTCAACAAATAGTCTTAGTGCTGGACAAACTCAGAGATTAGCAGATGGTGCTTATGTTGGAGTTAAAACAGTTTATTATTCTTCAAAAGAAGCTGATGTAAACAAAGTAGAATTTAGTATTGGTAGCGGTAAATTAAAATTAGTTGACGGCTCTGATATTGAACTAAATGATGAGGCAATATCAAACCTTGCTGCATATATAACTGACACTTCTGGGAAATTAGTAAAAATTGTGCTTCAATGGAAAGCAGACGATGATTTATTCATCACTCCAGACAGCCAAATTACTATGCCAGGATTTGGTGCAGTTAAATTATCATTCCCTGGAATGGTATATCCAAAATCAGAAACAATAACTGTTTCTGGTTCAAGTACAACAGTAATAACTTTAGAAGATTTCCCATTAAAGGGCAGTACTGAAGATATAAACATCTTATATGCAAACAGCACAAACTATATAGGTATTGGAAAAGATGGCGATAATATGCTAAGAACAGCTCCTGGGCAAACTGGTGCAAACATCACTTTTGATGGAGACACAGATGCTTATTTTGTTGCTTCTTGGGATGATGGAAGCGATGCTGAATCTTACTTATTAAAAGCTACTAACTTTAAAGTAGAAAGTCTTATAAACAAAACTACTTTCCAGTATAAAAAAGACGGAGTTTGGACTAGTGCAAAAGAAGATGCACAGCAAGCTGATGTTGTTACAATAGGTAACCTTGAGTTCACTGTTGGATTTATTGACAAAAATGCTAAGACTGTAAACGTTACTGCAGGCTCAAATGTAGACTTCCAAACACTTTATTCAAAAGAAGGAATGAAAGTTTGGTTGCCATTTAACATGACTTCTGGAGAGACATTCCAACTAGGACTTGGATTGTTGAACGAGTCATGTACAGAAGGTGGAAATAATTCAGCTACATTCAATTTAGTTTTCCAAGAAGAAAACAAAGATGATACACCTGCTGCAGGAAGAAGCGTAAACCTGACACTTGGATTTAACTCAGCTTCTACACCAGAAGTTGAAGTAGATGGTATAACTGGAGGAAATGCAACAAGCACAGAAATCGGAGATACAAAAGAATTTAGAGACTTTGTATACTCTGCTCTAGGTACTGAAATCTTGTGGAAAAAACCAAGTTCTGGACAGAATAGCGTTAAACTTGTTTACCACGGAGGAGAATCTTACGGACAGTTATATATAACTGCTCCAGAAACATCTTTCGGAGGTAGTGATGGTGCTGTTGTAATATTAAAAGACAGCGAAGTTGCTAATGCATCTGGAAAGAACCTAGTAGTTATTGGTGGAAGTTGCATCAATAGTGTTGCTGCTAGTGTTTTAGGAGTTGCATCTGGAACATGTGGACCAGATTTTACTACTGCTACTAGTGTAGGTGACGGGCAATATCTAATTGCAACATATTCATATAGTGGCAAACTAGCTACTGTAGTTGCAGGATATAACGCAGCTGATACAACTGCTGCAGCAAATTACCTAACAACAAGTACTTTGAATATCGCAGCAGGCCAGAAATTAGTAGGACCAGCATAAATAAATTTTGATTTTTTATTTTACTTTTTCTTTCTTTTTCACTTCTTGTGAGAACTCTCGTAAAAATAAAAGCAATATAAATAACGTTCGCTTTGCTCACTTTTGTTAACGTGAAGAAAACCTTTTTACAAGATATAAAATAAATTTATGAATTGATTTGCGTTTCTAACATTAAGAATCTTAACTATAGTGAAAGACATAAGTTTTCCACCATAATTGTATATCTTTCCCTTGATAGCAAAGACATAAACGAGGAAATATCAATGTCTTATGCTATAATATCATATAACCTATTAAAAACTTTCTAAAAGTTTTTAAATTAACATTACGATTGTTTGCTATGAGAGAAATAAAAAGCAAAGAAGAGCAGGACAAGAAAAAAAGAAGAAACCAGATTATCATAGGAGTTATTTTAATCGGGCTGATGGTTATAAGCACAGCAGGTTATTCTTTTTTTAATGAAGATAATAAAAATAATAAAAATAAAATAACTTATAATGGCTTTGAATTTAATAGAAATGATAACGGATATTGGGAAATTGAAATAGATGGAGAAAAATTTATCACACTTTACAACCCAAAAGAAACAGAAGACATCTCGCTGGATTTTGACATAACTATTGAGCAATATTATCAAAAGCCACTATATGGAGTGTTTAAAGAGCAGTATGCAGAAGCAGAAATATTAAACAATATTGGCAGATATATCCAAAGATACCAAAGAGATGTATGTGTTGAAGGAATTAAATGTGATAATGAAAATGCCCCTGTAAAAAACTGCTCAAGCAATATAATGTTTTTTAGCATATCAAATGAAACAAATATTTATAAACAAGATAACTGCCTTTTTATTAAGAGCAGTGAAAGTGAACAGATTAAATCAGCAGACAGGATTATTTTTAAAATGCTTGGGGTTCAATAATGAAAGGAAAAAAAGAAGCAAATAAAGAAAAAAGGGATGTGCTTAAAGCACTTATTCCTGAAGCAACATCTGAAGAAAATTCTAAAGAAGAAACTAAAGAAGATTCTGGTGCTGAAAATACATTTCCTGAATCTGTTGAAAAAAAACAAGAGGGGGAAGCTGTATGGCTTTTGATAATACTTGTAGTGGTAATACTTGGTATTTTTTTAGGGGCATGGGTAATTTCAGAGTCTAATAAATTCAAGTATGCTGATTTTAACTGGCAGGAAACTACACTTCCTGCAGGACTTAAAATTTACACTGCAAAAATCGAAGGGATAAATAGCGATGAAGAAATTGTTAATTTCACAACTATTTTCAGAAACAAGCCAAAAACATTGGAAAAAATTGTGTCCCTGGAGGGAAATATAAGCATTACTGCAAAGAGAAAAACTTATTTCTCAGCAAATTTAAGTGCAAATGTTAATGAATGCGGGGCAGTTGCTCCTGCAATGTTTACACAGTTTATGAATGGGATTAAATTTGGCATAGTAACTGCTGTAGCAACAAATGAATCTGCAATAGAAAATAATGTAACCTTTGCTGATTGCACAAATAAAGCAGAGAATACTGTAATTCTATTGACAAAAGGAAATGAAACTAAAATAGTGCAGGATGAAAAAAATCCCAACTGTTATATTCTTACATTTAACAAATGCGATGAAGATATAAGAGTTATTGAGAGATTTGAAGCAGAACTCCTAAAACAACTGCAAAGCATTGAAGAATATGAAGAGTCAATGAAAAATGTTGTTTCTCCAGAATACTCTGCAAGTTAATTTAAGTTAGAGTTTAATCTAGAGCCAAACAAAGTTTAATAGCTAAGTCTAATTTATTCATTAAAAAACATCTAAAGAACCTAATTTCCTCAAAATTCTTCTTTTATCAATAGTCCTCATCTGATTTAATAATATTGTAGAATTATTATTTAATGCCGAATCTCCTTTTTGAATAAACACATTGGTAGGATATTCTTTACTTAATTAGTCTTTTAACAAATTTAAAATCTGAATAAATGGGAATTGGCTTTATCTTAAAAATCAAAACTTCTGAAAACCAAATAAATAATATTAAAAATGTGCTAAAAAACCACCATAAAAATTTATGGATAACATCAAAATATATACAGTCATTTATAAACAGCGACGATAAAAAAACAATCCTAAGCACATTCAATGAGAGAAAAATTAAAACAGCACAGAATAGGGTGTAAATTCTTTTTTTATAATCCATTGGAACTGATAAATTAAGCCCGAGCAAGAAAAAATAAGCACTTCCTGCAATGCACGAACTGATTATTTCAATTTCATAGTTATTTATAAAAATAACATTATTTAAAACAACAGGATTATAAAAAATGCTTAGCATAAAATAAGATAGATAAACTGTAATTGGGGCAAATATTTTATAAATCAAATAGAAATTCCCTAAACCGAATAACAAAATTAACAAGTATCTTAAGACAATATAAAGCACCTTGATATCCTGCTTTTCCATGGTGGCATAAAAACACCAAACTATTTAAATAAATTCTTTTTTAAGATATTATGAAGAAAGAGAGGTTTATTTTACTGCTGTCGGTTATTGCCCTGCTGTCAATAATAAGCATAAAATTTGACAGTTTAATTATTGAATTAACAGCTAAAATAAGATTTGAATTATTAACAAACATATTGTTTGGAATTGGATTTCTTTCTTCGACAATTATAATGTTTTTTATATTGACGAGCATGTTTTTATGGAATGAGAATAAAAGAAGATATATCCCGCCTTTATGGCTCACTTTATTCTTCTCTGCTTGTTTAACTTACTTAATTAAGATTTTAATAAAACGTCCGCGCCCTTTCCAAATTGGACTGCCTGTTGTAAGTTCTGCAATTGAAAGCAATATGAGCACATGGAGCTCTTCAATGCCTTCTATGCATAGTGTTGTAGTATTTGCTGCTCTTCCTATACTTAACAAAGAGTTTCCAAAATTAAAATATTTTTGGATAATTTTTGCATTTATTGTGGGTTTTTCCAGAATTTATTGTGGAGTGCATTACTTAAGCGATGTTATTGCCGGAGCATTAATCGGGTTATTAATTGGTTTTGCTGTTCTTGAAATAGAACAAAAACATTCTTTTGGAAAAAGGATAAACTCATATATAAGAAAAGTGTTTAGGAGAAAGTAAGTGAATTATTTTAAGGTATAGGCGCGTGTGTCGTTATTCAAAAAGATAACTATATTCCCTATCATTTGGTATTCCTCGTCATCCACTTGCTTTCTTTCAAAGTAATATTTCCTAGCCACTCAACAGGTGTTAAAATAAATGTGGTAACAATTAAGAATAATGGAAGATATAGTAAATCTTCTGGATATCTATAAATGTGTCTAAACTGCCTCAAAAACCCGCTAATAAAAAATCCTGCTATAGTTCCAAACGAAACAAAATACCATGTAAAATTAACATAATGGGGGATATTAATTATCCCTACCCATTTAAATAATGCTAAAATTATAACTGCAAAAAACAACCACCTTAATACTACATTAGAGATAGTTGTGAAAGCAGTAAATGGATAATTCCAAATCCATCCTAATGACCTTATTGTTTCCCTAAGAGAAGTCCTTGACCATCTTAGCCTTTGTTTTACAAATGCCTCGAGTGTTTCTGGAGCATTCGTCATAACCACACTTTCAGGGACATATGCTGTATAGTATCCTCTTTCTAGCAACCAAGAAGTTAGAAATCTATCATCTCCAGAAATACATCTTGCCCCTAAAAATTTCTGGTTTACTAATTCAGGGACTAATCTTTTTAATAAATTAGTTCTTACAGCAAGTAATCTTCCAGGAAGGCAGGAAACAGCCCCGTGTATTGACTGCCCTGCAACTACCTCATTAAATCTTATGTCCTCAAGCCAGTCGGATATTCTAGTATATAAACTTCTTTTACGATTAAAAATAATGTGTCTTGGTGTTGTTCCTCCAACCTGTGGATTTCTAAATGGCTTCAGTAATTTTTTAATAGAATCTTCTAAGACTATTGTATCTGAATCTAAAATTATAGTAATCTCTCCTGTTGCTTTTTCTACTCCTGCCTCAATTGCTTTTCTTTTACTCGCTTCAGATAATCTTATTACTTTAAATCCATATTTTAAGGCGAGTTTTATATTTTCCTCTCCATTTTTTCCATTTGCTATAACAATTACTTCGTGTTTAACATTTTTTAATCCATTTTTAATTGATTCCAAAACTTTTTTCCAAACTTCTTCATCTTCATCTACCACAGGAATTAGAACTGAAACTTTACCTTTGAAATCATAATCCTTAAATTTGATTCCCCAATACTTGCTTGAATAAATTAATTTTGTTAAGTATATTGCCCAACTTAACACGAAGAACACTGCGAATAACTGGATATAACGCAGTTTAATCAAGTCTATTAACTGAATTGCAAACGTGTACATTTTAACTTCCGTTTATTCTTTTCCTCTTATTCTTCTTTCTAGTGCTAAATATATTTCTGCCTTGCATCTTAGAATTGGTAATACTTCTTTTCTCGAGGGTCTTTCTTTATATGCAATACCTTCTTCATCTAAAACTTTTTTTAAACATGCCTGAGCAGTTAGAACTTCAGTATCTTCTATGTTGTATTCTATGACTAAACCTCTAATAGGGTATTTTCCAAAAGAGGCAATAGGTTTAGGAGGAAAATTACAATGTCTTGAAAAAACACGTCCTCTACCATCAGCAGGACAATTATCAAAATAGTACCCTCTATCTTCAAGTTTTTTTCTATCTGTTTTTCTGCTTTTCATTTTAGTTTAAGAACTATTTAGAAGCAATCTTAATTGCAACTATAATTATAATCACTATCAAAATTACATTAAGTATTGCAATAGCCCAGATAAACCAGTTTCCGCCAAGATTATCTGAAATAGTGAATCCAGTTAATCCACTGAAGAAACCACCAGATTTCTTGATTACAACACTTACTCTCTGTTCTGTTATTTTATCTCCAGATACAGCTTGTATTTTAAACTCGTTGTCTCCAGATGCATCTTTATTTGGAACAAGTTTGATTATTACATCTTTTGATTGCCCTGGCTCAAGCTCTAAAATTGATGGTATTGTAGAAACAATATTTGCCCAAGATTCATATCCTGTTGCTAATACTTGATAGCTTGTTTTTTCACTTCCAAGATTTGTTAAAGTTGCCTTAACACTAAATTCTTTTCCTGCAACAGCTTCTTCTGAATCAAGAACTGCAGAAATGCTTACTTTCTGCTGGCTTGCCTGGCAATTTCCAGAAACTTTTAATATTTTATTAGCAGTAGATTCTTCATCTTCGTCATTCTGGTAAACATCATCATCTTCATCATAAACTTTAAAGTCTAATCCATATAGTTTTTCTGAAATTCCTGAAGGAACAACAAACTCAAACGAGATTTTCTTGTCATCAAAAACATCCAGGTCTCCAACTTCTATTTTCTCGTCAATCTTTAATTCCTTATTTTCAACAGTAACATAAACATTTTCTTCATCATTGTCTCCGATATTCCAAACTTCTGCTGTAACTTCTACTGTATCGCCACACTGAGCTGTTTCAGGAACTTTAATATTTCCCACAATGACAAAGTGCTTGTCTTTCATTATTGTAACATCTTCTGAAGCTGAAATACACTGATTTGCTTCTTCAGACTCATCACTATAAGCTTTAACAAAGAAAACAAAGTCATCTTCGTTATCATCTGCGTCAAAATCATTTGGGTCTAATGTAAATGCTATTTTTACCTCTCCTTCTTCATCTTCATCAATATCCCCTGCATCTTCTTCTTCCTCAATTACAAATTCCCCTGTTCTTTTATTATAAACACCCCATTCAACTATAACATCCCCTAAGTCGTCATTTCCGTTGTTTTCAACAGTCACTTCTACTTCAATTTTATCAAACATATACCATTCCAAATCTTTTTCTCCATATCCCTCTACATTCTGAATATCTACATCTATATCCAAATCTCCAACATTCCCGACTTCACAATAATCTTGTTCAAATGATAAAGGAACACTTATTGAACTAATAACTGTGCTGTCTGTTATATTCATTGCATTAATATTAACATTTTCTGTGTATTTCCCCAGATTAAAATCAGAATTAATTGAAGTCAAAGTAGCTCTGTATGTTGCACTTGTTGTTTCTGAAAGAGCAGTAGTATTAATAATTGAAAGCAGTGCCTGATTTCCATCATTATCTTCAATTATTAAACTTGAAGGAGAGCTGAAAGTAACATTCTCATTTGAAGTTATTCTAAATGTGGTAACATTATCATCTCTTGTCAAAACTGCGGGCTGAGTAGAAATACTTAATGTAATTGCACTTACTATACTTGCTAAAAACAATGTGCATAGAACTGCTGTAAGTAAATATTGTTTCATTTTGTGTTGTAATTTTTGAGTTACACCCATTTATAAATTTTTCTATTGCTGCAATTTTGGTTAAAATTAAAAACAGATTTTTACGACGATAAAGTTAAAAAATGTGAATTTGCCTTATTTTCAGGTTTTTTAGGTTTTTTTCAAAAGATTACAATTTTTAGCAGTTTTACCTATAAAACATATATAACAAAATTTATAATGTTTAAGATGTTAATAATCAGATGAAATCAAAGGAAAATCTTTTTGGGGCATGGGCTGTGTTCACAGGAGTGATTATTGCTGTTATCCTGGGAATATTTCAGAAAACTGTTCTTGTATCTCATAAAGAATGGCTTTTTATTCTTCTTGTATTCATAGGGATTATAATAGGATTGGTAAGTATCAGGGCAGATTCAAAAGAAGCTTCAACTTTCTTAATTGCCATTATCTCTTTGGTTATAGTAAGCTCAATGGGGCAGGAAAGACTAATATTAATAGGAGATATAGGATTGCTGATAGTTACTATATTAAACTCTCTTTTAACAATGTTTATACCTGCTACAATAATAGTAGCTCTAAAAACCGTTTTCTCTGTATCAAGAGTCAGTTAACCTATTAATATATATAATAATAGGGCTAATGTGGAGAAAACTTTGGAAGATAAATATCCTTTAATGTTAGAGACAATGTATTTATTGTGTAATTGATTAGTTAGATACGCAACAGAGTTATTTATTAGGCAGGATAATGCTATAATAATATAACTTAATGTGAAGAAAACTTTGAGGGTAAATTAATATCAATAAAATCTGTTGTAAATATTCTAGTTTTTATAATTAGATAATAAATCAAGCATATCATAAAAGATAATATTTGTTAAATACCCCAAACCATAATACTTGTCATCAAATATGTTAGAACCACAATTTTATCGTTTTATGCTGCCAATTACATTTTTCCTTCGGAAAAATGATATTATCTAATTTTATCTGCCTTTGGCAAGATAAACTTGTTAAAAAACTGAAAATGTTAAGAACTTACTATTATCGAGAATAAATTGATGTTTATATTTTTATTCTGTTTTTGCAGCCCATAACTAATTAGGGGGCATTATTTAAGAATTGGTGTAGTTAAAGGTATGTTTCCAGCATTAACTTAATTATCTGGGTAAAAGACGCACCAAAAGCTATTTTAATTAAATTCCCTAAAAGAAGAATAAAACTAATAAGTTTCGAATTTTCCGCCTTGTTGTTGAGAACCTGGCTGCTGTTCGTTTGTAGCAGACATCCTTAATGTGCTGATTTCTGCAAATTGAGGAGTTGCAATTACAATATTTTCCCCAAATCCAGTAATATTCCCCTCAAGTGCTTCTGTAGTTTTCTTAATCTTAGCAATTGCCCTCTTTAATTCAATAACATCCTTTTTTCTCAGTGTTGCAATATCAATAACTGCAATAGTATATCCTTCTCTTAATGAATTTAAGATCTCATTAACATCTTCAAACTTTTTTAATACAAATGGGCGGACACTTATTTTTAATTTTTTTTCTCCGTGATCAGGGTCAAGCTCTAAATATTCTTCAGGAGCTGAATCTGCTCCCACCAGTTTTTTTAATGAATCAAATACCATAAAAGAAATAATTTAGCCTGCTTTATAAATATTTCTGTATTTGAAAATGTTGTGTTTAACTCTGTTTTATCCTTATAAAGAAACAATATTTTTACAGCCAACTTGCAGAATATATTCGACAATTTAAAAAAATATTACTGAATTCTGCTGACAACATCGCTTCGGATTCTTTCAATATCTTCTCTTAAAGAAGTTTCCTGCTTGTTAATTGATTTTAATCTTAATGTTAAAAGTTCCTGTTTTTCAGAGATATCCTTTTTCAGAACTTTTTTATCTGTTTTTACCATTACCTGCCCAATAACTTTGAAAGCATCTCCTTTTGATTTTTCAACTTCTTCAAGTGCATTTTTTAATTCATTTGACTCAAGCTGAAATGCCTGTTTTTGCATAAGCAAAGCCTGATAGTTCTGCTCTAAAATTTGAAGCTCCTGTATTTTTCTCCCTGTTTCCTCATCGATATTTGGTGCCATTTTATTCTGCTTTTATTTTTACAACTGCTTTTCTTGGTTTGTAAAATATTTTTGAATTACAATAAGGGCATGTGAATCTTTTATCAAGCTTTTTAGAAGAAATTGCTTTTCCACATTTGAAACATTTATATTCTGCCATTTTGATTATATATTGTTTTATTAATTTGTATTTAATTAGTTTACTATTCTAGGTAATAAGCTCCGCCTGCAAATGTTTTTCCGCATTTTTTACAATACCAGATGCCTGTTGCTTTTCTTTTAGCAGTTGGTTTTTTACAAAAAGGGCAAATTTGTTTTCTTCTTTGTTTTGTTTCAGCAGCCACTAACTTTCTACGAACATTAGTTCCGTATCCAACTTTGTGTTTTCCTGATGCTTTTACTTTTTTTGTTCTTGCCATTTGAAGACAACCTGCAATTTTCTCTAACACATTTTCCTTTTAGAGAAAATTTAATAATTATATCAAAAAAAGAGTGTTTTTAAATTATTCTATTTTATTTCTAAAATGGAACCGGCTAAAGCTGATTCTTGTGCTGATTCTCTTCTTATTTTTTCTGCACGAGCTAATAAAAATCTCCCAATAAGAAAACGCTCATTAAGAAACAATTGTTCATATTTTGAACCAGAATTACAGGGGCAATCAGGCACATATTTCTTCCCGTCTAAAAAACCCCATTCAACAGGATATTCATGGCATATAAATCTATCAGGGGACTTTTTACTTTTGGCTAACAGGGTTTCAAGTTCACCCTCATCCCAATCAAATTCTCCATCTTCACATCCATAAAAATGCATCCTGCCACAAAATCCACATTCAACATCACTTGTGCTTGAGGTAATAACTGCTTGTCTAAATTCTTCACTTACCTGAATTGGTTTTCCCATAAAAACAAGATTAAAAGTAGGTTTAAATTATTTTATATTCTCTAAGATACAATAGGGATGCCCGGTGCTAAAAATTACTTCATAATTTTGGCAAGTTATTTTCTTACGAAACTAACTATTTGAAAATCCGAATTATCCTCTTCTATGGGGATGCCCGGATTTGAACCGGGGTCGTCAGGTCCCAAACCTGAAAGCATACCAAACTGGCCCACATCCCCTTAAAAATATTAGGGGGGAGGGTGTTTATAAATATAGCGCAAAAGTTATTGTATGAATGTTTATTAAAATAGTTATAATAAGCAAAGTTTATAAGTAATAGTCTATTATTTTTTATATGAATAAAAAGAGGAGAGAAATTATTATTTTATTTATTCTTACCATCGTTATATTCTTTGCTATTTTGTTAATAATTTATGAAACAAAAATAAGTGGAAAAACGGTCAGCACCTCTGAAATAGACAATGAATGGAAACATTATGAATTAAAATTTAATAGTGGGGATAATGAAAAAATTGCGATTTCTGTTTATAATAATTATCCATATGAAAATCCAGGTATTTCTTATTTTACTCTAAAAAATTTAAAAACAAAAGATGGGACTCCTGTTTTAAGTATTCCAGAATTTGATAATATAAAAAAAAGTGTAATTAACAATGAAATTGTTATCGAAGATTATAACTGGTATAATATTCAAAGATGGTTTTATCATAGTTATTCCTATCCGCTTTTAGATTATTATGTTGGACCGGGAATTTCTGATAGCCACCCAACCCAGGCTATACTTGATAAACCTTATTCTGATGGGGTAAGAATATTAACAGAGAAATCCAACTACTTCCCATTAGTTCTTAGTTCAAAAATTAATTGTGAAAAGAATACAGATTATACAATTGAATTTGATGCAAAAACCATTTTTGGGGGGTTTATATTTAAAGCAAACACCGATTTCAACAGAATAAATCTTGCAAGTGTAGAATCTACCTTCATAAATTATGATAACTCACAGATATGCGATATTTTTGAAGGCAATTGCATAGAAACAAACATAGATAATAGTCATGGTATTTTTTGGTTTAATTTTTATGATACTTATTCAAAAGAATTTTTTTCTGTAAATAATTTATATTCTTATTCTTTTATCTGTGAATCAAATGATAAATTATGTAAAAAAACAGACAAATTTGTTAACACCTCCTTCTCCAATTCTCTGTTTTTAATTGACTACTGTACGAATGATTTAAATAAATTGTGCTTAATAATAGATAATGGGCAAATTGCTTCTGAAATTATTATAAGTGAAACTTCTGGGAAAGTATGTTCTGATAAATCTATTGGGAGAAATATTGAAGCTATAGGTAATTTTTTTGGGGATAGTAATTCTGAAATTGCAGTGGAATATTGTGAATATAATAATTTAAGCTCAAGAAAAAATGCAGTTGCAATTATTGATATTTCTTCAAAAAAGGTAGTTGCAAAAACATACGGACCAATTATAGAAGAAGGCGCTTCAAGATGGGGGCATATTGGGTATCTAAGTGGACCAAATAATAAAGAATATCCGTTTTTAGTTCCTGCAAGTGACGGAGATTCAACTACTGCATTAGGTAATGGGGTGTTTGGGAAAGTATTATGGGGATATATTTGCTTATTTAAACCCGGGACTAAAAATAATGGAAGATGTGGTCCCAATTTTATGGAGATAAATCTCACTCAGGGGTTAAGAGACGATGGTACATTAACCCCTTATGGATTCAAAGAAATTGGGACGTATTTATATGATTTTAATAATGATGGTTGGGAAGATATTAATTTAATTTATCACAGAAAGCAGATTATTATTTCTGGATTTGATGGGAAAGTATTAAACAAGTTAGAATATGATATTGAAAAAATTTCCGACAATACAAACAGCGATTCTTCTTCTGGAAGGAATTATGGGACACACTCTATCTATAAAACGGACAGCGGTAAAATAAGAGATGTTTTTGTTGCGGGCTCTCCTGTCGGGGGGGAGGGAAATGCTGTTTATTATGTGGGAGTTATTGAGTCTGATGATAACTTAAGTTCTAGAAGAGTTAAATGGGCTAAATTTTTCTCCTATGAAAACACTAAATTTCAAGAAATAAACAGGTTATATGAAAATAACCCTCCTGTTGAACGGATAGGGAATTTTACAAATGGGCAAATACATAGATTTAGTGACTCAAGGATAAAATTAAATAATACTGATGCAATTATATTCAGTAGATTTTTATTAAGAGAAGAGAATTTTAATGCGTGTTTAATAGAACAGTATAAACTTTATACTCGCAGGGGAGAACCTGGGTGCAGAGCAGTACTTGATTGCCCAGATTACTATCCTGAATGGAGTGTATGTAAAAACAAAGCTTTAATATTATCTGGAGATTGGACAATTCATTCTCTTAATGAAAGTGATGGTACTGAACTTGCAATTTTAAATAACTCTTATCTATGGGGATATTCTAATAAAATACTGCCCGACCAAAAAACAGGATTTATTATCCAAGAATTTGATAAAGGGGTTCCTTTCTCAATGTCGCAAGATTTTTTAAATATATATGGAATAACCTATCCAGATATAAAATTGGGGGTCTATATTTATGATAATGATTTTATCAAAATTGGAGAAATACCGGTAAATGAAATGCCAAGAATTATAGCTATACCTCAATATGATAATATTGCTTCTGGCAGTTCTTTTCCTTCATATATTGCAGAATTTGTCATAAAGGATATTGATAATGATGGGTTGGGAGATATTCAGTTTGCTAATGGGGAATGGGTTGGATACTCTGTACCTGATGAAAAATTTATTGTTAAGTCTATTGCCCTATCTGAAAATGATAGTTTGCCTTTTAATATTAAACTAATTGAAGGAAGAAAGAAAGTTATAAATGTTAATAGAAAGGATTATGAAATTTTAGGAAAAAAGATTAATATCGCAGGTAAAAGAGCACTGATTGATATAAAAAACCCGACCAATGATAAAAACGTAACTTTTTGGCTCTCTAAAGAAGGATGTAGAGAGATCAATCAAAATATCGCCCCGATTAATATAAAACTTATAGGTATTGAAAGAGATATATTTTTTAGAAAAATATTAATCATTAAAATAGATAAATTAGTAATTCCGGATACATGCAACAATGGATTTTGCCAGAGAGAAGAAACAAAAAATAATTGTGAAGCAGATTGCAAATGCCATACTGACAAAAGGGTCGGAGACTTAAATCAGGATGGGTATGTTGATGCATTAGATGCAAGCATAATTGGATTACTTATAGAAGGTAAGGCAACAATAATAGGATACCCTTGTGGAGATACAAATAATGACCAGCAGTTTAACGCACTAGATATACAACAATTATCTCAATGCGTATTCTCAACTTGCAGATATTGGCCAATGAGATAGATCAAAAACTCTATTATTTTTTCTTTGCATCCCCTGATTTTTTAGCTTCGGGTTTCTTTGCTTCTGCTTTCTTAGGTTCTGCTTTAGCACCAGCTTTAGCAGGGGTTTTAGCTTCTGCTGCTTTAGCTTCTTCAGGCTTAGCTTCTTCAGGCTTAGCTTCTGCTGCTTTAGCTTCTTCAGCTTCTTTAATCTTAGCTTCTTGTTTTTTACGAAGAGCTGCAAAGAATAAATCTAGTTCTTTCTTTTTCTCAGGGGAAACTTCTGATTTTTCAGATTTTATTTCTTTATCATATTTTCCGTCAGTAATTTCCTGCTCTATTTCTTTCGCAGGTTTATTCTCAATAAGAACACCTAGACTGACGCATGTTCCTATCACAGAACGTACTGCTGCTTTCAAATCTTTTTCTAACATGTCTGGAAGTTTTGTTTTTGCAATAAGTATAATCTGCTCAATTGCAATATTCCCTGCCTGTAAATTTTTGTGGTCCCCGCTTCCTTTTTCTATCTTCATCTCTTTTTTTATTAATTCTGAAACAGGGGGGGATTTGACTATTATTGTAAATTCTTTTGTTGCAGGGTCTACATTCAAATCAACAGGGACTTTTATTCCCTTGAATCCTGAAGTTGCTTTGTTAATTTCAGAAATAACCTTTCCCATATTTATCCCCATTGGACCAAGTTTCTGTGCAAGTGCAGGACCTGGAGCCATAGCACCACCTTCTACTAAAAGATTAATTATCATTGAAAACCTCCTGGGGATTTCTCACACTTTCAGTATCTAATTTATTTCTCATCTTCACCCTCCATTGCTTCATCTGTGCTTCTTCTAATAACTTTGACATTTTCTATTTTGATTGTTACAGGTATCTGAACAACAGCTCCTAGTAAACTTACTACTATATCTCCTTTCTGTTTGTCTATTCTTAAAACTTTTGCTTTTTCTTTTTTAAATGGTTCTGTAAGAATTTCAACAATATCATCTTTTTCTATATTCACGGCCTCAATATTTGGCTCAAGCATATTTTTAATTTCCTCGTATGAAATTGTCTTCCCGATAATTCCTTTTACATACGGAAGATTAAAACAGGCATCTTCTGCAGATTCTCTATCTTCAGCTTCGAGGATTATATACCCTCTAAGCCCCTTTAATTTTGCAATAGAATAAATTGCTATTTCTTTTCTCATAACATGCTCTGCTATTAACTCCACTGCTTTTTCTTCTTTATTTGTTGTTACTTTTATTACGAAAATCATCTTGTTTCTAATCTTCTTTAACACCTCAAAAAGATAAAGTCAAAGAAGAATAATTATAAATGAAAATGGGTGTTTTTAAAGTTTTGGTTTTTAAAATCTCTATGCTACAAATCTTAAGAGAAGAGATACTGCAAATCCCAGCAACCCTATAACCAAAATTCCAACAGCAGAAACTTTTGCAATCATAGACCATTCATCTCTTGTAGGTTTTCTAAGCACCACCCATACTCTCGCGCATTTTCTAAAAAAGTTTATAACATTCCATTCCATGGATTTATGGAGATGGGGGAGTATTTAAAATTATTTGTTTTAAAAGATTCTCTCTCAATCTATAAGCATCTGCCCACATTGCATATGCCTGCCATCCTTGAAAACTATCCAATATGTTAACATAAGGAATTTTAAACTTTTTATAATCATTAATTTTATTTCGTATGTTCCTAATATTTCTTGTTCTGACTAATCTATAATAATAAAAGTTTCTAAAACCAACAAAGTCTATTCCTCTTGATAGGGAGGTAATCTTTGATTTTTGTTTATGTAATTCGAGGGTTAACTTATCTATTAAAAAATGTTCGATATCTCCCATCCATAATTTTAATTGAACTTTAGAACTGCTCAACAAGACAAAGTCATCAACATATCGAATATAATACTTTGCTTTTAACTTATGCTTAACAAAATAATCTAAGTCATTAAGATAAACATTTGCAAAAAATTGTGATGTTAAATTTCCCAAGGGCATTCCTTTTTCTTTATTATCATAATTTTTTATAATCTGCTCTATTAACCAAATAGTTTGTTCGTCTTTTACCTTTTTTTGAATTATATCTAAAAGAATTCCATGATTAACTTCCTCAAAATAATGTTTTATGTCTGCTTTGAAACAATATCCTTTTACCTGATTTTCATTAAACCAACCATTAGTTTTTCCATTTCTTGAAACCTTTTTTAAAAATTTCTTAAATCTTTTAATTGCAAATAGATTTCCTTTTCTTTTTCTATTTGCACAAGAATCATAAATGAAAGTTTTGTCAAAAATTGGCTCTAAAATTCTTACAATGGCATGATGGACTATTCTGTCTCTAAAATCTGCTTTAGAGATTTTGCGTGTTTTTGGGTCTCGCAAAATAAAAGTTACCAATGGCTTTGGAGAGTAAGTTTGATTTTTTAATTCTTCCTGCAAGGCTAATAAGTTTCCAATTGTATCTTTTTCAAATTCTATTACATAAGGTTTTTTAGTTTTGCCTTTTCTTGCTTCTCTCCAAGCAAGAATTAAATTAGATAGATTGTAAATTTGCGGGTAAAGATTTTTATAAGTTTTCATTATAAACTAACCAATTGTTAAGCCATTCTGCCGTTGCTATTCGAGTTATCAAAATCGCTCCAATTGGAGTTGACATTGGAGTCATTCAGGTTCGCCCTCGAAACTATTAGCCAATTAATTAAAAGTAAATCACCACCACTTCAAGTTTCGCATTCATATCATAACTACTAATTGTTGCGGTTGAATTTCATGGCTTTTAAAAAGCACTATTAAATGGCTTGTGGCCTAACCATAATTGGCTAGGAATCTTAGGATTAAAGTTACCTTTTTATTTTTTTCCATACATTAAATTACATGCCTTTTGATATCTTGCTTCAATTTCTGCAATTTGGGCTGCTTTTTGTTCTTTTAACCTATTCATGTAATTGCTTAAATTTTTCGGCACGACGCCTTCGGCGTCGACAACAACCACCCTGCCGCTGCTACTAGAGTCATCAAAATCGCTCCAATCGGAGTCGACATTGGAGTCACGCAGGCACACCCACGAAACTCCACCATTCTTTGCATAAAATGTTCTTGTTCCTTCTTCTTCAGCTTCACACCACTCAATAGTATAGTCTGGATTAATTGCTTTTAATTTTCTTCGATCATTTTTAAATGAAAAGTCGGGAGCGGGAATAACCTCAAAATTATCTCCTCTATCAAGTCTCATGCAATATTGAGCATAGTTTTCATCATCTGTTTCAACAGGAATCAAACCTTTTAATATCAAGGGAGTTGTTAGTGTATGCACTTCAGCTAATTTAGCCAAGTCTTTTGCAATTTGGACATTAGGTTTATAAGGATCTTCTGCACTTCTTAAAACAACTTCTCTTGAGTCACAATAATGCCCTTTTATAAAATTTGGAGTATTATGCCAAAGCAAATCTAATTCGGGAATTGTTCCGGTTCTTATTCCAATTTTGTTTAATAATAAAATTCTAAATAATGTTGATTCCTTTCCTAAAATATCTCTTGCTGTTTTTGAAGTAAATCCAGCAACAGCAGACCCATAATTTTGCTGTTCTTCATTATTTAATTCTCTTGCTTCTGGCCAATTTGCTTCTTTTATTTCTCTTGGAATTAATTTTACCATAACTTTTTCTAGAAAATATATATTTATAAACATTTCTATCGGTATTAACTTATAAATAGTAACAAGTTAAAGCTTATGAAACCCGGCCAAAACATTTATAAACACATATGAATTATAATTCATATGTCTAATTCATCTTATGAAAACTTTTTTATGAATTTTTCAAATAAAACAAAGCTAAGTATAATTTTAATTTTAAAAGAAAAACCAATGAATGTAAGTGAGATTGTAAATGCTGTTGGAGAAGAGCAAAGCAAAGTTTCACACAATTTGATAAAACTTGCAGAATGCCAGATAGTTGATGTTAAGAAGAAAGGAAAGGAAAGAATATATTCGCTGAATAAAGAAACTGCAATACCTTTACTAAAAATAGTTGAAAAACATGTTATGAAAAACTGCCCGAAAACATGCCCTAAAAAATGCTCGTTATGCAAATGCTAAAATGTGGTTTAAAAAAATATATCTGGATAATGGTGCAACAACAATGGTTGATGAAAAAGCAGCTGAAGCTATGAGCAAATATTTTAATAAAGAATTTGGAAATGCTTCCTCAACTCATTCATTTGGGAGAGATGCAAAAAATGCTTTGGAAAATGCAAGAAAAGTGATTGCAAATTCGATAAATGCAGATTCTGAAGAAATATTCTTTACATCTGGCGGAACAGAGTCAAACAATTGGACAATAAAAGGAGTTGCGTTTGCAAATAAAAATAGAGGAAACCACATTATAACAACAAAAATAGAGCATAAATGTGTTTTAAACAGCTGTAAATGGCTTGAAACCCAGGGATTTAGGGTAACATACCTTAATGTTGACAAAGAAGGTTTTGTTGATTTGGATGAATTAAAAAAAGAAATTAAAAAAGAAACTATTTTAGTATCTGTCATTCATGGAAATAATGAAATAGGGACTGTTCAGGATTTGGAAAAAATAGGAGAAATTTGTAAGAAGAATAATGTTTATTTTCATACAGATGCCTGTCAAAGCTATACAAAAACAAGGTTAGATGTAAAAAAACAAAATTTAGATTTAGTAACATTAAACGCTCATAAGATTCACGGACCAAAAGGAGTTGGGGCATTATACATAAAAAAAGGTGTAAAAATAATCCCTATGCAACATGGGGGAGGGCAGGAAAATGACATGCGTTCTGGAACAGAAAATGTTGCGGGAATTGTTGGATTTGCAGAAGCTGTCAAATTAGCAGGCAATAAAAAATATACTGAACATATGAATAAGTTAAGAGATAAACTCATTTCAGAAGTATTGCAAATTCCAAATTCAAAATTAAATGGTGCAACTGGCAATAACCGGCTTTGCAATAATGCAAACTTCTCTTTTAAAGGGGTAGAAGGTGAGGCAATAGGAGGTTATTTAGACCAAAAGGGAATTGCAAGTTCAACAGGAAGCGCATGCAGTGAAGCATCACTAGAACCAAGTTATGTACTAAAGGCAATTGGTTTAACAGATGAAGAAGCAAATGGAAGTTTAAGATTGACTTTAAGCAGATTTACAACAGAAGAAGAAATTAACTATGTATTAGATGTTTTGCCAGGAATTATCAAAAAACTAAAATTAATCTCGCCATTTTAAATAAAACAGGAGGAAAAATATGAAAGCTAAAAAGAAAAAAGTATGCAGTTGCTGTGGATGCAACCCGTGCAAATGCAAACCAAAATGCAAATGCTGTAATTGTTAACATCCTAAAATGTATTCGCAAAAAATTATTAGGAGATTTCAAAACCCAAAATTTGCAGGAGAAATTAAAAATCCCGATGCAGTTGGACAAGAGGGAAATATGAAATGCGGTGACGTAATGAGAATTTTCTTAAAAGTGGATAAAAAAACCAAGAAAATAATTGACATTAAGTTCAAAACATACGGATGTGTCGCGGCAATTGCTGCAAGTGATGCAATGTGTGAATTGGCAAAAGGAAAAACCCTTGAAGAAGCAAAGAAAATAAGTTATGATGAAATAATTAAAAAAATGGGCGGAGAAGTTCCAAATATAAAAATTCACTGCTCTGTTCTCGGAACTCAGGCATTAAGAAATGCAATTAAAGATTACGAGAAGAAAAGATAGGTTTTTATATCTCTATTCAGAGAATTCTTAATGAAAAAATTATCTGATGAAAGGATAAGAGAATTAACAGAAGAATTTAAAGAAAGACGTTTAACTGATTTAGGTGTAGAATGCGGTGCAAAACTGATGCAACACCCAAGAGGCGCGGGTCATTGTGCTATAAGCAGGTATATTGCGTATGCTAAAAGAGCACATTCTATATATAGAGACAATTGTCCAAATAGAACATTTGGAGATATTGATGATACTGAAGAAAAATTATTCTGGTTAGAAATAATTGCTTATCTTCGTGATGCATTAAGAGAAACCATCTAATCTTCTAAAAATGCTTTTGCAACAATTAATGGAAAGACAAGAGTTGCGTCTGAAAAAACCTTGACACTTTCAGCAGTTTTTGATATTTTCCCCCATGAAACAGCTTCGTCGGGCATTGCCCCGGAATCTCCTCCATCAAATTCCTGTGCAGTATTTATATAAACTGCATAATCTGCTCCATTTCTGTACATATTGGCATTGCATATAGAATGCTTAACAACGCCCCCGCCCAAGATAATTACCCCTGTTTTCTTTTTTCCAATTGTGCTGTCGTTCAAATTTTTTGTATCTTCAACAATATCTAATTTGAAATTTTCGTTTTTATGTTTATAAAAGTAAATCATATCCCCTAAACTTCCGTCCATAATTGCAGGGCAGTGAACAGGAATACCATTTTTATAACACCAGTAATAAATGCTTTCTTTATTATTGATTTCTTTCCCAAAAATTCTTATTAAATCTGAAGGAGTTTTTATTTTGTCTTTATATTTATCCAATATGGGCATAACAAAATCTTCAAAATCGCAATATCTTAAATTTGGAATAAGGATATTTCCTGCCCGGTTTATTCCAGCATCTCTTAATTTTTTTCCATCTAAGTTAAACTCTCCAAGTTTAAATGTGCCAAGGCACTTGATAAAATCTTCTTCAATTCCCCCGGCAGTTGTAACAAGATAATCAATCAGCTTATGTTCAGCAAGATATCTTATTGCTTCTCTTATGCCTGTTGTAACCATATTAGAGGTATATCCAAAATAAATAAATGCATTTTCTTTTTTCATTTTTTTAATTATTTCAATTGCCTTTGCCAGATTAGTTGCCTGTGCTCCTGTAGTCATATAGCTGTCCAAAATTTTTGAATAATCTGCTCCAAGGTTAAAATCATAGCCTTTAATATCCTGTCCTTGAGCTTCTTTGCTCTTTCTAAGCAGATTTTCTCTTGCAATTTTATTTTTTTTATTAATTTTCATCTGAATTAAAATATAATTTTAGTATTGATAAGAAGTTTAATAAATAGAATTCAAATTAAGATTATTTTTTTGGGATTGCCAGACAATCTAACATTAATCTATTCATAATTTTTATACAAAAACATAGTTTAAAAAATTAACGGATTTTTATGCGATTTTTTATTTTACAAAATCAATTCCCAGCTCGTTTGAAAGCTCGCCTTTAAGCCTTTCTTCTGTTGAGATAACCCTTGAATGCCCGGATATCTGCGGGCTTTTTACCCCAGTTATAATAACCATAACCTTTAGTGTTTTTTCCATATCTGGAGATATTTGAGCCCCCCAGATTAATCTTGCATTATCACTCAATGATTTTCCAATTTCATCAATAACAATTCTTGATTCATCAAGGCTTAAATCCGGGCCTCCGATAACATTTACAAGAGCACCTGTTGCGTTTGAAATATCCACATCTAATAATGGGTTATTGAGTGCTTTTTCAACAGCTTCTACTGCTCTATTTGCTGAATCACTTTCTCCAACCCCGATTAAAGAAACGCCCCCATTTGACATAATTGTTTTTACATCTGCAAAGTCAAGGTTCACTAATCCTGCCTTTGTAACAAGTTCTGCTGTACCTTTAACTGCATTTGTTAAAACTTCATCTGCAACTTTAAATGCTGTCTGCAAAGGCAAATCAGGGACTAATTCAAGGAGTTTATCATTTGGAATCACAATTAGCGTGTCTACAATGCTCTCTAGTTTTTCCAGCCCTTCATTGGCATTTTCAATTCTTTTTTCACCTTCAACAGTAAATGGCATTGTAACAACCCCAATTACCAGCGCCCCTAATTTTTTTGCTATGTCTGCAACAACAGGAGCTGCTCCTGTTCCAGTTCCCCCACCCAGTCCGCATGTAATAAAAACCATATCACTGCCTTCTAATTTTTTCTTAATTTCATGTTCTGTTTCTTTAGCAGCTTCTTCTCCTATTCTTGGGTTGCTTCCTGCGCCAAGCCCTTTTGTTAACTCTCTTCCAATTAGAATTTTTTTATCTGCACTCGCATATAATAAATCCTGAGCATCTGTATTAACTGCAATCATCTCTCCGCCTTTTATTCCAATTTCGTGTATTCTCGTAAGAGTGTTATTTCCTGCACCTCCGCAGCCAACTACTTTTATTTTAGCACTTTGTTTTTTAATTAATTCTTCCAGTTCTCTGTCAATATCCATAACTTCGGGGGCTAATTCTCTTTCAACACGAGTTGCAGAACTTGTTTTAGGATTATAATCTTCTGAATCAGAATTCACGCCTCTTTTTTCATAAAACTCACCCATAATTAAATTAAATTTAGTTCATTTATAAGATTTGTTGTGGTAGGAATTGGGGGTTAAATCTTGCCCTGTGGGTTTTTCCCATCTTTTTCCCCTGCTTCTTCCTTTAAAACCATTTCCATGCATAGAACATCTTTAAATTTTTCATTAAGCATATCAATCAGACTTTTATATGCAGCTGATTCGTCAAAAATTACCTTATTTTCATTTATTTCAAATTTAAGCCTTTTTCTCAAGAAAAAATCAAGAAGAGAATTTACTTTTTCTTTATTGTCATCTACAACCTTTTTGATTTTAAAATTATAAATAATTGCTTTTCCTGCTAACGGACTGTTAAAGTCACATAAAACTCTCCCTCCTGAAACTGAGACAATCTTAACCAAATTATTGTCCAAAGCCAAAGTCATTCCCGGCTTAGGATTAACTTTTTGTTCAAGAAATAAATTTTTTGGGATTAATCTGACTAATTCCCTTATTCTTGGTCCAAATGCTTTTTCATAAGGTATTTCAATTTGATATTCTTTACTTATTTCCTTTCCAGATAAATCAGAATCAAGCCCTTCAATCACCATTCCTTTTCCTATGCAAACTACTAATGGATACTCATCAAGTTTTATGCCAATTTTTTTTGCTTCGCTAGGAACATTAGTGTCAAAAACTTCCCCATCTTTAACTCTGCCGATAAATTCTATTTCAATAAAATCATTTTTTTTAGTCAATGACATAGAAAGAGATAAAAGGCAACGTTTATAAATGTATTTTTTCATTTTTAGATATGGCTTACAAGCTTATTAATGCAACAGAAGCAAAAGTTGGAACAACAATTATAATTGATGGGGAGCCGTGCACTGTCAGGTCTATAGATATTTCAAAAACAGGAAAGCACGGGCATGCTAAAGCAAGAATTGAAGCCAGTGGAATTTTTGACGGAAAAAAAAGAGTTATAGTGCGCCCGGGGCATGAAAGATTTGAAGTTCCGATGATTGACAAGAAAAAAGCGCAGGTTTTATCTATTAGTGAAACTGCAAATGTAATGGATTTGGAAACATTTGAAAATTTTGATATTCCACTAGATGAAGGCATTGAAGTTAAAGAAGGTGATCAGGTTGAATACTGGGACATTGATGGAAGGAAAATAATTAAAAGGAAAATTTAAAAATAATTAAAATGGCTAAGTTAGCAGTAGCACAGGCAAGATTGTTTAAGAATTTGTTTCTCTGCAAGAGTTGCGGGGCTAAAATAAAAGTTGACCCTAAAAAAATACTTGAAGGCAAGATTCGATGCAGAAGGTGCAAGAAAAAGAAATTCAGGGCTCCAAGCAAAAAATAACAAATAAAATGGATTTTAGCATATATAGCATATTTGATTTTTCAGTATTGATTATCTTCTTACTAGCCTTGGGATTTTTTCTCTGGAAAAACAAAAAGAACTTAAAAACAGAAGGGGCTTTATTTTTGTACAAAACAAGCTGGGGAATTAAAACAATTGATTACATCGGGGGAAAATACAAAAAAACCTTAAAGGCTTTATCTTATGTTTCAGTAATCTTAGGATACATCTTAATGGCAGGAATTTTGTACCTATTAATTAACACAGTTTATTCTTACATTGCAAAACCAGAGATAACAGAGGCTATTAAAGCCCCTCCTATTGCTCCATTAATACCTTATTTCACAACAATTTTCGGATTAAGCGATTTTCTCCCCCCTTTTGGCGCAATTTATTTTATACTAGCTATTTTAGTTGTAGCAACAGTCCACGAATTTTCCCACGGAATATTTGCAAAAAGATGGGGTGTTGGAATAAAATCAACCGGGTTTGCCTTTCTAAAATACTTTCCTGCAATACTTGGGGCATTTGTTGAGCAGGACGACAAGGATATGAATGAAAAACCCAAGTTCCAGCAAATGTCAATTCTATCTGCAGGGACATTTGCAAATGTTATAACTTCAATTTTCTTTTTTGTAATTTTAATATGCATTTTCAGCCTTGCTTTTTCGCCTATAGGAATTATTTTTGCTGATTATGCATACTCTCCTGTTGCTATTTCAAATATAACTTCGATAAATAATATAAGCCTTGAAAATCCTAATTATACTAACCTAACAAATGCTATCAAAGAAATTGAAAAAAATAAAACAATAGTAATAACAACTCACGAAAGTACGTATATTGCAACAAGGCAGATGATTGATTTACAAAACAATAGTGCCGAATTTATAACATTATATGAAGATGCCCCTGCAATAAATGCAGGGCTAACAGGAATTATAAGCGAGATAAATGGGGTAAAAATAAAAAGCAAAGAGGATTTCAGCAGTGAATTATCCAAATATTCTCCGAATGAAAAAATAGAAGTTAAAACAATAATCGGTGGGATGGAAAAGATGTATGAAATCACTCTTGAAGAAAATCCTCATAACAATGGAAGTGCATATCTTGGGATAGTGACTTACGGAAGTTTTTCGTGGTTTATAGAGGATATTGCACATTTCATTTCCTCTACACAGACAGCAAACCTTCAGGTAAAGGGAGGGGTTTATTATTCTGAGAGATTCAGAGGAGTTTCAAGTTATGCTTATTACCTTGCATGGTGGATAGTTGCCATTAATTTAATGGTTGCACTTTTTAATATGCTTCCTCTTGGGGGGCTTGATGGTGGAAGATTCTTTGAACTAACTATTGAATCAATTACAAAATCAAAAAAAGTGGCAAAACAAATGGTTAAACTAATGAATTATATTTTATACATGGGATTAGTAATATTAATGGCATGGTGGATATTTAAAGTGATTCTTTAGCTATAATCATTACAAATAAACAATTCCTTTTTTTGTTAGAAATATAATTTTGATTTCTATTAATAGAAAATTAAAAACCTAGAAATAATTAACTTCCAATTGGGAAAAACATCTTCAATCCTATAACTACTAGTGCTATCAAAACTATAAATGCAATTACATGAGCAGGCTTAATCATAAACTTGCTTTTATACTCCTCATTATAACGCATTAACCCGCCAAACACTCCGGGCATGCTTATTCCGCCATCTTTAGCCATTGTAAGACACCAATAAATTCTTAACACTCAACTTCCTTTTAAATCTTATGGTTTAAAACCTATCAGTTTAGTGCTCTGCCCAGAAAGGACAGATTATAACAATTAAATAAAAAAGTTTGTGATTCTTCTTCATTAGATAATTTAATTTTTCTTTTAAGATATATCTTTATAGTTACTTAAAACCGGGCATAATGTAGCAATAAGGTTTAAAAACCCCCTTCCCTATGAAAAGTTACCATCAACTACATCGCACGGTGTTATTTTCTAACATTCTGGCGCATAGGTAGCAGGTAAAATAAACTAAAGAAAAATGGCAGAAATACTAAAACTAGAAAAAGCAATAGAAGAAATAAGAAAAGACAAAGAAAGAAAGTTTAACCAAAGTGTAGACTTGATTATAAATTTGAAAGATTTTGACATTAAAAAAACACAGATAAACACTTTTGTCGCACTGCCACACAAGATAAAAGATAAGAGAATCTGCGGGTTTATCGAAACAAAAACAAATGTTATTGATACTATTTCAAAAAAAGAATTTCCAACATTTAAAAATAAAAAAGATATAAAGGTGCTTGTTGGAAAATACGATTTCTTTATTTCTTCTGCTCAAAACATGCCTGCGGTCGCAACAACTTTCGGACGTGTACTTGGGCCTGCTGGAAAAATGCCCTCTCCAAAAATGGGAATTTTAATGCAGGAATCTCCTGAAGAAATTAAATCTATTGTTGAAAAAGTAAGCAAATCAATAAGGCTACAGACAAAAGAGCCCTCAATTAAGGTAATTATCGGAAAAGTTTCTATGAAAGATTCAGAAATTATGGATAATATAAATGCTGTTTACAGGACATTATTAAATGAACTTCCAAAAGGGAAAGAAAATATCCGTTCACTTATGATTAAATTAACAATGTCACATCCTATAAAATTCGAGATTTAAAATGAAAACAACAATTGTAAAAAAACAAGTTGAAAAACGGGAAGTTCCAAAATATAAAATAAAACTGGTTGAAAACCTTGCAAAATTAATTAATGAAAACAACACAATTATGATTGCGTCTATAAAGGGGTTGCCAACTGCAAATTTCCAAAAAATAAAGAAATCCTTAAAAGTAAATGTAAACATCCAAGTTCCTAAAAAAAGAATAATTTTAAGAGCAATTGATTTATCAAAAAAAGAAGGGATATCTGAATTAAAAAAGGAAGTTAGGGAAGACCAGGCATTGCTATTCTCGCAATTGGATGCATTTGAGTTGTCTGAAATGCTTGGAAAAAGCCGTTCTCCTGTAAAAGCAAAGGCAGGGCAAAAATCTGAAAAAGATATTGAAATTGAGGCTGGGCCGACAGATTTGCCTGCAGGGCCTGCAGTAAGTGAATTAGGGGGAATTGGATTGACTGTTCAGATAAAAGAAGGCAAGATTGAAATTTTAAAGCCTAAAATAATTGTTAAAAAAGAACAAATCATAAGTGAATCAGTTGCAAGTGTTATGAGTAAGCTTAATATAATGCCTTTTTCAGTAGGATTTGTCCCTCTTATTGCTTATGATTCAAAAAACAAAGAAATTTTCAAAGAACTTGAAATTGACAAAGAAGCTGCAATATGTGAATTAAAAATAATCTTCGCTAAATTAAGGGCATTCGCAATTAACCTTGGATACATCTGCAATGATACAATCGGGATGATGATTTCAAAGGCAGGTGCAGAAGAAAGGATTATTTCAAATTTATTAAATGTAAATTCAAATTCGGAGGAATAAATAAATGGAATACATATATGCAGCTCTTTTACTGCATAAGCTTGGCAAAGAGATTAATGAAGAGCATTTGAAAAAAGTCATCTCTGCTACTGGAGAAAACGTTGATGAAGGAAAAGTCAAATTGCTAGTAGCAAGTCTCAAGGGTGTAAACATTGACAGTGAATTAGAAAATGCAGTAGCTGTTGCAGCACCTGTTGCAGGAAGCCATGCACCAGAAGGAGCTAAAGAAGAGAAAAAGGAAGAAAAGAAAGAAGCAGCTGCAGAAGGTTTGTCGTCATTATTTGGTTAATTTTAATTTTAAGCTGTTTACGATAAACCTGCAGTTGTAGTGCTAATTCTATTGCAATGGTTTTATAAATTCGAGCTCAAAAGTGGAACATAATTTACTTTTTGTTTTTAATAATCAACAATTCAGGAGTCGCAGCATAAAAAGCCAATAAAAAAGTATCAAAATCCCAAAGGTGCTCTTTTGCATCTGAGGGATTAAGAATTTTAAATCCTTTCTTAGTATAACCTACAATGATGACCTTATGATTCATATTTATTGAGCCATTTTTATTAATAAATGCAGGTTTAATTTCAACCAAAGCAAATTTGTTTTCATCAATTATCTTCTTAATTTTTTCTATATTCAATTTTTCTATTTTTAATTTTCCTTTTAATTCTAAGAACTTTAGTGCTTCTTCAACATAAAACTTCCCATAATCAAAATAGGTTTTTGATTTTTCTTGAAGAGATTTTTTTAAATCGTCTGAATGATTATTATTTGTGATAATTGGATTGTATCCAATATAAGTCACATCAAAACCGAATTTAAGTGCAGTTACTCCTAAATTTAAAATTGGATTTCTAATTCCTTCACTTTTAGTTTGAAAGGGACTGTGTTTATCCCAAATATCTTTTTCAGAAAAATTATTTCCATAATGGTTTAAAATACTCCTTAGACAAGCAATCCCACAAGATTTATCAGTTTCTTGTTTATAGATTTTCATAAAGTTAATAATAACTGATAGTTTAATAATCTTTCAATGTCTTAACATGGATAAATTATGAGATATAATTGTCCGCTAAATTTATAATTTAACTGAATATCAATCTTTAAAAAGTCTCAAATTCTAACATAATTATCATGCCGACGTCGCATAGTGGTATTGCATCTGGCTTGAGAATGAAGGGAACGTAGTTCCCCCTAGAGAACAAACATGTTCTCTGGGCCAGAGAATCATAGATTCTCCTGGCTCTCACACACCCCTCCTTGGAGAGAAAGTGAAACTCAAGATACCAGAGCCCTCCGGGGCCCCCCGGTTCGATTCCGGGCGTCGGCGTATTCATAGTCAACTGAAAGTTGATTATGCTGTGAATATCATCTAGACGACGAGCCGGACAGGGCGTCGGCGTTAACAACTTTCTTTTAGAAAAATAAAGTTCTTAGAGTCAAAGAAAACTTAGGTAGCTGGCGACCGGACAGGGCGTCGGCGTATTCATAATTAATTAAATTTTGAGTACGCTATTACTTATTTAAGTATTTAGAAAGATAGCTATTATTTTAATCTAAATCCTATTTTTATTGTCTGGTATCTAACTAACCAAATTTAATTGTCTCGTGCTCTTTGTAAAATTCCACTGCCTGATTTAATTTGCTTAGGGATTGGGAATAAATTGTCAGTAATGGCTGAAACTTTTTTACTTTATACCCTACATGAACATGAAGATAAATTCCTGCTCTTTTATCTTTTGGGCATCCTGAAATGCGCGCAATTAAATTTATATCTTTATTATTTATCGAGGCTATTTTTCCATTTTTAGAGGATTTTATTGTTCTTGAAAATTTTCCAAGTGGAACTTTTTGAATTTTTCCGTGCTGGGCTTCAACAATCTTGCTAAATTGATTAAATGCCCTTCCAGAATCAAGTGCTTGCCTTGCCATTATCTTTCCTTCACCTTTTTTGCATTTTCCCGCTAATTCAAAAATTTCGCCTGACAAAAATAATGATTTGTCTCTTAAGTCCTGAGGGCCATCGCCATTTAAAACAGATATCACATCTCTGATTTCTAAAGCTGGGCCAATTCCATTTCCAATTGGTTCATTTCCTGGAGTGAGAACGCACTTTAATTTGAGATTAAATCTTCTCCCAAGAGTTTCAAATTTCCTCTTAAGAGCAAGCCCTTGTTTTTTTGAAACTTTTGCGTGCACCCCGAAGGGAATATCAATTAATATGTATTTGCTTCCTGCTGCAAGTTTTTTTGAAATTATTGAAGCAATTAAGTTTGGTTCCGGGTCAATGTTTATCATTCTTTCAACACTTATTATTTTATCATCTGCAGGGGCAAATCCCAGTGAACCCCCCCAAACAAGGCACGCCCCTGTTTTTTTAACAATTTGTTTAATCTCTTTTTCATTAAAATCCACTTTGCATATTGTCTCCATAACATCTGCAGTCCCTGCTGCTGAAGTTATCGCTCTTGAAGAATTTTTTGGGAAAATCAATCCTTCAGAAGAGCATATTGAAACTATAATTGGGGTTGTTCTATTTCCTGCTAACCCTCCTATACAATGCTTGTCAACAATATACTTTCCATTAATGCTAAGTTTGTCTCCGGTATTAAAAATAGCTTTTGTAAAATATCCTATTTCATCTAAACTCATTCCAGATTTATAAACTGCTGAAATAAAGAAGGCAATTTCTATTTCAGAAAGCTCGTTTTTCACAATTGAATTCACTATAAGAAATATTTCTCTTTCAGAAAGAGATTTTCCATCTAATTTTTTATTTATAATATACGACATTTTTGGATTTTTTGCTACTTCAACATCAACAAACTGCCCTTTGCTTATATTCAATTCTGGAATAATCTCCTGAGAAAGAATAACATGACTGTCATCAACAAGCTGATTTGAAATATCCATGACTGCAACAGCATCTCCAGATTTAGAACTAATCAAAACCCTGTCGCCAACATGTGCATTAATTTTTGCTGCAGAAGCTTCATTAAGAATGACAATTGCTTTTCCAGCAAACCAGTTAGAAAATTTTGCTTTCAGCCTCATTTTATCATTATTAATAAAATATCGTTTTTATATGTTATGTTATTAATTTCCTTGCGCATTCTTCCTAGAATTATATTCAAGGTATACTTCAAACAAAACTACAACATATGCAACAATGAGTGGACCTAAAATGATTCCAAAAACTCCAAAGACTATAAGCCCTCCAATTAATCCAATAAGGGTTATAGACGTTGGGATTTTTGATTTTTTTGAAACAATAAGAGGAGTAGAAATATTTTCAAATAAGGAAACAACTATAGTGCAATAAACAAGGAGGAAAATACCCGGTATGATTTTTCCATTTACTAACATTACAATCACTATTGGAATCCAAATAGCCCACGGACCAATTATTGGAATAATGCTTGCAAGCATAGCAAGAACAGTCAATAAAATAATGTTTTTAATCCCCACAATATACAACCCTAAGCTAAAAAGCAATCCAGTAGCAATTCCAACAACAATCCTGCCAAAAACAACTGAATAAGTAACATCTTTTGACTTTTTAATAAATCTTTCAGTAAGCTCCCGTTTAAATGGAAGAGAATCTTTGAGCATTTCAAGCAGTTTGCCTCCATCTCTAAGCCCGTAGAAAAAAACAATGAAAACAACCAATATTTTTAATATAGTATTTGGAAGGTCTATTAACGCACCTGTAACTTTTGTAAGAGCTTCTTTGCTTGCTGAAGATAAAAATGTGCTGTAAGCTGATAAAAATGTTGGCCTAACCTCTTCTGGTATAAATGGGAGATATGTTGTTACAAAATTAGTCATATCAAAAGACTGAATTATCTGGTAAGATTCAAAAATCTGTTTAGCAAGCAGTGGAAGTGTATAAATTGCTGCAATTAAAAATATAATAAAAACAGCAAAGCAGGTGATAAATGCAGATATAGTTTTATTTTTCACAAATTTTAATAAAAGCTTATCTATTGGATTAAATATATATGAAAGAATAAACCCGCATATAATTGCAAAAAAAATCGGACGGATAAGTATATAGCAAAATACTAAAAGGATGGCAATAAAAACCATCCCTATAATCTGTTTTATATTTGACTCATTTATCATTAATAAAAATGTGCACTGATATATTTAAAACTTTGGAATCAATAGAAATATCTAAAATGAAAATGTTTATAAGTTTTATTTTCAGATTATAGTAATGGATAGTTTTATTAAAAAAATATTTGAAGGAAAAAATGACGAATTTGTGCATAGACAATTTCAAAAATTCAGCAGGGGCGAATTTAAAGGAAAAGCTTCGGTAAATGCAAAAAAATCTTCAGGGGGATTTTCAATTTCTACAACCTATGAATATGCAAATGAACTTGTAAGAAGCATGGCTGAAAAATTGGGGGATAAAACAGCAAATGTAAAAGGGGTAATTGTTTCAACAAGAAACCTTAAAGAAATGCCAGAATTTCAAAAAACACTTGCACATGCAAATGTAAAGCAGTTCATGGGGGTAAAGCAGTTTCAAATAGAAGAAACAATGACTGGCAGGCAGATAATTAATATCCTTAATCTGCTGCCAACATCATTTATTGCATTCTCTTTTTCAGCAGATGACAGTGAATTAAAAATAAAGCAAAAATCCCCAAAATCAGCAAAACCGTCAACTAAATCAGAAGAAAGCCCAGTTTGTGATTTCTGCAAATTAAAAACAAATGACCTCTTTCTTGTAAAAACCATTATTTTTGATGTCGATGACTTTAAATCTGTTGAAATAAGCCATAATTTCATAATCAATGCATTGGAGATACCTAAAAATGAAAAAGACCCGATTAAAATGAGGGAAAATACAATAAGAAAAGGCAAGATAATAAGAAGATTAAAAGTGAATGGAATTGAAAAAATAAGGGAAATTGCCTTTGAAGCATAAATTTATAAACCACTTTTTTTTGGATACCTTATTAGTAAAATGGTAATATCCATTGATAAATTACACTATGGCAAAGATATCAAGACCTCGTCGAGGAAGCTTACAGTTTTGGCCCAGAAAACGGGCTAAGAAGATTTTACCTAGTGCTAACTGGAAGGCTATTTCTGAAAAAAACGATTTTAACGGAATTTTAGGGTTTATCGGATACAAAGTGGGGATGATTAGTGCTTATGTAAAAGATATGACTGAGCAATCCATGACAAAAAGCAAAAAGATTTCTGTGCCTGCAACAATTATTGAATGCCCTCCTGTAAAAATATTTTCTGTAAGGTTTTATAAAAACGGAAAAGTAATGACAGAAGTTCTCTCGCACAATCTAGATAAAGAACTAAAAAAAATTATAAAATTTCCAAAAAACCTTTCTAAAAAAATAGATGACATTAAAGATTATGATGACGTTTCCATAATTGCTTATTCTGCTGTTAAAAACACAGGAATAAAGAAAAAACCAGACATGATTGAACTTGGGCTTGGGGGAAATGTTGATAATAAAATCTCATTCATAAAAGAAAAACTGGGAAAAGAAATTCATGTTAGTGAAGTCTTTGAAAAAATGAAACTAGCAGATATAAGGGGGGTTACAAAGGGAAAGGGGTTGCAAGGTCCTGTAAAAAGATACGGAATATCCCTAAAGTCCCATAAATCTGAAAAAGGTGTAAGAAGACCAGGTTCGCTTGGACCGTGGCATCCTGCAAGAGTTATTTTTAGAACACCGATGGCAGGACAGACTGGAATGTTTACAAGAGTTGTTTATAATAATAAAATAATTGATATTGGGGCGAGCAAAGACAATAAAATAAAAGAAGGTTTTAAGAATTTTGGCAATATTAAAACAGATTATATTATTTTAGCAGGAAGTGTTCAGGGGCCACAGAAAAGAGCACTTATTCTAACATACCCGGTTAGGGCTACAAAGAAACAATCTAAAAAAAATTATGAATTAATTGAATTAAGATGAAATCGCAAATATTATCTATTAAAGGAGAAAAATTAAAAGAAATTGAACTTCCAGATATATTTTCAGGAAAAATAAGAGAAGATATTGTAAAAAAAGCATTTGAATCTGAAAAAATATGGCAGCCATACGGACCAGATAAAGAAGCTGGAAAGAAGAGTTCTGCTGCAGGTGTTGTAAGGCATTTAAGGCATGTTTGGAAATCAGGATATGGGCATGGAAAAAGCAGAGTTCCAAGAAAAATTATGTGGAGAAGAGGAAGCCAGTTTTATTGGGTTGGTGCTGAAATCTCTGGAGCAAGAGGCGGAAGAAGAGCACATCCTCCAAAACCAGAGTCAATGGTTAAAACAGCTAAAATAAATAAAAAAGAAATGAAAATTGCATTTGAATCTGCAATTGCAGGAACAGCTGATTCAACAGCAGTAAAATCAAGATATGAAAAATTAAAAAATGTTAAAATTGAAAATGTCCCTATAATTGTTGAATCAAGAATTACAGAATTAAAAACAAATGAATTAAAAAAAGCACTTGAAAGAATACTTGGAAACCTTTATATTGCTGCTGAAAAAATAAAAAGGATAAGGTGTGGCAAGGGAAAATCAAGAAACAGGAAATATAAAACTTCAAGAGGAGTTTTGCTTATTATTGGGAATAAAGAAAACATAAAAACAATGGCAGTTGACAATAGGAGAGTCGGAGAGTTGTCTATAACTGATTTATATCCGTTAGGAAGATTAGTTGTTTATACAGAAAAAGCAATTGCGGATTTAAGGCATGAAGGAGGAAAAGAAAATGATAATTAAACCTATCACAACAGAAAAAGCAGTAAGATTAATAGAAGCAGATAATATAATCTTATTTGAAGTTAGTTCGAGAGACAATCAAAGCAAGATAAAAGAAAATGTAGAAAAACTTTTCAAGGTTAAAGTTGAAAAAATAAATGTCCTTAATAAAGGGGCAAAAAAAATAGCTTATGTTAAAATTGATAAAAAAACTCCTGCAATTGATATTGCAACAAAACTGGGGGTAATTTAAAATGGATAAAAATCTTTTATATTTAACAGAGGGGGAAAATTATGTTTTTCCTGATAGAAGAATAGCAAAATTTCGTGGAGTGAGATGGCTTACAGACGGATATGTTTACAGCATTTTCACAATAAGGGCTAATGGACAGACAGGAGTATATCTTGTTTCTGGTGCACAAGTTGAGGATAGTAAAATTTTTGGAGATGTTACAAATGCAAGAAGAATGCATTTTTATGATATATTGAAAAAGCAGTTAGGAATAGAATAAAATGGGTAAAAGTATAATTTCACAAGCACGTGGGCATGGAAGCATGACTTATAGAGTCAGAAGAAAAGCATTTAGCCACAAAATTGCTTATCCAAATTTATCAGGAGATGGGGAAGTTGTAAAATTAATCAGTTCTGCAGGGCATAGTGCCCCTATTGCAAAAATAAAAGTTGGAGATAGCATATTTTATAACCCTGCTTCTAAAAATCTATATGAGGGGCAGAAAATAAAATTAGGGGAAGATAATAATACTGGAAGTATAATGCCTTTAAGAGAAGTCCAGACAAAAATAAAAGTATTTAACATTGAATCAAAACCCGGCGATGGGGGAAAATTCATAAGAGGTGCAGGTGGAAGTGCAGAGGTATTAAAAAAAGAAGCTGGCAAGGTAACTTTATTATTTCCTTCAAAAAAAGAAAAGGTTTTTAATGATATGTGCAGAGCAACTATTGGAGTGGTTGCAGGGCATGGAAGAGTTGACAAGCCAATTGTAAAAGCTGGGAAGCAGTTTTATATTAAAAAGGCAAAAAGCAAATTATGGCCAAGAACATCAGCAGTGAAAGTAAATGCAATTGACCATCCATTTGGTTCAGGAAGAGGGAAGAATTTAACTCACGGAGGGCTTGGAAAAATTCCAAGAAGAAATGCTCCTCCTGGTGCTAAAGTTGGTTCAATAAGAGCAAGCAGAACAGGAAAGAAAAGAGGAGGAGATAAATAAAATGGAAAAAATTGAAAGAAAAAAAGAATTTACATTCAGAGGCAAAACTCTTGAAGAACTGCAAAAATTAGAAATTAGAGAATTTGCTAACTTAGTTAAATCAAGGGAAAGGAGAACAATATTGAGGAATACAGATAAAATTGAAAACTTTCTTATAAAATGCAATGAAAAAAATGAGCATGAAAAAAGGATAAGGACACATGATAGGAATATAATAATTGTTCCAAAAATGGTTGGAATGACTGTGAATGTTTACAATGGGCAGGAATTTGAACCTGTGCAAATAGTAATTGAAATGTTAGGGCACAGGCTTGGAGAATTTTCACTGACAAGAAAACAAGTAAAGCACGGAGCTGCAGGTATTGGAGCTACAAGAAGCTCTGCTTCAAGGAGTGTAAAGTAAAATGGCAGATGAACAATTAATACAAGCAAGGGCATCAAAAGCCAGACCTGCTGAAAAATTTGATAAAAATTCCATGAATAGTCCTGTTAAAAAAGATAAAAAAGAAGCTAAAACAGAAAGCAAGCCAGATGCAAAGGAAGAAGTAAAAAAAGAAGAAAAGAAAAAGCCAATTGTTAAAAACCCAGTTGTAAAAAAAGAATTTGCAGTTGTTAATGGAAAAAGCCTTCCCATATCATTAAAACATGCAAAAGAAATTGCGAGATTTATAAAAAGGAAAAAAATCGATGAAGCAATTGAACTGCTAAATAAAGTTATAATAAAAAAAATTGCTGTTCCTTTTAGAGGGGAATTAGCTCATAGAAAAGGAAAAAGATTAAACGGAAAAGGTATGGATGGAGGAAAATATCCTTTAAATGCCTCAAAAGAATTCATAAAATTATTAAAAACATTAAGTGCAAGTTCAAATATTAATGGGCTGGATTTGGATAAAACAATTATTGTTGAGATTATTGCAAACAAGGCTCCTGATCAAATGCACAGGTTTGGGAGTACTAAGTTTAAAAGAACACATGTCATGATTAAATCAGCAGAAAAAACCCGGAAACAAAATGGATGAAAGAAAATTTGTAAAGTTTAAGAAAGAAGAATTTGAAATGAAAGAATTTGTTAAGAAATATTTGGGAAAGGGAAAAATATCTAGGGTGAATATTGAATACACTCCTGTTGGAGAAAAGGTGATTATGTCCACTACAAAACCAGGATTAATAATTGGAAGAGGTGGTGAAAAAATAACTGCTCTTACTGAACTTCTTAAAAGGAGGTTTAAATTTGACAACCCCCATATAGAAATTCAGGAAATAAAAGAAATCAGTCTTGATGCTCAAAGTATTGCTGATGAAATTGCAAATAATATTGAAAAAAGCGGGCCCCTTAAATTCAAGATAATCGCATATAAACTACTTCAGCAGATTGTAAAAGCCGGGGCTTTAGGAGTAGAATTAAAGCTTTCTGGAAAATTGCCAAGTGAAAGGGCAAAAACATGGAGATTTAAAAAAGGATATTTAAAAAAAGTTGGGGATAGTGCAAAAGTAGTTGATTACGCAACTGCTGTTGCCCAGACAAAAATGGGAACTGTTGGAATTGGAGTAAGCATACTTCATCCTGATGCAAAAATACACGACCAAATTAATATCAACCTTCCAGTAAATTTTAAGGAAACACAAAATGGCAAAGTTTAAAGAGCTCTCAAAATTAGGAAAACAGGATATTCAAAAGAAAATTGAAGAAATAAATCTCGAGCTAATAAAAGCAAGGGTTATTGCGGGAAAGGGCGGAAAAGTAAAACTCCGCGAAATGAGAAAAACACTTGCAAAATTATTAATGCTTAAGGGATTAAAAAACAAATCATAATATGGATATATGTCCAAAGTGTGGCTTGCCAACGCAGGCCTGTGTTTGCGAAGAAATAGCAAAAAGTGAACAGAGAATCCAAGTAGCAGTAGTGAAAAGAAAGTTCGGAAAAATGACAACAATAATATCTGGGCTTGACAAAAGCCTAGATTTGAAAAAACTCGCAAAAGAGCTCAAAGAAGAGCTTGGTTGCGGGGGGACAATAAAAGAAAACACAATCGAACTTCAAGGAGACCATAAGAAAAAAATAAAACCAGCATTGGTTGAACTTGGATTTTCAGAAAGTTCAATAGAAGAATAAAACACAAAAAACGAAAATGGCAGAAAAAAATAAGAACAAAGACAGAGAAGCAACTAAAAATAGCGGGCGCTCTCTTAGGGGGAGGAAATTTGAAGGGGTAGTAATAAGAAAATTTGACAAAAGAGTTACAATCGAATTTGAAAGGGTTAAATTTGTCAGAAAATATGAAAGATATGCAAAAGCAAAAACAAAGATACATGCTTATCTTCCAGAATCAATGAAGGGTAAAATTAATATTGGAGATTATATTGAAGTTATGGAATGCCGTCCTCTAAGCAAAATTATGCACCATGAAGTTACAAGAAAAATAAGGGGTGCAGAAATTAAACAGGGACAAAAAAGTAAAGAAGACAGGGAGGAAAAAGATGAAAGCAATTAGTGCACATATAAGCCGGGGTTTGAATCTTGGAAGTTTAGTAGATGCTGCAGATAACAGCGGAGCAAGAATTGTAAGGATTGTAGCTGTTAAAAAAGGAAAAACTACAAAAGGAAGACAGCAAAGTGCCAAAGTTGGAGATTGGGTTAAAGTGTCTGTAAGAAAAGGAAAACCAGAAATGAAGGGAGAAGTTTTTGATGCAGTTATAATAAGGCAAAGAAAATCCTGGAGAAGGAATACCGGGGAAAGAATTGCATTTAGTGATAATGCTGTTGCTCTATTAAAAGATGAAAAAGGAAATCCAAAGGGAACGCAAATAAAGGGCCCTGTAGCAAGAGAGATACTTGAAAGATGGGCGTCAGTAGCTAAATTGGCAGGAGTTGTAGTTTAAGATGAAAAAAGAATTTTCAACTCACTGGAAGCAAAGTTCGCAGACAAGGAAGCAGAGGAAATATCTGGCAAATGCCCCAATGCACATAAAAAGAAAAATCATGTCGGTAAATTTGTCAAAAGAGCTTAGGAAAAGATACAGCAGAAGAAGTTTCCCTATAAGAAAGGGGGATGATGTCGTGGTGATGAGCGGAAAATTCAAAAAGAAAAGCGGGAAAATATCCGGAATTAATTCAAAAAAGATGAAAGTGAGCATTGATGGAATAAATATGAAGAAAAATGACGGAACAAAAGTAAATGTATATTTCAGATGTTCAAACCTGCAAATACAAAATTTAGATTTAAATGATAAAAAAAGAATCTCTGCATTAGAGAGAAAAATTCACAAGTCAAATTCAAATAAAAAGGAAATAAAAGGAGATAAAAATGCATCAGAAAAGAGCAACAACCAATAAAGGATGGGCAATTCCAAGGAAAGGGACAAAATATGTAGTTGTGCCAAGCCATAATAAGAAAACTGGAATACCAATTCTAATTATAATGAGGGATATTCTTAAAATGGTAAAAACAAGAAAAGAACTTGAAAAAATACTGTATGAAAAGAAAATAGCAGTCAATGGGAAAATTATAAAAGAAGATAATTATTCATTAAGCTTGTTTGATATAATGTCAATTGATGAATTAAAAAAGAACTATAAAATCCTTATTTCAAAAAGCGGGAAAACAATTGTTGAAGAAATCAACAACAATGAAGCATTGTCAAAAATAGCGAAAATAGCAAATAAAAAAGTCCTTAAGGGGAATAAAATACAGCTTAACTTAAATGATGGAAGAAGCATTTTATCCAATGAAAAAGCAAAAACAGGAGATTCTGTTGTTATTAATTTTAAAAGCGGGAAAATAGAAAAAATTCTCCCTATAAAAGTGGGCATGCACGCAATTGTAATAAAAGGGAAGCATATTGGAAAGTCTGGAAAAATAATAAACACAACTGAAAATAATGCAGTTATCCATTGTGAATATGGGGATATAAATATTAAAAATAAGGAGTTAATTGTAACAGCTTAAATAAAATGAAACAACAAACAGAAAACCCAATGAGAAAAGTAAAAATGGAAAAAATAATACTGTCATGCAGAGGAGTAAAAGAGGACCTTGACAAGGGCTTTAAACTCCTTGAAAAAATCTCAAAGAAAAAACCTGCAAAAAGGCTTACAATGAAGAGGATACCTAGTTTTGGAATAAGACCAAAATTAGAAGTAGGGTGTATGGTAACTCTGAGAGGCAAGGAGGCAATGAAACTGCTTCCAAGACTTCTTGCATCAATAAATAACGAACTTAGAAAAAAACAAATACAAAATAATCATTTTTCATTCGGGATTGATGAATACATCGAAATTCCCGGAGAGGAATATGACAGAGACATTGGAATGTGGGGTCTTGAAGTAACGATTGTATTTAAAAGAAACGGAAAAAGAGCTAAGATAAAAAAGATAAAGCGTGGAAGAACTCCAAAAAAGCAGGAAGCAAGCAAAGAGGAAATAATTAAATTTATGGAAGAAAATTTCCAAACAACAATAGAATAATAAAAGGAAATTAAAATGACACAAAGTGATTGGAAAAAACTATACAAGCAACTTAAAAGCAAACCGGCAATAGCAAAGAAGTTTTTAAAGCATAATAAACCTAAAGATAGAACAACAGGAACTGCAAGATACCGCTGTGAAAGATGCGGAAGAATCGGAGCGCATGTCGGGCAGTATGGATTAAAATTCTGCAGACAGTGTTTTAGGGAAATTGCAGAAGAAATAGGGTTTAAAAAATATTCATAGGAGAAAAAAATGTCACAAGATATAATTTCAGATGCTCTAAACAATATAATGAATGCTAAGAAATCAGGGAAAATAGAACTGAAAATAGCAAAATTTTCAAATGTCTTAAACAGAGTATTAGAAATAGCAAAAAAAGAAGGATACATTGAAAGTTTTAAGGTTGAAGATAAAAAAATGGAGATAAAAATTGGAAAGCTCATAGAATGCAAATCAATTAAACCCCGGCACAATGTAAGTGTATCTGAAATAGATAAATACATGAGGAGATACCTTCCTGCAAGGGGAATCGGTATTATAATAATTTCAACAAACAAGGGGCTAATGACTCATGCTGAAGCTCTTGAACAAAATATAGGGGGAGTGCTTATTGCTTATTTTTACTAAGCTGTATAAAAATGAAAGAAAAAATTACTGAAAAAATTAAATTTCCTGAAGGAATTGATTTTAGTATTGGAAAAAGGTCAATGACTGTAAAAAATTCTGAGAAAGAAGTAAAAAAAGAATTTAACTTTTTTAAGATTAATGTAAAAAAAGACGGAAATACCCTTATACTTGAATCTGAAAATGCGACTAAAAAAGAGAAGAATATGATTATGACAATAAAGGCGCATATCTTAAATATAATCAAAGGATTATCAGAAGGGTTTACATATAAGATGGAAATTGCTTTTTCACATTTTCCAATAACTGCCCAAGTAGATGAATCAAATAACAAGGTGATTATTAAAAATTTTCTGGGAGAGAAAAAACCAAGGACTTCAAAAATAATCAAAGGGGCAAAGGTTGAGGTAAATGGAAACAAGATAACTATAGAGTCGCATAACAAAGAAATAGCAGGGCAGACAGCTGCAAATCTTGAAAAAGCAACATTTGTAAAAAGTAAAGACAGAAGAAAATTTCAAGACGGAATATATATTACAGAAAAACCCGGGAGGGAAATGTAAATGAAAAAGATAAAATTCCTTAGAAGAAATACAAGGGACTACTCCAGGCTTGGCAGAGGAAGAAAAAAACTCCAGAAATGGAGAGCACCAAAAGGAAGAGACAATAAAATGAGGCTTAAAGAAAAAGGAAGGCCAAGAGTTGTCGCACTTGGGTATGGAAAACCAAATAAAATAAAGGGAAAAATAAAAGGGAAAAACCCTGTTTTAGTCAAATCTATCGGAGAAATTAAAAAATTAAAATCATATGAAATAGCACTTATTGGAAAAACAGGGAGAAAAAATAAAATAGCAATTGCAAAATATATTATAGACAATAAAATTGAAACCACAAATTTCAATGCTGAAAAATTTCTTTCAAAAATCGGAAAAGAAGAAGTCAAAAAAGGTTTTGAAGAAGGCAAAGAAAAGTCCAAAGAGGTGTCAAAATGAAACTTGATAAAAAGAAAAGACTTGCTGCAAGAGCCCTGGGTGTTGGAATCGGGAGAATAGCATTTAATAAAGAAAGGCTGGATGAAATAAAAGAAGCGATTACGAGGCAGGATATTAAAGAACTTGAAAAAAGCAGAGCAATTAAAATTAATCTTATAAAAGGAAGAAAGACAAATATCAAAAAAAACACAAGAAGAAAAGCAGGGAATGTAAGAATAAAAGTAAAAAATAGAAAACAGGACTATGTTAAAATAACAAGAAAGTTAAGGACATATGTTAAAGAGCTTAAAAAACAAGGGGCACTGGGAAATGAAAAGTATAAAGAGCTTAGAAAACAAATAAAAAATAAAAAATTCAAAAGCAAAAAGCAATTAAAGGAGAATTTGGAGTAAATAAAATGCATAAAATAGGAAAAACAATCAGGAAGAGAAGGAAAGAAGGAAAAACAGACTATAAACAGAGGCTTGGGCTGCTAAAATCCGGAAGTATGAGGATAGTTGTAAGGAAAACAAACAGCTATATAATCATCCAATATGTAAAAAGCACAGAAGCAAAAGACAAAATAATTATCGGGGTTAGTTCAAAAGAACTTCTAAAAAATGGCTGGCCCAATGAATTAAAAGGAAGCTTAAAATCAATTCCAGCAGCATATCTCACAGGGCTATTGATAGGAAAGAAAATAACTGCAAAAGAAAAAGACAGCAGGGCAATAGCTGACCTGGGTTTGGAAAAAAGTGTATCTGGTTCAAGAGTTTACGCTGCCTTAAAGGGGATTGTAGATGCTGGAGTAAAAGTTAATATTGGAAAAAATGTTTTTCCAGATGAAGAAAGAATTAGTGGAAAACACCAAAGCGGAGATGTTCAAAAAATAATAAAAAATGTGCGTGAAAAAATACAATGAAATTAAAAGAAAAAATAAATGAAATTGAAGAAGTTAAGGGGATAGTTGGAGATGATGTTAAAATCCAGGAAGAAGTTGAAAAAAATGTAAGAGGAAAAAGAAAAGACCCGGATGAATTAATTAGGGAAAAATTAGGCTCCTGGAAGCCAATTACCAAACTTGGCAAAAAAGTAAAAGAAGGAAAAATAAAAAATATTAATGAAATACTTGATGATAATCTTAAAATTTTAGAGCCGGAAATAGTCGACAGCCTTATAAAAGTTGAGAGTGATTTACTTTTTGCAGGGCAGTCAAAAGGAAAATTTGGAGGGGGAAAAAGAAGAGCGTGGAGGCAGTCACAGAAAAAAACAAAAGAAGGGAATATAGTTACATTTTCAGCACTTGTTATTGTTGGGGATAAAAACGGGCATTTGGGTTTTGGATTTGGAAAAGCAAAAGAAACCCTGCCAGCAAGGGAAAAAGCTTTAAGAAAAGCAAAATTAAACATATTCAGAGTAAGAAGAGGCTCTGGAAGTTTTGATGATTCAACAGCAGAACCGCACAGCATACCGATGAGAACAAAAGGAAAATGCGGAAGCTGCAAAGTAATTCTTATGCCTGCACCAAGAGGAACAGGGTTAGTAATTGGAGATGAAGGCAAGAAAATATTAAGGCTTGCGGGAATTGAAAATATTTACAGCCAGTCATTTGGACAGGGAAGAACAACGATGAATTATGCTAAAGCAATAATAAGTGCATTAAAGAATCTGGAGGAGATAAAATGAGTAGGATTAGTTTATTATTACAAGGGTACATGCCGGAAGAAATTAGTGAACGAGAAATGAAAAGTATAAATAAAATTAGAGATAAGTTATATGAACACCCAAATGTTTTAGCTGTTGCAATAATAGAAGATAAAGGGGTACCTGCGATATTTGTTAAACGTGAATCTGTTGAAAGAGGTGGCGATTAAAATGATAGCAATAATAAGAATAGCAGGAATGGTAAATATGAGAGAAGAAACAGAGAATACCTTATCAAGACTAAGATTAAGAAGAAAATATGTATGTGTTATTGTAGATGAAACTAAAGAAGAAATGAAAGGAATACTTAAAAAAATAAGAGATTTTACTGCATATGGAAATATTGATGATGAAACATTAAAAGAACTTATAGAAAAAAGAGGGCAATTAATAAATAAAAAAGGAAAAATAGATGCAGGAAGAATATCTAAAGAAATATTAACTAAAAAAACAATGAATAACCTTGAAATAAAACCCTTTTTCAGACTGCATCCTCCAAGAGGAGGGATTAACAGCAAACAGCACTTTCCAAGGGGCGTGCTGGGAAATCACAAAGAAAAAATAAATGATTTAATCAGGAGAATGTTATAAAATGGAAACAATGAGATCATTAGATATTGGAGCAGAAATAAATGGGGGAACAATTATAAAAAATGATAGGGGAGTTGTAGTAAGTGCAAAAAGATTGCCATCAGGAGGGATTATGGCTAACGCATATATTATAACTGAAGATGAAACTGGAAGAAGTTCAATGCTAATTTGGGAACAATCCTATCATAGAGGCAGAAAAAACCCATGGGGTTTAGATGAAACAGAGACATTTGAAAAATATAATAAATTATTAGTGGGGTTAGGAAAATGAGTTTAAATAAAAAAAGAAAAAAATCTTCAAGAATGAGTGGAAGCCACACCCATGGCAGAGGGGGAAAGAAAAAGGCAAGGGGAAGTGGGCATAGGGGAGGATTTGGAATGGCTGGAACTGGAAAAAGGGCAGACCACAAAAAGACATTAATACTAAATCAGGATGAAAAATATTTTGGAAAAGAAGGATTAAAGGCAAAACCAAGAAAATTAGAAATTATCAATGTTGGAGATATTGAAATTAAGTTTAAGGAAAAAGAAGTTAAATTAGAAAAATATAAAATACTGGGAGAAGGAGAAATCCATTCTGCAAAAACAATCTATGCAGGAGCTGCTTCAGAATCTGCAATTTTAAAAATAGAAAAAGCAGGTGGAAAAGTGATTATCAGAGTTAGAGAAGAGGGAAAGGAGCCTGAAAAGAAAAAGCAGAAAAAAGAGTAAATTTAATTTATCTCAAATTCTAACTTGTTTATTAGATTATAACAATCTGCCCACATTGCATATGCCTGCCATCCTTGAAAACTATCCAATATGTTAACATAAGAAATTTTAAACTTTTTATAATCATTAATTTTATTTCGTATGTTTCTAATATTCCTTGTTCTGACTAATCTATAATAATAGAAGTTTCTAAAACCAACAAAATCTATTCCTCTTGATAATGGGATAATTTTTGATTTTTGTTTATGAAGTTCAAGGTTTAAATTATCTATTAAAAAATGTTCAATATCTTCCATCCAGAGTTTTAATTGTGCCTTAGAATTATTTAATAAAACAAAATCATCTACATACCTAACATAATATTTTGCCTTTAATTTATGTTTGACAAAATAATCCAACTCATTAAGATAGATATTTGCAAAAAATTGCGATGTTAAATTTCCTAAGGGCATTCCTTTTTTATTATTATCTGAATTCTTTAAAATTTTATTTATAAGCCAAATAACTTTTTCATCTTTTATCTTTCTTTTAATAATACTCAAAAGAATTTCATGATTAACTTCTTCAAAATAATGTTTTATGTCTGCTTTTAAACAATATCCTTTTACCTGATTAATATTAAACCAGCCATTAGTTTTTCCATTTCTTGAAACCTTTTTTATGAATTTCTTAAATCTTTTAATTGCAAATAGATTTCCTTTTCTTTTTCTATTTGCACAAGAATCATAGATAAAAGTCTTGTCAAAAATTGGCTCTAAAATTCTTACAATGGCATGATGGACTATTCTGTCTCTAAAATCTGCTTTAGAGATTTTGCGTGTTTTTGGGTCTCGCAAAATAAAAGTTATCAATGGCTTTGGAGAGTAAGTTTGATTTTTTAATTCTTCCTGCAAGGCTAATAAGTTTCCAATTGTATCTTTTTCAAATTCCATTACATAATGTTTTTTAGTTTTGCCTTTTCTTGCTTTTCTCCAAGCAAGAATTAAATTAGATAAATTGCAAATTTGCGGATAGATATGTTTATAAGTTCTCATTATAAACTAACCAATTGTTAAGCCATTCTGCCCCTATCGTTGGAATTACGAAGATTGTTCCAGTTCGAGTTGGCATTGCCATTGTTGTTAAGATTGAACCTCGACAAACGGGAATGTGTAGCTAATTAATTAAAAGTAAATCACCACCACTTCAAGTTTCGCATTCATATCATAACTACTAGTTGTTGTGGTTGAATTTCATGGCTTTTCAAAAGCACTATTAATTAGCCTGTGGCCCAGCCAATTGGCTAGGAATCTTAAAAAAGAGAATAATTTTAAATACTTTTGTTTATCTCTGCAATAGCTCTATTTCTAATAGCTTCAACTCTTCTAACTTCTTCATTTGCTCTAGTTTCAATTTCAGATATATATCTTTTAGTATCAATTTTTGCGGGCGCGACGCCTTCGGCGTCGACAACAACCACCCTGCCCCTATCGTAGGAAAGACGAAGAAGGTTCCAGAGAGAGTAGGCAAGGCCAT